>JBKHXR010000016.1:0-50696 GCA_046565905.1 Thermoleophilia bacterium | reverse complement strand
GACGCCGTCCCACTTGATCTCGTAGGCCCAGTCGTCGTCGCCGGCCGGCAGCTGCTTGGCCGGCTTGGCGAGCATCGGGCTCACGCGCGGCGGCATCGGCTCGCGCGTGGGATCCTCGGCGGGATCCATGCGGTGGATCATCCAGTCCTTGCCCGCGGCCTCGCCCTTGCGCTTCTTCAGCGGAAACAGGCCGTAGCGGCCTCTGAGGCGCTCGCCGTGGAACGTGACCTCGACCTTCGCGTCGTCGAACTTGTGCGTCTCGTACGTGCCGCGGTCCCAGATGCGCATCTTGCCGGCGCCGTACTCGCCCTTGGGGATGTCGCCCTCGAACTCGAGGTACTCGAGCGGGTGGTCCTCGGTGTGCACCGCCAGCCGGTTCTCCTTCGGGTCCTCCGGGATTCCGTTGGGGATCGCCCAGGAGGCGGCGACGCCCTCGTGCTCCAGGCGCAGGTCCCAGTGCAGGCGCGTCGCGTGGTGCTCCTGCACGACGAAGCGCTTCTGCGGCGGCGCGGCGCCTGCGCCGCCGGCCGCGCTGTCGCCGGACGGCTCGGGCGTGCGCTCGGGGTCGCGCTTGCGCTTGTACTCGTCGAGCGGGTCGCGGGCGGGCACATGCACAGTGTGCCCGCCCCGCTGTCGCGGGCGCCGGTCGCGGTCGTCAGCCGCCGGCGACGGCGGGCAGGATCGTCAGCTCGGAGCCGTCGGAAAGCTCCGTGTCGAGGCCGTCGAGGAAGCGGATGTCCTCGCCGGCGAGATAGACGTTGACGAACCGGCGCAGGTCGCCGTCCTGGTAGAGGCGGTCGCGCAGCTCGCCGTACGACGAGAAGACCGACTCGAGCGCCTCGCCGACCGTCGCGCCCTCCGCCTGGACCGAGGCGGCGCCGCCGACGGTGTCGCGCAACTGCGTGGGGAGCTTGACCGTGATCGCCATCAGGACACGATCCTAGACATGTACGGACTCCGAGAACGCTTCCTCGAAGGACTCGATCGTCGGATCGACCTCGTGGGCCGTGAAGGAGTCGCGCACGGCGTCGAGCGTCTTCAGGCCGTCGCCGGTGATCACGAGCACGACGCGCTCGTCGGCTCCGATCGCGCCCGCCTCGGCGAGCTTGCGCAGGACGGCGGTCGTCACGCCGCCGGCCGTCTCGGTGAAGATGCCGGTCGTCTCGGCGAGCAGGCGGATGCCGGCGCGGATCTCCTGGTCGTCGACCATGTCGATCGAGCCGCCGGTCGCCCGCGCCAGATCGAGCGCGTACGGGCCGTCGGCGGGGTTGCCGATCGCCAGCGACTTGGCGATCGTCTGCGGCTTGACCGGGCGGCAGAAGTCCTTGCCGTCGCGAAAGGCGGCCGCGACCGGCGAGCAGCCCGTCGCCTGGGCGCCGTTCATCGTCGGCACCTCGCCCTCGATCAGGCCGATGTCGATGAACTCCGCAAAGCCCTTGCCGATCTTCGTGAACAGCGAGCCCGACGCGATCGGCACGACGACGCGGTCGGGGATCTCCCAGCCGAGCTGCTCGGCGATCTCGTAGGCGACGGTCTTCGACCCCTCCGCGTAGTACGGGCGCATGTTGATGTTCACGAAGGCCCAGTTCTCGCGGTCGCCCGACAGCTCGGTGCACAGCCGGTTGACGTCGTCGTAGTTGCCGCGGACCTTGACGAGGTTCGTGCCGTAGACGCCGGTCGCGAGCACCTTCTGCTCCTCGAGGTCGGCCGGGATCAGCACGTAGGACTCCATCCCGAGCGCCGCGCCGTGCGCGGCGACGGAGTTGGCGAGGTTGCCCGTCGAGGCGCACGCGAGCGTGTCGAAGCCGAGCTCGCGCGCGCGTGTCGCGGCGACCGACACGACGCGGTCCTTGAAGGAGTGCGTCGGGTTGGCGGCGTCGTTCTTGACCCAGACCTCGCCGAGGCCGAGGCGCTCGGCGAGCCGGTCGGCGCGGATCAGCGGCGTGCAGCCGGCGGGCAGCCCGGTGCGCGTCCGTGGCTGCGGGCCCGCCAGCGGCAGGAAGTCGTGATAGCGCCAGATGTTCTGCGGGCCGCCCTGGATGCGCCGTCGCAGCTCGCCGACGTCGTCGAGCCGCTCGTGGTCGTAGCCGACCTCCAGGGGACCGAAGCACTGCGAGCACACGTAGCGCGCCTCCAGTGGGTACTCGGTCCCGCATTCCCTGCACTTCAGCTGCTTGGCTGCCATGAGACTCCCGTTCGCCGTACGTGTCCTGTGGCGAAGGCGCGGGGCCTGTGCCACATCTGACAGGAATTGGCACCGTTTCCCGCGAACAGCGGGTTGGTTGCCGGGGCTTCATAGGGCCTGTCCCTCCACCCCTCTGGATGTGTCCAGCTCTGGCGCGGCACAATATCAACCATGCCCAACCTCCCGAAGCCGCGGTTTGGACGCCCCGTACGTGGTCGCGGGCGCGCCGCCGCCGTGCCGGAGGTCGAGGCCGAGACGCCGAACATCGAGATCGTCGAGGCCGAGGGGCTGCGCTGGATCCACATCGAGCGCCCGCGGGCCGCCGACCGCACGTGGCTGGAGGAGCACTTCGAGTTCCATCCGCTCGACTACGAGGACATCAGCTCGCGCAACCAGCGCCCGAAGGTCGACGAGTACGACGACTACCTCTTCGTCGTCCTGCACTTTCCGCGCTTCGACAAGGCCGTCGGCCGGCTCAACGCCGCCGAGCTCGACATCTTCGTCGGGCCCGACTTCGTCATCACGCTGCCCAACGAGCCGATCCAGCCCCTGGAGTACCTCTTCGAGCGCTGCCGCACGCGCGAGGACGTGCGCGACTCGCTGTTTGCCAAGGGCCCGGGCTACCTGCTCTACAAGATCGTCGACGACTGCGTCGACGCGTCGTTTCCGATGCTCGCGAAGATGGGCAACAAGCTCGAGGTGCTCGAGGACGAGATCTTCGAGGGCCGCTCCGCCGAGATCGTCCGCGACATATCCAACGTCAAGCAGGAGATCATCAACTTCCGCAAGATCGTCCGCCCGCAGCGTGCGGCGCTGAAGGACCTCGAACGCACCAAGCGCTACATCCCCGAGGGCCTGGACATCTACTTCGACGACATCAACGATGCGTCGGAGCGCATCTGGGACATGCTCGAGAACTTCAAGGAGGTCGTCGAGGGCCTGGAGTCGACGAACGAGTCGGTGCTCTCGCATCGCGTCAACGACATCCTCAAGGCGCTGACGGCGATCAGCGTCGTGGTCCTGCCGCTGACGCTCGTCGCGAGCGTCTTCGGGATGAACGTCCGCGTGCCCGGCGAGGGTTCGATCGCGGCGTTCTGGATCGTCGTCGGCGTGATGGTCGCGCTGCTCGCCGGGATGCTGTGGGCCTTTCGCAAGCGCGGCTGGCTCTAGGCTCGTCCGCGTGACGCTCGAACCGCTCGAACGCCTTGCCGAGGCCGCCACGCTGACGGCGCCCGTGCAGCGCAAGCGGATGCTCGTCGTCGTCAACCCCTACGCGACGACGATGTCGGCGCGGCTGCGCAACCTCGTCGTCGCCGCGCTGCAGGGTCGCTACGAGGTCGACGCGATCGACACCCAGGCCCGCAACCACGCGACCGAGCTGTGCCGCGAGGCCGCGCAGGACGGCTATGACGTCGTCGTCTCGTTCGGCGGCGACGGCACCGTCAACGAGGTCGCCAACGGCCTGGCCGGCTGCGCGACGCCGCTCACCTGCCTGCCCGGCGGCGCGACCAACGTGCTGTGCAAGATGCTCGGCATTCCCGGGGACATCGTCGACGCGACCGAGCACCTGCTGACGATGGCCGACGACTGGCGCCCGCGGAGCATCGATCTCGGGACCGCCAACGGCCGTGCATTCACGTACTCCAGCGGCTTCGGGCTGGACGCGAGCGTCGTCAAGCGCATCGAGGCGTCGCCCGGCCTCAAGCGCCACAGGCTGCGCGAGTACTTCTTCGTCTACGCGGCGGTCGAGACCGTGCTGCGCCACTACGTGCGCCATCCGCCGCGCATGGAGGTCCACGTCGACGGCCGCGTCGACCGGGCGATCACGACGCTCGTCCAGAACGGCGCGCAGTTCACCTACCTCGACGACAAGCCGATCTACATCGCGGAGGGCGGCGGCCTGGACACCGGCACGCTGGCCGGCGTCGCGCTGCGGGGCGTCAGGCCGCAGGACATCCCGGCGATAGCGCGGCGCCTGCTGTCTGCCAAGCGCTCGGTAGTCGGGCACCGCCAGATCCTCGCCTTCCGCGACGTCAGCGAGCTGCGCTGCGTGTCGGTCGACGGGCGCGCGATCCCGCTGCACGTCGACGGCGACCATCTCGGCGACGTCACCGAGGCGCTGTTCGGCGTCATGCCGGGCGCCCTGCGCGTCGTCTCCTGAGGGTCTCGCACATACAGCGCGCGTGCGCCCGATCCGCGAAATCTGCGGATGGTCGGGCACGTGGCTTGGGTATCACGTCCGGCGACAGGAGCGGCCCCGCCACAGGATGAGCGCACGGCCCGCAGGATCGACGTACGACGGGAGAGACGATGTTGAAGGACGCAAGCCCGGCGGCCTCGGACGGCCGCCTTGCGGGCGGCATGCAGGGAAAGCTGCTGGCCCGCGTCCAGGAGGGACTCGCGCCCGGCGAGCCTCCGCGGACGAAGGCACGACGCTGTCCATGCTGTGGCGGCCCGATGCGGGCCGGCCAGCGCCTCACCACGATCCACGGAACGAGCGTGCACGCGCGCTGCGCCAGCACGCGGCCGGCGCTCGGATCCTGATCGACGAGCTCTCCGGCACGAGCACGCGCTCGTGCCGGAGCCGGCTCAGCCGGCTCCGCCGGCTCCCGGCGTGACGCGGTAGGCGTCGAACACCGAGTCGATGTTCCGCAGGCGGTTGATCGCCCCCTTCAGGACCTGCAGGTCGCCGACCTCGACGACGAACCAGTTCTGGACCATCGGATGCGACACCACGCAGCGCGCCTCGACGATGTTGATGCCGGCTTCCGCGAACGTCCGCGACAGGTCCTCGAGCAGGCGATGGCGGTCCCACGCGTCGACCTGCAGCTCGACCTTGAACGACGTCTCGTGGTCGCCCTCCCAGTGCACCGGGGTGAAGCGCTCGGGATCCTTGCGCAGCTGCACGGCGTTGGGGCAGTCCTCGCGGTGGATCGTGATCCCGCGGCCGAGCGAGATGTAGCCGACGATCGGATCGCCCGGCACCGGACGGCAGCACTTCGCCATCCGCAGCATGACGTCGTCGACGCCCTCGACCGCGATCCCGTACTGCGTCGAGCTGCTCGTCGGCTGGCGGCGCTGTCGGCGCGTCGAGAGAAGATCCTCGGCCATCGTGCGGGTCTCGCCCTCGGCGGCCTCGCCCTGCTTGAGGCGCTGGGTGACCTTGTTGACGACCACCTTCGCCGAGATCTTCGCCCCGCCCAGCGCGACGTAGAAGTCGTCGGCCTTCTTGAAGCCCATCTCGCGGATGACGTCGGCCAGCAGCGGCGACGACACGATCTTCTGCGCCGGGAAGCCCGCCTTCTTGAGCTGCTCGTGGAGGATCTCGCGGCCGGTGTGCTCGGTGTCGTCGCGCGACTCCGCCTTGAACCACTGGCGGATCTTGTTGCGCGCCCGCGTCGTCTTGACGACCGCAAGCCAGTCGCGCGACGGGCCGCGCTCGCGGTTGGAGGTCATCACCTCGACGATGTCGCCGGACTTCAGCTCGTAGTGCAGCGGCACGAGCTTGCCGTTGACCTTGGCGCCGACGCAGCGATGGCCGACGTCGGTGTGGACCTCGTAGGCGAAGTCCAGCGGCGTGGCGCCGGCGGCGAGCGACTTGACCTCGCCCTTGGGCGTGAAGACGTAGACCTCGTCCTCGATCAGGTCGACCTTCAGCGCGGCCATGAACTCCTTCGGGTCCGACGTCTCCTGCTGCCACTCGAGCATCGAGCGCAGCCAG
Organism: Thermoleophilia bacterium; assembly: GCA_046565905.1. Taxonomy (GTDB): domain Bacteria; phylum Actinomycetota; class Thermoleophilia; order Solirubrobacterales; family Solirubrobacteraceae; genus CADCVQ01. The sequence continues at coordinate 44,790 of JBKHXR010000016.1, read as the reverse complement.
TTGAGCTTGGCGTCGCCGCCGGAGTTCGGCCCGGCCCCCGTGGCGGTCACCTTGCCGTCGCCGTCGCCCTTGTAGATCCAGTGCGCGGCGACGCCGAACTCCGCCATGTCCTGCATCTCGCGCGTCCGGATCTGGATCTCGAGCGGCAGCCCCTCGGGCCCGATCACCGTCGTGTGCAGCGACTGGTACATGTTGAACTTCGGCATCGCGATGAAGTCCTTGAAGCGCCCCGGCAGCGGCTTCCAGAGCGAGTGCACGACGCCGACCGCGCCGTAGCAGTCCTTGACCGATTCGACGATCACGCGCATCGCCGTGAGGTCGTAGATCTCGTTGAACTCGCGGCCCTTCTTGGTCATCTTCGAGTAGATCGAGTAGAAGTGCTTGGCGCGCCCGGAGATGTTCGCCTCGATGCCGAGCGCCTCGAGCTCGCGCTGCAGGTAGGCGCCGGCCTTGTCGACGTACTGCTCGCGTTCCTCGCGCTGCTGGTTGACGAGGCCCTTGATCTCCTGGTACTTGCGCGGATGCAGCGCCGCGAAGGCGAGGTCCTCGAGCTCCCACTTGATCGCGTGGATGCCCAGGCGGTGGGCGATCGGCGCGTAGATCTCCAGCGTCTCCTTGGCCTTGTCGATCTGCTTCTGCTTGGACATCGCGCCGATCGTGCGCATGTTGTGCAGGCGGTCGGCCAGCTTGATCAGGATGACCCGCACGTCGTTGGCCATCGCGACCATCATCTTGCGGTAGTTCTCGGCCTGCGCCTCGTCGCGCGACTGGAACGTGATCCCGGTCAGCTTCGTGACGCCGTCGACGAGGTTGGCGATCTCGTCGCCGAACTCCGTGCGGACCTCGGCCAGCGACGCGGACGTGTCCTCGACGGTGTCGTGCAGCAGCGCCGCGCAGAGCGTCTCGGTGTCCAGGCGCATCCCCGCGCAGATCTTCGCCACGCCGACGGGATGGACGATGAACTCCTCGCCCGACATCCGGCGCTGGTCGGCGTGGTGCTCGCAGGAGAAGACGAACGCCGCCTCGACCTGTGCGCGATCGATGTGAACGGCGGATGCGTCGGCGTGCTCCTCGATGATCGCGAAGACGTCCGACAGCAGGCTGCGCTCCAGCTCGGTGAGGTCGGCGCGCTCGACGGGCGGATGGCGCTCGCCGCTGACGGCGTCGACCGGCGCACGGCGTCCGCCGGCGACCCGCTGCCGGGCCGGAGCCCTCACGCCGCCTTTGCTGTCACCTCGATCAGGAATCTCAGGCCGTCCTCGTAGCGCTGCTGGTATGCCCGGAACGCCGCCGACCGTTCGAGCGTCGTGCGCTCGGCGGCCGGGACGGACAGGGCCCTGCGGTTCGGGTCGAGGCTGACGAGCTGCAGCTCCGCGAGGACCCTGAGGACGCGGCCGGCCAGTCCCGCCGGCCGTGGCGCCTTCGCATCGCCGCGAAGCAGCATCTCGAGCTCCTCACCCGCCGCGTCGCCCGCGGCCCGCAGGGCCCGGTACGTCGCGGTGAGCGAAGCACGAAGTGCGTACTCACGCTCATGGATCTGCTGTGCGAAGCGTAGCTCAGGCCGGCCCCAGGCCAGATGCGTGATCCGGCCGTGCGTGCGCAGCGGTCCCGCGGGCGGGTCGAGCATGACGACGTGGGCGTCGTCGCCGGCCAGCGCGGGGTCATCCTCGAGCGCCTCGTGCGAGCACAGTGCAAAGCCGCCGAGGATCGGCTCGAGGTGGCGAAGGCGCAGCCGGGCGTCGGCGGCGACGACGAGGACCGGCTCGCCCGTGTGCACGAGCGCGGCGATCGTGCCCGCGATCCCGCTGCCGCGCCGGTCGCGGACGGGCACACCCGCCTGGCGGGCGCCGACGGGCGTGTCGTGCAGCGGTCGGTGCAGCTCGGCGAACGCGGTCGCCAGGTAGTCCTCGGGCTCGCCGATCAGCGTGATCGGCGCGGGCGCTGCGGGCCTGGCGTCCTTCAGCACGAGCCTCGGCTCGACGCTGCCGTTGTACTCGTTGAGCTCCAGTGAGAACGTCGCGTCGAGCGGGTTTTCGCAGTCGACCTTCGTCGTGCCGAAAGCGACCGCGCGGGCGCGCGCGCCGCCCGCCGAGACGGTGAAGCGGATGTGCCTGCCGTCCTCCCCCATGGGCTTCGGGTCGCTGCAGCGCGCCGCGGGCACCAGCAGCGACACCCCCGGGTTGCCGATCCCGAAGGGCGCGAGGCGCTCGAGCTCCTCGGCCAGCGGCAGGCCCAGCTCGTCGCCGGAGACGACGGCGTCGACGCGGCGCTTGGCGACGAGGTCGTCCGCCGTCAGCGTCGCCGCCGCGTGGGCCTCGAACGCGGCGCGGAACGCGGCGAGCTGCGAAGCCTCGACCTCGCAGCCGGCGGCGGCGCGGTGCCCGCCGTGGCGGACCAGGTGCGCGGCGGCGGCGTCGAACCCCGCCAGCAGGTCGAAGCCCGCGATCGAGCGGCCCGAGCCCGTTCCCCGTCCGCTGTGCGGATCGAGGGCGACGAGCACCGCGGGGCGGTGGTGGCGCTCGGCGATCCGCGAGGCGACGATCCCGATCACGCCCTTGTGCCAGCCCTCGGCGGCGAGCACGTACGCGACCGGCTCGGCATCCCCAGCGCTGCGCCGCTGCTCGGCGACGATCGCCTCGGCCTCGAAGAGGATCCGCGTCTCGCTGTGGCGGCGCTCGGAGTTCAGGCGATCGAGCTCGTCGGCGATCTGCGCGGCGCGGATCTCGTCGGCCGTCAGCAGCAGCTCCAGTCCCGCGTCCGCGCGCTGCAGACGGCCGGCGGCGTTGATCCGCGGCGCGAGCCGGAAGCCGACCGCGGTCGCGTCGATCCGCGACGGGTCGGCGCGCGCGACGCGCATGAGCGCCCTCAGGCCGGGGCGCTTGGTCGTCGCCAGGGCGCGCAGGCCGGCGCGCACGAGGCGGCGGTTCTCGCCGCGCAGCGGGACGCAGTCGGCGATCGTCGCCAGGGCGACGAGGTCGAGGTCGCGATCGGCATCGGCCGGGTCGTGGCCCGCGGCCTCGAGCAGCGCCGCCGCGAGCTTGTAGGCGACGCCGGCGGCGCAGAGGTCGGCGCACGGGTAGCCGCAGACCGCGGGGTGCACGATCGGCGCGTCGGGCAGGCGGCCGTCTGCGCGCGGGCTGTGGTGGTCGGTGACGAGCACGTCGATCCCCGCCGCGCGCGCGGCTGCGACCTCCTCGACGGCGGTGATCGCGCAGTCGGCGGTGATCAGCAGGCGCGTGCCGCGCGCGGCCAGCCGCTGCACGGTGGCCGACGACAGGCCGTAGCCGTCCTCGGCGCGGCTGGGCAGAAACCAGTCGACGTCGGCGCCGAGCGCGCGCAGGACCCCGACGAGGATCGCCGTCGAGGCGACGCCGTCGACGTCGTAGTCGCCGTGGATCGTGATCCGGCGTCCGGTTCGCGCGTGGTCGAGCACGAGCGCGGTCGCGACGTCGATCCCGGCAAAGGCCGACGGGGCGTGGCGCTCGTCCGCGGCCAGCCAGGCGCGGGCGTCGGACGGTGCTGCGAGACCGCGCCGCACGAGGACCTGCGCGAGCGGGTGGCTGACGCCGAGCTCGCGCTCCAGCGCGAGGACCTCGTCCATCGCGCACGGCGCGATCTGCAGCTGGGCGGGCTCGGACGGCACGCACGGAAGGTACGTCGAGCGCCAGATGGAACCGCCGCCCCGGGCAGGCAACGACGACGCGTTGTTCGCCGCGCGCCGGCAGGCCGCGGCGCGGGCTACTTCAACGCGACGACGAGCCCGCCGATCAGGACCAGCGAGATCACGGCGGGCACCGCGTAGCCGACGGCGCCGGCCAGGTGCAGCAGCCAGACGAGCGCCAGCGGCGCGAGCACCGCTCCGCAGGCGGCCGCCCAGCCGCGGCGCGCGGCGAGCATGTCGATCCCGATGCCGAGCAGCGCGATCAGGGCGGCGCAGAAGACGACCATCCCGACGACGAACAGGCCGAAGCCGATCGCGAGCAGCGGGCTGTCGTTGGCGCCGACGACGCCGAAGCGCGAGATGAACATCACGCCGCCCAGCAGCGTCGCGCCGGCGCCGAGGCCGCCGGCGATCGTCAGCCGTCGTGTCGTCCAGCCGCTGTGGTGCATCGCGCGCTTCTTCGCGGAGGGTTCCCCTGGCCGATCGGCGCCACGCGGCGGATGCGCGGCCGGCGCGGGTCGCGGCGTGCCGCCGACGACGACGATGCGCTGCGATCCGGCTCCGTCGGGCGACATGGCTGGGAATACGAGCGCGGCGGCGCGATCCCTGCCTCGGCGTTCGCAGCCGGCCGGCGCCGCCGCACCATCGAGCCGCTGCTAGGTCGCCAGCAGGTCGTCCTCGGCCGCGGCGGCCTCCTGGCGAATCCCGAGCCAGTAGAAGAAGCCGAATCCGAGCGCCGCTCCGGGTACCGCCTCGAGCGCGGTGACGACGTTGGTCTCGTCGTTGCCGGGCACCGAGAAGCCGTGGATCGCCAGCCCGAAGAGGATCGCGCCGAAGAGGCATCCGAGGAAGGCGCCGATGATCCCGCCCCAGCAGCGATCGGGAACGAAGATCGTGAAGTGCCAGAGCGCGACGCCCATCATGGTCCATGCCAGCGCACCCATCAGCGGGGCCTCCCGTGCTTGGCCTTGCGCTTGGCGGCCGCCGACGCCCGCTTGGCCCGGGCAGCCGAGCTGTCGTCGGAGCGCGGCGGCATGACCGTGTCCTCGGGCAGCGCGTCGCTGGCGTCGTCGGGCTCGGGCTGCGGCCGATGGACCGGCTTCGGGGCCGGCTTGGGCTTCGGCTTGGCGCGGTCGGCGACGGCCGTCCGCCGCGGCGGCGGATCGACGTGCAGGTCGCGCACCATGTCGTCGAACTCCTCGCGCGACACCTTCTCGGGATCGTCAGGCGACGTGAGGCGCTGGCCGCCCTTGAGCCGGCGCGCCCTCTGCGTGTCGATCTGCTCGCTCGCCGAGCCCGTCGCGTAGGCCGGCACGACGCCGTCGTTCTCTGCGGCGACGCTCGCGTGGCGGCGGCGATAGACCGGCTCGCGCTCCTTCCAGGCCGTCAGCACCGGCCCGGCGATGAAGACCGACGAGTACGTGCCCGAGATCGTGCCGACGAGCAGCGCGAACGCGAACGCCTGCAGGGTCGCGCCGCCGAACAGCAGCAGCGCCAGGACCGGCAGGGCCGTCGAGAACGTCGTCGCCAGCGATCGCACGATCACCTCGGACATCGAGCGGTTGACGATCTGCGCGAACGTCGCGCGCGGCATTCGCGGCACGTTCTCGCGGATGCGGTCGAACACGATGATCGTGTCGTACAGCGAGTAGCCCAAGATGGTCAGCAGTGCGGCCACGGTCGCCGTCGACACCTCCTGACCGAGCGCCGCATAGACGCCCGCCGTGATGAGGATGTCGTGGGTGAGCGCGATCAGCACCGGGACCGCGTACTTGGGTTCGAAGCGCAGCGCGATGTAGGCGGAGATCACCAGCAGCGAGGCGATGATCGCGATCATCGCGTTGTTGGCGACCGTCTCGCCGAACGTGGGACCGATCGAGGTCGAGCTCGGCGTGTCGGCGCGACCGAACTCCTCGTCGAGCGCGTTGGTGACGTTCGAGACCTCTTCGGGCCGGAGGTTGCTGGTCGAGATCTGGAACTGGCTGGCGCCCTTGGCGTCCTCGCCCGTGACGCGCTGGATCTTCGCGTCGCCGAGCCCTTCCTCGGCGAGCACGCCGCGCACGGCCTGCTCGTCGACGTTCTCGGTCAGCGCGACCGTGATCCGCGTGCCGGACTCGAAGTCGATGCCGAAGTTGATCCCCTTCGAGCCGAGCGCGAGCGCGCAGACCAGCAGGATCACGCCCGATGCGCTGAAGAACCACTTCGAGTAGCCCATGTAGTCCAGCCGCAGGCGCGTGCCCTTGGGCTTGGCGGCGCCGAGCGCCGAGGGCGAGTTGATGAACCGCGACTTGCTCATCGTGCCGAGGATCGCCTGCGTCGCCAGCACCGCTGTGAACAGCGACACGATGACGCCGAGACCGAGCGTCAGCGCGAAGCCCTTGACCCCCGCCGTCGCCAGCACGAAGAGGATGAAGGCCACCATCACGATGACGGCGTTGGCGTCGATGATCGCCGTCAGGCCCTTCTTGTAGCCCGTCGCGATGCCCGCGATGACCGATCTGCCGGCGCGGATCTCCTCCTTGACGCGCTCGAAGATCACGATGTTCGCGTCGGCGGCCACCCCCAGCGTCAGGATCAGCCCGGCGATCCCGGGCAGCGTCAGGACGACGGGGATCAGCTTGATGAGGGCGTAGAAGTAGACGCCGTAGATGCCCAGCGCGGCGACCGCGATGACACCGAGCACGCGGTAGAAGATCAGCAGGAACAGCGCGACGACGACGAAGCCGGCGATGCCCGCGACGAGGCCCTGGTTGAGCGCCTGCTGGCCCAGCGTCGCCGAGACCTGCGAGCTCGAGATCAGCTCCAGCTGGATCGGCAGCGCACCGGTCTTGAGCACGTTCGCGAGCTCCTGGGCGGTCTGGATCGTGAAGCCGCCCTCGATCTGCGAGCCGTTGCGCGCGTCGATCCCCTCGGGGTTCTGCTGGAAGTCGATGAACGGCGTCGAGACGAGCTCGTTGTCGAGCACGATCGCGAAGTGCTGGGCGACGTCGGCCGGCGACTGGTTGGGCAGGATGCCGACGCTCTCCTGGCCGCGCTCGGCGATCTGCTTGGTTACCTCCTCCCAGGTCTCACGGCCCTTGTCGGAGAACTTGAAGGTGACGATCGGCTGCCCGGAACCGCCCGTGCCCTGGTCGAAGTTCTGCTCGGGATCCTTGAGCTCCTTGCCCTCCAGCGCGACATCGTCCTTGAGCACGAACCACTTGTCCGGCTTGGCGCCGCCACCGCGGTTCTCGGCGCGCACGATGACCGTGTCGGCCTTGACCTCGGCGATCTCGACCTTGTCGCGCTGTGCGGCCGGCACGTTCTCCAGCGCCGCGCCGCGCGACTCCTCGCCGAGCCCGAAGACCTTCTTCGCCTCGCGGTCCACGGCGTAGAAGACGCTGCCGTCGCGCGAGTTGTTGGGCTCGACCTTCTCGGGGCGCTGCTCGGCGCGCGTGACGGCCTCGTACAGCGACAGCGCCGCCGGGCTGGAGGCGTCGCCGCCGCTCGGGCCGCCCGTGACCTCGGGGTTCGTCGGATCGGGCTTGCCGTCGGGCCCGATGACGTTGACCTCCCAGTCATAGAAGGCCAGCTGCGCGACCGTTCCGACCTGCTTGATCGCCTCTTCCAGGTTGGAGACGTCGGGCAGCGCGACGTTGATCTGCTGCTCGCCGGCCTGCTGGATCTCCGGCTCGGCGACGCCGAGCTGGTCGACGCGCTCGCGCATGACGTCGATCGCCCGCTGGATCGCATCGGGACCCGGCGGCGCCTGGCCGGCGCGGGGCTTGGCCTCGTAGATGAGCTCGACGCCGCCCTGCAGGTCGAGGCCGAGCTTCGTCTCCTTCGTCGAGATGACGACCGCGGACGCGATCATGATCCCGGCGACGAGCAGCAGGATGAATAGGTTGCGCTGTCGATCGCTCACGAAGACCTCTTCGGCAGGTTACTTGGCCGGCGTCAGCACGAGCAGCAGTCCGCCGTCGTCGTCGTACGCCGGGAAGAGGTCGGCGGTGGCGGTCGCCGGGAGGTCGCCCTCGGCGTTGACCTGGACGGGCTTGCCGAGCGCGCGCACGCCCCACTCCAGGACGGTCCCGACGTGATCGGAGCCGTCGCTGAACCTCAGGCCGAGCACCTCGTTGGCCTTGCGACCGATGACGCGCTCGTCGTTGAGCCCGGTGAGCTCGAACGAGCCGCGCCCGCAGCCGATCACGCGCCCCTCCTGGTCGCAGACGAAGAACGCCGCGTTCGGAGCGGGGTAGTAATCGTCGAGCAGCTCGAAGAGAAACCCGAAGCCGCACTTCGCGCAGCCCTTCGCCTGCCGCGAGAAGCCGGCCGTGCGGTCGGACTCCGACGTACGGTTACCGCAGTTGGGGCAGATGAACAGGTGGGCCATTGCTCCGACAAGCCTAGAGAAGGTTGATTAAACGTCAGGTGAAGCGCGGTCACGCGGTCGCCGTGGCCGCCGCCCGCCGTGCTGCGGTCCGGCTCAGAACAGGCTCTCGGCGACGCCCGCAGGCGGCTCGAGGCCGATGTGCGCGAACGCGCGCCGGGTCGCCGTGCGGCCGCGTGGCGTGCGCTTGAGCAGGCCGCACTGCAGCAGGTAGGGCTCGTAGACGTCCTCGATCGTGTCCTGCTCCTCGCCGACCGTCACCGCGAGCGTCGAGAGCCCGACCGGCCCGCCCGCGAACTTGTCGCACAGCGCCCGCAGCAGCTCTCGGTCCAGGCGGTCGAGCCCGAGCTCGTCGATCTCGAGCATCGCCAGCGCGGCGTCGGCGGCGGCCGCGCTCACGACCCCGCCGCAGCGCACCTCGGCGTAGTCGCGCACGCGCTTGAGCAGGCGGTTGGCGACACGCGGCGTGCCGCGGCTGCGCCCGGCGATCGCGGCCGCGCCCGCCGGCTCGAGGGAGACGTCGAGAATCTGCGCCGAGCGCGTGACGATCGTCGACAGGTCGTCGAGCGCGTAGTGCTCGAGGCGGTGCTGCAGGCCGAAGCGATCGCGCAGCGGCGCCGTCAGCAGGCCCGTGCGGGTCGTCGCGCCGACCAGGGTGAACGGCGGCAGGTCAAGCGTCACGACGCGCGCGCCGGCGCCGACCCCGACCGTGATCGGCAGCTGGCGATCCTCCATCGCGGGATAGAACGTCTCCTCGAGCGCGCGCTGGAGGCGGTGGATCTCGTCGACGAAGAAGACGCTGCGCGGCTCCAGCGCGGTGAGGAACGCGGCGATGTCGGCCTTGCGCTCGAGCGCCGGTCCGGCCGTCTGCACGAACGGGACGTCGAGCTCGGCGGCGACGATCTGTGCGAGCGTCGTCTTGCCGAGGCCGGGCGGGCCGGCGAGCAGGACGTGGTCCAGCGCCTCGCCGCGCGCCTGCGCGGCCTCGATCGAGATCGCCAGCTGCTCCTTCAACGAGGGCTGGCCGACGAAGTCCTCCAGCCGCCGCGGTCGCAGGGAGCGGTCGAGCTCGTCCTCCTCGACGAGGTACTCCGGAGTCTGGATGCGCGGTCCCGGGCTCACGGCTTGCGTGCCGTGCGCAGGGCACCGGCGATCAGCGCCTCGGGCGTGTCGTCGGGGGCGTCGCGCAGCAGCTCGTCGGCCTCGACGACGCTGAAGCCGAGCTCGACGAGACCGTCGCGCGCCAGCCGCCGCGGGTCGTCGCCGCGCGAGATCAGGATCTCCTCCTCCAGCGCCGCGCCGCCGACCTTCTCGCGCAGCTCGACGATGATCCGCTCGGCGGTCCGCTTGCCGATTCCGGGAACGGCCTGCAGGCGGGCCGCGTCGCCGGCGGCGAGCGCCCTGATCAGCTCGCGCGGCGTCCCTCCGCCGAGCACGGCGAGCGCGACCTTCGGCCCGACCGACTGCACGCCGATCAGGGCGAGAAAGAGATCGCGCTCCTCCTCGGTGGCGAAGCCGTACAGCGCCAGGGCGTCGTCGCGCACGACGAGATGGCTGTGCAGCGTCACCGGCTTGCCGATTCCCGGGACGTGGCGCAGCGTCTCGGCGGAGACGGCCAGCCGGTAGCCGACGCCGCCCGTCAGGACGACGACGTGGTCGCCGCGCCGGACGGCGACCTCGCCGCGGACGAGCGCGATCACGCGCGTCCCCGGTAGACGTGGATGTCCCCCGTCGCGGGGGCGCCGTCGATCTGCTCGAGCCCGTCCGGCGCGCGGCCGTCGGCGCGCCCGGCGCTGCCGGCGACCGCCGCGGCATGGGGCGCGCCGCTTGCGTGGCAGATCGCGATCGCCAGCGCGTCGGCGGCGTGATCGGGCCGCGGGACGGCGTCGAGCGACAGCAGCATCTGCACCATCCGCCCGACCTGGTCCTTCTCCGCGCGCCCCGACCCGCAGACGGCGTGCTTGATCTGCTGGGGCGTGTAGGAGACGCAGGGCAGCCGGCGCTGCCCCGCCGCCAGCATCACCACCCCGCGCGCCTGCCCCACCGCCAGCGCGCTGGACGCGTTGCGCCCGAAGTAGATGTCCTCCATCGAGACGACGCCGACGGCGTGCTCGTCGAGCAGCTCGCAGACGCGCCGGTGGATGTTCGCCAGGCGGACCTGCATCGGCGCCTCGGGGCGCGTGGTGATGACGCCGCCGTCGAGCGCGACGAGGCGGCTGCCGCGCCGCGCCACGATGCCGTAGCCGGTGTTGGCGGTGCCTGGATCGATGCCGAGGACGATCATCCGCCTGTGATTCTGCGGGCCCGGCCGGATGCCTCCCCGCCGGGTGTCCCGCGACGCGGCGAGATTAGGATGGTCCTCCGCCCGCCCAAAGGAGCTTTGCGTTGTTCTCGATCAAGACGTTCCGCTACGTGGCCCTCGCCGAGGCCGTGAGCTTCCTCGTGCTGCTGGTCATGGCGGTCATCAAGCGCACGGAGGACGCGCCCGAGGGCGTGGAGATCATGGGGCCGATCCACGGGCTGCTGTTCGTCGCCTACGTCGTGATCGCGCTCGGCGTGCGCGACTCGGCCGGCTGGAGCGCGCGCGCGACGCTCGGCGTGCTCGTCGGGGCCGTGCTGCCGTTCGGCGGCTTCGTCGTCGATCGCTGGCTGGCGCGGACCGGGCAGCTGGAGACCGCCTGAGCCGCGCCGTGCCGTCCGTCGACGAGACGCTCGGCAGGCTCATGCGGCTCGGCGCGGCCGGCCGGCCGCCGGCCGTGGTGTTCGGCGTCGGCCGCCGCGGATGACGACCGCCGGAGGCCACGAGCTGCCGCTCTCGCACGGCGCCCGCACGATCCCGGACCGCACGACGTTCGACCTGCTCGCGCGCCGCGACGACGTGCCCGGCCAGCTCGCCGCCGAGGAGTGCAAGCTGCTCATCCTCGGCGTCGACACCGAGCGCCCGCAGCTGTACTTCCTCAACACCAACGAGTTCGCCTTCCACTACGACTTCGCGACGCGCGGGCTCGGCCTGGAGCTGACGCTCCCGCAGTTCAACGCCGTCACGTACTTCCGTCCCGACCGCTCCAATCTCGCCGGGACGATCATCGCCAACGACCGCTTCGCGCCGGCGGGTGGCGGCGAGGAGGGGCTCTACGCGCTCGAGTTCTGGCCCACGGACCCCGTCCCCGGGCAGCTCGTCGCGCTCGCCTTCCACCTCGTCCGTGGCGCCATGCCGTTCGCCGCCGCCACGCTCGCCCATCACCCGGCGGGCGAGACGCAGGAGGCGCTGTTCGCGCGCGACGCGGCGGAGCTGCGACGGCTCGGCGTGCGCTCGGTCTCGACGCGGGAGCTGTTTGCGAACGTGTCCTACGTCGCGCTGAATCCGGGCGTGGGCTTTGGCGTGCTCAACGCCGCCGACCCGAGCTCCGGGCGCCCGCCGACGATCCGCGACGTCGCGCTGTTCTCCTCGCTGCCCAGCGATCTCGGCCACGTGGCGGGCGTCATCAGCGCGACGCCGCAGACGCCGCTGTCGCACGTCAACCTCAAGGCCAAGCAGAACGACACGCCCAACGCCTACGTTCGCGACGCCCTCAGCCACGAGCGGATCGCGCCGCTGCTCGGCGAGGTCGTGCGCTACGAGGTCACGCCGGAGGACTTCGCGCTCGCGGCGGCGGCGCCGCAGGAGGTCGCGGCGTGGCTCGAGCAGATCCGCCCGACGCAGCCGCAGACGCCGCCGCGCGACCTCAGCGCGACGCAGGTCATGGAGCTCGACGAGCTGCGCCACGCCGACGTGCTGCGCGTCGGCGCCAAGGCGGCGAACGTCGCCGAGCTGCGCACGATGCTGCCCGCCGGCGTCGTCCCCGACGGCTTCGCGATCCCGTTCTCGTTCTATGACCGCTTCATGTCGGCGGGCGGCTTCTACGACGACGCCGGCGAGATCGTCAACGACGCGGCGCTGGCCGCCGACGCGGCCGCGCGCGACGAGGCGCTGGCGCAGCTGCGCAGGAGGATCAAGCGCGCCGAGCTGCCCGCCGACCTCGAGCGCCAGATCGCCGACCTGCAGGCGCGCTTCCCGGCCGGCATCAGCGGCATCCGCTGCCGCTCCTCGACGAACAACGAGGACCTCGAGGGCTTCAACGGCGCCGGGCTGTACGACTCCTTCACCCATCGAGCGGACGAGGGGCCACTGTCGAAGTCCGTCAAGCAGGTGTGGGCGTCGCTGTGGAACTTCCGCGCCTACGACGAGCGCGAGTTCCACCGCATCGAGCACCTCGCCGCGGCGATGGGCGTGCTCGTGCACCCCAACTTCGACGACGAGGCGGCCAACGGCGTGGCGGTCACCAAGAACCCCTACGACCCCGACTGGCCGGGCTTCTACGTCAACGTCCAGGTCGGCGAGTCGCTCGTCACGAATCCCGACCCCGACGCCACGCCCGACGAGATGCTGATCTCGGCGATCGGGCCGCAGGGCGAGTACGAGACGCAGTACATCCGCCGCTCGACGCTGACGCAGGACGGAAGGCCGGTGCTGTCAGCCGGGCAGCTCGCCGTCCTGACCCAGGCGCTGGAGACGATCCAGGCGCGCTTCAGGGTCGTCTACGCCAGGCAGGACGACGCCGCGTTCGCGATGGACGTCGAGTTCAAGTTCGCTGTGGACGGCGGCCTGGTCGTCAAGCAGGCGCGGCCCTGGGTGGACTGAGCGCGCGCACGGCGCGGCCGGGCCCCTACGCCCCTGCGACCCGCTCCAGCACGTCGGCGTCGACGTCGAAGTTCGCGTGCACCGCGTCGACGTCGTCGTTGTCCTCGAGCGCGTCGATCAGGCGCAGGACCTTGGCGGCGTCGTCCTCCGCGAGCGGGACGCGCGCCTTCGGCAGCCACGCCAGGTCGGCCGACTGGATCTCGACGTCGGCCTCCTCGAGCGCGGCCCGCACCGCGGTCAGGTCCGCGGGCTCGGTGAGGATCTCGAAGACGCCCGAGTCCTCGGCGATGTCGTCCGCGCCGGCCTCGATCGCCGGCATCAGGTCGTCCTCGCCGTAGCGCTCGGCGTCGATCACGATCAGGCCCCGCTTGTCGAACAGATAGGCGACCGAGCCCGGCTCGCCGAGGCTGCCGCCGTGCTTGCCGAGCACGTGGCGCACGTCCGCGCCGGTGCGGTTGCGGTTCTCCGTCATCGCCTCGATCAGCAGGGCGACGCCACCGGGGCCGTAGCCCTCGTACATGACGTCCTCGATCTGCGCCGTGTCCGCGCCCGCGCCGGTGCCCTTCGCGATCGCGCGCTCGATGTTGTCCTTGGGCATCGACGCGTCCTTCGCCTTCTGCACCGCGAGCTGGAGCGCGGGATTGCCCTCGAGCTCTCCCCCGCCGTCGCGCGCAGCGGTCGTGATCGCACGGGCCAGCTTCGTGAAGAGCTTGCCGCGACGGGAGTCGACGACGGCCTTCTTGTGCTTGATCGACGCCCACTTGGAATGACCGGACATACGGCGATTCTAGTCGCGCGTGCGCGCATCGCCTGCCGGCGCGCCTGGATCGTGCGCTTCCCGGGCGCGAGCGCGGACAGCTCGGCGGCGAGGCCGGGATCGCTGCGGCCGTCGCTCGGGCAACTACTCTTCCGCCGGTGTCAGTTCCAGACGAGATCTTCAAGGCGTACGACATCCGGGGCCTCTACGGCGAGCAGATCGACGGCGACGTCGCCGAAGCCGTCGGCCGTGCGTTCGCCCTCGTGCTCTCCGACCTCGGCGGCAAGCCGGCCAGCGAGCTGCGCGTCGGCCTCGGCCGCGACATGCGCCTCAGCGCGCCGGAGCTGGCCGGCCGCTACCGCGACGGGATCGTCGCCGAGGGCGCGACGGTCGTCGACGCCGGGATGGTCGGCAGCGAGATGCTCTACTGGCTCGTCGGTGCGCGCAAGCTCGACGGCGGGCTGATGTGCACCGCCTCGCACAACCCGAAGGCCTACACAGGGGCCAAGCTCGTGCGCGAGGGCGCGATCGCGCTCTCGGGGGACGCGGGGATCCAGGACGTGCGCCGGCGGATCGTGGAAGGCCTCGGCGAGCCTGCGGGAGGAGGCAGCGTCGAGGAGGTCGACATCTACGCCGACTTCCAGGCCGACGCGCTGAAGTTCATCGACCGCGACGCCGTCAAGCCCCTGCGCGTCGTCGTCGACGGCGGCAACGGGATGGCGGGGCCGATGGTCGGGCCGCTGCTCGAGCGCCTCGGGCTCGACCTCGTCACCGCCTACTGGACGCCCGACGGGGAGTTCCCCGACCACGAGCCCAACCCGCTGCTGCCCGAGAACCGCGAGTTCATCATGCGCAAGGTCGTCGAGGAGAAGGCCGACCTCGGGATCGCCTGGGACGGCGACGCGGACCGCTGCTTCTTCATCGACGACCGCGGCCGCTTCGTCGACGGCGACTTCCTCACGGCGCTGCTCGCCGAGTCGCTGCTGCGCAAGTCGCCGGGCGAGGCGATCCTCTACGACGTCCGCGCCAGCCGGGCCGTCGCCGACACGGTGCGGCAGGCCGGCGGCAGCGCCCATCCCAACCGCGTCGGCCACGCGTTCTTCAAGACGCGGATGCGCGACGAGGGCGCGATGTTCGGCGGCGAGGTCTCCGGCCACTACTACTTCCGCGACTTCTACTGCGCCGACAGCGGCACGATCCCGGCACTGCTGATCCTCGAGCTGGTCAGCGTCGAGGACACGACGCTCTCCGAGCTGCTCGAGCGCTTCCACTCGAGGTACTTCATCTCCGGCGAGATCAACTCCGAGGTGCAGGACCCGCACGCGAAGCTCGCGCAGATCGAGGCGCGCTACGACGACGCGAAGATCGACCACCTCGACGGCGTGTCGGTCGACTACGACGCGTGGCACTTCAACGTGCGGACGTCGAACACCGAGCCGCTCATGCGCCTGTGCCTCGAGTCGCTGGTCTCCGCGGAGGACATGGAGCGCCGCCGCGACGAGGTGCTCGCCATCATCCGCGCATGAGCGACGCGCAGGCGGCGCTGCAGCGGGCCGCCGCGGCCGGCATCCACTGCCTGCCGATCCCGACGCCGTTTCAGGTCGGGCGCGTCAACACGTACCTGATCGAGGACGACCCGCTGACGCTCGTCGACAGCGGCCCCAACTCGGGAACGGCGCTCGACGAGCTCGAGCGCGCGCTGGCGGCGCGCGGGCATCGCGTCGAGGACCTCGAGCTGCTCGTCATCTCCCACCAGCACATCGACCACCTGGGGCTGGCGTCGATCCTGGCGCGGCGTTCGGGCGCCGAGGTCGCCGCGCTGGACCTGCTCGCGCCGCGGATCGAGCACTGGAAGGAGGGGATGGACGCCGACGACGAGTTCGCCGAGCGGGTGATGGCCGAGCACGGGATCCCGCAGGACGTGCGCTACGCGCTGCTGGCCGTCTCGCAGAGCTACCGCGCCTGGGGCGGCTCGGCGAAGGTCACGCGCCCGCTCGCACCCGGCTCGCAGCTGCAGCTGCGCGACCGCACGCTGCGGGTCCTGCATCGCCCCGGCCACTCCCCGTCGGACACGATCTTCCATGACGAGGAGCGCGGGATCGTGCTCGGCGCCGATCACCTGATCAAGCACATCTCTTCCAACCCGCTGATCTCGCGGCCGCTGGAGGCGGATCTCAACGACGGCGAAGGCCCGCCCGAGCGCCCGCACGCGCTGGAGATCTACATCGAGTCGCTGCGGGCGACGCGCGCGATGCAGGACGTCGACATCGTGCTCGCCGGCCACGGCGAGCCGGTGACCGACCACGTCGCGCTGATCGACGAGCGCTTCCGGCTGCACGAGCGCCGCGCGCAGAAGATCCGCCGGCTGCTGGCCGGCGGCCCCGGCACGGCGTACGAGATCGCGCAGTCGCTGTGGGGCAACGTCGCGGTGACGCAGGCGTACCTCACGCTGTCGGAGGTGCTCGGCCACCTCGACCTGCTCGTGGCGCGCGGCCAGGTGGTCGAGCAGCGCGACGGCGAGCTGGTGCGGTTCGCCGTCGCGCGCTGATTCAGGCTGGCTGCGTCAGCTCGAGCGGAGGTTCTGCTGGTAGCTGTGGCGGATCTTCTTGGAGCCCTTGCGGCAGGTCACGCGGGCGTTGAGCTGCGTGTCGGACTGCAGGTTGCGCGGCCGCGACTCCCTGCACTTCAGCCCGTTGACGGTGCGGTTGTTGCACGAACCCTTGATCCCGCCGCGCTTTCTGCGGCACTTGTAGTAGGCGAGCACGAGCTTCCTTCCGCTGCGGCAGGCGGACCTCTTGCTCTTGTAGCCGCTTACTCGCAGCTCGGTGAAATAGCCGCCCTTCAGCCCGGCCGGCTCCTTCGGCGTTGGACAGCCGTAGGTCTTGGCGGCGGCCGACTGGGCGCCGGCGAGACCCGCGACGGCCATGCAGAGCGATGCGGCGAAGAGCTTGGACCAGCGTGGGCGGGACAGCGTCATACCTTCTCCTTCGAGGGGGGATCTGCAGTAAGCGACGTGACGTGACTGAGGCGAGGCGTCGTGCCGACCGGCCATGATGTCGGACCGTGATCTCCGCCCGCCGCATCCTCAGGATCTTCTCATTGACGCTGGTCGCGCTCCTCGCCGCGCCGGCGACGGGCTCCCCGGCGGCGGTCGATCGCGATCCTCGCCTGCACGCCGATCGCCCGGACGCCGGCGTCGGACCGCTCGACCTGCGCGCCGTCGCGCTCGGCCAGCGCGGCACGGAGATGGTGCTGCGCTTCGCGACGGCGGGCGAGTGGGAGCCGTCGCAGCTGTCGCCGCTCGAAGGCCGCGCGCTGTGCGTCAAGCTCTTCTACGGCACGCTGCGCACGCCGCGGTCGCGGATCTGCGTCTACGACAGGGGCGAGGGCTTCAGCGGCCTGACGTACTCGCGGCTGGACCCGTTCGGCGGCACCGTCGAGAACCGGATCATCAGCGCCACCGTCTACCGCTTCGACAAGCGCTCGTTCCGCGCGGTGTTCGAGCCCTCCTCGGTGAACCTCGGTCAGGGCCGTTACTCGTGGCAGGCAGAGTCGACGTGGTCATGCGCCGCGCCGGCGAGATGCTCGGACCTCGCTCCCGACCGCGGACCCACTCCGGCTCGGATCAGGCCGCTGTCGGAGCCGCGCTGCTTCGGCGCGGCCTCGCGCAACCCGCGCCACCGCTGCTCGAGCCGGGCGCTGCGGCTCAGCGTGATGCCGAGCCCCGCCGACGCCGCGCTGACGCCGAACGCCCGCTGCTCGATCGTGTCGATGCGCGTGCCCTACAGCTGCCAGTTCGGGGTCCGCGCGGCGATCGCCAACCGCGAGATCGCGCTCGTCGGCGACAGCCATGCCGCGCACTGGCGCGGTGCGCTGGAGGTCGTCGCGCAGGCGCGGCAGTGGCGCGGGTTCTCGCTGACGCGCAGCGGCTGCCCGTTCTCGACCGCTCCGCCGCGGCTGGAGAAGGCGCGCAGCCGAAGCTGCATGTCCTGGCGTCGCGCCGTGCGCAGCTGGTTCACGAAGCACCCCAAGGTGCAGACCGTCTTCGTCTCCCAGCTGGCCACCTCGGCGGTCCGGCCGCCGCGCGGCAGGAGCGCCGCCGCCTACCAGATCGAGAGCTACATGCGGGGCTGGCGCTGGCTGCCCAAGACCGTGCGGCAGGTCATCGTCCTGCGTGACACGCCCTACAGCACCGAGAACACCCCGCTGTGCGTCGAGCGCGCGATGCGCAGGCGCAAGCCGGCGGGGCAGGCGTGCGCGATCAGCCGCGGGCGGGCGCTGCGCCGCGACAGGGCCGCGATCGCCGCGCGACGCGACCGCTCGGGACGGGTGCACCTGGTCGACCTGACGCACCACATGTGCAGCAGGCGAAACTGCTTCCCCGTCATCGGCGGCGTCCTCGTGCACAAGGACGCGACGCACATCACATCGCTCTTCGCGGGCACGCTGGGGCCGTTCCTGCTCAAGCGCGTCGCCCGCCTGCTCGGCGGCTGACCGCTACCGCGGCGGCTTGCGCGCCTCGATCTCGGCGCCCGTGTAGAGCGTCTTGAGCTTGAGCTTGGCGAAGCGCTCGTCGAGCGGATAGCCCATCCGCGCCACGAAGAACAGGGTCTTGTTGAGCGGCCGGACCCAGCGGCGGTGATCGGTTCGCGGCAGCAGGAAGTGCACGAGGTTGGAGAGCTGCAGGAACGCGCCGGAGTACGGCTTCTCGTCGATCCGCGTGACCTCGAAGCCGGCGCGCTCGAAGAGCCGGCGCATGCCGAACGTCGTGAAGCGGCTGACATCCTCGGGGAAGCCGTGGACGCCGAACGTGAACGGGATCCAGGCGAGCACCGGCGCGCCCGGCTTCAGCACGCGGAACATCTCGCGCACCACCTGGTAGGGATCGTCGACGTGCTCGAGGACGCTGATCGCCAGCGCGCCGTCGAAGCGGTCGTCGTCGATCGGCATCGCGTGGGCGTCGCCGACGATGTCGGGGCTCTGCGACGTGTCGGCGTCGAACTTCGTCAGCGTGCAGGAGAAGTACGGGCGGTGGTCGTAGTGGCCCGCGCCGACCTCGAGGATCTCGGCATCGGCTGCGTGCGAGGCGGCCCAGCGCTGGAGCGTGGGCATCAGCAGGCGCCGCGAGGCGCCGTGGTTGATGTCGTAGCGGACTTCGCGCAGACCCATGGAGGCGGCAGCGTAGTGGACGGCCGTCGGCGACCCGGGCCGTTGCCGGGTCCTAGGCGCGGCGGCCGATCCCGACGAGCTGATAGCCGAGCAGCCCCGGCGCGCGGCGGCCGAGCGCCTGCCAGGCGGGCTCGGCGCGCCGTACGAGGCTCGATCGGCCGAGGTGGTTGGCCAGCGCGGGCACGATCGCGTCGAGCGTGACGCCGCTCAACCCCGCGCCGGTCAGCAGCTCGTGCAGCGACCGGCGGGTGAACCAGCGCAGGTGGCCGGCGTCGAACGTGCCGCTGTCGTCCTGCGGCCAGCGCCCGCGCAGCAGCGTCAGGCGCGCATGCCAGTGGGCGACGTTCGGGACGCTGACGAGCACGGCCCCACCCGGCCGGCACCAGGCGCTCGCGCGCGCGAGGCCGGCGGCCGGGTCGGCGAGGTGCTCGAGCACGTCGGCGAGCACGACGAGATCGAACGAGCCCGGCTCGAACGGCAGGCCGTCGTCCTCGAGCGCCCCGCAGACGACCTGGTCGCCGATCCGCGCCGCGGCCCGCGCAGCGGTCGGCGACAGCTCCAGGCCCGCCAGGTGCCCGGCCGTCTCGCGCAGCAGCGCGAGCAGCCCGCCCGAGGCGCAGCCGACGTCCAGCACCCGGCCGCCCGGCGCCAGCAGGCGCCGCGCGTGCGCGGCGATCGCGCCGTTGCCGAACGCCGCGTACGTCTGTGCCTTGGCCTCGTAGAGCTCCGCGAGCGCGCGTTCGCCAGCCATGCAGCCGAGCGTACTGCGGGGCGCGTCGCCATCTAGACTGCCCGCGATGCCGAGCCCGGTCCGACGCGCCTCCCAGCAGGCCAGGCGCGTGGCCCGCAAGGCGCGCGAGATGAAGGCGCGCCGCGACTCGATCGAGCGCCTGCGCCGCGCGCTGAACCGCGCCGAGAGCTCGATCGCGCTGCAGGAGCGCGCGCAGCAGCACCTCGCCGACGGCACGCTGGTGATGGGCAACATGAGCTACTACGCGCCGAACATCGTCAAGTACGAGGGCGACACCGGCCGCGTGATCATCGGCAACTTCGCCTCGGTCGCGCCCAATGCCGACTTCTACGTCGGCGGCCTGCACCGCACGGAGTGGGTGTCGCAGTACGGCCTGCGCGCGATGCTCGACCTGCCGGGCGCCCACGAGGACGGCTTCACGCACGGCCGCGGCGACATCGTCGTCGGCAGCGACACGTGGGTCACGAACGGCTGCACGGTGATGTCCGGCGTGACGATCGGCGACGGCGCGGTCGTCGGGACGAAGGCCGTCGTCGCGAGGGACGTGCGCCCCTACGCGATCGTCGTCGGCAACCCGGCGCGCGAGATCCGCCGCCGCTTCAGCGACGAGCAGGTCGACGCCCTGCTGCGGATCGGCTGGTGGGACTGGCCGACGGACAAGGTCAAGGAGCATGTCGCGCTGATCAGCAGCCCCGACGTCGACGCCTTCATCGCGCGCTTCGACCCCGCCGCCGGCGGCCGCGCGCCGTGAGCTCGGCGCGGGTCGACGGCGGCGATCCGCCGCGCGACCCGGTCCATCGAGGCTCAGGCGTCGCGGTCGTGATCGTCAACTTCAACGGTGAGGACCTGCTGCCCGAATGCCTCGCCGCGCTGGCGGCGCAGACGCTCGCGCCCGACGAGATCGTCGTCGTCGACAACGGCTCGCGCGACAGATCGCTGGCGCTGCTGCGCGCGCACCGTCCCGCGGTCCGCGCCCTCGAGCTCGGCCGCAACCACGGCTTCGGCGGCGGCGCCAACCGCGGCGTGCGCGCGACGTCGGCGCCGTGGGTGTGCATCCTCAACTCCGACGCGACGCCGGCGCCCGACTGGCTCGCCGAGCTGTGCGCCGCGCCACGCGACGACCGCACGTGGGCCCTCGGCAGCGTGCTCGTAAGCGCCGCGACCGGCCTGATCGAGAGCGCCGGCGACGCCTACGCCGCGGAGGGCTATGCGTTCAAGGTGATGCGCGAGCGTCCGCTGGCCGACCTACCGGCCGAGCCCTACCGGGTGTTCGCGGCGCCCGGCGCTGCGCCGCTCCTGCGCCGGCGCGTCTTCGACCTGCTCGGCGGCTACGAGGAGCGCTTCTTCCTGTACTACGAGGACGTCGACCTCGCCTTCCGCGCCGCGCTCGCCGGATACCACGCGCTGCTCGTGCCGTCCGCGCGGGTCACCCACCGCCTCGGCGCGACGACGAGGTCGATGGCCCGCCTGCGCTTCTACGTCGCCCGCAACAGCATGTGGTGCGCGGTGCGCTGCCTGCCCGCGTTGCACGCGCGCGTGCTCGTGCGCCGCTGGCGGGCGGAGCTGGCGGTCAACCGGCCGCGGCGCTACGCCGTCTTCGAGGTCGCCGGGCGGCTCGCGGGCGTGGCGGGGCTGCCGCGCGCGCTGCGCGAGCGGCGGCGGATCCAGGGCCGGCGCGTGGTGCCGGTGGAGGCGATCGAGGCGCTGCTCGGCGAGCCCCGGGCGCGAACGGCTGGCTCGGGCCGTGGTGACTCGGCGGCCGGTAGCGGGGCCGGCGCGTGCGGACAGCATCTCTGACGGTGGGCGGGCACGCGACCGTGTCGGAAAATCCGCTGGAGGAGCGGATTACTCGACATCGTCACCCCGTCGCGACCGCAGGACCGCCCGCGCGCCGGCACGAGGTCCTGCTCATCGACGCCGTTCGCCGAGCGTTCGAACCGACGCGCGCCGCCGAGACACCACAGACGCGACGCCGGCCCCCGTGTGCCACAGTCAGCCGATGGGAAGGCGACGCACGTGCAGCTGATCCGCATCGCCGGGCCGGAGGGCCCGATGCGCCGCCTCGGCGAGGTCGACGGGCTGGACTTCGAGCGCACGAGCGCGCGGCGCCTGGACGACGATCGCTGGCAGGTGGCCGGCTATGCGACCGACGAGGCGCTCGCGACGCTGCGCGAGCGCGGGCTGTCCGTCGAGGCGGTCGTCGAGGCCGAGGCGCTCGACGAGCAGCGCGCCGTGCTGTTCTCGCGCCTGCGGGCCGACCAGGCCCGCGAGGCGCAGTAGTGGCCTATCCCGCGACGGCGCGCGCGATCGAGGCCGGTCTCGCCCGGCTCGCCGGCGACCACCCGAGGCTGTGCACCCGCACCGTGACGGCGAACCGGACGCACGGTGGCCGCAGCGTGTCCTACGTGACGATCAGCGGCTCGCCGGGTGGCCGTCCGGTCCTGCTGACGGCCGGCGCCCACGCGCGCGAGTGGGCGCCGCCCGACGCGCTGCTGAGCCTGCTCGACCGGCTGCTGCGCGCCTACGAGGACGGCGCCGACCTCGTCGTCGAGCAGTTCACCGACACGGCGCCGGCGCGCGAGATCGTCTACCCGGCGGCGTCGATCGCCGCCGCCGACGTCAGGCGGATCGTCGAGCGCGTCGAGCTCAACGCGGTGGCTTTGGTCAACCCGGACGGCCGGGCGTTCTCGCAGTCCTCGCCGGCCAACGCGCTGTGGCGCAAGAACCGCCGCCCTCCGCGCCCCGGCTCGACGTGCGCCGGCGTCGACCTGAACCGCAACTACGACATCGCCTGGGACTTCGAGCGCTACTACGACGACAGCGGCGACGTAGCCGTCTCGGCGTCGAAGGACCCGTGCGACGCACAGGTCTACATCGGCCCGGCGGCGGCGTCCGAGCCCGAGTCGCGCACGGTCGCGGGGATCCTGCGCGAGCGGCGAATCGAGTTCTACGTCGACGTGCACTCCTTCAGCCGCAAGATCCTCTTTCCCTGGGGAATGGACGACAACCAGGTGCGCGACCCTCAGCAGAGCTTCCGCAACCCCGCGTGGGACGGCCGCCGCGACGGCGGGCCCGGCGGGCGCTACGGCGAGTTCATCCCGGCCGCGCTGCACGACGAGCACCTACGTGTCGGCCGCGCGATGCACGACGCCATCCTCGACGGCGCCGGCGACGACGGCCGGGCGCGTGCGCGCTCGGCGTACGACGTCGAGCCGTCGCTGGCGCTGTATCCGACGACCGGGACGGCCTCGGACTACGCCGCAAGCCTGCAGTTCCTGGTCGATCCACCCGCCCAGCGCGTCATCTCCTACACGCTGGAGATCGGCAGTGACGCCGACGGCGAGGGCGGCTTTCAGCCCGTGCCGGCGATCTATCCGAAGATCGAGCGCGAGGCGCACCTCGCGCTCATCGCGTTCCTGCTCGCGGCGGCGCGGTGAGCGGCGGTTCGTCGGCGAGCGTGGCCGGCCTGCGGCGCAGGTAGGCGAGCATCTCGCGCAGCAGGCTGCGCTCGATCAGCGCGGTCGCGGCGAGCGTCGTGACGACGTACAGCACGAAGACCGCGAGCGCCGCGGCGAGCGTCGCCTCCTCGCCGAAGGCCAGGCGGACGGCGAGCACGACGGCGACGGCGGGCAGGCTGGGCAGCAGCGCCCGCCCCGCGTGGCGCAGGAAGCGGAAGTCGGGAAACAGGCGCCGCAGGAACACCATCCGGATCGTGAAGTTCACGCCCTCGACGAGCACCGTCGCGATCGCCAGACCGCGCAGCCCCTCGATCGCCAGCAGCGGCAGGCCGATCGCGAGGAAGGCGAAGATCGAGATCGCCGCCGCGACGGCGATCGGCCTCGTGTCGGCGCGGGCGCGGTAGAAGGCGTCCCAGTTGAAGCCGATCTGGTGGACCGCGACCGAGATGCCGATCGCCTGCATCAGCCCGATCCCGGGCGCCCAGCGCTCGCCGATGCCGAACCGCACGAGATCCTCGGCGAAGAGCGCTAGCCCGAGGCCGAACGGCGCGCCCCACATGAGCGCCAGGCGGTTGGACTTCACGAACGCCTCGTAGAGCAGGTCGGCGCGGTCCTTGACGGCGCAGATCGTCGGGTAGATCGTCTGCGTGATCGCCTGGTCGGCGCGGTCGGAGTACTGCGAGATCGTCGACGCCAGCGCGATGATCCCGACGCCCGCGAGCCCCAGCTTGGCCTCGCCCACGATCAGCAGGCCCTGGCCGACGACGATGCCCGACATCCCGGCGAAGAACAGCGGCCAGGAGAAGGCCGCGTAGGAACGCAGCGCGACCCGGTCCCAGGTCCAGCCGAAGCGGTACGGCGACGCCCGTAGCGAGACGAGCGCGCCGACCCAGGCGCCGGCGACGACGCCGACGATCAGCGACCAGTAGTTCCAGCCCGCGATCAGCAGCGCGACCGCGATGACGAACCCCGTCACCGGGTCGAGGATCTGCAGCTTGCGCTGCCGCACGAAGTTCATGTCGCGGTAGAAGATCCACAGCGGCGCCTGCAGCGCCTGCGCGGGCACGACGAGCAGCGAGAAGAGCGCCGGCGCGATGATCGCCGGCTCGTCGAAGATCACGGCGAGCACGGGCACGAGCGCCGCTCCGGCGACGAGCACGACGCCGGCCAGCGCGAGCTCGAACGTCATCGCCTTGCGGAACGCGAGCTCCTGATCGGCCTCGTCCTGCTGGATGTACTTCTCGCCGATGCCGACCTGGCGCAGGAACATCAGCGTGAACAGCACGACGAGCACGACGCCCCAGACGCCGTACTCCGCCGTCGTCAGGAACGCCGCGACGAGGAAGCCGCGCAGGAGGTTGAGCGTGTTGACGCCGACGAGGAACGCGGCGTTGACGATCGTGCCGCGCGCGGCACGGATGCGCAGCCCCGAGCCCGCCTGCGGGCGGCGGCGGGCGGCTTCGGGGACGGGCTCGGTCTCGGGCTCGGCGTCGCTCGGCGGCACGGCCTCACGATAGGGGCCGGTTCGCCCGGGCGCCGCCGCCGCGGCCGGCGCGCGCATCCAGTGCGCTCGCCGGACGTCGCAGCGCAAATGCGGCGCGACGTCGCAGGAAGGGCCACTAGCCTCTCGCCCGGTCATGCCCCTGGACGACTTCCTGATCGGTGCCGCGATGTTCGCCGCGATGCTCGCCGCGGTCGCGCTCGCCAGCGCGCTGATCGTGCGTCGGCGCCTGCTGCACCTCGACCCGCTCGAGCTCGGCCTGGCGGGCGTCGTCGTCGGCACGACGGTGCTGATCGGCGTCCATCTGCTGCCGCTCGTGCTCGGGGTGCTGACGCGCGGCACCGTGCTCGCGGCCGCGGCGCTGGCGATCGTCCTCGCGCTGCTCGTCAGGCCCGCGCGCGGCATCGAGGGATCGCCGGCAGGCGCCATCGAGCGCGACGAGCCGCGCCCCGCGCCTCCCCGCAGCAGCCGCGCCTCGTGGACGCTGGCGGCGGGGGCGAGCGCCTTCGCCGCGGCGGCGGCGCTGGCCGACCTCGGGCGCTGGGCCGGCGACGAGCTGATCGGCGTCGACCCGCTGACGTTCCACCTGCCCAACGTGGCGCGCTGGATCCAGACCGGCACCGTCTGGCAGATCGACCAGTTCGTCCCGCTGCTCGCACAGGGCAACTACCCGCACAACGGCGACGTCCTGCTGCTCAGCACGGTGCTGCCGTGGCACAACGACTTTCTCGTGCGCCTGCCGATCACGTTCTTTCTCGTGGTCCTCGCGGTCGCCGTCTTCGCCTTGGCCCGCGAGCTAGGCGCGGCGCCGGCGCATTCGGTGCTCGCCGCCGCCGTCGTCGTCTCGATGCCGGTCGTCGGGCTGGCGACCATCCCGCGTGCGCTGCCCGACTCGCTGATGTGGGCGACCTACACCTGCGGCGTGCTGTTTCTCCTGCGCCACGCCCGCACGAGGCGGCGGTCGGACCTCGTGCTCGCGGGCGTCGCGCTGGCGATCGCCTGCGGCACGAAGTGGTACGGCGTCAGCTCGGTGCCCGTGGTGATCGCGATCTGGCTCGTCGCGCGGCTGCTGCACGCGCGCCGCAGCGCCGAGCCCGGCGGCGCCAGGCGCGCCGTCGGCGACGGTGTGCTCGTCGGCGGGCTGGCGTTCCTCGGCACGGCGCTGTGGCTCGTGCGCAACCTGGTGCTGTCGGGCAACCCCGTCTTCCCGCTGCAGGTCAAGCCGTTCGGCATCACGATCTTCGACGCGCCGCCGGACATCATCCGCGACCAGGCGGGCTGGACGATCGCCGACTACGCGGGCGACCTCGACGTGCTGGGCCAGCTCGCCGGCGAGATCATCGAGGGGCTGGGCAGCGTGCCCGTCGTCTGCGCGATCGGCCTGGTGCTCGTCGTCGTCCTCGCACGGCCGCGCGGGCGCGCGCCAGACCCGCGCATCCTCGTGCTCGCCGCCGGCGCCGTCGTGCTCGGGCTGCTGTACACCGTCACCCCGGCGACGGCGCTCGGGCTGCGCGGCGATCCGTCGCTGGCGAACTCCAACACCCGCTACGCGATCCCGGCGCTGCTGCTCGCGGTGCCGGCGCTGGCCTGGGCGGCCGGGCGCCTGCCGCGCCTGCCGGCGCTCGTGCTCGAGTCGGCGCTCGCGATCGGAGCGCTGTTCGGCGCGTGGTACGGCTACGAGGTGCAGCTGCGAGACCTCGCGGTCGCGGTGGTCGGTCTGGCCGCGCTCGCCGCCGCGGCGTGGACCCTGTGGCGGCTGCGCGACCGGCGCATGCTGCTTGCCGGCGCCGCGGTGGCGTCCCTGCTCGTCGGGCTCGCCGCGGCCAACCGGATGCAGGACCGGATCAACGACGGGCGCTATCGCAACATCGACCCCGGCGTCGACGCGATGCTCAGCGCCGCGCCGGGCGGTCAGCGCGTGGCGCTGGCCGCGGACTGGACCGTCGCCGGGCTGTCGCCGATCTGGCCGGCGTTCGGTACGAGGATCGACAACGAGGTCGAGTTCATGGGCCGCTTCGTCGACGGCTTCCTGACGCCGTGGGACGACGAGCGCAGCTTCCAGGCCGCGCTGCGGCGCGGGCGTTACGACGTGCTCGTCGTCGGCCGCGGCTTCTACCCGCCGGAGGCGACGCCCGAGCAGCGCTGGGCGATCAACGCCGGCTGGCGCACGATCGCGCTGACCGAGCGGCTGCGGGTGCTCGTCCCGCCTGCGAAGGCGTAGCGGCGCTCGGCTCTCGCAGCGAGCCTCAGCTCTGCGGGCCGATCGGCACGAGCACGGTCGGCTCGTCGAGGCCGCCCGGCTCGAAGGCGAGCGACAGGCCGCCCGTCTCCTCGAACGGCAGCTCGAAGCCCAGGTGCACGCTCGCGCGCGAGCCGATCGGCAGGCGGCCCTCGCGCGCGCGCTCCGGCCCCTCGGCGACGTCGAGGACGCGCGGCCCGAGGATCACGCCGCGGCTCGTCCGCAGCCGGTAGCCGAGGCTGCGCAGCACGAGCGCGCGGCGGCGGACGTTGCGCGTGCGCACCGCGACCGTCAGCCAGCGCGTGCCGCGGCGCGGCTGCTCGGCGCGGACCTCCTGTGCCCAGGCGGCGTCCGTCAGCGGCACGACCTCGAAGCGCGCGCCGCTGGCCGTCAGCGGTCGGCGCGGGCTGCCGCGCACGACCTGCGGGGTGCGCGCCGAGGCGACGGCCGGGACCGTCGTGGTCGCGGTGACCGTCACCGTCCGCCCCGCGGACGGGGTCGTGGGCGTGGCCTGCCGTGCGGGGTCGTCGCCACCGGAGAGGACAGTCACGAGCAGCAGCAGGGCCGCGATCGCGACGGCGAAGGCGGCGGTGCGACGAGCGGGTGGCAGCGCCCGCAGGCGCGTGGCGAGCGCGATCCCGCCGGCGCCGCGTGATCGTCGGCGCGGGCGGTCTGCGTCCTGTCGCCCCGCGGGGGCCGGCTCGGGCCGGCCGACGGGGGCCGGTCGGCTGCCCGTGCTGCGGGCCTCGACCGCCGCCAGCAGCAGCGGGCTGGCGGCGCCGAGCTGCTGCTCGCCGGCGACGGGCGGAGCGGCCTCGGCGGCGGCGTAGGCCTCGGCGTAGCTGCCTTCCGCCAGCCTGCGAACCTCGCCCGCATCGCCGTCCACCGGTGCCGCGCCGACGAGCGCATGCAGCGCCTGCGTCGCCAGCCGCGGCGAGAGCGGCCGCGGGCTCGCCCGCGCGAAGGCCTCCTCGCCTGCACGCGCCTCCTCCGGCGCGGGCGCCTCGCCGCGCACCTCGTCGACCGCGTCGCGCGCGCTGTGCAGCAGGATCCGCTCCAGGTCGGCGCCGGCGCCGTCGCCGGCCTCGATCGCACGGCGACGGAAGGCGACGAACGCGAGCACGGTGGCGCGTGCGACGTCGCCGCCCGCGCCGGCGCGCTCGCAGTAGGCGACGACCGACCAGCCGCCGACGGCGACGAGCGCCGCAAGCGCCTGCGGGTCGCCGCCACGCAGCCGTCCGGGGGCGCTGATGTCGGAGAGCACGTCGAGATCAGTATCGGCGAAGCGGCGCCGGGGCCCCAGGAGTCCGTCGCAGAAGTCCTCGGCGCCGGATGCGGCGGCCGAGCCGCGGCTACGGCCGGCCACGAGGGTCGCGACCGACTCCTCCCGCGACCCGGCGCTGGCGCTACCGGCCGAGCGCCACCAGCACGGCGGCCATCCGCGCGGTCTCGCCGCCGACGTCGGCGTGCGCCCGCACCCATTCGCGCGCCGCGCGCCCCGCCGCGGCGCGCTCGTGCGGCGCCAGCGCCAGCGCCGCGCGCAGCGCCGTGGCAAGCGCCTCGGCATCGCCCGGCGGGGCCAGCCTGCCCCACGGCGCGAGCACGCACTCCGGCAGCCCGACCTCGTCGCTGGCGACGACGAGCAGCTCCATCGCCATCGCCTCCTTGACGACCACCGGCATCGAGTCGCGGTCGCCGTCGCGCGCGACGACGCAGGGCATCGCGAGCACGTCCGCCGCCTCGAGCGCGTCGCGGACGCCGCCGGGCGCCATGCTGCCCGCGAAGTCGACCCGGTCGCGGACGCCCGCGCGCTCGGCTCGCGCCTGCAGCGCGGCGCGCAACGGGCCGTCGCCGACGATCTGCGCGCGCACGTCGGGCAGCTGCCCGACGGCGTCGATCAGCACGTCGAAGCCCTTCTTCTCGACGAGCCGCCCGACGGCGACGACGGTGCGCCCCGCGGCCGGCGGCGTCGCGCGCCGGAACGTCGCGGCGTCGACGCCCATCACGACCTTGTGCAGGTTCGCCTCGGGCACGACGCCGCGCAGGTGTCGCAGGTTGTAGTCGCAGCCCGTGAAGACCGCGCCGGCGCAGCTGAGCTTCTCGCGCAGGTTGCGCGGCGCGAGGAAGATGTCGTAGGCGTGCGCGGTCACGCTGAACGGCCTGCCCGTCAGCGCAGCCAGGCGCATCGCGTCCAGCGCCGCGCCGCCCGCGAAGTGGGCGTGCAGGTGCTCGTCGCCGCGCTCGAGGATCGCCCGCGCGGCGGGGGCGAGCGCGCGCAGCGGACGGACCCACTCGGCGCGGCTCCAGCGGCGGCGGCGCAGCGCATCGTGCAGGCACGCCCGCGGTCTGCGCCGCAGCAGCCACAGCAGGTCGGCCGCGGCGCGGCGCGGGGAGTCCTCGGCGAGGACGTGGACGCCGACGTCGGTCGGCGCCTCCGGATTGGGGTGAGCGGCGCGCTCGGCGGCCTGTACGCGGACGTCGTGACCGAGCCGGCGCAGCGCCTGCAGCTCGTTGACGACGAAGGTCTCCGACAGCTCCGGCCAGTGGTCCAGGACGAACAGCAGCCGCATCGTCAGGCCCCGCTCGATCCTCGCCGCGACCGGGTTCTCGCCGCCGCCCGGCTCGCGACGTGAGCTGTCTCCCGGTCCATGTCGGCCGCACTGTAGAGCCTCGACCGCTCGTGCGAATCGTTGCGCACGCCGCGTCGGCAGCGGACGGTAGCCTGAGTCGCGATGACCGCCGCAGTGACACCGTCCGGCGTGCGCGACGGCGATCCCGCCGCCCTCGCCGGACTCTGCGCCGTGCGCGGTCCGTCGGTGCTGGCGTACTGCCGGCAGATCGCCGGCGACGCGGCGGCGGCGGACGCCGCGGCAGAGGCCTTCGCGAGCTTCCGGGCGGCCGTCGTGGCGACCGACCGGCTGGCTGATCTCAACCCCGAGGCACTGCTGGTCAGCGCCACCCGGAAGGCGGCCGCCAGCCGCGCCGAGCCCGCACCGCTCGGCATCTGCACGGTGGTCCCGCTGCTGCTGGCCGCGCGCGCCGACAAGACGATCGCAGCCGCCGACCTCGAGCTGCTCGAGCGGCATCTGGAGGGTTGCCAGGCGTGCCGCGCACCGGTCGCGCGCTTCGACGCGGCCGAGCGCGACTACCGCGACCCGCCGGACCGGCTGATGGACCCGGCGGTGATCGCGTCGATGATCGCCGCGATGGCCGCCGCGACTCGCCCGGCCGAGCGCCGGCCGCCGGCTCCTGCGGCCAACGGCAACGGCGATCCGCCGCTCGCCGCCGAGCCGGCGCCGGTCGCGCCGCCGCCCACGGCCCCCGAGCCACCGCCCGCCACCGGGCTCCATCCGGGCGGCGAGCCACCGCCCGCGCCGCAGCCCCACCCCGCCGTCCGGGGACCCGAGGCGCAGGACGGCGCAGCGGCCGAGGCCGCGGACGCAGCGATGCCGGACGGCGGCGCCGAGTTCGCGCCTGCGGCCGAGCCGGTCATCGTCGACAGCGGCGATCAGCCGACGATGCAGCTCGACGCGCGCGCGCACGAGCCCGCGGGCGCGCAGCGCAACGGGGCGGTCGAGAAGTCGCCAGCGTCGCGGCGCGCGGGGGCGCGACGGGCGATCGGCGCGCACATCCCCCGTCCGCGGCGAACCGCCACCCCGCCGGCGAGCGCCCGCGGAGCCACAGCCGGCATGCTCACCGCCGGCAGCGGCCGCGCCGACCGCTCGCGCCGCAACGGCCGTTCGCGATCGCGCTCGCGGCTTCCGGTCCCCATCCTGCTGCCGGTCGCCGTCGTGCTCGTCGCGGTGCTCGCCGCGTTGTTCGTCGCCGGCGTCCTCGGTGGCGCGGACCCCGAGTCCAGCCCGCGCATCGCCGTCCCCGCCGACGCTCCGGCGGGGAGCGTCCCGGCAGACGTCGTCGTCGTCCCCGGCGCGGAGGAGGCCGGCGCCGACGACGTCGAATCCGAGAAGGCGCGCGAGCGCGCTCGCGCGCGCCGCAAGCGCCAGGCCGCCGCGGCGGGCGACGACGACGTCTCGGCGGCGCCGGCGACGCGGACTCCCGCGGCCGCCACCGCCCCACCGCCCGCGGCTGCCGTCGCGCCGCCGCCAGCGCCGCCACCGCCGCCGCCGGCGAGCCGCCGCGACGCCGGCACGCCGAAGGTCGACGCCGGCAACGGCGCGACCGGCGCGGAGCAGATCCCGCCGGCGCAGGACACCTCGACCGTCCCGGACCTCGCGCCCGCGCCCGAGCCGGCAAGCGCTCCGTAGTCGGGTCACCGTGGGCACGCCAGCGTCGCCCGAGGCCGAGATCCAGCGCGTCGGCAGGGCGCTGTTCGAGGCCTTTCCGTCGCACCGGGGCAACCCGCTGAAGGCACTCGACGACCGCGCGATCGAGCTCGCGGCGCAGGACGCCGAGCTGCGCGCGGCGCTGTTTCGCTTCGTCGACGTCGTCCCCGCCTGCCGCTCGCTCGACGACCTCGCGGCCCACCTGACGAGCTTCCTCGAGCAGGTCCACACGCAGCCGCCGTCGCTGCGCGCCGCGATGCGGATGGGCGACACGAGGGCCGGGCGCGCCGCGCTCGGCGCCGCCGGCGCCGCCGGCGTGCGCCACATGGCGCACCGCTTCATCGTCGGAGCGGACCCGCACGCGGCCCTGCCGGTCCTGCGCAGGCTCTGGCGCGACGGGATCGCGGCATCCGTCGACCTGCTCGGCGAGGCGACGGTGACCGCGCAGGAGGCAGACCGCTACGCCGCGCGCTGCGCCGAGGCGCTGGACACGCTCGCGGGCGCCTACGCGCAGATGGAGCGCCAGCCGCTGCTCGAGCGCGACGCGAGCGGGCCGCTGCCGCGCGCGAACCTGTCCGTGAAGGTATCCGCGCTGACGCCGCTGCTGCGGCCCGAGGCGCCCGAGCGCGGTCAGCGCGACGCGGCGCCGCGCCTGCGTGCGCTGCTGCGCCGGGCCAACGAGCGCGGCGCGCACATGCACATCGACATGGAGTCGCTGGACTCGCGCGAGGCGGTGCTCGAGCTCGTCCTCGACCTGCTCGCCGAGCCCGAGTTCGCCGACGGCCCGAGCGCCGGTGTCGTCCTGCAGGCGTACCTGCGCGACTCGCCGCAGACGCTCGACACGATCCTCTCCTGGGCCGAGCGGACACCGCGCGCGCAGCCGCTCGTCGTGCGGCTCGTCAAGGGCGCCTACTGGGACCACGAGGTCGTCGAGGCCCGCCAGCACGGCTGGCGCGTCCCGGTCTTCGAGCGCAAGGCCGACTGCGACGCGAACTTCGAGCAGCTGACGGCGCGGCTGCTGGAGGCCCGCCCGCTGCTGCGCGTCGCGGTCGCGTCGCACAACCTGCGCTCGGTCGCGCACGCGATCGCGCGCAACGAGCAGCTGGGAGGCGCGCCCGGCGACGTCGAGTTCCAGGTCCTGCGCGGGCTCGGCGACGACCTCGGCCGGGCGCTCGCCGCCCGCGGGCTGCGCGTGCGCTCCTACTGCCCGGTCGGCGACCTCGTCGCCGGGATGGCCTACCTCGTCCGCCGCCTGCTCGAGAACACGGCGAACGAGAGCTTCCTGGCCGACCAGGCGCACGGCGTCCCGGTCGAGCAGCTGCTGGCAGCGCCGGACGGGACCGTCGCGTGACGACGCTGCCGCCGTTCGCCAACGAGCCGGTGCTCGAGCTGCGCCGGGCGACGGAGCGCGGCCGGCTCGCCGCCGGCCTGCGCGAGCTGCGCCTGCCGCTCGAGGTGCCCGTCTGGATCGGCGGCGAGCGGCGCCGCGCGGAGCAGATCGTCTCGACCGATCCCGGCCGTCCCGAGCGCGTCGTCGCGCTTGCTGCGCGGGCGACGCCGGCGGAGGCCGATGCGGCGGTCGCCAGCGCACAAGCCGCGTTTCCCGCCTGGGCCGCGACGCCGGTCGCCCGGCGCGCGGCCGCGCTCGTGCGCGCCGCCGCATGGATGCGCGAGCGCCGCGCGTCGCTTGCGGCGCTCGCCGAGCGCGAGTGCGCCAAGCCCTGGCCCGAGGCCGACGCAGACGTCTGCGAGGCGATCGACTTCCTCGAGTTCTATGCCCGCGGCGCGCTCGCGCTGCAGGGCGGGGGATCGAGCGGCGGAGCGGCCGGCACGCAGCTGCTGCAGGTCCCCGGCGAGCGCAACGAGCTGCGCTACGTCGCGCGCGGCGTCTGCGCCGTCATCGCGCCGTGGAACTTCCCGCTGGCGATCCCGACCGGGATGACCGCGGCGGCGCTCGCGACCGGCAACACGGCGGTGCTCAAGCCGGCCGAGCAGGCGCCGGGCTGCGGGCTGCGCGTCGTCGAGGCGCTGCGCGCCGGCGGCGTGCCGCCGGAGGCGATCGCGCTGCTGCCGGGCGAGGGTGAGACGGGTGCGGCGCTGGCGGGCAACCCGGATGTGGCGACGATCGCCTTCACCGGCTCGGGACCCGTCGGCCTCGAGCTCCTGCGCACGGCCGCGCAGCCGCGGCCGGGGGCCCGCCAGCTGACCCGCGTCGTCGCCGAGATGGGCGGCAAGAACTGCATCGTCGTCGACGCCGACGCCGATCTCGACGAGGCGATCCCGGCGATCGCCGAGTCGGCGTTTCACTACGCCGGCCAGAAGTGCTCCGCCGCCGCCCGCGTGCTCGTCCACGAGGCGCTGCACGACGCGCTCGTCGAGCGGCTGGCCGGCGCCGTGGCCGGGCTTCAGGTCGGTCCGGCGGACGACTTCGCCACCGACGTCCCACCGCTGATCGAGCGCGAGGCCCAGGAGCGCGTGCGGCGCTACGCCGCGCTCGCCGCGCGGACCGGCGAGATCGTCTCCGCCAGCGACCGCGGGCGCGAGGACGGCTGGTACGTCGCGCCGGTGATCGCGACCGCGCTGCCGCCGGACTCCCGCGTGCTGCGCGAGGAGATCTTCGGGCCGCTGCTGACGATCGAAGCGGTGCACGACGTCGACGAGGCGATGGAGCGCGTCGACGCGCTGCCCGTCGCGCTCACCGGCGGCCTGTTCAGCCGCAACCCGCGCACGGTGCAGCGCGTGATCGACCGCTCGCCCGTCGGGAACCTGTACATCAACCGATCGACGACGGGAGCGATGGTCGGCCGCCAGCCGTTCGGCGGCAACAGGCTCTCGGGCACCGGGACGAAGGCCGGCGGCCACGACTACCTGCTGCACTTCGTCGAGCCGCGGGTGGTGACCGAGAACACCGTCCGTCACGGGCTCGTCGTCTAGCACCGGCCGACGAGCTTGCAGCCGGTCCGGCGCCGGGGCTGCGGGCTTCCGTCCGCGCCGCCGCGGGTAGCGCAGCGACATGCGCGCACTCAACTCACTTCCACGTCTGGCCGAGCTCTCCCTCGAGGCGACCCGCCAGGCCGCATCGCTCGGCCTGTCGGTCGTCCGCGCGGTCGCCGCGCCGATCCTGGGCCACGACCGCTCCGACGATGACCTGCACGACCGTACCCGCAACCACGAGCCGCGTGCCTCGCGCCCCGCGGCCGAGCCGGCCGCCGCTCCGCGCCGCGCCCCGCCACCGGTCGGGCAACCGGCGCCCGTCGCCCGCGCCGCCGCGCGGCCGGCCGCGGCGCCCGCGCCCGCCGCGCCGATCGCGCCGATCGCGCCGGCCGAGCCGCCCGCGCCGATCCACGTCGAGCGCGAGGCCGTCGTCGTCGCCGAGTCCGCGGACGCCGGGGCGGCCGATGGAGCCGGCGCCGAGCTGCGCATCCCCGAGCCATGGGACGGCTACGGCCGGCTGAAGGCAAAGGACGTCACGGCGCAGCTGGCGACCGCCGACCCGGCGACCCTTGCCGTAGTCCGGCTCTACGAGTCCAGCCACCGCAAGCGGCGCACGGTGCTCGCGGAGATCGACCGCCGGCTGCGCAGCGGGGGCTGACAGCGCGGGACGGCGTCGCGAGACCGGGTCGCGCGGCGGTCGCCATTGCTGCGACACGACAACCCGGTGCCCCCGGCGCGCGCGACAATGTCGCGGTGATCGACGACCTACCGGCGGGATGGGACGCGCTGCGCCGCGGTCGGTGGGATGCCGCACGCAGCATCTTCGCGGCCGCGGCGTCACGGCGCGAGAGCGGCGAGAGCCTCGAGGGGCTGAGCTGGGCAGCCTGGTGGCGCGATGATGCGGACGCCGTGTTCGCCGCGCGGGAGCGGGCCTACTCGCTCTACCGGCGCGGCGGCGACCGGGCCGCGGCCGCGCGCATGGCTACCTGGCTCGCCGTCGACGAGCTCGACTTCCACGGCGCCGTCAGCGTCTCGAGCGGCTGGCTGGGACGCGCCCGGCGCCTGCTCGAATCGCTCGACGAGGGCCCCGACCATGGCTGGCTGGCCTTCCACGAGGGCTACCTCGCGCGGGTGCTCGGCGACAACGGCGTCGCCGCCGAGCGGGCCGCCGAGGCCGCCCGGCTGGGTCGCCGGTTCGGCGTCGCCGACCTCGAGATGCTCGGACTCGCGCTCGAGGGCTCGACGCTCGTCGGCCAATCCCGCGTGCAGGAGGGCATGCGCTGCCTCGACGAGGCGGCTGCGGCCGCGCTGGAGGGTGATGCCGTCATCCCGATGTCGAGCGCCTGGACGTTCTGCTTTCTCGTCAGCGCGTGCACCGCCGTACGCGACTTCGCGCGAGCCGCGGAGTGGTGCGCGCGGATCGGCGAGTTCGCCGAGCGCTTCGGCAGCCGCTACATGCTCGCCTTCTGCCGCGCCGAGTACGGCGCCGTATACCTGTCCGGCGGCCGGTGGGCGGAGGCGGAGGACGTACTCGAGGCGGCGGTCGAGGACTTCGCCCGCTCCCGTCCGGCGATGATCGGAGCGCCGCTGGTGGCGCTGGCCGAGCTTCGCCGGCGCCAGGGACGGAGCGCCGACGCCGTGGCGCTGCTGGACCGTGCCGGCTCCTCCTCCTCGGCGCAGCTGTGTCGCGCGCGCCTGGCGCTCGACCGCGGGGACCCCGGCGAGGCGACCGAGCTGCTCGACCGCCTTCTGCGCCAGATGCCCGAGGATGCGGCACTGGAGCGCGCCCCCGCACTCGAGCTGCTCGTGCACGCCCGCGTCGCGTGCGGTGAGCCGCGATCGGCCGGCGACGCGCTCGCGATGCTGCGCGAGGTCGCACGCGGCACCGGAAGCGCGCTGCTGCGCGCGTGCGCAGACCTCGCCGAGGGCGTTGTCGCCGCCGCGGCGGGAGAGCACGCACGCGCCCGCCCGCTGCTCGAGGACGCGGTCGACAGCTTTGCGGCGGGCGGCGCGCCCTACGAGCTGGCGCGCTCGAGGATCGAGCTGGCCGCGACGCTGACGTCGCTCGGCCGCGACGAGGCGGCCCGCCGCGAGGCGGCGGAGGGCCTGCGTGTCCTCGCCGAGCTCGGCGCCGACGTCGCGGGCGCCCGCCGGCGCCTCGGCATCGTGCTCGACGACGGCCCGCCGCTGCCCGAGCTGACGGCGCGCGAGCGCGAGGTCCTGCGCGTCGTCGCCGAGGGGCTGACGAACGCGCAGATCGCCGAGCGGCTCGTGATCAGCGAGCACACCGTCCATCGCCACGTCGCGAACATCCTGAGCAAGCTGGGACTGCCCTCCCGCACGGCGGCGGCCGCGCATGCGGCGCAGGCGGGGCTGCTCACCGACGGCTCCCGCTAGCGAGCCGTCGCAAGAGCCCTCGGCGCCGGCTGCGGCCAGCCGCGGCCGTGGATCGCCACACAGTCCTGGCCAGGACGGGCCACCGGCGGCCGGATGCAGGATGGCCTTCGCGGGCGAAGTCGCCGCGCGCGCCGATCCGTACCGTCGCGCGCATGACCGAACGCACCGCATCCATCCAGGCACTGGCACAGACGGCCGCCCGGGCCCGCATCGGGGAGATGTCGACGCCCTGGGCGCTGGGAGACTACGACCGCTTCGCGCGCGAGCTCATCTGGGACCGCGGGCCCGAGCTCGTCGAGGCCTGCGAGATCGGCCCGCGACAGCGCCTGCTCGACGTGGCGACCGGCACGGGCAACGTCGCGCTGCGGGCCGCGCAGGCGGGCGCCGACGTCGTCGCCTGCGACATCACGACGGAGAGCCTCGCGGTCGGGGAACGGCACGCGCGGGAGCTCGGCCTCGACATCGAATGGGTAGCGGGCGACGCGCAGTCGCTTCCCTTCCCGGACGCCGCGTTCGACGTCGTGACGTCGTCGCTCGGCGCGATCTTCGCCCCCGACCACCGCGCGGTCGCCGATGAGCTGATCCGCGTCTGCCGGCCGGGCGGGACGATCGGGATGATCAACTTCACGCCCGAGGGCAACGGCGCCGCCTTCTTCGCCGCGCTCGCGCCCCATGCGCCGCCACCGCCGCCGGGTGCGCTGGCGCCGGTGCTCTGGGGCAGCGAGCAGCACGTTCGCACGCTCTTCGGCGACCGCGTCAGCTCGCTGGAGATGACCCGCAGGACATATGTCGAGCGCCGGCCGGGTGGACCGCGCGGCTACTGCGACTTCTTCTACGAGACGTTCGGCCCGGTGATCGCGCTTCGCGCCGGCGCAGAGGATCCGCAGGCGCTGGACCGCGACCTCCTCGGCTTCGCGACGCGGGCAGACGAAGGCCCGCCGGGCGGGCCGGCGGAGATCCCCTACGAGTACCTGCTCGTGGTCGCGCGCAGGCGCTGACCGGGGGCGGCGCGCCGTCGGTTGTGCGGGCGCGGCGCGCCCACTCAACGGCGCTCGATGCGGGTCACGCCGCGGCCCTCGTGCCAGCTCTCGATGACGAGGAACTCCGGCGGGTCGGGCAGCGAGACGACGACGAGCTCGGTGATGTCGCAGCGAAACAGGTGCGACGGTCCGGATCCGCCCTTGCCGCCGAAGACGCGTGCGCGCAGCTCCTCGTCGGCGTGCTCCTCGACCCGCCCGGCGAGCTTCGCGTCGCCCCGCCAGCCGGCGTCCGGGTCGGGCGAGCCGCTGTGCAGCGCAAAGCGCGGGTCGCGCTGCAGGTCGCGCGCCTTCAGCGACTGCCACATGCTGCCCAGCCACAGATCACCCTCGGCGAAGATCACCTCGCTGCCGCTGATCCGCGGCGAGCCGTCCTTGCGCAGCGTGGCAAGCGTCTTGTGCACGAAGGCGTCGAGGAACTCGCGCGCCGGCGCGGTCACCTGCGGAGCCTGCGCTTCGATCTCACTCCAGGACGCCACGGCGGCGAGAACCCAGCCGGCGAGGCGCTACCCGCGCCCGCCGTTGCAGGAGGCCAGGAAGCGCTCGTGCAGCCGCGTGTCCGAGCCGAGCTCGGGATGGAACGCGACGGCGAGCACGTCGCCCTGCTGCGCGGCGACCGGGTGCCCGTCGAGCTCGGCGACGATCTCGACGTCCTCGCCGTGCGCCGCGATCCACGGCGCCCTGATGAACACCGCGCGCAGCGGCGGACCGTCGATGCCGGCGATCTGGAGATCCGCCTCGAAGGAGCGCACCTGACGCCCGAACGCGTTGCGGCGCGCCTG
Source organism: Thermoleophilia bacterium (assembly GCA_046565905.1). Classification (GTDB taxonomy): domain Bacteria; phylum Actinomycetota; class Thermoleophilia; order Solirubrobacterales; family Solirubrobacteraceae; genus CADCVQ01. The sequence continues at coordinate 6,771 of JBKHXR010000016.1, read as the reverse complement.
GATGTCCATCATCCCGAGGTGCTCGCGGTCGAGCATGATCAGCCCGGCGCAGGTTCCGAAGACGGGCCTGCCGAACGAGCGCAGCGGCTGCTCCAGGCGCTCGCGCTCGATTCCCAGCGTCATCGTCGTCGACTCGCCGCCGGGGATCACGAGGCCGTCGATCTCCTCGAGGTCGGCGGGCACGCGCACCTCGCTCACCTCGGCGCCGAGCTCGCGAAGCACCTTCGCGTGTGCGGCGAAGCCGCCCTGTAGCGCGAGCACCCCGATGCGCACGGCCGCCGCTACCAGCCGCGCTGGGCGAGCAGCTGGTCGTCGCCGAGCCCGCGCGACTCCACCGAGTCCATCGCCGGGCCGAGCCCCTCCGATGCCTGTGCGACGCGGATCGGATCGGCGAAGTGGGTGCAGGCCTCGACGATCGCCCGCGCGCGGCGCTCGGGCTCGGAGGACTTGAAGATCCCCGAACCGACGAACAGGCCCTCCGCGCCGAGCTGCATCATCAGCGACGCGTCGGCCGGCGTCGCGATGCCGCCGGCGCAGAACAGCACGACCGGCAGCCCGCCCTCGACCGCCACGCCGCGCACGAGATCAAGCGGGGCGCCGAGCTGCTTGGCGGCTGCCGGCAGCTCTGTCTCGTCGAGCGTTCCGAGGCGGCGGATCTCCGAGCGGATCGCGCGCATGTGACGGACCGCCTCGACGATGTCGCCGGTGCCCGCCTCGCCCTTGGAGCGGATCATCGCCGCGCCCTCGCCGATGCGCCGCAGCGCCTCGCCGAGGTTCGTCGCGCCGCAGACGAACGGGATCGAGAAGGCCCACTTGTCGATGTGGTTGTCCTCGTCGGCCGGCGTCAGCACCTCCGACTCGTCGACGTAGTCGACCTCGAGCGCCTCGAGCACCTGGGCCTCGGCGATGTGCCCGATCCGCGCCTTCGCCATCACCGGGATCGTGACGGCGTCCTGGATGCCCTTGATCATCGCCGGATCGGACATCCGGGCGACGCCGCCGTCGCGGCGGATGTCGGAAGGCACGCGCTCGAGCGCCATGACGGCCGCAGCGCCGGCGGCCTCGGCGATGCGCGCCTGCTCGGCGTCGACGACGTCCATGATGACGCCGCCCCTGAGCATCTCGGCAAGGCCGGCCTTGACGCGGAAGGTGGCTTCGTCTCGCACGACGGCGATTCTACCGCCGGCGGCGCGAGCCCCTGCTCACGGCTTGAAGACCATCAGCGCCAGGATCACGACGACGATCAGCGACGAGAGGTAGTTGACGGCCAGCGAGAGCGGATCGTCGAGCAGCGCGCGCAGCTCGGCGCTGACCGGTGCGCGCTCGTCCGCGAGCCGGGCGGCGAGCAGCCGCGCGCGCTTGGGCCGCTGACCGCCGGCGCCGCCGAGCGCGAGGGCGACCACGAACAGCGCCAGCGCGGCGCTGACCCACGTCTCGCCGAGGCCGAGGCCGCCGAGGTCGACGAGCCACAGCCCGAAGCCGAGCACGAGCAGGCTGCCGGGTGCGACGAGCAGGACGCCGATCCGCGAGAGCCCGAGCACGAGGGCGATCTGCGCCGGGTCGTCGTGGCGCCGCGCGACCTCGAACGCGGCGCCCGCCAGCACGATCCCGGAGACGAACAGCAGCACTCCGAGCAGGTGCAGGAAAAGCGCGACGGTGAAGGAGCTGAGCATCGTTCGCTCGCGGCCCCGGCCCTACTTCAGCTTGAAGGCCTTGATTCGGTCCGCGTAGCCGTCGGCGTCGCGCGCGTAGACGCCGTAGGCCAGCGCCTGCACCATGCTCAGCAGCGCGGTGTGCGAGCGCACGTAGGCGGGGCTGTTGGAGGAGTAGTACAGGCGGATCTGTGCGAGCTTTGCGACCTCCGACAGCGTCGCGTCGGTGATCGCGATCGTCCGTGCCTTGCGATGTCGGGCCAGCTTCATCGCGCGCACGACCAGCGGATGCGGCCGCCCCGCCGACAGGCCGATGACGAGCGTCTCGTCGTCGATCCGGCTCAGCCGCCCGAGCGCCTCCTGCGAGGGGCTCGCGACGATCTCGGCGCGCAGGTCGAGCAGCATCAGCAGATGGCGCAGGTACGACGCGAAGAACGCCATCTGATCGGTGCCGGCGACAAGCAGGCGCGGCGTCGTGGCGATCGCCTCGACGGCGGCCTCGACGTCGCTGCGCGACACCTTGCGGGCGGTGTCCTCGACGTTGACGTGGTCGGCCGCGAGCATCGTCTCGAACTCGTTCTGATCGAGCGAGAACAGCGGGGCGACGGGAGCGGGACCCGTGGCCACCGGTGACGTCGCGTGGCGGCGGCGGTACTCCTCGCGCGCTGAGTGCTGCAACTCGGGATAGCCCTCGAAGCCGAGCGCCTGCGAGAAGCGCACGACGGTGCTCGAAGAGGTGTTCGCGCGCCGCGCCAACTCCTCGGCGGTCTGGAAGGCGACCTCGTCGAGATGGTCGACGATGTACTGGGCGACGTCCTTCTGCGAGCGCGAGAAGTCGTCGAAGCGGGCTTGGATGTACGTGGAGAGCGACTCGGGGGTCGTCGTGGGCGTAGCGGATCGCTTCATGGGCGACACCCTGTTTCGACGGCCCACGTCCCGTTCCCTTCCGTCCTTGCAGAAGCTCGGCTCAGAAGCCGCGACGACCGGTGGACGGGCGCTTAAGAACCAAGCGCGCCCGGCGGGGTCACACCGGACGCGCGAAACCGAGAGTGGAGGGGCGGCGGGGGATATGGGCCGAACCGTCTCTCGGCGGGTTCTGGTGGGGTGATTCCCGCGAGCGCGCGGCGCAAACGTCATCGCGGCGATCCTGACGCGGCGGCGCTCGCGACGTAGCGCCGAAGCGCCGGACGGGGCCCTTCGGGAACGGTGACGAAGGCGCGGCCGTCGCGTGTCAGCGCGAGCGCCTCGGCCTGCCCCTCGGCGGAGAGGTCGGCGTCCGCGCGACACGGGCGGCGACGCATCGTCGCCGTCATCGCCTCCCCCGCGCGCCGGCGCCAGACGTACGCGTGCTCATACGTGCGCAGCGCGATCGTGCGCCCGTCGGCGGAGACGTCGCCGGCGGTCACGGCCGCCAGCGGACCGAGCCGGATCGTCGCGCTGCGCCGCAGCGTCGTCACCGCGCGCGAGGACGGACGCCGGGCGGCGTAGACGCCGGCCTCGCCGCCGAAGCTCTTCGTGACGATCACGAGCGCGCCGGTGAAGCGGTCGAAGAGCAGCGCCTCGGCGTCGCGCGCGCCATCCGGGTAGCGCAGCTCGTGACGCGCGGCGACCGCGGCCTCGCCCGTGCCCGTCCCGGCCGGCTCGGGCACGCGGTAGACGACGATCGACTCGCGCCGGGCGTCGTTGTCGCCGATGTCGCCGACGAGCAGCGCGCCGTCCGGCCCGATCGCGATGTCCTCCCAGTCGACGTTCTCGGCGCCGGCGAGCGCGACGTCCGCGACCGCCTCGCCCGACGCGCGGACGGCGAGCAGCCGCGGGCCGTCGCCCGAGTCGTTGTGCGTCCAGAGCACGCCGGGGCGCGATCGCGACAGCACGACGCCGGAGAGCTCGGTCGCCGCCGGCGATGAGACGCGACCGGTGACGCGCGACCGCAACGGCCGCGCGCAGAGGGCCGCGCCGGCGGCGACCGGCGCCGGCGCCGGGCGGGCCGCCGTCGCGGGCTGGCGCTGCGTCGGCGCCTGCTCCTGCCCGCCGCAGGCCGCCGGCGCGGCAGCGGCGGCGAGGCACGCCACCGCTGCCGTGAGCGGGCGTGCGCGTGGCCGGCGGGAGATCAGATCCCCAGGCGCTTCACGGTCTCGCGGGCTCGCACCACGCGCTGGTCCTTCTCGGCGTGCGATGCCGGCATGTTCGTCATCTCGACGATCGAGAGCACGTCGCGCGCCAGCTGCTCCTGCATCGCAAGCGCTCCCTCGGCGACCTCGAGCAGCTGCTCGCGCGAAAGCGAGTCGGCCCTCTCGCCCATCATCCTGCGCAGAAAGAAGCCCATCTGACGTCCCGCGGTCGCTCTGGTTGCATGCTGGGCGCCATTATCCCGACTGGACGCGGAAGGTAGCTTGCGCCCGGCGGGGCAGTAGCTCAGTTGGTCAGAGCAGCCGACTCATAATCGGTTAGACGGAGGTTCGAGTCCTCCCTGCCCCATCCGCTGGCGAGGTGCGCGCCGGCGGCGACCATCTCGTCGAGCGCCCGCCGCCCGTCGCCGGGCTCGGCGTCGACGGCGGCGACCGCGTCGGTGAGGACGGTCGTGTCGAACCCCGCCGCGAGCGCGTCGAGCACCGTCGCCCTCACGCAGTAGTCCGTGGCGAGGCCGCCGACGAGGACGCGCCTGACGCCCGCGCCGCGCAGCAGCGCGGTGAGCTGCGTGCCGTCGAAGCCCGAGTAGGCGTCGGCGCCCTGCGTGATGCCCTTGTCGACGGTCGGGCCCTCGAGCGCGGCGATCGCGGGGTGCAGCTCGGCGCCGTGCGTCCCCGCGACGCAGTGCACGGGCCAGATTCCGCCCTGCTCGGTGAACGAGCAGTGGTCGGCGGTGTGCGCGTCGCGCGTCTTGACGACGAGGTCGGCGGCGTGCGCAGCGCGGACGAGCGGCTCGACGACCGCGTCGCCGCCGGGCACGCCGAGCGCGCCGCCGGGCAGGAAGTCGTGCTGGACGTCGACGGCGATCAGGGCTGTCTCGGCCATGGTTCGATCTCCTTGCTCTTCGTGCGTGGTCAGGCGGGCGCGCAACTGCGTCAGGCGCGGCGAGCGGACGAGCTGCTCGTGCCCGCGCTGCTCGGCGCGGGCGCGCTCGTCCGCGGCGTGAACGCGATCGGCCTCGAGGTCCGGCGCGTGCGGCGTGCGCGTGCCGTCGCGCATCACCTCGACGAGCAGCGGCGCGCCCTCGATCTGCTCGTCGGCGAGGTGCAGCACGCAGCAGCCGTCGGCACGGCGGGTCACCTGGTGGGCGCCGGGATCGGTCTGCTTGCCGGGCGAGAGCTTCATCGTGTAGCGCAGCGCCGGCTCGCTCTCGTCGTGCTGCTCGACGAGCTTGTACACAGCGCCGATCGCCTCGCCGCTGCGCAGCCTCGTCCCGACGCCGAATGCGTCCACGGGCACCCCGGTCTCGACGAGCGTGCGGATCTGCGCCGCGTCGAGGTCGCCGCTGAGGATGATCTGCGTCTGATGCAGGCCGGCGTCGTCGAACATCCGCCGCGCCGTGCTCGCGAGCGCGGCGTGGTCGCCCGAGTCGATCCGGATCGCCTTCAGCCTCGCGCCGGTCAGGCGCTGGGCCGCGATCGCCCTGCGGATGCCCTCGATCGGGTCGTACGTGTCGACGAGCAGCGTCGCACCGGCGGACCGCGCGCGCAGCTGATCGCAGAAGACGTCGAGCTCGCCCGCTCGCCCGCGCGCCATGACCTTGGCGTGGGCCATCGTGCCGGTCACCGGGATGCCGAGGTCGCGCGCCGCGGCCGTCGTCGCCGTGCCGGCGAAGCCCGCGAGGTACGCGGCGCGCGCGGCGGTGTGGCCCGCGCCGAGGCCGTCGAGCCGCCGCATCGAGAAGTCCCAGACGGGCCGTCCGGCTGCTGCCTCGACGATCGTCGTGGCGTTCGTCGCGATCCGCAGCCCGTAGTTCATCGCCGCCAGCAGCGGCGTCTCGACGAGCGTCGCCTCCACGCGGGGCGCGGTGACGCGCAGCAGCGGCATGCCGGCGGGGACGATCGTTCCCTCCCGCGGCGCATGGATCGTGCCCGTGAAGCGAAGCGCGGCGAACCGCTCGAGGACGGCGTCGTCGAAGGTGGTCGGGTCCTGCTCGGAGAGCCAGCGCAGATCGGCCGCGCCGAAGCGCATCCCCTCGAGGAACGCCAGCGCCTCGTCGACGCCGGCAACCGTCAAGGCGTGGCCGCCGCGCCCCGCGAGCTCGAAGCTGACGAGATCCTCGGCGCTGCCCTCGTGCACGTAGTCGGCCGCCATCGTCAGGCAGTAGAGGTCCGTGAGAAGGGCGTCGTGGGACTGCATATTTCTGGGCGCTGCGACCAGAACTGCCAGGATAGCAGGGGGCGTCCTGAGCGCTGCAGTGAGACGCAGCACGCGCCCGCGGCTCCGCCGGCGGAGCCAGCTCGGCGTCGATGGCGAATCGTGCTCGCATGGCGAGCACCAGGCGCCACCCGCGAACGGCAGTCCCCGCAAGGCCCCCGCGCGGGAGCAGCAACGCAGGCGGCACCCCGCGCAGCGCCGCACCTCGCGCTGACCGCTCGCGCCGCCCGAACGCCCTACGCACGCGACTGCACGGGAACTGCGGCGGCCGCTTGCGGATCGACGGCACCCCGCAGCCGCTACTTGACCTTCTCCACCGCCCGCGCCAGCTCGCCCACCGAGAACACGCCCTCGAAGCGCGCCGCCACCTTGCCGCGACGGTCGATCACGAACGTCCACGGCTCCGTCTGCAGCCGCCACGCGACCACCTGCGAGCGGAACGGCTTGCCGGGGTCGTTGTCCTGGTAGATCTCCTGGTGGATGAACGTCACGCCCTTGCCGTTCTCGGCGCGCACCTGCTCGGCGATGTCGACGACGGGGCCGCACGTGCGCGAGGCGCACAGCGCGGGCGTCGCGAACAGCAGGACGACCGGCTTCTTGCCCACGACGTCGGCGAAGTCGGCCTTGAGCATCTCGGGCGCCGGCGGGATCCGCGTCGAGAGCTTCGTCAGGTCACCGCCCACGTCCGCGCCGGTCTGCGTGTGGACCTTGATCGCCGGCTCTCCGACCTGCGGCGGGCCGCCCTTCTCCCCCACCGGCAGCTCGCCCGTGG
>JBKHXR010000015.1:0-15034 GCA_046565905.1 Thermoleophilia bacterium | reverse complement strand
GGACTCGAACTGAAAGACGCCGATCGAGTCGCCGGCGGCCAGCATGTCGTACGTCTTCTGGTCGTCGAGCGGCAGGTTGGCCATGTCCGGCGCACCCCGGTCGAGCGCTCGATGATGTCCAGCGCGTCCTCGATGACGTCGAGGTTGCGCAGCCCCAGGAAGTCCATCTTCAGCAGCCCGAGCTGCTCCACGGGCTTCATCGAGAACTGCGTGACGATGTTGAAGATCTTGTTGCCGTCGTCGTCGACCTGGTTGGAGTCGGCGAGCTGCAGCGGGACGACGTCGGTCAGCGGCCCCTCGGCGATGACGACGGCGGCGGCGTGGATCGACGAGTTGCGCACGATCCCCTCCAGCCCGCGCGCGACGTCGATGATCTGCTTGGCGATCGGGTCGGAGTCGTAGGCCAGCTTCAGCGGCTCGCCCGGCCTGAGGCAGTCCGCGAAGGACGGCGAGCGGCCCATGATCGGATCGGGGATCAGCTTTGCGAGCTTGTCGCCGACGCCGTAGTCGTGCTCGAGCACGCGCGCCGCGTCGCGCGTCGCCGCGCGCGGGAACATCTTGCCGAAGGTGACGATCTGCGCGACCGACGCGCGGCCGTACTTCTCGACGACGTAGCGCATGACCTGCTCGCGCCCGCGCACGGAGAAGTCGATGTCGATGTCCGGCATCGACACGCGCTCGGGGTTGAGGAAGCGCTCGAAGAGCAGGTCGTAGCGCAGCGGGTCGACGTCGGTGATCTGCAGGCAGTAGGCGACGATCGACCCCGCCGCCGACCCGCGGCCCGGGCCGACGGCGATGCCGTTGTCCTTCGCGTAGCGGATGAAGTCCCAGACGATCAGGAAGTACGCGTCGAAGCCCATCCGGTGGATGACCTCGAGCTCCATCTCCATGCGCTCGCGGGCCTCGGCCGGCGGCGGGTCGCCGTAGCGCCGGCGCAGCCCCTCCTCCACGCGGGCGCGAAGGTAGGCGTCCTCGGGCTCGCCGGCGGGCGTCGGGTAGGCCGGGATCAGCTGCTTGTCGAGCTCGATCTCGACGTTGCAGCGGTCGGCGATCTCGATCGTGGACGCGATCGCCTCCGGCCACGGGGCGAACGACGCGACCATCTCCTCGTTGGACTTCAGGAAGAACTCGTTCGTGTCGAACGTCATCTTCGGCGCGCGCAGGGTCGACTTGGTCTGGACGCACAGCAACGCCGTGTGGTGGTGGTAGTCCTCCTTGCGCAGGTAGTGCACGTCGGCCGTTCCGACGATCGGCCGGCCGAGCTCGCGGGCGATCCTGACGATGCCCTCGTTGGCCTTGTCCTGCTCGGGCAGGCCGTTGCGCTGGACCTCGAAGTAGACGTCCTGCGGACCGAAGACCTCGAGCAGGTCGTCGGCGTGCGCGCGCGCGTCATCCTCGCGGCCGGCGATGAGGCGCTGGCAGAAACGCGACGCCAGGCAGCCCGTCAGGGCGATGATCCCCTCGGCGTGGCGCTCGACGACGTCGAGGTCGACCGTCGGCTTGCCGCGGTTCAGGCCGTCGAGGAATCCGGCGCTGGAGAGCTTGACGAGGTTGCGGTAGCCCTCGTCGGTGGCGGCGATCAGCGTCAGGTGGTTGTGCTCGTGGCGGCCGCGCTTGGCCTGGTCGTCGACGAGGTATATCTCGCAGCCGAGGATCGGCTTGATCCCGTGCCGGCGGGCGGCCTGGAAGTGCTCGATCGCACCGTTCATCACGCCGTGGTCCGTCAGGCCGAGCGCCGGCTGGCCGAACGCCGCCGCGCGCTCGGCGAGCGCATCGATCTTGCACGCCCCGTCCAGCAGCGAGTACTCCGAATGGACGTGCAGATGGGCGCAGACGGATGCGGTCACGGGCGATCAGAATAGGTGCCGGTGCGGACGGGCCGATCCGGAGTTCCCGCAGTTTGGGGACTGCGGTTGTCGCGGCTCGGCGCGGCCAGTGGACGCCTGGGGCGCGGCGCATCGCGAGTCGATGTCGAGTAATCCGCTCATGCAGTGGATTACTCGACATAGGCGCTCCCGGCGTGCGTCTACTGCACCGCCGCAGGCGGTCTCGTCTTGTCGCAGCGCGGTCGTGCGCTACGCCGGCGAGTCGCGCTTCGCCGCTGCGACAACGGCCACCGTCGCCACCGCGCTCGCGACGAGCGCCGCGGTCGCGACGCGCCGCGACGGAAGCATCTGGCTGACGCGACGGCGCGCGTACCAGCGGGCGCCCTGCCACACGACGAATCCGAGCATCTTGTATCCCATGCGGCCGATCCTACCCGCGCCGCCAGCCCGCGACTCGGTCGCGTCGGCCTCGGCGACCGCGGCGGGCCGCGTCAGTCGTCGTCCAGGTTCGCCCGCAGGCGATAGGCCATCCGCGACTGCAGCGACCACAGCTCGATGAAGCCGGGTGACGCCTGCTGCGAGAACAGCCCGCCGGACTCGCCGAACGAGGCCAGCGACTGGTCGTAGACGGCGTTGGGCGACTCGCGGGTGACGACGCGGGCGGCGCCCTTGTAGAGCTTCATGCCGATCGTCCCGGTGACCTGCTCGTTGACGCGGTCCATGAACGCGTCGAGGTCGCCGCGCAGCGGCTCCCACCACAGACCGGCGTAGACGAGGTAGGCCCACTGGCGCTCGAGCCCTGGCTTGAACTGGTTCTGGTGGATCGTGCCGACGAGCTTCTCCAGCTCGGCATGCGCGGGCAGGACGATCGCCGCCGCCGGCACCTCGTAGATGTCGCGCACCTTCAGGCCGACGATGCGGTCCTCGATGTGGTCGACGATGCCGACGCCGTGGCGCGCGCCGATCTCTGCCACGCGCCTGAGCAGCTCGACGAGCCCCAGCTGCTCGCCGTCGAGCGACACCGGCACTCCTCGCTCGAAGCCGATCCGCACCGTCTGCGGCTCGTCGGGCGCGCGCTCGGGCGGCGTGACGAGCTGGAAGACGTCGTCGTCGGGCGCGTGCGTGAGATCCTCGATCCAGCGCCCCTCCGAGGAGCGGCCCCAGAGGTTGTCGTCGATCGAGTAGGGCGCCACCTCGGTCCCGCCCTTGACGGGGATCCCGTGCTTGCGCGCGTACTCGATCTCCTCGTCGCGGCCCATCTGCCAGCCGCGCACGGGGGCGATCACCTTCAGCTCGGGCGCGAGCGTGGCGATCGTCGCCTCGATCCGGACCTGGTCGTTGCCCTTGCCGGTGCAGCCGTGGGCGATCGTGTCGCAGCCGGTCCTGCGCGCGTACTCGACCGCGAGCTTTGCGATCAGCGGCCGGCCGAGGGCCGTGAACAGCGGGTAGCCGCCGCCGTACAGGGCGTTGGCCTTGATCGCCGGCGCGACGAAGGCGCGGGCGAACTCCTCGCGCGCGTCGACGGTGAAGCACTCGACGGCGCCGATCTGGCGCGCCTTGGCCTCGATGACCTCGTAGTCCTCGCCGGGCTGGCCGAGGTTGACGGTCAGCGTGACGACCTCGGCCTCGTACTCGTCGGCGATCCACTTGAGCATCACGCTCGTGTCCAGGCCGCCGGAATACAGCAGCAGCACGCGGCCGACGTCGCCCCGCTCGGCGAGATAGGAGGCCGTCCTGGTGTGCGGCGTCTGCTCGGTCGTCTCAGCCATCGAGCGTGGAAGCCTACGAGCCGCGCGGCTTCGGCGCGGCGCGCACGTCAAAGCCATACCTCTGGTGAGTGACGAACGCCGTCCGATCAGCTAGCTTGCCGGGTCCGGCGGTGCGTGGGGGCGTGCCGGCTCCGGTCAAACCGAACAGGGGGAATGAGCAGACATGATGATCGAGGCGCGTCGCATCCAGCGTGGCGTCGGCGCGAGCCTTCTCGCACTGGCCCTCATCCTGATCGCGGCCGTGCCGAGCGCGCGTGCCGACACGATCTACCCGGACAACCAGCTCTCGGGGACGACCTTCGATCTCGGTGCAGACGGCTGGACTTCGGTCAGCGACGAGTGCGAGCTGCTGCCGAACCTACTGCCGCTGCCCATTCCCGACGTGCTCTGCGAGGTCCGCAACACGCACGACGCCACGCACGGCAACCCGCCCGGCTCGCTGGAGAGCGAGTTCCGCAGCGTCGTGAGCGGCCTTGCCGTCATCCCGCCGCTCTCGCTCTTCGAGGGCAGGGGCACGATCAGCTCGCCGCAGTTCACGGTGACGGGCTCGGGTCCGGCCACGTTGCGCTACGACCGGCAGGCGCTCATCAACGCGCTCATCTCGATCAACGGGCAGGGCACCTACACGTTCGTGCTCGTCAACGACACGACGCCCGGCGAGCAGCCGATCGCGACGGAGACCGTGGTCGGCAACACGCTGCTGTTCCCGCCGACGTTCGACACGGGCTGGGGAACGATGACGGCTCCGGCGATCCCCGTCACGGCCGGTGAGACCTACCGGCTGGAGATCCGCACGGTCTTCACGCAGCAGGTCCTGCAGGCCGCGCAGGGAACGTTCAGCTTCCGCTTCGACAACATCGCCCTGCGCGTCGCCGACGGCACGCCGACGTTCGTGTCGGCGCCGACGGCGATCACCGATCCGGCGACGAACGTGACCGCCACGGGCGCGACGCTCAACGGCAGGACGAACGCGCACGGCCTGCCCTCGACGTACTCGTTCAGCTACGGCACCGCCGCGGACCTCGCCGGCGCCACGGTCATCGGTCCGTTCAACGCCGGCACCAAGACCGACCTGCAGGAGCGCTCGCGCAACATCAGCGGCCTGACTGCCTGCACGACGTACCACTTCAGGATCGAGGCGACGAACTCCGTCGGCACGGGGACGGGCGAGATCCGGTCCTTCCGGACGAACTGCCAGCCGACGGTGGAGACGCTCCCCGTCACCGGCATCGGCCCGACCGCCGCCACCTTCAACAGCCGCATCAACCCCGAGGGCCTGGCGACGACCTACCAGTACCAGTACCGCGTCAAGGGCACGGAGCCGTTCACGACGGTGCCGGCGACGCCGCTGGCGCTTCCCGCCGGAAGCGGCGACGTGCAGCCCAACAGCGTGCCGGTCGGCGGCCTGACGAAGGAGACGACCTACGAGGTCCGCGTCGTCGCGACCAACGAGCTCGGCACGACCGAGGGCAACATCGTCGAGTTCACGACCCCCGGGACGGGTGAGACCGGCCCGGTGGGTCCGGTGGGTCCGGTGGGTCCGGCAGGGCCGGCAGGGCCGGCAGGGCCGGTAGGGCCGGCCGGCGTGCCCGGTCCGCAGGGGCCGGTCGGTGTCGGGATCCCGGGTCCGCCCGGTCCCGCGGGCCCGGCCGGCACGACCGGCAGCGGCGGTCCGGTCATCGACCTGGACTCCTCGTCGCGGCTGGCGATGATCCGGATCGACGCGACGACCCTCAGGGTCCCGCGGACGGGTCGCAACAAGGGCCGCGTGCGCGTCAGGATCTTCTGCCGCCGCGTCGCCGTCCGGACGTGCTCGGGCAACATGAAGGTCCGTACGACGAACAAGATCCGCCCGCAGAGCTTCGGCTTCCCGGTCCGGCCGCGGCGCCGCGTCACGTGGTCGACCGACGCGGTCCAGCTCGACGTCGGCAAGGTCGGCTTCGCGATCTTGAACTTCAGCAACCAGCGCCTGTCGGTGCTCAGACGGGCGCGGCGGGTGCGGTCGCAGGTGATCGTGTCGGTGATCGACGCCAACAACAACCGCCAGAACGTCCGCAAGACCGTGACGGTGCTGCTCGGCCGCCGCTGACAGTGGCGGACGGCAGGGTGTGGCTGCGGGCCCTCCCCTGGGGGAGGGCCCGCAGCCGTTGCGGCACGGGTCCTGCCCTACAGGAGGGCGCGCAGCCGTTGCAGCGCCTCGTCGACGTCCGCCTCGCCGATCGTCAGCGGTGGCAGCAGGCGCAGCGTCGCGGGGCCCGTCGCGTTGACGACGAGGCGCTGCTCGACGAGCGCGCGGCGCACGAGCTCGGGCGCGCCGCCGCCGCCGAGGTCGCAGGCGAGCATCAGTCCCCGGCCGCGTACGTCGGTGACGCCGGGCAGCGCCGCGAGGCCCTCGGCGAGCCGCGCTCCGAGCGCACGCACGCGTGCGAGCAGCGCGGGATCGCAGACGACGTCGAGCACGGCGAGCGCGGCGGCGCAGGCGACGGGGCCGCCCGCGAACGTCGAGCCGTGGTCGCCGGGCTCGAACACGTCGGCGTAGCGCGGCGAGCAGATCAGCGCGCCGATCGGCAGCCCGTTGGCCAGCGCCTTGGCCGACGTCATCAGGTCCGGTAGGACCCCGGAGTCCTCGTAGGCCCACAGCGTCCCCGTGCGCCCGAGGCCGCACTGGACCTCGTCGAAGATCAGCGCCGCGCCGTGCTCGTCGCAGGCGGCCCGCGCCGCGTGCAGCAGCTCGTCGTCGAGCACCCAGACGCCGCTCTCGCCCTGCACGGGCTCCAGCAGGACGGCAGCGGTGCGCTCGTCGACGGCGCCCGCGACGGCCTCGGCCGTCGGCGCCACGGCGACGAAGCCGGGCACGAGCGGCGCGAACGGCGCCTGCTTGGACTCCTGCGGCGTCGCCGACAGCGAGCCGTACGTACGGCCGTGAAAGCCGCGCTGCAGCGAGACGATCGTGCCTGCCGGCCTGGCCTTGCGGGCCAGCTTGAGGGCCGCCTCGACGGCCTCCGTCCCGGAGTTGGCGAAGTGCACCTTGCCGCCCAGCGAGCACTGCGCCAGGCGCTGCGCGAGCCGCATGCCCGGCTCGGTGTAGAACAGGTTTCCGACGTGCAGCAGGCGCGCGGCCTGCGCCTGGATCGCCGCGACGACGGCCGGGTGGGAGTGACCGAGCGACGTGACCGCCAGGCCGGTCTGGAAGTCGAGATACTCGGCGCCCTCGGCGTCCCACAGCCGGGCGCCCTGGCCGCGGACGAACTGCACGGGCTGGCGCGCGTAGGCGGGGACGACGTGCGCGCGCTCGAGCGCCTGCAGGTCTTCGACCGTCATGTCGCGGGGTGGATCTTCGTCCCGATGCCGGCGTCGGTGAACAGCTCCAGCAGCACGGAGTGCGCGACGCGCCCGTCGACGATGTGCGCGGCGCCGACGCCGCCGTAGATCGCGTCGATGCAGGCCTGCAGCTTGGGGCGCATGCCGCCGCCGACCTGCTCCAGGGCGTCCTCGACCTCGTTCGTGCCGGCCTGCGTGATGCGCGAGTCGGGGTCGGCGGGATCGCGCAGCCAGCCGGGGACGTCGGTCAGGAAGATGACCTTGTAGGCCTTCAGCTCGCGGGCGATCGCGCCGGCGGCCTCGTCGGCGTTGATGTTGTAGGAGCGCCCGCCGCCGTCGGCGCCGACCGATGCGATCACGGGGATGTAGTCCTGCGCGATGTGGCGCAGGACGTCGGCGTCGACGCGGTCGATCTGGCCGACGAAGCCGATGTCCTCGCCGCCCGGCGCCGCCCTGCGCGACACGCGCAGCAGACGTCCGTCGTCGCCGCACAGGCCGACCGCCGGCTGGCCGTGGCGGCCGAGCCGCAGCACGATGTCCTTGTTGACCTTGCCGACGAGGACCATCTTCGCGATCTCGACCGTCGCCTCGTCGCTGACGCGCAGCCCCGAGACGAACTCGACCGGCATCTCGAGGCGCTCCATGTAGGACGTGATGTCGGGCCCCCCGCCGTGCACGACGACCGGGTTCATGCCGACGTACTTCAGCAGCACGACGTCGCGTGCGAACTCCTCGCGCAGGTCCGGGTCGCTCATCGCCGCGCCGCCGTACTTGATGACGACCGTGCGACCGTGGAACTGGCGGATGTACGGCAACGCCTCGAGCAGCGTCCCGATGTCTCTCATGTGGACCTCACGTCGTGTATTCGGCGTTGATCGTCACGTAGCCGTGGCTCAGGTCGGAGAAGAAGACCTCGGTCTCGAAGCCGGCGCCGGGAAGGCCGACCTCGTACTCGATCTCCGACCCGGCCGCGGCGGCGTCGAGCGCGCCGGCGTCGTAGGGCACGCCGACGCCGCCCGCGCACAGCGCGATGCCCTCGATCGCGATGTCGAACATGAGCGGGGCGCTGCCCTGCATGACGCCGCCGACGGACTGCGCGATCCGGCCCCAGTTCGGGTCGGCGCCGTGCAGCGCGGTCTTGACGAGCGGCGAGTTGGCGATCGCGCGCGCGCAGCGCTCGACGACCTCGCCGCTCCCCCCGCGGACGACGATCCGCCCGACCCGCCTACAGCCCTCGCCGTCGCGGACGATCATCAGCGCGAGCATGCGCAGCAGCGCGTCGAGCGCCTCGCCGAGACGCAGCTCGTCCTCGGACTCCGGTGCCACTCGCACGCCGCTCGCGCCCGAGCAGATCAGGATCACGGTGTCGTTCGTCGACAGCTGACCGTCGACGGAGATCCGATCGAACGAGCGCTTGACGCAGACGCTCAGCAGCAGCTCGGCGGTCTCGGGCTCCAGCGCGGCGTCGGTCTGCACGAAGCACAGCATCGTCGCGAAGGCCGGTTCGATCATGCCCGCGCCCTTGGCCTGGGCGCTCAGCCGCACGGTGCCCGACGGCAGCTCGACATCCAGCGACGCGCGCTTGGCGAACGCGTCGGTCGTCATGATCGCCTCGTTGAACCGCTCGTCTCCCCCGCGCTCGAGCGCCGCGGCCGCCGCCGCGATCCCCGCCTCGAGCCCGCCGATCGGAAGCGGCACGCCGATCACGCCCGTCGACGCGACCGCGACGGCGCCCGGTTCGGCGCCGATCGCGCGCGCCGCCATCGCCTGCATCGCACGCGCGCCATCGAGCCCCTCCGCTCCGGTCGCCGCGTTCGCGTTGCCGGAGTTCGCGACGACGGCGCGGATCGCGTTGGGCGTCGTCTCGTCGCGCGAGACGAGGACCGGCGCCGCGAGCACCCCCGAGCGCGTGTAGCGCGCGGAGCTCACGGCGTCGCGCGCGTCGCAGACGAGCAGGCCGAGGTCGACCGCGCCGTCGCCCTTGATCCCGCCTGCCACCCCCGCCGCGCGAAAGCCCGCCGGCAGGCCGGCGCCGGCCTGCGTGACGTGCGCGGGCCGCTGCACCCAGCGCGAGGCGAAGAACTCCTCGGTCACCGCGGCTCGATGCCCAGCGTCTCGTCGTAGCCGAACATCAGGTTGAGGTTCTGGATCGCCTGCGACGCCGAGCCCTTCCACAGGTTGTCGATCGCCGAGAAGACGAGCACCTTGCCGGTGCGCGCGTCGGCGCGCACGTGCAGCGCGCAGATGTTCGTGTCGCGCACGTCGCGCACGCCCGGAGGCGCGGCGGCGAGCTCGAGGAACGGATGCGCCGACGTCCATGCCTCGTAGGCCGCGTCGAGCTCGGCCTGCTGCCAGGCGCGCGTCGTCGTCACGTAGCACGAGACGAGCTCGCCCTGATCGATCGGCAGCAGGTGCGGCTGGACGGTGGCGGTGACGTGCGCGCCGAGGACGGCGAGCTCCTGGTCGACCTCCGGCGCATGGCGGTGCCCGGCGACGCCGTAGGCGACGACGTTCTCGTCGACGGTCACGAAGTGCGTGCGCGTCGTCGGGGCGCGCCCGGCCCCCGAGACGCCCGACTTCACGTCGACGACGACGTCGGCGATCGCGCCGGCGCGGGCCAGCGGGGCGAGCGCCAGCAGCGTCGCGATCGGAAAGCAGCCCGGGTTGGCGACGAGGTCGGCGCCGGGCAGCATGTCGGCGTAGAGCTCCGACAGCCCGTAGACGGCGCAGCCGAACAGCTCGGGTGCGCCGTGCTCGCCGTACCAGTGCGCGTAGGTGTCGCGGTCGCGCAGGCGAAAGTCGGCGGAGAGGTCGACGACGCGCACGCCGTGCTCGCGCAGCGCCGCGACGACGGGCGCCGAGGCGCCGTGCGGGTAGGCGACGATCGCCGCGTCGACGTCGGCGTGACGGTCGACGTCGAGCTCCTCGAGGACCGCGTCGACGCGGTGATGCGGATACAGCTCGCTCAGCCTGCGGCCGGCGTCGCTGCGGCTCGTGGCGGCGGCCAGCCTGAAGCGCGGATGGCGGTCGACGAGCCGCGCCGCGAGGGCGCCCGTGTAGCCCGACGCGCCGGCGACGAGCACGGCTGGGTTGCGCGCGGCGCTAGCCACGGAGCTCGCCCCCCAGCTCGGCGCCGAGGCGTGCGACGATCCGCTCACGCACCGGTGCGACGTCCTCGTCGGTCAGCGTGCGGTCGCGGGCGCGGAACGTCAGCGCGATCGCCAGCGAGGTCCGCCCGCGGGGGATCTGCTCGCCGCGGTAGACGTCGAAGACCTCGGCGCGCGCGAGCAGCGTGCCGCCGGCGGCGCGCACCGTGTCCAGCACGGTGGCCGCGGGGACCGTCTCGTCGACGACGATCGCGATGTCCTCGCGCAGCTCCGGAAAGGACGTCAGGTCCTCGTACTCGGGGACCAGCCGCGCGGCGGCGACGACGGCGTCGAGGTCGATCTCGAACGCGGCGATCGCGTCGAGGTCCCAGTCGCGGGCGACGAGCGGGTGCACGTCGCCGACCCAGCCGACGGCGTCCGCGCCGGCGCGCACCGACGCGCTGCGCCCGGGGTGCAGGAACGGCTGCTGGTCGGAGACGAAGGATGCCTCGACGCGCAGCGCGCGCAGCAGCGCCTCGAGGTACGCCTTCGCCGCGAAGACGTCGCCGGGGACGAGCACGCCGAGCGCGTGGTGCTCGTGCGGCAACGTGCTGCTCGGCCGGTCGAGGTAGACGCGCCCGGACTCGAAGATGCCCGGTACGCCCTGACCGCGCGCCGCGTTGTGGCGCGCGACGTCGAGCAGCGAGCCGAGCAGCGTGGTGCGCATGTTGGCGCCGTCCTCGCTCATCGGGTTCTCGAGCACGACGTGCGCGCGGCGCGGGTCGCGGGCCGGCAGGCGCAGCCTGTCGTCGCGCGTCGGCGAGTCGAAGCTCCAGCCGACGATCTCGCGCAGCCCGCGGCCGACGAGCGCGTCCTCGGCGCGGCGGCGCAGGCGCTGAGCGGGCGTCAGCACGCCGACCGCGCCGCGCCGGCGCGGCAGCGTGGCCGGCAGCTCGTCCATCCCGTGCAGCCGCGCGACCTCCTCGACGAGGTCGGCCTCGCGCGTGACGTCGTTGCGCCGCCACGGCGGCACGGTGACGTCCAGGCCGTCGGGGCGCTCCTGCGTCGCGAAGCCCAGGCGCTGGAGGTGCAGCGCGCTCTCCGAGCGGGTGATGCCGACGCCGAGCAGGCCGACGACCTTCGTGTCGCGCAGGCGCAGCGTGAGCGGCTCGGGACCGGCGCCGCCGACGTCGATCGTGCCCGGCACGAGCCGCGCGCCGGTCAGCTCGAGCATGAGCCGCGTCGCGACCGCCTGCCCTTGCAGCGCCTGCTCCGGCGCCAGGCCCTTCTCGAAGCGCCCGCTGGCCTCGCTGCGCAGCCCCAGCTTCAGCGACGTCGCGTGGATGTTGGCGGCATCCCAGTTGGCCGCCTCGATCAGGACGCTCGTCGTGTCGTCCTGCACCTCGGATCGGTTGCCGCCCATCACGCCGGCGATCGAGGTCGGGCCGGCGCCGTCGGCGATCAGGCACATCTCGCCATCGGCGACGCGCGTCTGCTCGTCGAGCGTGACGACGTGCTCGCCCTGCCCGGCACGGCGCACGACGAGCCTGGCGCCCTCGATGCGATCCAGGTCGAAGGCGTGAATCGGTTGCCCGGTCAGGAGCATCACGTAGTTGGTGATGTCGACGACGTTGTTGATCGGGCGCTGGCCGCAGGCCATCAGGCGCGCCTTCAGCCAGGCTGGCGACGGCCCGATCCGCACGTCGTGGAAGGCGCGCGCGGTGAAGCGCGGGCACAGGTCGGGCGCCTCGACGACGACCTCGACGCCGATCCCGCCGGCGTCCGGCGAGGTCTCGTCGGCGCCACGCGCCGGGTCGTCCTCCCACGGCGCGTCGCGCAGGGGCGCCCCCGTCGCCGCGTGCACCTCGCGCGCGACGCCGTAGACGCCGAGGCAGTCGGGCCGGTTGGGCGTGATCTCGAGCTCGAGGACGTCGGTCGAGATCGGCAACACCTCGGCCAGCGGCATGCCGATCTCGAGGTCGTCCGCGAGCACGATCGTGCCCGCATGGTCGATCCCGATGCCGAGCTCGTCCTCGGCGAGGATCATGCCGTCTGACATCTGGCCGCGCAGCCTGGCCTTCTTGAGCTTCGTGCCGTCGGGCATGACCGAGCCCGGCCGCGCCACGGCGACGATCTGGCCGGCGGCGACGTTCGGCGCGCCGCAGACGATCTGCGACTCCTCGCTCCCGCCGACGTCGACGACGCAGACCTTCAGGCGATCGGCGTCGGGATGCTGCTGCACCGACAGCACGCGGCCGACGACGAAGTGCTCGAGCGCGCGCACGCCGTGGTGCTCGACGCGGTCGACCTCGGTGCCGCTCATCGCCAGGCGCGTCGCGAGCTCGGCGACCGGCAGCTCGGAGGCGCAGTACTCCTCGAGCCATTCGACGGGCACCCTCATCGCGAGGACCTCCCGCCGGCGATCGGGCCGACGATCGTCGAGCGACGGCGCGCGCTCATCCGAACTGCTCCAGGAAGCGCACGTCGTTGTCGTAGAGCAGGCGCAGGTCGGGCACGCCGTGCTTGAGCATCGCGATCCGCTCGATGCCCAGGCCGAAGGCGAAGCCCTGGACCTTCTCGGCGTCGTAGCCGTACTCCGCGACGTAGCCGAAGACGTTCGGGTCGACCATCCCCGAGCCGAGGATCTCGACCCAGCCGGTGTCCTTGCACACCCGGCAGCGCCCGCCGGCCGTGTGCTCCATGAAGCAGGACACGTCGACCTCGACCGACGGCTCGGTGAACGGAAAGAAGTGCGGTCGCAGCCGGACCTCGCGGTCGGGACCGAAGATCGCGCGGGCGAACGCCAGCAGCGTGCCCTTGAGGTCGGCCAGCGTGATGTCCGTGTCGACCGCGAGACCTTCGATCTGATGAAACTGCGGCGTGTGCGTGGCGTCGGAGTCGCGCCGGTACACGCGGCCGGGGATGATGATGTACAGCGGCGGCGGCCCCGCCTCCATCGCGCGGATCTGCATCGGCGAGGTGTGCGTGCGCAGGACGACTTCGCCTTGCGGGCGCTGAACGTAGAAGGTGTCCTGGCGGTCGCGCGCGGGGTGCGTCGGCGCGTGGTTGAGCGCGTCGAAGTTGTAGTAGACGGTCTCGACCTCGGGCCCCTCGGCGATCCGGAAGCCGAGGCCGAGGAAGACGTCCTCGATCTCGCGCCGCGTGGCGGTCAACAGGTGCAGGCGGCCGACGTCCTGCGGCGGCGTGCCGGGCAGCGTGACGTCGGCGACGTCGCGCAGCAGCCGCGCCTCGAGCTCGCCGCCGGCGAGCTGCTCGGCGCGCTGCGCGATCAGGCCCTCGAGCGCCTGGCGCGCCTGGTTTGCCGCCTTGCCGGTCGGGCCGCGCTGCTCCGGCGGCAACGAGGCGATCCCGCGCAGGATGTTGGGCAGCTCGGCCTTGCGCCCCAGGTAGCGCACGCGCAGATCCTCGAGCTGGGCGCTGTCCGGCGCGGCGGCGATCGCGGCCTCGGCCTCGTCGCGCAGCTGTGCGATGCGTTCGCTCATGCCGGCGCCGCCCCTGTCAGCTGTTCGCTCATGCCGGCGCCATCCTATGGACGCGGTTGCCGCACCCCGCTGCGGGAGGACGGGCACCGGCGAGCATCACCGGCGGCACCGACGGCTCAGCCATCAGCCGACAGCTCCGCGCGTCAGCTCGTACAGCGCGACGGTCGCGGCCATCGCGGCGTTCAACGACTCGCTCGCGATCGGGATGTGCGCGACGCGGTCGCAGGCGGCGACGAGGCCGGGCGCCAGCCCGGCGCGCTCGGCGCCGACGAGGATCGTCAGCTCGCCGCCGGCCGGGCCCGCGAGTGCCGCGCCCTCATGGCCGACGAGCGCCACGCGCTCTCCCGGCAGCTCGTCGAGCGCGGTCACGCGGGCGACCGGCAGCTGGAAGATGGCGCCCATCGAGGCACGCACGGCCTTGCGGCCGAAGGGGTCGGCGCAGCCGGGGCCGAGCGCGACCGCCGACGCGCCGAAGGCCAGCGCCGAGCGCAGGATCGTGCCGACGTTGCCGGGATCGCCGACGCCCCAGAGGGCGACGCACAGCGGACCGAAGGGGCGCGACCAGCGCGCTTCGTAGACGGCGAGCTGCCGGCTGCCCGAGCCGAGCGCAGAGACCGAGGCGAGCAGATCCGGCTCGACCTCGTCGCCGTCCAGGCCGCTGCCGGCGGCTGCCAGCAGGCTGAGCGGCGCCCACCCGGCGGCGCTCGCGGCGGCGACGAGATCCTCGCCCTCGGCGACGAAGCGCGATGTCTCGTCGCGCGTGCGGCGGCGCGCGAGCCTGCGGATCTCCTTGAGCTTGTCGTTGTGTGAGCTGGTGATGGTCATCGGGCAAAAAGAAGGGCGCCGTCCTTGAGAGGAAGCGGCGCCCGGGAGGTCGGTGTGTGTCGGCTTCTGCTCGTCAGGCAGCCGACGCCTCGCGGGCGGCGTCGACGAATCGCCGGAAGGTCTCCGGGTCGCGGACTGCGATGTCGGCCAGCACCTTGCGGTCGAGCTCGATTCCGGCGAGCTGCAGGCCGTGGATGAAGGTCGAGTAGGTCATGCCCTCCTGGCGGGCGGCGGCGTTGATGCGGGTCACCCAGAGGCGGCGGAAGTCGCGCTTGCGATTGCGGCGGTCGCGGTACTGGTACGCCTCCGCCTTCATCAGCGCTTCCTTGGCGCGCTTGTAGTTGGAGTTCGCCTCGCCGCGGAAGCCCTTCGTGCGCTCGAGCGTCGCGCGGCGCTTCTTCTTGGCGTGAACCGAGCGCTTGACGCGGGTCATCTACTTGCTCCCCGTCCGCAGCAGCTTGTTGACCCGCTTGGCGTCCTCGGGCTGCATGATCACGGGCTGGCCGAGGTGGCGCTTCTTGTTCGCCGACTTCTTCTCGAGGATGTGGCTCGTGAAGGCGTGGCGGCCGCGGACCTTGCCGGTGGCGGTCTTCGTGAAGCGCTTCTTGGCGCCGGAGTGAGTCTTCATTTTCGGCATGCGAGCGGGCCAGTATAGGCGACCCGCGGCCGCGACCCGGGAGCGGCCTACGACTTGGCGGTCGTGC
>JBKHXR010000014.1:0-22722 GCA_046565905.1 Thermoleophilia bacterium | reverse complement strand
CGCACAAGACGTCATGCAACCCGGGCCGTCAACGACCCGACCAGATAGCCCGTTGGACATGCTGCTGGCCAAACTCGAGCAAGGCAACCTCACCACTGCGTTGCTCACCGACCCCGACGGCCGGCTGCTGGGGGTCGTGCGGCGCGGCGATCTACAAGCCGCGACGACCACCACGTGAGGCGAATTGAGAGGGGCGGGTCTTTGTCGCCCCACCGCCGATCGTGGCGATAACAAGCGTCCATGAGCTAGGAGGAAGCGGCTTTCGACGATCTCCCGATCGTCGTGGAACTTCGCGACGACGGTCCGGGTGTGCGGTGGTCAGGCGCTGACGTGCGTAGCGGCCTCCCGGGCGGTTGATGAGCGGTTTCTTGGCGGTCAGGTCACGCTCGACGGCGACGGCCAGCTTGGCGAGATCGCGGCAGCCGATCACACGGCAGAATTGCTGCTCGGCTTCGAGCATCACCCAACCGCCCAGCGCAGCCCCATGCGCATCGGTCGCGCAGTGCAAGGAGGACGCAGCGAGGACCATCACTCGCCCTGTGCGCTCACAGACGACATGCGCAGCTGGGCGCGGTGCACCGCCCGCTGCTGGGATCGCATGCGATCCTTCGCATGGTCATGCCCGAGCTCGCGGTCAAGATGGCCAACCGAGGGCGGCTCAGCGAGCCTCAGCGTCTGGCGCTCGCCGTGATGGTGGGCGGCGCGGCGGGAGCGCTCGCGCGCGCCGGGGTGAGCGAAGCGTTGCCGCGCTCCCCCGGCGCCTGGCCGTGGGCGACGTTCTCGGTCAATCTCGGCGGTGCGGTACTGCTCGCGTGGGTGATCACTCGCCTGAGCGAGGTGACCGTCCCGACACGGTACCAGCGGCCGCTGATCGGCACAGGGTTCTGCGGTGCGCTGACGACCTTCTCGACCTTCCAGGTGGAGACGATCGAGCTCTCACGCGAAGGCGAGCCCGCCCTGGCCGTCGCGTACGCGGGCGTGAGCCTCGCTGCCGGCATGCTTCTCGTCGTCATGGCCACGGTCTTCGCGCGTAGGCGGCGGTACGGATGACCACCGCGCTGACCTGGACCGCGGTCGCGCTGTGCGGCGCGGTCGGCTCGCTTGGGCGGTACACGGCGGGCAAGCGGATCGCGGCGCTCCGGCCTGGCGACTTCCCCTGGG
Source organism: Thermoleophilia bacterium (assembly GCA_046565905.1). Taxonomy (GTDB): domain Bacteria; phylum Actinomycetota; class Thermoleophilia; order Solirubrobacterales; family Solirubrobacteraceae; genus CADCVQ01. Next base: position 21,561 of record JBKHXR010000014.1, on the reverse strand, counting down.
GCACGTTCGCGGTCAACGTCAGCGGCGGCTTCGTGCTCGGCCTTCTCGTCGGCTTCGACATCACGCACGACGCGCTGGTCGTCGCCGGGACCGGGCTGCTGGGAAGCTACACGACGTTCTCGACCTGGATGGTGGAGGCGCAGCGACTCGGCGAGGACGGCGAGTGGGCGCTGATGTGGCTCTACCTACTCGGCACGATGGTCGCCGGGCTGCTCAGCACCGGTGCGGGATGGGCGCTCGGGAGCTGGCTCGCATGATCGCCGACGCGATCCGGGTCTCCGTCTTCTTCGGCGAGGGCGTCATGAGCGACGGTGTGCTCGCCTCCGACGCGCTGATGGACGCGCTCGCCCGCCGCCTCGTGCCCGCCGCCACCCTCCTGCGAGGGATCGAGGGCTTCGGCCTGCACCGGCGCATCCAGGCTGAGCGTCTCCCGGAGACCTCGACCGATCTCCCGCTGCTCGCAGTCGCGGTAGCCGAGCAGAACGACATCGCCAGGGTGCTCGACGAGGTCGACTACGCCGTGCCGCGCGGCCTGGTCACGCTCGAGACCACCTGCCTGGCGACCGGCGCCGACGTCGCGTGCGCCCGGCCCTCGCCCGGTCCGGGCGACGCGGTCCAGATCGCCATCTCGTGCGCGGCCGCCGAACGCGCCGGGCGGGAGCCCGTCTCCCGCGTCGCGGTCGAGATCCTCCGTGACGCCGGCGCGAAGTGCGCGGTCGTACTGGCCGGCGCCGACGGTCTGGTCCACGGCGTGCGTCGCCGGGTGCGCCTGTTCTCGACGGAGGGAGGTCCGCTGCACATCGTCGCCGTCGTCCCGCGCACGTCCGCCCCTGAGGCGCTCGACGCGCTGGCCGGGGCCCTGCCACGCCCCGTACTGACCATCGAGCCGGTCGCACTGCTCAAGCACCTCGGCGAGCGCGTCGAGTCGTTGCCGCGGCCGCCGGAGGGTCCCGGCGAGGACCGCGGCTGGCTCGCGGTCGCTCTCTACGCCCGCCGGACGGCCGTCTACCACGGCCGGGCGCTGTTTACCGAGCTCACGCGGCGCCTGCGCCGGGGCGGCGCGGCGGGTGCCACGACGATCCTCGCCGACTGGGGGTTCACCCGCGACGAGCACCCGCATGGCGACCGATTCGGGCGCGTGGCCGACCACCGCCCCACCTTCACGCTGTGGATCGACCGACCAGCGACCGTCGTGGACCTCTGGCCCGTGCTCGACGAGTTGACGGCCGAGCACGGGACCGTAACGTGCCTGCCGCTGCCCGGCTACCGCGAGCGCGCCGCGAATACCGTCCGCGGCGACCTTCGCCTCGGGTGGTCGTGATGCCGCTCGACTGGAGCGCTGTGATGGCGCGGTACGCGGACGGGGCGCAGGTGCCCACCGTGGCGGGCGGGAAGACGCTCGACGTCACCGGCGCCGACGACGCGCACGTCTACATCCGCGGTGGGCGCCTGTGGACCGCCGCGCTCGCGCGCGAGCACCTCGAGGGCGCGGCCGCGGCGATCGAGCGCGGCGAGATCAGCCGCAGTCCGGTCGCGTTCGTCGAGGAGTTCCACGAGCGCATCCATCCGGAGCGCGGCACCGCGGTAGCGCACATCCTCAAGGACTTCGGCTTCATCGACTGAGAGGAACGACCATGGGAAAGGACGCACCCACGTTGCAGGAGGTTGCGGCGTTCGTCGAGGCCGCCGCGGCAGCGGGTGAGCTCGAGCACGCGCTCGCCTGCCTGCTGGCGCTCAACGGCCTGCCGCTCCAAGCCGTGTGCGACGCGCGCGTCGCGGACCTCGAGGCGCAGGGCGACGACCACCAGCTGCATGTGTCGCTGACCGGCGGACCGCGGGTGACCGTGCCACTCGCGCCGCGCACCGCGGCCGCGCTCGAGGAGCACATCGGTTGTCGCCACGGTGGCCCGCTGCTGGTCACCGAGGGCGGCGTGCCGCTGACCCCGCATGACGCGGCGCAGATCGTCCGGCGGGTTGTGCGTGACGCCGGCCTGAGCTACCGGCTGTAGCGCCCCTCACAGTAGGACCCGCAGTTCCTCCGGATCGGTGACCGGCCGTTGGCAGGTGAAGTGCTCGCAAACGTACGCGGTCGGCCGTCCGCCGACCGTTGCGCGCCCGGCCAGCAGCGCGACGCCGTCGGGCTCGCCGCCGGCGAGCACGACGCGTGGCCGGAACGCCGACCGGATGACCCGCTCGAGCTCGGTCGTGTCGTCGCCGACCAGCGCGACCTCGCGCACGGGGGCGTGGAGCAACTCAAGCGCCTGCAGTGCATGCGCGAAGACGAGCGGATGAGCGACGGCGCGCTCACCCACGAGCCGCAGCACGCCGGCCGCGCGGCGCTCGTACCCGCGCTCACCGCTGAGGGCCGCGAGCCGCAGGAGCCCTAGCGCTGCACTGGAGTTGCCCGCCGGCGTCGGGGTATCGGCCAGATCCTTCCGGCGGGCGAGCAGCCGCTCGTGGTCGTCGGCGGTCTCATAGAAGCCCCCGTTCGCCTCGTCGGCGAAGTGCGCGATCATCACGTCCGCGACCTCGCGCGCGGCCGTGAAGTACCTCGGGTCGAACGTGGCCTCGTACAGCACGACGAGTGCCTCGACGAGGTACGCGTGGTCGTCGAGGAAGCCCGGCCGGTGCGCGCCGTCCTCGGTCCAGCTGCGCAGTACGCGTCCGTCGGGCGCGCGCAGCTCGGCCAAGAGGAAGTCCGCACAAGCCCGTGCCGCGGCCACGTAGTCAACCCGCTCCAGCGCAGCGCCCACATCGGCGAGCGCGGCGACCATGAGCGCGTTCCAGGCGGTCAGGCGCTTGGCGTCGCGGGCCGGCCGCGGGCGCTCCGCGCGGGCGGTCAAGAGCCGCCGGCGCACGTCGGTGAGGCGCTCGGGGTCGGGGTCGGGGTCGTGGCCCGGGGCCCGCACGAGGACGTTCGCACCCTCGAAGGTGCCCTGCTCCGTGGCGCCGAACCAGCGCGCGGCGTCGCGCGCGTCCGCCCCCAGCACCGCGCGCAGCTCATCCATCCGCCAGACGTAGAAGCGCCCCTCGCCGCCGTCGGAGTCGGCGGCGAGCGAGGCGCAGAACCCGCCCTCGTCTCCGCGCAGCTCGCGCAGGGCCCAGTCGAGCGTCTCGCAGGCGACCTCGCGCAGGCGCTCCTCACCGAGGACCTGCCAGCCGTGCAGGTAGGCGCGCGCCAGCAGGGCATTGTCGTAGAGCATCTTCTCGAAGTGCGGCACCGCCCAACCGGCATCCACGGCGTACCGCGCGAATCCGCCGCCGATCTGGTCGTAGATGCCGCCCGCCGCCATCGCGCGCAGTGTCCGGCCGGACATCGCGGTGTCGCCGCAGCCGAGCAGCCACTCGAGGACCGAGGCCGGCGGGAACTTCGGCGCGCCGCCGAAGCCACCGTGCTCGGCGTCGAAGTGCTCGGCCAGGCGCTCGCGGGCCTCGGCCGCCGCCTGGGCGCCGGGCTCGGACGCAGCGGGGACTAGGGTGGCGCCGCCGCCGAGGCGCCCGGCGATCCGCTCGGCGCCGAGGTCGATCTGGAAGCGCCGCTGCATCCATGCCTCGACGACCTTCTCGAGCACCGTGCGGAACGCGGGCAGTCCGCCACGCGGGCGCGGTGGGAAGTACGTGCCGGCGTAGAACGGCACCTGCGCGGGGGTGAGGAAGACGGTGAGCGGCCAGCCGGCCCGCCCGGTCATTGCGTGACACGCGTCGGTGTAGATGGCGTCGATATCCGGGCGCTCCTCGCGGTCGACCTTGACGCACACGAAGTGCCGGTTCATGTAGGCCGCGGTGTCGGCGTCCTCGAAGGACTCCTCCGCCATGACGCGGCACCAGTGGCAGGCCGAGTAGCCGACCGACAGGAGGATGGGCCGCCCCTCCTCCTGTGCGCGCCCCAGCGCCTCGGGGCCCCAGGGGTACCAGTCCACCGGGTTGTCCCGGTGCTCGAGCAGGTACGTCGAACTCTCGGCGGCGAGACGGTTCGCCACATGGTGAGGCTAGCCGGCGCCACTCGGGCGCACTGGTTCCGCGTGCACCAGATCCGCGGTCCGCCCATCGCCCGCCCGCTAACCTCGGACGGCAGCATCGTGACCGGCGCATGCGACCCCAGCGATGATCCCGGTCTCCCCCGGGACTTCTCGGTCCGAGACATCCTCGGTGCGCCCCTCGAGGCGCGCGAGCCGGAGGTGCGCCGACCCGTGGTCGCCCCGGAGCAGCAGGCGCGGGCCGCGCTCTGGGAGCTCGACTTCGCCCTCCAGGAGCTCGACTGGCTGCGCCGGGGCGAGGTCCGTGAGCAGCAGCTGGTCGAGAGCGTCGCGCGCCAGATCGCCCTAGGGGCGCGTCACGTCGAGGCGTACCCGCTCGGGTTGCTGCCGTTGCCCGGCGATCTGCGCGCGCAGCTCGCCGATCGCTTCTCGCGGCTCGCCGACGCGCTGGACGATCTCGCGCCGGGCTGGCGGTCGCACGAGGACCTCACGGGCGCGCACGAGCGGCTGCGTGCCGGCCTCGAGCAACGCGGCGTCGACGTCGACTGACGGGCCCGCGGGTGCATGCCGGCCCCGCCGCGACGGGCCTGGCACTGCGTGCTCGCGTTGTGCGTGATGCACCGGACGTCTTGACCCCGGCCGGGGCCCGACGCGAGCGTTCTGGACCGGACCGCGCCCGGCGAAGGGCGGCCCGAGATCGCGCGAGACGCAAAGGAGGCCGGAAGTGCCAGAGGTCGCGTTCCAGGTGGATCAGACGAAGAGCATGGGTGAGCAGGCGGTCCCGGGCCACAACCGGTGGCATCCGGACATCCCACCGGCGAGCTCGTTCAGGCCGGGCAGCGAGTTCCGCGTCGAGTGCCGGGAGTGGACCGACTCCCAGATCGGCAACAACGACAGCGCCAACGACATCCGTGACGTAAACCTCAATCCCTGTCACGTACTCAGTGGCCCGGTGGCGATCGAGGGCGCCGAGCCCGGCGACCTGCTCGTCGTCGACATTCTCGACCTCGGCCCGTGCCAGCCGCCACAGGACCAGGGGCCCGCGCCGGGCCAGGGGTGGGGCTACACGGGGGTGTTCGCGAAGGTCAACGGTGGCGGGTTCCTCACCGATTACTACCCCGACGCGTACAAGGCGATCTGGGACTTTCACGGCCAGGAGGCGACATCGCGGCACATCCCCGGCGTGCGCTACACCGGCATCACGCATCCGGGGCTGTTCGGCACGGCCCCGTCAGCGGATCTGCTGGCGGAATGGAACCGGCGCGAGCAGGCGCTGATCGACACCGATCCCAAGCGGGTACCCCCGCTCGCGCTTCCGCCGCTGGAAGACGGCGTGCTCGCCGGCAGCCTGAGCGGCGAGGAACGCGACCGCGTCGGCCGCGAAGGGGCGCGCACCGTCCCCGCGCGCGAGAACGGCGGCAACCACGACATCAAGAACTTCACGCGCGGCAGCCGTGTCTTCTACCCAGTGCATGTGGCCGGCGCGCTGCTCTCGGGCGGCGACCTGCACTTCTCGCAGGGCGATGGCGAGATCACCTTCTGCGGCGCGATCGAAATGGGCGGCTACATCGACTTCGGCGTGGACCTCATCAAGGACGGGATGAACAAGTACGGGATCCACAGCAATCCCGTCTTCATCCCCGGCCGCGTCGAGCCGCGCTACGACGAGTTCATCTCCTTCATCGGAATCTCCGTCGAGGACGGGACGAACTACTACAACGACGCGACCGTCGCCTACCGGCGCGCGTGCCTGAACGCCATCGAGTACCTCAAGACGTTCGGCTACAGCGGCGAGCAGGCCTACCTGCTGCTCGGCTCGGCACCGATCGAAGGCCGCATCAGCGGCGTCGTGGACATCCCCAACGCGTGCTGCTCGCTCTACCTGCCCACGGCGATCTTCGACTTCGATATCCGCCCGCACGTCGACGGGCCGGCCACCGCCGACCGTGGCGGCGCCGCCCGCACCAGCTGACGATGCCGCTCTACGCCTTCAGCTGCGCGGCGTGCGGGGCGTTCGACCTGTGGCGTGAGGCCGGCACCGCCGGATACCCGGCGGTGTGCCCGACATGTGGCCACGAGGCCCGGCGGCGCTTCACGCCGCCGGGTCTCGTGCGCACGCCGGCGCCCCTGCGCCGTGCGCGGGAGGCCGAGGAGCGCAGCGGGCACGAGCCCGCCGTGGTCTCACAGCCCTCCGGGCGGCCGCTGCCCGGACACGTCCACGGCGCCCACCCGCCGTGGGTGCTCGGCCACTAGATCGGACGTCCCCAAGGCGGTTGTTCGGCTCTCAGCGGAGGAGCACCATCTCTTCTCGGAGCCCGGCGGCGACCTTGCTGCCTGCGGACGCCACGCCCTGTGGCGACCCCGCAGGCAGGCAGGTAGGTAGACGGCGGCTAGCTCGGGCTCCCCGAGCCGCCCGTCTGCGGCTGCGCCGACGCCGCTCGGGCCTTGTGCCGATAGGGGTACGGGCCCATCGGCAGGACGGGGCGGGGGCACGTGGCGTTGAGCACCATGCCCATGCCGAGGTACCACGCGGCGGCCGAGTCGACGAGGCCGATCCAGCCGGCCAGGTTCAGCAGGAAGTCGCTGCCGGGCTCGGTGATGTTGACGATGCCGAGCAGAACGTAGACGATGACGAGCAGGGCGAAAGCGAGGAACGCCGGCAGATTGATGTAGTAGGCGCCGATCGCGAGCCCCGCGGTGAACACCGCCCAGACGAGCAGGTAGGCACCGAACGCGTCACCGAACGCGCTGACGCCTGCTGCATCGGTGATCTCGGGGGCGAACCATCGCAGGATGGCCCCGGTCGTGAACAGGAAGGCCGCGTAGGCGACGCCGAACGTGCCGCCGAACAGGTTGCCGTTGCGGAACTCGAGCAGCCCGCCGATGAGCATCGCAAGCGCACCGGTGACCAGCGCGACCGGCACGAACAGGTTGGCGTCGAGCGGGACGATCTCGGTGTTGGCCAGCGACAGCACCCCGAGCGAGAAGCCGAAGCCGAAGACGGCTATCGGCACCCCGCTGGCCGATTCCTGGAAGTACTTGGGTGCGGCATCGGATGCCGACATGGTGGCTCTCCTCTCTGGTTTCTCAGGCGCCCCGGCGATCAGGTCGCGAGCAGCTCCTTGAGGACGCGGTCGATGTACGCGATGTCCTCGGGGTTCGCACCTCCGCCGGCGAAGTGGCCCCACACGCCGGGAATGACGCGCAGCTCGGCATTCGGCATGTGACCCACCGCGTACTCCTCGTCCTCGGGCGGGAAGTAGAGGTCCTTCTCGGCCGGTAGCGCGATCATGCGCGCCTTGATCGAGCCGAGCGCCTTGACGTGGTCGCCGTCGAAGCCCGGCGTGCGGCCGATGTCGCCGTTCTGCCAGGTCCACAGCATCGTCAGCAGGTTGTTCGCGTCGCGGTCGTCCAGGAAGAACCCCTCCCAGAACGCCACGAGGAAGTCCTCGAGGTCGGAGTACCCGAGCTGGGTGTAGACGCGGTCCCAGTAGAACGCCTGCGAGAAGCCCCACCCCGCGTAGACCCGCGCTGCGGCCCGCAGACCCTTCGTCGGCTGCTCGTCGTACCAGCCGCCGCGGAACGCGTCGTCGGCGGTGAGCGCGGCCTTCACGCCCTCCAGGAACACGATGTTGTGCTCGCTCGTCTTCGACGAGCCGCAGAACGGGCAGGCGCGCTGCACCATGTCCGGATGGCTGACCGCCCACTGATATGTCTGGCCGGCGCCCATCGACCAGCCGGTGACGAGCGCCAGCGTCTCGATGCCGAAGTGTTCGGTCACCAGCCGGTGCTGGACGGTGACGTTGTCCAGTACGGTGATCTTCGGGAAGCGCGCCCGGTCGTAGGGCGGCGGGGTGTTGCTCGGCGAGGACGACAGCCCGTTGCCGAGCATGTTCGGGACGATGATGAAGTACTCGGCCGGGTCGAGCGCCATCCCGTCGCCGATCAACCACTCGTTCTCCCAGTGGCGCCCGGAGTACCACGTCGGGTACACGATCGCGTTGCTCTTGTCGGCGTTGAGATCGCCGTAGGTCTTGTATGCGAGCTTGGCGTCGCGCAGGGTCGCGCCCATCTGGAGCCTCACCTCGCCGAGCTCGAACGTCTCGTGATTCGTCGCGTGCGCCATGGTTGTCCTTCCGTCGTTCGTGTCAGTCCAGGTGACCGAGGTCCTTGAGGATGTGGGCCACAGAGGTGCCGCGGACGTCGGCGACGGCGGACCGGAACTCCTCGGCGAAGTGCCCGGCATGCGTCGTCAGCCGGCCCTCCTCGATCAGCCGCACGGCCTTGTCGAGGTGCTCGCGTTCGAGCCGGTCCTTCCACAGCGACGTCTTCACGTAGATGGCGTCGTCGTCGGCGCCGGTGACCTGGAAGCGCTTGCCACCCGCCACCGTGGGCACCTCGGCACCGCTCGCGTAGCGGCGCTTCACCTCTTCCCAGTCCAACGGCATGTCCTTCCCCCTCACTCGAGATAGCCGAGGTCTTCGAGGATGCGCGCGGCCAGCGTGCGCTTCTCCTTGGTCACTGTCTTGCCGTACTGCTCGACGAACTCGCCGACCCGCCGGGTGAGCGTCTCCTCCTCCATGAGCACGACGGCGCGCTCGAGGTGGTCACGGTCGAGCGTCTTCGTCCAGAGCCGCGTGCTGACCTCCAGATGCGTCTCCTCGATCCCGGTCACGCGCAGCGTGCGGCCGCTCCCGTGCTGCCGGACCTCCGGGTCGCTTTCGTAACGCTCACGCACCAGATCCCAGTTCAGCGGCATCAGGCCCTCCTCGACTGCTGATCGACGTCCGCTTGGCACTCGGCCAGCTCGAAGGTCGTCCTGTGGGCCGTGAACCGGACGTGGCGGTTGACGGCCGCGAGCGACTGCGGGGCGCACAGGAACAGCGCCAGGCACTCCACGTGGCAGTGGCGGTCGATCCGTGCGGCGGCTTCGGCGAGGCGCTGCTCGTCGACCTCCGTGGCGAGCTCGCCGTATAGGACGTCGAGCTGCGTGAGCGGCCGGCCCGCCCGGAGGGCGCCGTTGGCCCCGAAAGACCCGCGATGCACGGCCGCCGGGGAAACCTCGCAGGAGAGATCCTTCGGGACGGCGACCACGTCGTGTGGCTCGCCGACTGGGACGTCACGTGCTGCGATGGTCTCGGTCATGACGGTGCTCCTCAGCCCCGCTCGCGTCGTTCATCCGCCCCGGCGACGGCGCGCAGGGCGAGCTCTGGCGCGCGCCGCGCGCCCTCGAGTTGCTCCTCGATGCTCAGCGCCAGCGCCTGGCCCCGCTCCACGTGGTCGGGGCCGACCAGCGGTGCACCCTCGGCCGCGGCGAGGTCGCCGGCGGCGCGCACGAGGCCGCCGAGCTCGCGCAGGCGCAGCGTCAGCCGTCCCGGTCCGGCGCGACGCGAAGCCTCGGCGACGACGGCGTCGACCGCCGCGGCGCTGAAGTGCGGGATCCGACCGTCGCGCCGGACCTCCTGGGCGACGAAGCGTGCGAGGTTCTCCTCGGCGGACGGCGTGCGCGCGACGCTGTCCTCGGTGAGCAGCTCGAAACCGAAGCCGCGCAGGCGCGATCGCAATGCCGGGTGCAGGTAACCGAGCTCCTCCGGGTTCGCTGCGACGACGAGGACGGTGTCACAAGGCACCGGCTCGGTCATGACCATCGCGCCGCTCGACCCGCCGTGGCGCCCGGTGATCGACAGCTCGCGCTCCTGAAGCGCCGTGAGCAGCCGCTGCTGACTCTCGAGGCTCAGCGACGTGATCTCGTCAACGAACAGCACGCCGCCGTGCGCGCGGTGCACGGCGCCCGGCTCGACGAGGTCCGCGGGCTCGGACTCGTATCCGCCTGACTGGAAGGGATCGTGGCGCACGTCGCCCAAGAGGCCGCCGGCCTGCGCGCCGGTCGCGTCGACGAACGGCGCTCGCTCTTGTCCGGCGCGGTCGATGAGCACGCGCTCGGAGGGCCCGGCGTGCGAAGCGAGCACCCCGCGGCGCATCCAGAGCAGCAGCAGCACGGCGACGAGCGCGCCGCCCAGCGCCCAGGGCGAGACGATCACGGCCAGCAGCAGGCCGATGATCGTCGCGGCGACGACGGCCACGCCGAACAGGTAGGCGAGCCCCTGGCGCTCCCTGCGCACCCGCGCCCGCGCCTCGGCTACAAGACGGGCGCCGTCCCCGGCGGGGACCCGCTGGATCCGCGGAAGCTGGCGCGCGCGCGGATCCGGCGCGATGACGATGTCCTCGAGCCCGGCCACCGGCATCAGCTCGGCCATCGCCGCCGCCAGCATGCTCTTGCCGGTCCCCGGCTCGCCGACGAGCAGCACCGCGCGCCGTTGCTGCGCGGCGAGGCGAATGACCCGCACCGCGTGCTGCTGGCCGATCACCTGGTCGATAAGCCGTTCGGGCAGCGTGATCTCGGCCGTGGAGGCGAACCCGCGTGCGGAGCTCATCGCGCCTCCGCCGCGTGCGGGGACGCCCGCCGCGAGGCCGTCGCGCCGAGAGGGACGGGCGCGGGCGCGTCCACGGGCAGCTTCACCCGCAGCGCGCGGTCGGCCTCGCGGCGCAGCGCCGGCTCGGGAGCGGTCGCCCACTCGGTGGCGATCCGCCGGGCCAGCTCCGGATCGCGTGCCCCGATGCCCCGCGAAAGGACGACGGCTCCGACGCCCCGGTTGACGCCCTCGTCGGCCAGAGCGGCGGTCCGCAGGAGCCGCTCTCCCAGTGGTCGCGTGGGCGGCTCTGCGCACAGCGCGACGATGCTGCGCAGTACGGCGCGGCGCGCCGAGCGGGGCGCTCCGGCGTCGGTGAGCAGGGCCTCGGCGCGAGCGGCCATGGCCGCGTCGCGGGCCGCGAGAGCGGCGAGCCCGTACGGTGCGCCTTCGCGCACCATCGGGTGCTCGTCGGCGGCCAGCGCGAGCAGTCGCCCCCATGCCTCGTCAGAGCTCATCGCGTCGTCCGGGAGCCGGCCCATCACCCGCCCGGCGAGGTGCCGTGCGGTCCAGCGCTCGTCCGCGCACAGCCCGCGGACGATCTGCGCGCCCTTCCGGGTCGCCGGCACGGCGCGCTCGAGGCGCGGCAGCATCGCGGCGAGCGCGGCCCCCTCCGGCGCGGCGGCGCGATCGAGCATATAGCCGAGCAGCAGGCGCCTCATCCGGCGCCTCCCGGCGCGGGCGCGCCGACACGCGGACGGGAGCCGCCGGGCGAGCTGCCCCAGCGGCGGCGCGCGAACAACACTCCCACCCCGATGCCGGCGACGAGCGGGGCGAGCAGCCACGCCATGGTGACGAGCTTGGACGAGATCGGCGGAGCCATCGGGTCGACGGCCACCTCCAGCGTGTCGCTGAGGCCGGCCCCGACGCCGCCCCCCCTGGCGGCGACGGTCGTCTCGTACTCCACGCCGTCCCAGTAGACGACGCCGAGCTCGAAGCGCCCGTCGACGGGCGGGGCCTCCGTGGCGAACATCCGCTTTCCGGTCTCGAGGTCGAGCGACTCGATGCGCACCGTGGCGCCGGGCGGGGGCGGCCCGCCGTCCGCGGCGGTCAGCTCGCCGCGGGTCCGCACGAGCGTCTGCACACCGATGCCGTCCTCGCTCGTCCGGCTGACGTCGTAGCGCAGCGCGGCGCTGTCGTTGCTCGCCGCGCGCTCCGTTCCGCGGCCGGCGTCCTGGAAGCCCGCGACGGTGCGGTCCGAGCGGCTCTCCCGCACGCTGTCGACGACGACGAAGCCGACGAAGACGGCGAGCAGCAGGCCGAGCGCGACGAGCCCGCCCGTCACGCCGGGCACGTCGATGAGCGCAGGGCGCTCGCCGGTCGCGCGTCGCCGAGCGGCGGCCTTGAACTTCGGCCGCACGAGGAGGACCGCCGAGATCAGCCCGAACAGGAAGAGGCCCGCGAGAAGCAGCACGAAGAGCTGCAGCTCGACGGCCCGGTCGCCGACGGAGAACGTCTTCGTGGCGCCGAAGGGCGCGAACGTCGCACCCGTGCCCGGAGCGGGACGCGCACGCAGGTCGAGCGTGTAGTCGCCACGGATGGGCAGCAGGTATGTGAATGCGTACCGTCCCTCGGGCGCGCCGAAGCGGCTCACGAGCAGCTCGCGCCCCTCGATCCGCGGGACGTCCGAGCCGGAGGCCAGCGGCGGATCCGGGGCGGTCAGACGCGCCTCGACCACCGCATCGCGCAGCGGCTGTCCGTCGGCGCCGAGCGCCTGGATCGTGATCGTGGTCGGCGTCTTGGGGGAGTCGGGGTTGCCCTGCGCCACCTGCTCGTCCAGCGGCGGGCTGTACGTGACGCGGAACTCGCCGTCGGCCGCCCGTGCCGGCCCGGCGTGCAGCGCCAGGAGCGCCAGGGCGGCGACGAGGACGGCGAGTGCGGCGGTGGCAGCGGGGCGGCGACCGCGATGCGAAGCGGCCCCCATCAGTGGCAGGGGACCAGGTACAGGGCGTGGCGCAGCGCGTGCAGCGGGTCGTGCAGCGGCGCGTAGCTCGTGAAGAGCAGGGTCCACAACACGAGCCCCACGAGGAAGACGAGCGCCAGGAGCTGGACCGTCAGCGAGCTGAGGGCATGGGCGAGGCGGGTGCGGCGGACAGTGACGTGCTCGCGCGCGTGCACGAGCTGCTCGGTAGCCATCATGGCTGGACTCCTTGGCTGGGGGGACCGAGGGCGAGGCGGCGGGCCATCACCGCTCTCCTCGCTCGCGTCGGCGGCTGGATGGGGGAAGCGCGAGCTCGGCGCAGCGCTGCAGCCGTTGCAGGACGGCGTCGCGGCGCTGCGCAGCGCTCGCTTCATCGATGTGCAGGGCGGCGGCGACCTCGGCGTCGTTCCGGCCGTCGACGCAGGTGAGGATGAAGACCCTCTGCTCGGCTGGCGACAGGCTCACCAACTCGTCCCTCAGCGACGCCCACGTGCAGGTGCGTGCGGCGGAGCCGCGCAGGGCACCGGCGATCCCCTGCTCGGCGAGGTGGGCTACGCGGCCGGAGAACGGGAGGCCGAAGTACTGGAAGACGCGTGGACGCGCGAGCAGCCCGCCGACGACCTGGACGCCGATGCGCTCCGCCGCCGGGCGATTGCCCTGCAGTCGGTGCAGGCAGCAGTAGGCGATCGACTCGCGCGTCATCTCGACGCGCTCCAGCCACTCGGCGTACTCGGGAAGCAGCTGTGCCGCGGGCACTGTCGTGACGTTCCGGTTCATGGCAGGCGGTGGGATGGGCCCCGGCCGGACGGCGCCCGCCGGGGCCTCGCTCCTCATGTCCCTGCAGCCGGGCTCACGGCGTCTGGACGACCGTCCGCACCATCGCGGAGATCGCGTCGCCCTGGACGCTGGAGATGTCGGTGGACACCGGCGCGTCTCCGCGAATCGCCTCGTGCGGGACGACGACCCAGCACGCGCAGCCCCAGATGCACTCGCCGGCCATCCCGTCGAAGCGGATGGACGGCTCGCTGAGCAGCACGCCGAGGTCGAGCAGCCACGAGTGATCGAGCAGCTTCTCGTCCCAGCTCTCGATCTGATCGTAGGCGTCCCTGGCCTCGAAGAAGGCCTTGATGTCGGTTCGCGCGACGCCCGGGATGATGACGTTGCAGTACGACGTCAGCTCGTCGAAGAACTCATTGACCGTCGTCTTGAGCGTGCCGTCGTCACCCGGCAGCAGGTACTCCTGCAGCGTCTCCTCGAGCTTGTTCTGCAGCGTGTCGTTCCACAGCTCGCGCGCTGCGACCGTGTGGGCCTCGACGTAGTCGGTCTTGAAACCCTCCTTGAGCCCCGACCACTGCGGGATGTACCCGATCCACTTGCTGACCACCTCGCGCCACTTGCTCCGCGGCTCGCCGGGCAGCACCTCCACGCCCGGGTGGGTGAACTTCGCGATGTCGAACACCGTCCAGCCGCGGTCGCCCGAGGTGTTGCGCTCGTGCGGTGCGCCGGTGAAGCCGGCCGGGCGCAGCGCCTTGAACAGCTCGCGGCCGTAGTCCTGCACGACGTAGCGGCAGAACGAGTCGTCGATGAACTTCCGGGTCACGCCGGTGCGCAGCGCCTGGCGGATCAGCGGCTCGCCGGTCTTCGTGTAGGTGCCCAGGCGCTGGTAGGAGTGCTCCTGCGGCAGGACAAGGAACCCGCCGGTGAACGGGTTCTTGTACAGGTCGCCCCACACTGCCATGACGCCCTGGTTCTTGGCGTCGTCGAGCATGCAGTCGAGCTCGTTCATCACGGGGAACAACGTCCCCTTCGAGACCGAGTGCTCCTCGTCGTCACCGGAGAACGGCAGCGACGCCACGCCGACCACCGGGATGCGGCGGCCGAGCTTGATGTTCGCCAGGTGCCGGGCCAGGTCGACGACCATGCCGCTCCCAGTGCCGCCCGTCAGCGAGAAGAAGACGAGCACGAGCGAGGGCAGCTTGGTCTGGTCGATGCTGGCCGCGAAGTCCGAGAGCTCCTTCTCGAGCGTCCGCGGCTCGTCGTAGTACGCGCGGGCGTAGATCGCCTTCGAGACCGCCCGCCGGAAGTGCGATCCCGCCTCGGGCAGCTCGATGTCCGCCGGCAGCCACGGCTCGTAGTTCGGGTTCCAGTAGTACCGCGGGTACTCCATCTTCAGAAACTCGCGGTGGCGGTTCAGGCTGCTGAACAACTCGTCCTTGCTCGGGACGTCGAGCGCCACGGTCCGGATCTGCGCGCGCTCCTTCGGAATCCCCCGCTCCTCGAGGCGGCCCTGGAACCCGAGCGAGTACTGGTGCAGCTCGTGCATGTCCTGCTCGCCGATGTCGACGGCCAGCCCCGTGAAGCGCGCCCGGGGATCTTCCAGCATGTCCTCGATCTCGCCCGTGCGCAGCAGCGCCTCCACCATGTAGGCGCCGGTCTTGCCGATGCCGACAGCATGGATGCAGTGGGGCGACTGGCTACCGGTCGCACTGTGGTACATGGACATTCCCATGGATCTGTCTCTCCTCTTCTGGCTGCGTTCCTTTGTTGCCGGCCCGCCCGTAGGGGCGCTCTCGTTCACTCGAGGTAGCCGAGGTCCTTGAGAACCGTCGCGGCCGTGGTCGGACGCTCGTCTTCGACGTAGGTCCGGTATTGGTCGATGAAGGTGCCCGACTGGCGGGTCATGCGGCCCTCCTCGAGCAGACGGACCGCCTTCTCGAGGTTGCGGCGGCTGAGCGAGTCCTTCCAGAGGCGGTGCTTGACGTAGACCTTCTCGTCGTCCGCCCCCGTGACCGCGAGGGTCGACGCACCGGGGATCGCCTCGATCTCCGCGCCGTGCTCATAGCGCTTCATGACGTTGTTCCAGTCGAGCGGCACGTTCGCTCCTTCCCTAGCTCTGGCGTCCCCCCTCAGGCCGGCACCGTTGCGGACTCGCCGCGGATCAGCGCGTGCGGCACGACGACCCAGCACGCGCAGCCCCAGATGCACTCGCCGCCCATGCCGTCGAAGCGGATGGACGGCTCGCACAGCAACACGCCGAGGTCCAGAAGCCACGAGTGGCGGATGAGCTTGGAGTCCCAGTCGAGCTGGTCGTAGGCGTCGCGTGCCTCGGCGAAGACCGTGAGATCGAGCTTGGTCGCGCGCGGTAGCACGGCCACCACGCCCGGGTGGTCCTTCGTGTCGAAGGTCAGTACACCGGGCGGCACTGTGGTCGATACGGCGTCCTCGAGCGCTGCCCTCGCCTTCTCGGCGGCGTCCGACGCCGCCTTGCCGGCGCCGAAGACGCGCGCCTCGACGTACTCGGTCTCGAAGCCCTCCGTCAGGCCGCCGGCGCCGATCGTGCCGGCGTCCTTGAGCGTGCGGACCTCGAGTACATTGACCCAGCGGTCGCTCGGCTCGCCGCGGATGGCGGGGTGCCAGGTCGCCGCGGACACGCTGAGCCAGTTCAGCGCCTTGAGCGTCTCGTAAAGATGGAGGCCATTGTCGCGGGCGATGAAGCTCGTGACCCCGGAGTCGATGTAGCGGTGGGTCTCCTCGAGATCCTTCGTGAGCGCGTAGACGTCGTCCTGCGGGACGGCGAAGAACCCACCCGTGAACGGGTTCTTGTACAGGTCGCCCCAGACCGCCATGACGCCCTTGTTCTTCTCCGTGTCGATCATGCAGTCGAGCTCGTTGATCGCCGGGAAGAGACGGCCGTCGCGCGTCTCCGCGTCGTCGCCCCCACAGGGCAGCACGCCGATGCCGACGACCCACGGGCGGCGGCCGAGCTTGATCGAGGACAGGTGCCGCGCGAGCTCGACGACGATGCCGCTGCCGGTGCCGCCGGCGAGGCTGAACACGATGCAGATGATCGGCGTCGACGTGCTCGCGTCGACGCTCGCGGCGAACGCGTCGAGCTCCGTCGCGATCTCGCGCTCCTGGTAGTACTCGGTCCCGTAGATCGCCTTCGCGAGGGCCCGCGGGAAGTGGTCCGAGGCGTCGGGGATCTCGAGGTCCGCCGGCAGCCAGGGCTCGTAGTTCGGGTTCCAGTAGTACCGCGGGTACTCCATCTTGAGAAACTCGCGATAGCGATTGAGTCCGCCCATCAGCTCGTCGGAGGACGGCACCGGCAGCGCCACCGTTCGCACTTGCGAGCGGTCCTTCGGGAGTCCGCGGGCGGCCTCTCGAACCTGCGCCAGGTCGTCGTCGCCGATGTCGACGGCCAGCGCACTGAAGCGCGTCCGGTCATCGTCCAAGAAGCCTTCGGGCGGGTCACCCAGCAGCCGGGCGATCATCGAGGCACCGGTCCTGCCGAGCCCCACCATGTGGAGCGAGAACGGCCCCTCATGCTCCTGTGCCCGGTGGACGCCCTCCTTGCTGACGGCCTCGATCCGGGCCAGGTCGCTCTCGGGACCATGCGCGTGATCGTGTCCGTGCTCATGACCATGCTCGTGGCCATCGCCCGCTGTAACCATTCGGCGCTCCTTCCTCGAGGGCAGCTGCACGGCCGGCGGATCCCGTGGTGCTATGCGGTCTCCGGCCGGCGCAGAGCGAGTATCTGCTCGCACGACGACCGCCGCAAATCGCCCGGTGCAGCGCGCACCACGCGGTGCCGCCCCACAGTCCTGCCGACCTACAGTCGAGGCAGTCACGGAGGAGATCCGGAGCGGTTCGCACCAGTGGAAGGCGACGAGCGCGTCAACGCCGATACCCGCGGGGAAATCTCGAGCGGGGAGTCCGCCGGCCGGATCGTTGCGCTGATCGACGTGGCGACCGCGTCTGAGTCCATCCGCGACCTCGTCGCCGCCGGAGGGCGTGAGCTGGGCCGTCCGCTGGCTGTCTTCGACCGCGACGGCACGCCCGTCGCCCGGTACCCGCCGGGCAGCGAGGGACGCACCGCGGTCGAGGCCGGACTGCCCATTGCGCGCGGAGGCCAGACTCCGGGGCGCCCGCACGAGTCGTGGATCGTGACGCCGCTGCACGCGGGCGCAGCGCGCACAGGGTCGATCGCCGTCCGCGACGAGCCCGAGCTCACGCCCGCCGACCGAGAGCTGCTCGAGGCGTTCGGCTCGCTGCTCGCCGGGCGGCTACACCTGGACTCCCTGGCCGAGGCCGTCCGGGCCGAGCGGGCGCGGGCAATCGGCTACCGGCTCATCACGGACCCTGACTTCGCGGCAGCGGGAGCGGATGCGGTGCGCGCGGCGGGGATCGAGCTCGTCGAACGGTACTGGCCGGGCCTTGTCGTGTGGGAGCGCGGGGAGCTTCCCGCCGCCGCCCTCCGCGGCATCGAGGACCTCGCGCGCCGGCACGCGCGCGGCAGCCTGGTCGTCGCTGAGGAGCAGCTCGCGCTCGTCGTGCTGCTGGCGGACGAGCCCCCGGCGAACTGGCAGACGGTGCAGTCGGTCCTCGAGGACATCGTGCGGTACCTCCGCCGATGGCTCGGGCAGCGACGCGTGTACGGCCTCACCGGCGAGACGAGCCTGCCGTTGGCGGAGATCCCGGCGCGGGTCCGCAGCCTGGAGCGGCTGCGCCGGCTTCCGCCGCGAGACGACGAGCCCCTCGCGGTGATCGGTGCTCGTCGCTTCGCACTCAACCGGCTGTTCTTCGACGGGTTGGACCGGGGTCGAGCGGTCGAATTCGTGCGTTCGCAGATCGGCGCGGTCATCGCGCACGACGCCGCGCACCGCACCGACCTCGTGGACACGCTCCAGGCCGCACTCGACTATCCCAACCGCGATGAGGCGGCGCATGCGGCGCATATGCATCGCAACACGTTCCGCCGGCACCTCAACCAGGCGGTCGGGCTCGTCGGTGCGGATCTCCGAGACCCGGACGAGCGGCTCGCGCTCCACGTGGCGCTGCGCCTGCGCCGCCTGTTCGACGTCGGCGACCAGGCGCCCGGCGTCGTCCCGCGCCGGAAGGTCAGCGAAGGCGGTCGAGGAGAGCGGTGAGAAGCACGACCTCCTCGGCGTCCAGCTCGCCAAGGATCGTCGCGCGCTCGCGCTCGACCAGCGCCGCCATGCGCCGCTGCAGCGCGCGTCCCCGGCTGGTCAGCTGCACCAGCACGCGACGGCGGTCATCCTCGTCGGCGCGGCGGTACACCAGGGCATCGGCGACGAGCCCGTCGATGAGTCGCGTGACGCTCGGACCCGGCAGCAGTGTCGCCTCGCCGATGTCGGTCATCGAGTGCGGCCCGGGCTGGGCGAGCCGGTCGAGCGCCCGCCACTCGTCGACGCGGCAGCCATGCGTGCAGAGCACGTCGGCGAGCCGCCCGTGGACCTCATGCGCCGCGCGTCCGAGTGCGGCCAGGACTTCGGCGCTGGGTTCGACGGAGCTCCGGGCGGCGCCTCGATCCATGACCTGTGCGAGAGTAGGCCATGCTCGGCGATTCGTAATGGACATGATGCACTCGATCCGGATGCGACCCACCGACGGCTCGACGGTCGAGATCGCCCTTCTGATTCCGATCGGGGGATCGGCGGGGATCTTCGCGCCATCGTGCGAATACTGCGCGCAGCTCGCCGTCGAAGAGATCAACGCCGCGGGTGGCCTGCTCGGACGCCGGATGAACCTGCGCGTCCTCGACGGGTCGCAACCGTCCAACGTGGTCGCCGCGCAGATCGAGACGCTGGTCACGGTCGGCGAGATCGATGCCGTCGTCGGATGGCATCTGTCCGTAGTGCGCCGTGCGGTTGCGCCGCGCATCGCGGGACGGGTGCCGTACGTCTACACCGCGCTCTACGAGGGCGGGGAGCACACACCCGGGGTCTTCCTCACCGGCGAGACGCCCGACGTTCAGCTGCTGCCGGCGATGCGCTGGCTGGCCGACGAGCGCGGCGTGCGGCGATGGAGCATCGTCGGCAACGACTATGTCTGGCCCCGGCGCACCGCGCTGGCCGCGCACGAGTACGCGCAGCGCGTCGGGGCAGAGATTTGCGACGAGCTGTTCGTCCCGCTGTCGACCGAGCACTTCACGAGCGCCATCAGCCGCGTCCTCGCCAGCCGGGCCGACGGCGTGCTGATGCTGCTCGTTGGCGCGGACGCCGCCCGCTTCAACCGGGCGTTCGCCGACGTCGGCCTCGACGACAGCTGTGCACGGCTCAGCACGCTCGTCGACGAGAACACGCTGCTGGCCAGCGGTGCAAGCGGTACGCGGGGGCTCTGCTCGACCGCGGGCTACTTCGAGTCGCTCGCGACGCCCGAGAGCCTCGCGTTCGGCGCACGCTACAACGCGCGCTTCGGCGCGGATGCGCCACCACTGAACTCGCCGGGGCAGTCCTGCTACGAGGGGATCAAGCTGCTCGCCGAGCTCATCCGCGAGGCCGGTAGCCTCGCGGTCGGCCCGCTCGTCAGGGCCGGCGGGCGCGTCGAGTACGAGGGAGCCCGGGGCACGCTGCACCTCAATGACGGCCACGTCGGCCAGCCCATCTACCTCGCTGAAGCCGACGGGCTGCACTTTGCACTCGTATCGCAGCTGACGGCTTGACGCAATCGCACCAGGCGGGATAGTTTCATATGGAAGCGCTGTGGCCATCTCGACGACAGCTCCACGCGAGTCGCTCTCCAACTCCTCCGACCCTGCCCGCTTCGAGGACGCACCGGTCGAGGCCGCGGACGAGGGCGACGCGCAGGCCGCGGCCGCCCTGCTGCAGCGCCTGGTTCGCCTCGCCTCCGAGTCGGACTCCTGCCGGCCGCTGCTCGAACGGGCGCGGCGCGATCTGCGCCGCCCGCTGGCGGTCGTCGCCCGCGACGGGACAACCGTGGCCGTCGCGCCGCCGGGATCCGCGACGGACCGCATGGTCTCGGCCGCGCGCGGCCTCGCGCGCGACCCGGCGGCCGGGCTGCCCCACGGCTGGGAAGCTCTCGAGCTGCGCGGAGCGGAGCGGCGGCAAGGCTGGCTCGTCGCCGGTCCGCCCGACGAGCCGGGGGCCGAGTGCAGCGTGCGGCCGGATGTCCTCGGCGCGCTGGCTGCGCTGGTGAGCGGACAGCTGACGCGCGGGGCCCTGCGGTCGACGATCCGCTGCCAGCGTCGGACCGCGCTGCTGCGCCGCATCGTGTTCGACGGCGGCGGCGACACGCCCGCGGCGCGAGCCGAGGCCTACGACCTCGGGGTGCGCCTTGCGGACTGTTACTGGCTCGCGCTGGTCACGGGCGCGCAGTCGCATGCCGACGTCGGGGCCGCATGGCAGCATGCGGCGCCTCCCGGCGCGCTCACCGTCCGCTGCGACGCCGGCGTCCTCCTCCTGTACCCGAGCCGGCCTCAGGGCGGCACGCTCCGTGCAGAGGTGGCCCGCGCCGTCTCGGGGGCCTTGGAGGCGCTGGGGCCGGGTGTGCAAGCCATCGTCGCGGACGAGCCGGCGACGCTCGCTCGCCTGCCCGCGCACGCTCGCCTCCTGCGGCGCCTGGGCCGGTACCCCGGCCACACGCACACCCACGGCGATGACCTGGTGCGCGGCGTCCACGACTTCGCGCTTGACGAACTGCTCGAGCACGTCGGCGCAGCCCACGCCCGCAGCTTCGTCCGCCAGAGCCTCGGCCCACTCATCGATCACGACGCGCAGGCGGGCGACGAGCTTGCGCGCACCCTCGAGCTCGCGCTTGAGCATCCTCGTCGCGAAGACGCCGCTCGCGCGGGCTTCATGCACCGCAACACGTTCCGCCGCCGGCTGCAGCAGGCGCTCGACCTCATCGGCGGCGATCTCGACGATCCCGACCAGCGGCTGACGCTTCACCTGGCGCTCCGGATGCACCGTCACACCAGCGGCTAAGCCTCGATCGCCGCGGCGCACGGCGGTTCCGTCGGCCACCTCATCGCGGCGCCGTCGACGCTGGGGACGTTCCTCACGTCGTCCACGTTCGGGCACGTCCGCGCAGCTCGACCGCCTCCTGCCCGACGCACGACCCGCGCCTGGGGCGTCCGGCTCCCGGCCCGGCGGCGTGCGCTTGGTCGTCGACCTCGACGCGTTCGTCGACGCGTTCATCCGAGGCGTCGGCCGGTCCGAGCAGGGCGTCGCGTTCGGCTACCGCGTCAGCGTGGCCATCGCCCGCTCGTCGCAACGCGCGCAGACACCGGCGAGGTCCTGCACGTTCGCCTGCGCACCCGGTTCGCGAACACTCGCGCGCGACGCGCTCCCCATCACGGTCGCGATTTCGCCGCTCCCACGGGTCAGACGCAACTCGAGGGCATGCGGCCCGCCCCCGACGTTCGCGAACGGCA
>JBKHXR010000013.1:0-37974 GCA_046565905.1 Thermoleophilia bacterium | reverse complement strand
CGTACGGCGCGTGGCGCTCACCGCGGGGCAGGCAGATCGAGGTCAACTTCGGGGAGCACACGATCGTGTTGACCGGGATGAACCGCAACGGGGACGTGCGCGTCGTGAACCCCTTGAAGGGCACCCTCGAGACGTGGAGCCGCCAGCGTTTCGAGGCGGCGTGGCAGCTGCTGGGCCGGCGCGCGCTCGGAGCCCGAGCGTGATCGCCGGCCGCGCGCTGCTGATCATCGCGCTCGGCGTCTGCGTGTACGGCATCGCAGCCGCGGTGCTCGGCGCCCGGCGCGGCCGCGAGGATCTCGTCGCGTCGGCGCGCCGCGCGACATACGCCGTCGCCGTTCTCGCCGCTGGCGCAATGCTCGTCCTCGAGCTCGCGTACCTGCGCGACGACTTCTCCTATGCGCTTGTCGCGAGCAACTCGAGCACGACGACGCCGCTGTTCTACAAGGCGACCTCGATGTGGTCCAGCCAGGCGGGGTCGCTGCTGCTGTGGCTCGTCATCCTCTCGGCGCTCGCGGCGCTGGCCGTGCGGGTCGGCCGTCGGCGCTTCGCCGCGCTCGTCCCGTACGCGATCGCGGTGCTGCTGGCGGTCGCGGCGTTCTTCGCGGCGCTGCTCGTGCTGGCGGCCAGCCCGTTCGAAGCCTCGACGGGCACGGTCGTTGAGGGCAACGGCCTGATGCCGTTGCTGCGCTACCCGATGATGGCGTTTCATCCCGTCGCGCTGTACACCGGGTACGCGGGGTTCGCGGTTCCGTTCGCGTTCGCGATCTCGGCGCTGATCACGCGCCGGCTGGACGCCACCTGGCTGGTCGCGGTGCGCCACTTCACGCTGTTCGCGTGGGCCGCGCTCGCGCTCGGGCTGGTGCTCGGGTCACGCTGGTCCTACGCAGAGCTCGGCTGGGGCGGCTACTGGGGCTGGGATCCGGTCGAGAACGCGGCGCTGCTGCCGTTTCTGACCGGCACCGCGCTGCTGCACTCGTCGATGATCCAGGAGAAGCGCGGGATGCTGAAGGTATGGAACGTCAGCCTGGTGATCGCGACGTTCGTTCTCTCCCTGACCGGGACGTTCCTCGTGCGCTCAGGAATCCTCGATTCGATCCATGCGTTCGGCGCGTCGACGCTCGGCGTCCCGTTTGTGATTTTCATCGCAACGGTCGTGATCGGGTCCAGCGCGCTGGTGATCGCCCGCCTGCGGGATCTGCGCAGCGAGCATCGTCTCGACGCGCTCGCGTCGCGCGAGAGCGTGTTCCTGCTCAACAACCTCGTGCTCGTCGCGCTCGCGTTCGTCGTGTTCTGGGGAACCTTCTGGCCGCTGATCTCCGAGCTGATGACCGGTCAGCGCGGCACGCTCGGCCCGCCGTGGTTCGAGCGCTTCGTCCCGCCGCTGGGGATCGTGCTCGTGCTGCTGACCGGTATCGGGCCGCTCCTGGCGTGGCGCCAGCAGAGCGTGGCGGGCATGTGGCACTCCTTCATGTGGCCGACGCTCGCCACCGTCGCCACCATCCCCGCGCTGCTCGTGTTCACCGATGTGCCGGCACAGCCGGCGGCGTTCGCCGCGATCGTGTGCATCGCGTTCGCGCTCGCGGCGTTGGTCCAGGAGTTCTGGCGCGGCACGAACGCCCGCCGCGATGCCACTGGCCAATCGCGCGCGCGGGCGTTGATGGGGCTGATCGCGCGCAACCGGCGCCGCTATGGCGGTTACATCGTCCATGTCGGGTTCGCGGTGCTGCTGCTCGGCGTCGCTGTCTCGTCGTCGTTCGACGCGGGCCGCGATGTGCGGCTGCGGCCCGGTCAGAGCGTGCGCGTCGGCGGCTTTGACTTCAACTACGATCGCCCGACCAGCCGGCTCGCGAACGAGAAGATCACGCTCGGCGCGGACGTCAGCGTGACGCGCGACGGCCGCCCGGTCGCCAGGCTCTATCCCGCTCGCGAGCTGTACCCCTCTCAGGACGTTCGCAGCCTGGGCGCGATCGGCCGCTTCATCGAGGGCGAGCAGACCAGCGAGATCGGGTTGCGCCAAAGCTTCCGAACGGATCTCTGGGTCGCGATGCGCCCGGATCTGGCGCTGCTCGAGCAGCCGACCAAGACCGCGAACGCGCGGTTCGCGTCCTCCCCACCCGAGGTGCAGGGCGTGATCATCGCCGCGCTCGTGCAGCGCTACGTCAATGTCGCGCCTCCGGTGACGTTCAGGATCATCGTCCGTACGGGCGTCACGTGGATCTGGCTCGGCGCGATCGTGCTCGGCTTCGGCGCGCTGATCGCCCTGTGGCCCAGCCCCAGCGGCCGGACAGGCCGTCGCGTGCAACGCCGGACGCGACGCACGATCATCGAAACCGCCCTGCACGCGCGGCATGTCAACGGCGCAGGCACATCGTCCTCGCCGAAGAGCGGGCTGGCGCGAGAGAGGGTGACGCACGCAGATCTCGCCCATCCGCCGCAGCGCGCGAGCGATCAGTAGCGACGCCCCGAAAGGCGGTGCGCCGTCAGCGGGTGGCGTCGGCCGCGAACGACACGATCGAGGAATCGATCAGCCACTCGACGGGCGCGACGTCGTCGGTGTACACGCGCCCGCCCGGCAGGCGCGGCTCGACGCGGCCGGCGGCCTCCAGCGCGAGCGGCGCCAGCTCGTCGGGCAGCGTCGCGGCATTGCGGCGCAGGCGCCGCGCCGACGCGTCGCCCATCGTGCCCAACAGCAACGTGTTGACCGGCTGCGACGGGTCGCGCACGACGGTCGGGAAGACCGATGCCAGCGTCGCGCCGAGGACCTGCTCGAGGTCGTCGGACCCCTCCGGGTGCCCGGCGTTGACGACGACCACGCCACCCGGGCGCAACCGGTCGCGGGCGAGCTCGAAGAACTCCTTCGTCGCGAGGTAGAACGGGATGTACGGCTGGCGGTAGGCGTCGACGAAGATCGCGTCGTAGCGCTCCCGCGTGCGGCGCAGGTAGGGGCGCGCGTCGGCTGTGTGCGTGCGCAGCCGCGGGGCGCGCATGTCGAAGAAGCGCCGCCCGATGTCGCTCAGCTCACCGTCGATCTCGACACCGTCGATGTACGTCTGCGGGAAGAAGTGGCCGTAGGCGCGCGCCGTCGTCCCGGCCGCGTTGCCGAGGATCGCCACCCGCCCGGGCGGGCGGTCCTGGGCGGCGAACGGGACGATCATGTACTCGTCCCAGACGTTGTCGCTGAGATAGGAGTTCGGCCGCCGCAGGGAGTGCACGGCCTGGCCCTCGTTGAGCTCGAGCGTGCGCGTGCCGTCGTCGCGCTGCACGACGCGCGCGTACTGGTACTCCGTGTCGGTCTCGTGGATGACGCGCGCGCCGGCCTCCGTCTCGCCCTTGACCGTGCCGAGCGGCAGCACGAGCAGGAACGCCAGCAGCGCCGGGGCGAGCAGCAGGCGTCGCTTGGCCAGGCCGTAGACGGCGATCAGCACGAGCGCCAGGCCGAAGACGATGAACGTGCGCCGCGTCCCGATCAGCGGGATGAACAGCAGCGCCGAGGAGAACGTCCCCAGCAGCGAGCCGACCGTCGAGATCGCGTACAGCCGCCCGGAGACCGTGCCGGCCTCGCTGACATCCGCGACCGCGAGCCGCAGCGCGTAGGGCGCGACCGCGCCGGAGACGAGCACCGGCGTCGCGACGAGCACGGTGACGCCGAGCAGCGAGCCGACGAACGCGCCCGCCGAGATCGAGTCCAGCGCGTCGACCGCCACGCCGAGGAACGGGTCCGCGACGAACGGGACGGCGGCGAGCAGCAGGCCCGACAGCAGCACGATCCGGTAGAGCCCGTCGCGCGTCGGGTTGCGGTCGGCGAGCCTGCCGCCGTACCAGTAGCCGATCGAGAGCGCCACGAGCACGATCCCGATCGTGTTGGCCCACACGATCGTCGAGGCGCCGAAGTACGGCGCGAGCAGGCGCGCGGCGGCGATCTCGGCGCCGAGGATCGCGACGCCGACGACGAAGACGATCAGGGCAAGCGGGGGCTCCGGGAGGCGGGGCCCATCGTGCTCTACCGTGACCGCCGTCAAGTCGTCTCGCTACGCCGGCGTCGTCGGGGTGTGGCTCGTCAGCCATCGGTCGACGACGTAGCCCCCGAACGGCACGACCGCCCCCAGGAGCACGCCCAGCGTCGTCTTGGTGCTCCAGCCAACCTGGGGGCGAAGGTTGAGCGCGATCAGCACGTACGCGACGAACAGCGCGCCGTGGATTGGTCCGAGGATCTCAACGCCTGCCGGCGCGTCGGCGCTGTACTTGATGTATGTCGCGGCGAGCAGGGCCAGGAATGTGGTGGCTTCTGTGAGTGCGATATAGCGCATGCTCTTGAGGCTGATCACGCGGGCGATCCGTTCTGCTCGGGAGTACGTCCTACGTAGCGTAGGACATGGGTCGACGGTCCGCGTCGTTCCCGATGTCGGGGTGTTGAATCGCTACCGGGCGACCCTCGGGCTCGGCCGACGAGGGCCCGGCGGCGGCGGTTCGCCAGGGCTCGTGAAGCCGCTGGCCCGACAGGCACGCTACTACGGCATGTAGGCGGCAGACGCATTTTGCTGTACGATGCTGAGCGTCAGTGATCAGCCGAATCCGCGCCGAGCTGTCGGCGCGGAGCGGGGGAACCACTTGGGGCGCGTCCAAAGCGCCTCGGGGGCGAATCGCCGTCTTGTACGGCATAGCGCTGCTCTTTCTGCGCGAGCCCGTCAGCTAACCCCGCAGGCACCCGGAAGAGAAGGGGTCAAGCCCGCATGACGTCGGTGTACCGTCTCAGCATGTGCCTATTGGCCGTCGCGCTTCTCGTCCCGGCGCAGGCGTTGGCGAAGAACAAGCGCAACTGGCATCTCGGGGATCGGACCCTGAAGCAGGGTCATGAGGGCCACGATGTCAAGGTGTTGCAGAGCTACCTCGCCCGCGCCGGTGTCGAAACCGATGTCGACGGGGTCTTCGGTCGTGCGACGAAGCGCGCGGTGCGCGCCTTCGAGCAGGCGCAGCGTCGTGAGGTCGACGGCGTCGTCACGAAGGGCGATGTCGCGGTGCTGAAGGACGTCGCGGTCAATGGTGGTGCCGTCGCGTCGGCCGCCGCAACCGGTGGCGCGCTACCTGAAACCCAGAAGCCGGTCCCGCCGACCGCATCCGCTGCGGCCCCGCCGACCGCGCTCGGCCCGGGGACGGTCGCGACGGTCGGAGCCGACGGCTACGCCACGGCGCCCGCGCTCGCGCCGCCGGTCGTGCAGGCCGTCATCGCCGCCGGCAACAAGATCGCCCGCAAGCCGTACATCTACGGAGGCGGTCACGGCAAGTGGGAGGACGCCGGGTATGACTGCTCGGGGTCGGTCTCCTACGCTCTGCACGGCGCCGGTCTGCTGGACGAGTCGATGGCATCGGGCGGTTTCATGAAGTGGGGCGATTCAGGCCCGGGGCAGTGGATCACGGTCTACGCGAACCCCGGCCACATGTACATGGTCGTCGCGGGCCTGCGCTTCGACACCAGCGGGCGTTCGCGCGCAGGGACGCGCTGGCAGAAAGATCCGCGCCCGACGCAGGAATACGTCATCTCTCATCCCCGGGGCCTGTAGCCGGCAACCGTTGGAAGCGGCTGGCCGCGCGGGGCTGCCGGCCCGGCGCGTGTCCTGTGCAGCGCGGACGGGCGCCTGATCGTCGGTCTGGCTGTCCGTAGGAAGCCGCACTGCGTCGCGTGCTTGCTGCGGACGCGGGACAGCGAGCTGACTCCTAGGTGGGGATCGACGAGGTCCTCGCGGAGGTGCTTCCGGGCGACAAGGCCGCCAAGATCGCCGAGCTCCAGTCCCAGGGACGAAAGGTCGCGATGGTCGGCGACGGCGTCAACGACGCCCCGGCGCTGGCGCAGGCCGACGTCGGCATCGCGATCGGCGCCGGCACCGACGTCGCCGTCGAGACCGCTGATGTCGTGCTCATGCGCTCTGACCCGCTGGACGTCGCGGTCGCGATCACGATCAGCCGCGGCACGCTGCGCAAGATGCACCAGAACCTCGCCTGGGCCGTTGGCTACAACTCGCTCGCGCTGCCGATCGCGGCCGGCGTCTTCGAACCGCTCGGATTCGTCCTGCGCCCCGAGGTCGCCGCCATCTCGATGGCCGGCTCGAGCATCATCGTGGCCGTCAACGCCATCACGCTGAAACGTCTGCGGCTCCCGCGAGCGCAGCAGGCGACGCCCGAAACAGCTGTGCATCGTGATGGTCGGACGCCGACCGGCACGCCCACCACCGCCGAGTGACGACCTTCCGCGTTGCGTGGGGCGCCAGTCGCGTCCGCCGCTCGTGCCAGGCCGAGCCGTGACCACGCCGAGCGACGCGCACGCTCGGCGGGCTCACACGAGACTCAGAACAGCGACGACGACGGCGGCGAGCGCGAGGACCGCAAGCACCGTGACGACGATGGTGCGCGCCGACGAGGCCGACGCGGCACCGTCGTCCGTGCGTACGCTCGTGTAGATCTGGCGTGGCTGTTCCCTCACCCCGGTGATGATGACACGACTCCTACGTCGCGTAGGCAGTGCATGATGAGTTGCGCTCCGCCGAGAGATCGGAGCGGCACGGGTTGCGAAGCGGAGACCGGGACGCGCTCGACGATTTCGTTCATCTGGCGTGAGCCGGCGCCGAGGATGCTGACTCGCGCTGCTCGCGGCTGCTGCGGATGAGCACCAACGTCGCATACAGCAGGGCGAGCATCCCGCCGTAGAGCAGGACGCTCGTTACAAGTTTCGCCCTGCCGTCGGAGCTCGGGCGCAACGTAGGCGTACCGGTCGGCTACTGCGACGGTGCGCGGGCCCGAGCCGACCGAGACGGCAGCCAGCTCTCGACAGTGCGTCCGTCGCGGCGCATCTCCGCGTAGAGGAACCAGCGTCCGCGCTGCGGCAGCCGCAGCGCGGAGAATCGGCGGGATCCGAAGTGGGGAGCGACGGTGATCGCGCTCGCGCGCTCATGGCGCCGCCCGCACCGCCCAGCTGCGGGCACCGTCGGTCGAGCGCTTCACCGTGGCATCTTCCAGCGCCGCGTACAGATCAGCGCCGGCGGCGATGAAGGCGGCCGGCTGTCCGCCGATGCTGCTGCCGGTCGTCTTCCATGTGCGGCCACGGTCGCGGCTGAGCTGCGGCTGACCCTCGCCGTCGACGAGGTACAGCTCGCGGGCGCGCGGCCAGGCGAGCAGCCCGGCGAGTCGCGGGTCGAGGAGCCGCCAGCTGCGACCGGCGTCCGGCGACGTGAACACGCCGCGGCCGGTTGAGGCGACGACGCGGTCGCGGCTGGCGGGGTCGACCGCCAGGGCGAAGATCCCTGCGGGCGGCGTCCGCCGCTGCCAGGAACGGCCGTTGTCGGAGGACACCATCAGGCGTTCCTGCGTGCCGTCGAAGCCGTAGATCCGGGAGCCCGAGGACTCCAGGACGTGGAAGTCCACCTCGCCGAGCAGCGAGATGTTCTTCCAGGTCGTGCCGCGGTCGCGGGACTCGATCAGGCCGAGGTTCGGCGGCAGATCCTGCTGGGATGGGTGTGGGTGCCCCGACCCGATGAAGCGACCGTTGCGCAGAACCGAGAAGCCCATGACGTCCTGCTGGGATTGCCCGACGCGCTCGGGCTCGATCTGGCCGCTCTCGGCAGCCCATAGCCCGCCGTGAGTCGCGATGAACAGGGTGCGGCCGCGCACCCCGAGGCCGTGGATGTGCTGCATCGCCCCGGTCGAGGCGCTCTCAGCTGGGGCGGTGTCGCGTGCCGCCGGACCCTGTGAGTCCGAGGGCGTGGCGCTGTCGCCACAGGCGGCGAGCGTGAGCACGGCGATCGCGAGCACGACGGTGGCCGGGGCGCAGCGGCGTACCGCCGACACGCATGTACTTGTGGTCGGGGCCGGCGGTTGCGCCCCGGGTTGGGTGTCGGCGTTGCGGATCATGCGGTTAACGTAGGACGTTTACGAGGCCCATCTCGACCGGGCAGGCGAGCGGCGCGAGTTACGGCCGTACGGGTGTCCATCGGCGATCTCCTCGTGCAGGTCAGCGGGTGGGCCGGAGTGTACTACGCGGCGTCGTAGTGCTGCTCCTCGTGCAAGGTGGTCAGCTCGTGACGCGGATCTCGGTGTCGTGGAAGCCGGTCGCGCCGTCGGGATGCGGGGAGCGTTCCGTCGCGTCCTGGCGGCGGCCTTTCCAGTCGCTCGCCCGACACAGGACACGCACGCTGCCCTCGCGGTCAGGCGTCCACTGATACGCCCATCGCGTCCACGCGACCTGCGAGCGGGGACGGGCGAGCATCGCGGGCTGCCAGCTGCGGCCGGCGTCGACGGACACCTCGACGCCGGAGATCCCCCGGTCGCCGGCCCATGCGATCCCGGCGATCCAGGTCGGCTCGCCGGCCTGCGCCTGCTGTGGCGTGTCGATCCGCGACTGCGTGCGGACCTCACCGATCTCGCTCCAGCCGCGCTTGGCCCAGTAGCCCTCGTGATTGCTGGCGACGAGCTCGATCGACTCGACCCACTTGGTGTTCATCATCCCGTAGAGCGCGGGGACCCGGACGCGGCATGGGAAGCCGTGCTCCTGGGTCAGCGGGCGACCGTTCTGGCCAAGCGCCAGCAGCGCCGTGGACTGCATCGCGCGGGCGAGCGGGATCGATACGTCGTAGTCGTCAGCGCCGCGAAACACGACGTCGACGGCGCGGCGTTGCACGCCGGCGGCATCGAGCACGTCGCGCAGGCGCACGCCGGTCCATGCCGTGTTGCCGATCAGCGGGCCACCGACGGGGTTGGAGATGCACGTCAGCACGGAGACCTGCTCGACGACCTCAAAGCGGCGCTGCAGATCGGCGAACGTCAGGCTCGCCGGCGTTTCGACGAGACCGCCGATGCGCAGCCGCCAGTCGCCGGCATCGACGCTCGGCTTCTCGAGATCGATGTCGACGACGTAGTGGTCGGCAACCGGCGTGATGTCCGGTGGCAGCCCGGGCACGCGCGGAAACCCGCCGCCGCGCGGCGCGGGCGTCGGGGTGGTGGGGCGCTTGAGCGCCACCGCGGTGTCGGGGCCGTCGCGCAGCAGTCGCCCGACAAGCGACCCTCCGAGTACGAGACCGAAGGCCGACGATGCGACCCACAGCAACGCACGGCGACGGTCGGCGTCCTGTGTGTCCGCCGACCGATCCGCTGCGACAAGGAGCGATCGCAGGCTTGTCGCGTACAGCAGTCCGGAGGCTGCGGCGACGACCGCGGCGGCGAGCACCGAGGGCCGCACGGGAGCGACGACGCTCGCGCCGAACAGGCACAGCGCGAACACCGCGCCGGCGATGGCGGAACGCGTGCGGCCGCCCGAGGAGGTGACGGCTGGCAGCAGCGCGCCGACGGCGACGAACGCGATCGTGACCGCGACGGCGAGGGCGTTCGACGCGGTCTTGCCGAAGGTGTCGATCGCGAACGTCGCGGCGTCCGCAGGCGCCAGGCGGATCAGCCGATCGCCGAGCGCCAGCGGCGCAAAGGCCACCCGATCGTCGACACGGCTGCAAGCCCACTCGAGCGCGAGCGCGAGCGCGCCCGCCAGCAGACCGGCACTGCTCCACAACTTGGCCGAGAACGGCGACCGCAGCACGGGCGGAGCGTACTACCGGTCGTAGTACAGATGCGGCGCCTGAACGCCGATGTCACAGATCCGAAAGGAGCTCGCTCGGCGCCGCTCGCGGCCGGCTTGCGCTCCGAGGACGTCCGTATGCGGCTCTCAGGCGGTCTGCGGGCGGCGCAGGCGCAGCGCGCGCTTGACCGTCAGGACGAGCGCGGCGCCCCCGAGCACCGGCGCGACGGCCATCGCGAACATGCAGATCTGCGCCACGAGCAC
Organism: Thermoleophilia bacterium; assembly: GCA_046565905.1. GTDB lineage: Bacteria > Actinomycetota > Thermoleophilia > Solirubrobacterales > Solirubrobacteraceae > CADCVQ01. The sequence continues at coordinate 28,157 of JBKHXR010000013.1, read as the reverse complement.
CGCCAGGGAGATCCCGCCGGCGGGGACGGCGGATGCGGTTGCGGCGCCGAGTGCGGCGACCGCCGCGAGTGTCACGATGCCGGCCGCGAGCAGCGACAGCGAGAGCTGCCATTGCGGCGGTTGACCGAGCAGATGGTCGACGCGCTCGGGCGCGATGCCGACGGCGCCGGCCGGCGCCTGCTCGTCGAAGGTGAGCATCGCCGAGGCGAGCGCCGCAGGGTCGCCGCAGCGATGCACGGCGGCGTCGTCGGCGGCGATCTCGGCGAGGGCGCCGTAGCGGTCGGCGACGTGGCGCATGATCGGCAAGAAGAACAGCGCGTCGCGCAGAACGCGCGCGAGCAGGATGCGCAGCGGGTCGCGTCGCGTCGCGTGGTGCGCCTCGTGCGCGAGCACGGCGTCGAGTTCGTGACGGGAGAGGACGTTCAGAGCACCGCTGGACAGGTAGATGCGCGGGCGAACGAGACCGGCGCAGAACGCCTGCGGACGAACGTCGGCGAAGATCTGCGCCGTCATGCCGTTGATGCGCAGCACGTTGAGCGCGTCGAGGCGTCGCATGAGCCTGCGCTGCGAGCGGTGGTGGCGAGCGACGGCGCGCAGCGCGAGGATCCCGGAGGCGGTGCCGAGGCTTGCCAGGACGGTCACGAGGATCGCCGGCCCGGATGCCGCGAGCACGAACTGCCGGCAGGCGACGGCGACGTCGCTGAACGTGGGCAGTGCGGGCGTGATCGCGGACGGAACGGCGGCCAGCGCGATGAGCAGCGTGAGCGTGCCGGCGGCGCCGAGCCCCAGCGAGAAGCGGTAGTAGCGCTGTGCGCTAGCCACGTCGCGCGATGCGTCGCAGCGCCTCGCGGCGCTCGGGGTTGAGGTTCTGGACCTGTCGTGTGAAGTGCAGCAGCGCGGTCTCGCCGAACTCGTCGACGAGCGCCTGTACCTCGGCGGCGGCGCGGGCCTCGATGTACTGTTCGCGGCTGTAGCGTGCGTGGTAGCGGTTGGTTCGGTGGTCCAGCTCGCGGGCGAGGATGCCCTTGCGGTGCAGCCGGGTCATGATCGTCATGATCGTCGTGTACGCGAGTGGCTTGCTCTCGCGCGCGTTGACGGCGTCGAGGACGTCGCGGACGGTCGCCGTGTCCGCGCCGTGCGCCCAGACCGCGTCCATCACCTTCGCTTCGAGCTCGTGCAGCGGCGGTGGCGTCGCGGTGTTGCCCTCGGTCACTGGCGTCATCGTAACGCCGTCAGAGTCCGTCCCCGGACGAGCCATGACGGCACCGTGCAGACAGCGGCTTGAGGGCGCAGTCCGCGGTTGGCGGCGTCCCATCGATGCGGCAATACTACACTGCGTCGTTGTGCCGCTCGTATGCCAGGTGCTCCTACGGTGAGTAGGTGTCGCGCGCGCGTTCTGACCGCGGTGACGGCCGGGGTGCTGGTGGCGCTGTGCAGCGCTCCGGCGGCCTTCGGACACGCGGCGTTCCTGGGGTCCGATCCGCCGCCCGGAGTGCGTCTGGAGGTCGCGCCGTCGCAGGTGACGCTGAGCTTCACCGAGCCGCTGAACCGTACGCTCGCGCAGGCTAAGATCACGCGTGTCGGCGGCGCTGCGATCGCAGCGCGGAAGGTGTCGAGCTCGCGTCAGCGCCTCGTCATGCGCCCGACGCAGCCGCTGTCGCGGGGGGCGTACCGCGTGCAGTGGCACAGCGTGTCGACGGAGGACGGCCATGCGCTGGAGGGATCGTTCTCGTTCGGCGTGCGCGCCGCGGCAGTCGGCGGCGGGCACAGCTTGCAGCAGAGCCCGCTCGCGCGCGGCGGCTGGTTTCGCGTGGGTGCTCGTGTGCTGCTGTACGTCGCGTTGCTGCTGTTCGCCGGCGCGCTCGTGCTCGCCGTGATCCTCGGACGCCGCGGCGAATCGTGGCTGACCGCTGGTGTCGAGGAAGGCGTTGGCGGGGTGAGCCTTGACGCAGTCAGCCGGCGCGAGCGGGCGATCACCGGTGATCTGGGGGTGTTCGCGGTCGGTGCCGCGGCGCTGGCCGCGCTGCTGGAGGGCGTCGACGCGGCGCAGGGGTTCTCACCGGCCGGGCTGCGTGGCTTTCTGCTGACCAACGCGGCCGGCGCGGGTCGCCTCGCCGTCGTCCTGTACGCGTTGGTCGCGCTTGGGCTGTGGCGACGTCGCCCGCGAGTCGCCGCGGTCATGTCCGTGCTGGCGCTGGGCGCGGTGGCCGCGTCGGGTCATGCGGGTTCGGCGTCGCCGCGGTTGCTGGCGATCCTCAACGATTGGGTGCATCTGCTCGCCGGGGCGGTCTGGCTCGGCGGGATCGCGCTGATCGTGCTGGTCTGGGCGCCGGTGTTGCGCCGTCACGGACGCGAGTTGCGCACGGTGGTTGCGCGGCACGTCCTGCCCGCGTTCGGGCGTGTCGCGCTGCCCGCGTTCGTCGCCGTGAGCGCGACCGGCGTCCTGAGCCTCGTGGTGCAGCTCAGCGAGATCGCCGACCTGTGGCAGACCGCGTACGGCCGCGTGCTGCTCGCCAAGATGTTCCTAGTCGCGCTGATCGCGCTGGTCAGTTGGTCGCACGCGCTGCGGTTGCGACCGCGGATGCTCGGGCCGTCGGCATCCGCGCTCGGCGTCGAGCGCCGCCACTGGCGGCTGTGGCGCGCCGAGCCGCTGCTCGGCCTGGGAGTCGCGGCGGCCGTGGCAGTGCTCGCCACGTTTCCGTTGCCGCCGCGCCAGCTCGGCGAGGCCGCCGCGGCGCTCGAATCGGTCCCGGTGTGCGACCCGTGTCCGCAGCCGCGTCCTGCGTCAGATGAGCTCGCCGTCGCCGCCGGTGCCGGCCGTTATCTGATCGCGGGGTGGCTGCGCCGCGACGGCGAGCGCATTACCGGCACGATCCGTGCGCTGGACTACAAGAACCGCCCGGCGCGGGTCGCGTACACGGTGGGCGGTGCGGCCACGGTGTCGTGCGGGCCTGGGTGTCAGCGCGTGTCGACGGTCGGTGAGCGCATCCGGGTTGAGCTGCGCGACGGCGGTCGCCGGCAGGTGGCGATGTTGCCCGCGCGCTGGCACCGCAACGGGTCCGCGCGAGCGCGAATCCTACTCGGGCGTGCGCAGGCGCGGATGCGCGGACTGCGGGGCGTGCGTCAGACCGAGGTGACGACGAGCGGTCCGGGCAGTTACGCGCGCACCGACTACCGGCTGCGCGCACCCGATCGCCTGCGGTATGTGACCAACGGCCGCAACGAGGCTGTCGTGATCGCCAGGAGACGGTGGTTTCGCGCTGCCGACATCGCGTGGCAGCGCGAGCCGTACGGGTCGGGGATCGCGTTTTCGACGCGCAGCTGGTTTCGCTGGAGCAGCTACGCGACGTCCGTGCGCCTGCTGCGGGAGTGGTCGCGCGACGGCCGCGGCTACGCCGAGCTGGCTCTGATGGACCCCGGAACTCCCGTCTGGACACGACTGACCGTTGCGCTTGACGACATGCGCGTGCTGCGTGAGCTGCAGACCACCGGCGGGCACCTCACCACGAACACGTACTCGCGGTTTGACCGCCCAGACCGCATCGAGCCCCCCCTGTTCACGCGATGAACGCACAGACATCCAAGGACGAGAGGGGTCCTTTGCGGTTCGCGGGGCGCGTAGTCGCGTTCGCGCTTGCCGCCGGCCTCGTGGCGCTGCTGGCGTATGGCCTGCTCGCCAGGGCACCGGATACGACGATCGACGACGCGCTCGCCAACGCCAGTCCGGTACCGGCCCCGGGCTTCTCGCTCGAGGCGCTGATCGCCGGGTCGCGGCCGAAGAACCTCGCGTTTGCGCGTGCCCAGGCGGACGATCGCGTCGACCTGCGCGAGTTGCGCGGCACGCCGATCGTGCTGAACTTCTGGGCGTCATGGTGTATTCCGTGCCGCGACGAGGCGCCGCTGCTGCAGCGCGGCTGGATCCGCCATGCGAAAGCGGGCGTGTTGTTTCTCGGCCTGAACATGCAGGACGTGCGGTCCGACGCGCGCGCGTTCGTCACAACGTTCGGACAGACGTTCCCGCATGTCCGCGACCCAAGCAACGCGACGGCTCGCAAGTGGGGCGTGACGGGGATCCCCGAGACGTTCTTCATCGGCCGCGACGGCCGCGTCGTCGGACATGTCATCGGCGTCGTAACCGTCCAGCAGCTCGAACGCGGCATCGCCGACGCGATCGCCGGGCGTGCGCAGAACGCGGCGCTCGGCGGCGATCGCCGGCCGACACGATGATCAGGGCCATGCGGCGTCGCATCCGCGGCCGTCTGAACATGGCCGACCGTGAGGCCATGATCGCGGAGCTTGTCGACGCGGACACGTTCTGCGTGGCATCGACCTGCCCCACCGCGCTGCAGGAGCCGGTCCCCGGCCAGCCGCCGGCGGGTACGTGAGGGGTCGGGATGGCGGTCAGGACTCCCGACAGCACCGAGGGCGGTGAGCGCCGCGAGATGGCGTTCGATGTCGAAGGGATGTCCTGTATGTCGTGCGTGGCGCGCGTGCAGCGGGCGCTGACAGGTCAGGACGGTGTTCAGGAGGCGCGCGTGAACTACGCGACGGCGCGTGCCGAGGTGATCTTCGACCCGACGCGCGTAGACGTGAGCGCGCTCCAGGCGGCGGTCGCGCACGCAGGCTACGGGCTCGTTGCGCGGGAGGGCCCGGCCGGTCACGCGGAGGAAGCGGTTGGCGATGAGCTTCGTGTCTGGCTGGGCAGGGTGATCCTCGCCTGGCCACTGGCGGTCGCGGTACTCGTGTTGTCGTTCACGGTCATGGAGCACGCGTGGGCACGCTGGCTCATGTTCGCGCTGACGCTCCCGGTGCAGTTCGTCGCCGGGTGGCCGTTTCTGCATGCGGCGTTCCTACGGGCGAGGGTCCGCACGGCGAGCATGGACACGTTGATCGCCATCGGGACGCTCGCGGCGTTCGCGTACTCGGCCGTCGCGCTGGTCGAGGGCGGCGATCTGTACTTCGACACGGCGGCGCTGATCATCGCGTTTCTGTGCCTCGGCCGGTACTTCGAGGCGCGCGCGAAGGGCCGTGCGTCCAGCGCGATTCGCAAGCTGCTGGAGCTCGGCGCGCGCGAGGCGAGGCTGCTCGTCGACGGCGAGGAGCGGATGGTGGCGGTCGCCGACGTCCGCGTCGGCGATCTCGTGCGCGTTCGTCCCGGTGAGAAGATCGCGGTCGACGGCGACGTGCTGGAGGGTTGCGCGGCCGTCGACGAGTCGGTCCTGACCGGCGAGTCGGTGCCCGTCGACAAGCGTCCCGGCGACCGTGTCGCGGGTGCGACGATCAACATCGACGGCAGCCTGACGTTGCGGGCGACGGCGGTCGGGGCCGACACGGCGCTGGCGCAGATCGTGCGGCTCGTCGAGCAGGCCCAGGGCGCGAAGGCGCCTGTCGCGAGGCTCGCCGACCACGTGTCGGCCGTGTTCGTCCCGATCGTGCTCGTCATCGCGGCGGTCACGTTCGCCGGGTGGGCGCTGATCGGCTCGGACCCGTTGGCGGGCCTCGTCGCGGCGGTCGCGGTGCTGATCATCGCCTGCCCGTGCGCGCTGGGACTCGCGACGCCGACCGCGATCCTCGTCGGTACCGGCCGCGGCGCGCAGCGCGGCGTCCTGATCAAGGGCGGCGAGGTCCTCGAGACGGCCAAGCGGATCGACACGATCCTCTTCGACAAGACCGGCACGCTGACGCGCGGGCAGATGACGCTCGTCGACATCGTCGCGGCCGACGGCGAGCACGACCTCGACGTGCTTGCGGCGGCCGGGGCGGTCGAGGCGCTGTCCGAGCACCCGATCGCCCGCGCCATCGCCGGCGCGGCCCGCGACCGTGGCGTCGATCTGCCTGAGGCGACCGGCTTCCGCGCGCTTGCCGGGCGCGGCGCGACCGCGAGGGTCGGCGGGCGCGAGGTCTGGGTCGGGCGCCGCACGCTGATGGCCGAGCAGCGATTGATGGGCTGCACCGACCTTGACGCTGCCGCCGCGCAGCTCGAGCGAGCGGGGCGCAGCGCGGTGCTCGTCGGCTGGGATCGCCGTGTCCGCGGGGTGCTGGCCGTCGCCGACACCGTCAAGCCCGAAGCGGCGCAGGTGGTGCGCGCGTCGCGGCAGCGCGGCCTTGAGGTCGGGATGATCACGGGTGACAACACGGCGACGGCGCACGCGATCGCCGCTGAGCTCGGCATCGACCGCGTCCTCGCCGAGGTGCTTCCGGCCGACAAGATCGAGGAGGTCCGCCGGCTCCAGGCCGAGGGGCGGCGCGTCGCGATGGTCGGCGACGGCATCAACGACGCGCCCGCGCTGGTGCAGGCCGACCTCGGGATCGCGATCGGGACCGGCACCGACGTCGCGATCGAGTCCTCTGACATCACGCTGATCTCCGGGCAGCTCGGCGGGGTCGTCGATGCGATCGACCTCGCCCGCCGCACGCTGCGGGTCATCCACCAGAACCTCGGCTGGGCGTTTGGCTACAACATCGCCGCGATCCCGCTCGCGGCCGCCGGCGTCCTGGACCCGATCATCGCGAGCGCCGCGATGGCGTTCAGCTCCGTCAGCGTCGTCGGTAACTCGCTGCGCCTGCGGCGCTTCGGCCGCCGCGCGCAGCGCGACGCCACGCACACGTCGCCGCGCGGACAGGACGAGGCTTCCCGTCCCGTCTCGCAGGAGCTGTCCGGCTGAGGCCGTGACGGTGGTTCGCCGTCAGCGGTCGTAGCGAGCGAGTTCCTCGTCGAGTCGGTGAGCGTCAGCGCTGCTGAGCGCCTCCGCCGGGACGTCGTCGATGCCGGCGGACGAACGTGATCGCCAGCGCGGCACCAGCAGCGCAAGCGCGGCGGCCAGCACCGCGAGCAGTGCGATCGGGACGGCGTAGGCGGTGATCCCGAAGCCGTCGGCGTCGGGAAGCGCGATGACGTCCTGGCCGTACTCGGCGACGAGGGCGGCCTTGATCTGCTGCTTGTCCAGCCCACGGTCGATCAGCCTGCGGATCAGCTCGCGCTGCCGCGTGGCCTGCGGACTCTCGGCGATGTTCAGCGGGATCTTGCATGTCACGCACATCACCTCGTCCTCGATGTCGACGAGCGACGCGCGCGCCGCCGATGCCGACGCTGGGGCGAGCAGCACCGCGACGAACGCGACGAGCATGAGCGCGCGCGTCATCGAGCGCCGCCTCGCGCCGGCGGGGTCGTGCCCCTGATCCTTGCGCGCGCTCGCGCCTTCGGGTCCACGAGCTCACCGAGCTGGTCGCCATGTCGCGTTGGCGCGTGCGTGGCGTTGCCGGCGTGGTCGCGGGCTCCACGGGAACGTCGGCGCAGCGCTGCCCAGCAGCGTATGTGTGCGACTGTGCTGGTGGCGGTATCGATCGCGCGCCACTTGACGAGGCGAAACGGGTACATGAAGGGGCATCCGGGACCTCGCGTGTAGAGATGGTCGGGCTCTTCGCGCAGCCCGACCGCCTCGAACAGCTCGTCCTGGAAGGTACGGCAGTTCTCGCCGGGCTGGCGCAGCCACCACCACTGCCAGCGAAAGCCTCCGTAGTAGCTGTGTGCGAACGCGCGGATGTCGGCGCATACCTGCTCGTCGCTGTGGTCGACGAGCAGCGTGGGATGAAACCAGTGGTCGGGCTCGTCGCCGTGGTAGGCGTCGCGGGTGGTGGTGGCGCCGGCGGTCGTGCCGATGCCGTTGAGCACGCCGCCGGTCCCGAGTAGTGCGCCGCGCCATCCCATCGGGCAGGGGTCTGGCCACCAGCCGTAGCTCTCCTTGCCGTTGAGCTCGATCCACCAGTGCCCCCAGGTGTTCGGCAGCCGCGGATCGATCCGCTTGACGACCGCGAACGACAGGACGCGAGGAGCAGGATCTGGCAGTGGCCCATACTCGGCCGCGTGGCGCGCGCAACTCGGCGATAGGGCAGTCACTTGCGCTTCTTCTCCTTCTTGTCCTTGTTCTTCTTGTCCTGCTTGTCGCGGCCCCGGTTGCGTCTGTCGTTTGTCTTGTCGATCGCTCTGGCCTTCTTCTGCGCCTCGTGCAACCGCTGCTTTGCTTCGCGACGTCGCCGCCGGGAGCCGGCGGGCGCCTCATCGCTGCTGATCGGGCGATCCGAGGTGGCGGACGCGTCGTCAAGAGCCGGCATCAGGCCGCCGCGACCGTCAGGCGCGGTGCTTCCGCGGGGCGTGCCGCGAGGACGCAGATCGACGGGTAGCCGCGGCCGACGCGTCTCGTCTCAGCGATCCCGAAGCCGGCTGTCGCAAGGTCCGGGCGGGGGTCGAGCGGCCGAAACGCGCTGCGCGGCCCCGTCGACGTGCCCGCGGCGACGGCCAGCGGCGCGTACAGGATGCGTGCTGACCGGGTGCGCGGGGGCGTCGGCGCCACGACGACGAAGCGGCCCCCGGGACGCAGGACTCGGCGTGCCTCGGCGACGATCTGGCGGCGTGCCGCGCCGTCGACGACGTGCAGCAGGTAGGCAGCGGTCACGACCGAGAACGTGCTGTCGGCGAACGGCAGTTGACGAGCGTCGCCAACCCGCAGCGACCATCCGGCGGGGAGAGCACGGACGTGCTCGAGCATCGCCGGGCACTCGTCGATGCCGACTGCGATGCGCGGCCGGCAGCGATGCTTCGCGAGCTGGCGAAGCAGTCCCCCGGTCCCGGTGCCGAGGTCGAGCAGCGCGTCCTCCGCGACCGGGTCGGCGAGCTCGATGGCTGCCGCCAACGCGGCCCGCTCGAGCGGCAGCTGCCAGTCGTATGCGCGAGCCAGCCGGCTCCAGTCCATGGTCGGTGGTTCTCCTGCGAGCTGTGCAAGTCGGGGGCGATCAGGGGTAGGCGGGACCGGGAGACCGTACCACTACGCCGTGTAGTATTGCTTGTCCGAAGCGTGCATCCGCGACGAAGGATCGTGTGGCGCCCGATCGGACCCTCGTGGGCGCGGACGCGGCCTCGCAGTGACGACTTATGAAGGAGCGCGCCATGATCGAAGCCCCGAAACACAAGCAGGATCGCGATGAGGTGTTCCTGGAGCTTACGAAGTCGGTCTGTCCCGTATGCAAGGCGGTGATCGACGCCGAGGTCAACGTTCGCGACAACCGCGTGATCATGCGCAAGCGCTGCCGCGAGCACGGCGAGTTCGAGGCGCTGATCTACTCCGACGCCGAGCTGTACATGAGCCAGCTGCGCTTCAACAAGCCCGGGACGCTGCCGCTGCAGTTCCAGACCGAGGTCAAGGACGGCTGCCCGCTGGACTGCGGGCTGTGCCCCGAGCACAAGCAGCACTCGTGCTTCGCGCTGATCGAGGTCAACACCAACTGCAACCTCGACTGCCCGATCTGCTTCGCCGATTCCGGTCATCAGCCCGACGGCTACCAGCTCACGCGCGAGCAGGTTCAGTTGATGCTCGACACGTTCATCGCGGCCGAGGGCGAGCCCGAGGTGCTGCAGTTCTCCGGCGGCGAGCCGACGATCCACCCGAACATCATCGAGTTCGTCGAGATGGCCCAGGCCCGGTCGATCGGGACCGTGATGATCAACACCAACGGGATCCGCATCGCCCGCGACAAGCGCTTCGTCGCCGAGCTAGAGCGCCTGAAGCCGCACATCTACCTGCAGTTCGATGGCTTCGACGAGGCGACGCATCGCGCGATCCGCGGCAAGGATCTGCGCGACGTCAAGCGGCGCGCGCTTGACCGCTGCGCAAATGCCGGGTTGAAGGTGACGCTGGTCGCGGCGATCGAGCAAGGCGTCAACGAGCACGAGGTCGGCGCGATCGTGCGCCACGGGATCGCGCACCCGGCCGTGACGTCGATCGTGCTTCAGCCCGTGACGCACGCCGGCCGCCACCGCGAGTTCGATCCCATGCAGCGGCTCACGAACCCCGACGTGATGAGGCTGATCGTCGACCAGGTCCCCGAGTCGTTTCGGATGTCGGACTTCGTTCCGGTGCCGTGCTGCTTTCCGACCTGCCGATCGATGTGTTACATGCTCGTCGACGGCGAGCAGGCGATCCCGTTCGCGCGCCTGCTCGATGTCGAGGACCATCTCGACTACGTCGCCAACCGCGTCAACCCCGACCCCGACTTGCGACACGCCGTCGAGGCGATGTTCTCGTCGTCGGCGATGCCCGGAGCCGAGCAGGCGCTGCTGACGTGCGAGTCGTGCGGGATCGACCTGCCCCAGGCGCTGAAGAGCCTGCGCGAGAACTTCTTCATGATCGCCGTGCAGGACTTCCAGGACCCCTACACGCTCAACGTGCGCCAGCTGATGAAGTGCTGCATCCAGCAGATCACCCCCGACGGCCGGCTGATCCCGTTCTGCGCCTACAACTCCGTCGGCTACCGCGAACAGGTCCGCGCACAGATGACCGGTGTCGAGGTCGCGCCCGTGGTCCCGAACGCCACGCAGCTGCAACCGCTGCTCCAGCCGACCCGTTACGGATCGAAGACGGTCGCCGGCCCCGAGAACGACACGCCGGCCGCGCGCCCGAACGTCGGCAGGCGCTTGTCGCGATGACGCTCGCGCCCGACGAGGTGAAGTCCTGCTGCGCGACCGTGTATGCGAGCGAGGCGGCCCGCTGGTTGCTGGGCCACAGCTTTCATCCCGGCGGCGCACGGCTGACGGCACGGCTCGCGGGAGCGCTGCGGGTCGGGCCGGGGCATCTGGTTGTCGATGTGGCGAGCGGGCCGGGCACGAGCGCGCTACAGGTTGCGCGCGACACAGGCTGCGACGTCATCGGCGTCGACCTGGCGGCCGAGAGCGTCGCGGCGGCGACGCGTGCCGCCGAGGCGGCCGGCCTGTCTGAGCGCGTCCGGTTCGTCGAGGGTGACGCCGAGCTGCTGCCGCTCGCGGACGCCGCGGTCGACGGCGCGCTGTGCGAATGCGCGCTGTGCACGTTCCCCGACAAGGCGACGGCGGCACGGCAGCTCATCCGCGTACTCAAGCCCGGGGCACGCGTCGCGATCTCCGACATCACCGCCGACCCCGACGAGCTGCCGCCGTCGCTGCGGAGCATGCAGGCGTGGGTGGCCTGCATCGCGGACGCCAGGCCGCTGGACGAGATCGCGGCTCTGCTCGAGGACTGCGGCCTCGTCGTCGAGACGACTGAACGCCACGACCACGAGCTTCAGACGATGCTCGACCAGATCGACGCCCGGCTCAAGCTCGCGCGCATGCTCGGCGCCGAACCGTTCGGCGACGGTGTCGCCACAGGACGCGAACTCGTGACGGCGGCGCAGAACGCGCTCTCCAACGGCGTTCTCGGCTACGGCGTCGTCATCGCGCGGCGTCCTTGAGCACGACTGCGACCATGCGGCGCTTACGCTGTCGTCGAGCGGGTGCCGCAGTGATCGTCGCGGGCGCAGCCGCAACGGGATACGTGCTCGTCGTCCGCGGCGCGCTCACTCTGGATCTCGCAGTCGGCCGGCGGCTGCGCCCGCTGGGGCCGATCAACGTGCGCATCGCCGCGCCGGCGGACACCGTGTTCGACGTCATCGCCGCGCCGTACCTGCGACGGACGCCGCGGGCGATGCGCGCGAAGCTCGAGGTCCTCGAACGCGGATCGGACATGGCCCTCGCCGCGCACTTCACGCCCCTCTGCCGCGGCCTGACCGTCACGACCGTCGAGACAATCCGCTTCGAGCGACCTGACCGCGTGTCGTTCCGGCTGCTGCGCGGTCCGGTGCCGCACCTGACCGAGACCTTCGATCTGCACGGGAGCGACGACGGCACCGAGCTTGAGTACCGCGGCGAGCTTGGGACTGACCTGTGGCAGCTCGGCAGCTGCTGGGGCGCGATCGTCGCCGGACAGTGGACGCGCGCAGTCCAGCAATCGCTGTCGTCGATCCGCACCGAGGCCGAACGGCGCGCCGGCGCCCGCGAGGCTCGCTGATGCTCCACGTGGCCGTCATCACGATCACCATCGATCCCGAGATCCATCTCGGGCCGGTGACGCTGGCCTGGCACGGGCTGACGATCGCGCTTGGGATCCTCATCGGCGCCTTCGCTGCCGCGCGCTGGCTGCGCGAACGCGGCATGGATGTCGAGCCGATGTACAACTTCGCCGGGCTCGCGGCGCTCGGCGGGATCGTCGGTGCGCGGATCTTCTACCTCTTCGAGCACGACCCCGGCGGGCTGCTTGTCCCGGGCCGGCTGCTCTCAAGCCATGGCTTCACGTTCGACGGCGGCGTCATCCTCGCCGCCGTGCTGATCGCCGCGTACGTGCATCGTGCGCGACTGAGCGGGCGCTATCTGGACGCGTGCGCCGCCGGGTTGCCGCTCGGCGTCGCGATCGGACGGATCGGCGACGTCATCAACGGCGAGCACTACGGCGAGCGCAGCACGTTCTTTCTCGCCGTCCGCAACGCGCACCCGGATGCCGAGACCCCCGACCCGGCGTTCGCGTACCAGAACGGGGGCCTCTACGAGGTGCTGCTGGCCCTTGCGATCTTCGCGGTCGTCTGGCCCCTGCGCCACCGTTTCCAGCGGCCCGGCGACCTCGCTTGGCTCGTGCTCGGGCTCTTCGCCGCCGGGCGGTTCTTCGAGTTCTTCCTGCGTGGCGACAGCCCGCAGCTCGCGCTCGGCCTGAGCAACGCGCAATGGACCAGCATCGTCCTGCTCGCCGTCGTGATCGCCGGCCGGACGCTCACCGTGCGGATCAGCGATCGCCGCGCGGGCGGCGACCGGCACGGGCCGCAGCCATCCCCCGCGGCCTGAGACGCTGTCCTCAGATGCTCTGAAAGAAGTTCAGGTCGTAGCGCTCCAGGAACTGCTGGACCTCGATGTTCAACCGAAACAGCTCACCCGTCAGCACGAGCACACCCATCGCGATCAGCACGACGCCGGCCCCCGCCTGGATGACGGCGTAATGACGCTTGAAGAAGCTGAACGCACGCGTCGCGGCGTTGAACGCGATCGCGGTGCCGAGGAACGGCAGCGCGAGCCCCGCGGAGTAGACGGCGAGCAGCAGGCCTCCCTGGGCGGTACCGGTAGTGGTCGACGCCAACCCGAGGATCGCGCCGAGCGTCGGTCCCACGCACGGCGTCCACGCCAGCGCGAACGCCGCTCCCGCCACGACCGGACCGCCGTTCCCAGCGCGTTCGATCAGGCCCTCGGGCCGCCATTCCAGGCTCAGGCGCGGCAGGAACACCGACGCCACGAACAGCATGCCCATCGCGATGATGGCGATGCCCGCGACCTTGTTGAGCGTCGGCTGGTTGTCGAACAGAAACGACCCGGCGGCGGTCGCGCCGAGTCCCAGCACGATGAAGATCAGCGAGAACGTCGAAACGAACACCGCGCTGCGAGCGAGTACGCGCGGATCGAAGCGCCGGCCGAGCTCCTGTGGTTGCGTTCCTGACACCGTGGCCAGGTAACCCGGGACGAGCGGCAGGCAGCACGGCGACAGAAACGACACGACGCCGGCCGCGAACGCGAGCAGGAGGCTGGGCGCTTCAACCATCGAGGGCGTATCGCTTGATGTCGGCGTCGAGCTTCGCCTCGGTCGCGTAGCCGCCGAGGCGCGTGAACGCGAGCGCGCCGTCCGCGGCATAGAACGCGGTGGTCGGAAACGCTCGCCCGCCGCGGAAGACACGCGCGATGTCGCCGTCCGGGTCTGCGAAGTGTGGATAGGGCACCGGATAGCGCTTCAGGAACGATCGCGCGTTCGCCTCGCTGTCCTTGGAGTTCACGCCGAGGAAAGCGACGCGCCCCTCGTACCTGCGCGCCAGTCGCGCGAAAAACGGGAACTCGTAGCGGCATGGCCCGCACCACGATGCCCACTGGTTGACCACCACCGGATGCCCGCGAAGACCCGCGAGCCGGGCTCGAAACGCCTGCGGCCCGCCGCCCAGCAGCTCGTTTGCCTCGCGTCGCAGCGACGGCAGCGCGTCCGCGCCGGTCGGCGCTGAACTCGATCGGACTGTAGGGGCAGGATCTTGGCCACAGGAGGCGATCAGGACCGCGGCGCCGGCAGCGACGAGGAGGTGTCGGAAAAGCGGCGACGTCACTACTACGAACCATAGTACGGAGCGGCTGCCTGTCGAACCGATCGACATCGGTCGTCGGCGTCGACTGCTGTGCGTTATGGCGCTGCGAGGAGGGCGAGCGGCACGGTGCCGGGCGCGGCGTCGGCGCCGGGGGCGTGCCGTGGTCCTTGGTCGTCGTGGGAGATGTCGAGGTACGGTGGGCGCTGCGGGCCGAAGCGCTGGTCGATGTAGCGCCAGAAGCGGCCGCGGGCGTCGAGCTTGGCGAGCTCGTCCGGGTACAGGCCGGCGTACGCGAGCGCGTCGTAGGCCTCGTCGGACAGCAGCTGTGTTGGATCCCTGGGCGGGTAGGTGAAGACCCATAGCTGGAGATCGCCCTGCTCGATCACGAGGGTGCATCCGCGCTCGCGGTCGCCGAATCCTTGCTCATGTGCCGACCGGGTGTCCAGGAAGACGCGTGCGCGTCGGGGACCGTGAAGCCACGTGGGGAGTTGCTGGGCGTGGTCGGGAGCGACGCCGTCGAGGTAGTCGATGGCCCAGGTGAACGGGCTGCCTGCGGGGTGGCTCGGATAGAACCCGGTCGGGTCGATGCGCTCCTCGCGCTGAGTCAGACTGTCTCGCCCGACGGCAAGCACGTAGAAGCTTCCCAGCGATGCTGGTGCGGCCAGCCGCACCTTCGGCCAGGTTGTCGCGCCGACGGTCTCGCCGCGTTCGATGTGCGTGTCGGACCACCGGAGGTTCGCGATCTCGTTGGCCATGTCTTCGTTGACGCCGGCGCGGTCGAGCGCTTGGAACGCGAGTGTCCCGCCGGTCCCGCCGTAGCCAACGTTGACGGGGCCGACGCTGAGCCACGAACCGTCGTCGAGCTGCCAGAGCATGTGTGGGAGATCAAGCATGCCGGGACCGTGGTCGAACATGCTTGGGGGCAGTCCGGAGATCCACAGGATGTCGGCCGAGCTGAAGCTCGCGATCACCCGATGGACTCGCCGTCCGGTGCTCGCCAGGTACTTCGCCGCGTGAAAGCCGCTCAGCATCGGCGGCAGCCAGCCGCGTCTGTCCGTCCGGCCGTCGACCGTGTCGCTCGCCGCCTGCGCTCGTCGGGCCAGCGTCTTGACGTGCGTGTGGGAGATTCCGAGCATCCTGGCGATGCTGCTCAACGAGTGGGCGCTCTCACAGTCGAGCAGTTCGCCGATCGTCTGGCCGATCTCCAGGTCGGCGTGTCGCAGCTGCATGGCCGCGGCGTCGCGGCGAGTGCGCAGGAATGCGAGCCGCGAATCGAGGTCGAGATCATCCGGCATGTCCGACAACGTAGCAGGTGGCTGAGTCAGCGACTCAGCCTGCTGTGTTGTCGACTACGCTCTCGTCCGTCGTGGGGCGTGGAAGGTCAGTCGGATGTGGCGCCTAGTGCGCATCACCTCCCAGAGGAAGCGTTCGAAGTCGCCGGCGACGATGTTGCTGGACAGTTCGTTGAGGCATGGCGCGGTGGCGTGCCCGTGCCAGAGCGCCCAGTTGACGAACGTGAACTCGTTGGCCCTCGGACGCACGCCGGTTGCCATCCAGTGCGCGTGGATTTCGTCGACGAGGTCGGCGCCTTCGTGCACGCAGATCTCGAAGTGGTCGCGCGTGTACCGAAGCGTTGCCGGCGCCTCCGCCGGCGGCGTCTGCGCGTTGGCCGGAGAGTCGCAGCGTTCCCGGAATCTGTCCCAGGTTTCGAACGTCTCGTTGATGATGCTGGCGGGCGGCCATCGTCTGGCCCCGTGAGGCGGATCCTGGAGGCGTGACCAGGCATCAGCGCCTTTGGCGCGGGCTTTTGCCGTCGCCCAGTCAGAGGCTCGAGGCAGGCGGCCATGGCGCTCGGCCCACTCCTGGCCAGCGGTGATCAGCCGCTGCTCGGTCCATGCTCGAGGCCGGCCCTGCGACCGTCCAGAACGGATGTTCACGTCGAATGACCCCTGTGTTCTTCCTGCTTTTGCGCGGTTTCGGAAATCTTCGCATGAATAGTCCGACAGGCGGTCTTGCGATACCTGAAGCATGTTTTCAACGGAGTCTTCGCGGCCGCCCTGTCGGCTGCTCACCAAGCCGGAGTTGGCCGGCTACTTACGCGTGTCGACGCGCACGCTCGACAACTACGTGCGGCGCGGCATGCCCTACCGGCCGTGCGGCGGCGCCAAGCGCTTCGAGCTCGCGCCCGTACAGGACTGGCTCGCGCTGGACGAGCAGAAGCGCCTGCAGGCACTTGGGCCCACGCTTGACGCCCCTTGAGGTATTGGTCTAGTTTTCGGTGGGATGCGATCCCGCCTGTCCGAGAGGAGAACGCTATGAACGAGAATCTGAGATCACGCGGCCCTGCCCTGCGACCGGAGCGCCACGTGGTCGACGTCGCGTGTGCCATCGCCGTTCCCGCTCGCGGCCGTCAAGGCGGCGGGCGCTGATGCCGGCCGCGGGGCCGGGCATCAAGAAGATCACGCTGCGCGGCCGCAAGCGCCGCGACGGCACCCGCAAGCAGACCGTGCGCTGGGAGGTCAAGGCCTACAACCCGCAGTCCATGCGCACCGAGTACGTCGGGCGCTACGACACGCTGGAGGAGGCCGTGAAGGCCAAGGAGCGCTTTGAGCGAGCGCATGGTCGTACGAGCGCAGGCGACACGAAGATGACGATCGAGGAGATGGTCAACGACCGTTACCTGAAGCGGACGCGGACGCTTGGCCGCAAGCCGCGGCCGATCAAGCGCAGCACGCTGGCCGCCAACGAGTACTCGATGCGGCCGTTCGTCAGGGAGTTCGGTTCACGACGCGCCGACCGTGTCGATGAGGATGTCGTGATCGCGTGGTGTGAGACGCAGCCGGCGTTCGTCGTCGAGGGCGTCCGGGCGATGTACGCGTGGGCCGCGAGGAAGCGGCTCGTGCGCCACAATCCGCTGGACTACGTCGAGTCTCGCCGTGGTGACGGCCGCAAGGATCTGCGGGTGATCAAGACGAAGGAGCTTCAGCGGCTCGTGGTGGCTGCGCAGCAGTGCTGGGCTGGCGTCATGGGATTGCGGCTGGCGGTGCTTCTGGAGCTTCTGGCGTACTCGGGGATGCGCCCGTCCGAGGCGTTTGCGTTGCGTCGCGACAACCTGGACTTCGAGATGCGGCGGATCTACGTCGATTGGCAGCTGGATGTGCACGGCGCGTTTCAGCCGCTGAAGAACACTCGCAAGCGGGTGATCGTCATGGATCCCGTCGTCGAGATCGCGCTCAGGCGGCTGCTCGTGCACGTCGAGGGCAACGACCTGCTGTTTCGCACGGTCACCGGATGCAAGCTCAACAGCAAGAGCAAGTGGAGCTACTACTGGGATCCGATCCGCAAGAAGGTCGGCTTCAACGGCATGGACGTCTACGAGCTGCGCCACTACTTCGCGACGCTGATGCTCGACAACGGCGCCCGCGAGGAGGACGTCGCCCAGCAACTCGGCCACAGCGACGGCGGCGAGCTCGTCCGCCAGCTCTATGGGCACCCCGACGAGGAGATCCGGCGCGTGCGCCTGGACAACGTCATGCGCAACCGCACCCGCGAGATCGAGCGGCGCCGTGAGCCTGAGCCGCCCCGGGACGCGGACGCTCAGCCTGACGACGGAGACGACCTGACTGGGCCGGCGGATTCGCTGGCGGCTTGACGCAAGCGCGCGCTCCGCGACCTGCCCTTAGGGGTGGGTCGCGGGGTGGGCGCTGATCGGACCGACCCTGCGGTGCGCACGCACACGAACCTCGCATCCAACCGCCGCCCCGCCGCCGCCGCTGCGCGGTACAGCGGGCCGCACTCTCACGGTCGGTGCGCTCATGCGCGTTGGGCCTTCGTGCCTCGCGAGGCCGCATGAATCCGTGAGCCGACGGTGGGGTGCGGGCGTCCGCAGCGTCCGGTGACCGCCGTAGTCTCAAGTGATTAACGCTGCAAATTCGGCATATCCGTTGAGCTTATCGCGGCTGACAGGCGGCTTGCGGCGGGAAGGGGAACCGGCCGGGCCGTCGCATCCAACCGCCATGGCATCCGTCGTCGTCTCTGACAGCCGTGACCGTGCGCTGGTGTCGTTGCTGGAGCAGCGAACCGCGTCGGCTGTTGACTTCTGGGCATTTCGTGGGACGCGTCATCGCGGGGCGGCGGAGATCTACCAGTATCCGGCGATGATGGTCTCTCCGATGCAGGGGGCGCTGCTTGAGGTGCTGTGCGAGCATCTCGGCCGTCCTGCGGTCGTGTACGACGCGTTCGCCGGATCGGGAACGACGCTGACCGAGGCGATGCGCCTTGGCTGTGACTTCGTGGGTACGGACATCAACCCGCTCGCGGTTTTGCTGTGCCGGGTGCGCGCTGACGCGGTGATCCGGACCGACGTCCGGGAAGCGACCGAACGGGTGCTGGAGCGCGCCCGCGTGGACCGCGGCGGCCTGCTCGAGGATCGTCATTGGGTGCGCAAGTGGTACCGCCACGATGTCGCGCGCGCGCTGTCGGCGCTTCACCGCGCGATCTGCGCGGAGCCCGATCCTGTATGCCGGCGCGTGCTATGGGTCGCGCTGGCGGAAGTCGCGCGAACAACCGGCAACTTCCGGATCAGCCGGCCTAAGCTGCAGACCCGTGAGACCGATCAGTTGGGCCGCGCGATCGACGTGCCCATCGCGTTCGCTGACCAAGCCGCCGCGATCGCCGTTGAGCGAGACCGCCACTGCGAGGAACTGCGCGCGGCGGGGCTGCTGGACCGCCAGGGTCGCTATCGCGCCGCGGTGCGGCTGTCCGTCGGTGACGCGAGGTCCAGCGCATGGCCGGCCGATCTTGCTCCCGCGGAGGTGATTTTGAGTTCGCCGCCGTACGGCGACAACCACACCACGATGCCCTACGGGCAGGCGTCGTTTCTGCCGTTGAAGTGGATTGATATCGACGACATCGACCCTGACTGTGAGCGCTGGCTACTGGCGACCAGCAAGACGTTGGACACACACAGCCTTGGTGGCAGCCGCCGGATCGACGGTGACCGGGTCGCCGCGACGGCCGCTCGCTCACGGCTGCTGTCGGCGCTGCTCGACGATCTCGCGCCCGCACGAGAGCCGTGGCAGCGTGTGGCTGCGTTCTTCACTGACCTGGACGCCGCGTGGGAGCAGATCCTGGCCAATTCGACTTCGGACGTGCATCTGGTGTTGACGCTTGGCGATCGCACGGTCGGCGGTCGGCATGTCCAGACGATCGCCATTGTCTGCGAGCTGCTGCAGGCCCGGGGTGTGGGCGTGCTCAGCTCGTTCGAGCGGCCGATCCCGCACAGCAAGCGTTTGGCGCCCTCCAACCAGTATGCGTCGACGACGATCGCGCGCGAGCAGGTGGTGATCCTGCGACGCTACTCGTCGTGACCGACGAGGAGATCCCGCATTTCCGGGCGCGCGCGCAGGTGGTCACCCGCCTCGGCGAGGAGCTGATCACCGACAGCACCCAGGCGCTGCTGGAGCTGATCAAGAACGCCTACGACGCTGACGCTCGGACCGTCCGCGTCGACGTCAACACGACGGAGATCACCGAGGTCCCGAAGCTCGCTGAGGACGACGACGCGCCGGCGACAGACGTCGAGAGGGATGCTGGTGGCGGTGACGTTGCGGTCTCCGACGGCGCGGGTGCCGCGCCGCACGAGGCGAGCAACGACGTCGACGTCGACGTCGACGAGCGGGATGGCACCCGTCAGAAGGTCGACAGGTTGGCGGGCTGGGTTCGGATCGTCGATTCGGGGTTCGGGATGGACCGTGCGGCGATCGACAACGGCTGGTTGACGCTGAGTGCGTCGCCGAAGCGGGAGCTGAAGGACGCTGGTGGGAAGACGACGGGTGGCCGCACGCCGCTGGGCGACAAGGGTCTGGGGCGGCTGGGTGCTCAGCGCCTGGGCGATCTCGTCCGCATGCGGACCCGTCCGACTCGGCCGCCGGGCCAGGTGCCGGCCGATCCGAAGGACACAAGCGGCCATCCCGATGTTGAGCATCGTCTTTCGTTTCGTTTCAGCAGCTTCACGCCGAAGATCATGCTGGAGGAGGTCCCGGTCGATTGGGACACGCTGGCGGTCGGCGCGGCGGCGGATCCGCCGTGGCCGGGCCGGGTGCCGTGGGGGACGGTGTTGGAGGTTGTGGGGTTGCGCGACCCGGGTGGCTGGCAGGCGACGGGTGAGTTGACCAACGAGCTGAGCAAGCTTGTCAACCCGTTCACCGGCGTGGAGCGGTTCACGATCGCGGTCCGTGTCGACGGTTCGCCGATCGACCTGCAGCGCGTCGGCAAGAATCTGCGGCAGTCGGCGATGACGGCGTGGGAAGCGACGTTCGATGGTCGTCAGATCACGATCCACGGGCGACTTCGCGCTGAGCACTTCCGCCCGAGCAAGAAGATCGAGCGCGACGAGCTCGAACGGCTGCTGCTGGCCGGCGAGAGCAAAGGCTTGCTTGATGCGCTGGCCGACTGGCGCGCGCTGGACAGCTTCAACCCGAAACCCGGGGGTGACGGGTTTCTCGTCGCGCTGCAGCGAACGATCGACCTCGACAAGCAGGGTGCCAAGCGAGATGAGCCTGATCCGCTGTGGTGGCAGAGCAATCCGTGCGGACCATTTGACATGCAGATCGACACAGTGTCCCTTGAGTTCAAGGTCATGCGATCTGTTGGTCTGTCGGTGTTCGGCGGCCAGCAGCAGTACCGGGAGTACGTCAGGGAGCGCGGCGGTGTGCGGATCTACCGCGACGGATTCAGAGTCGCCGCGGGCGAGGACATTCTCGATCTTGGCAAGCAGTTCTCAAGCGGCGGCTCGTTTTACTCGTTGCGCCCGGCGAACGTGCTCGGCTACATCGCGATCACCGCGGAGCACAACAGCATGCTGGAGGAGACGACCGATCGAGAGGGGCTCCGCGACACCCCAGCCGCGCAGACGTTTCACCGTGTTCTCCTGACGATGCGCGACGAGATCAACCGGGCGATGGACGAGACGGGTCGCGGGATCCTCGCGCACGTCCGTGAGCGCTTGCGCGAGCGCACCGGAACTGACCGGTCGCTGGAAGAGCTGACCGCCGACACGCAGCTGGCGCTGCAGCGTGCTGCGAGCGTCAGCCGGGCAGTCGGAGACGTCCGCCACACGCTCACCGCGGCGGCTGACGGGCGCGAGCTCGCCGAGTCGAATCCCACGCTCGCCAAGGGCCTCGCTGCCGCCGCCGCGGCGCTCGACGAGACGCAGAAGGACCTTGATCAGCTCGCCGGCCTCTCTCCATTGATCGACGCGATGACGGCGGACGTCACGGGCATGCGCGAGGAACTCGACCAGACCTATCAGCTGATCGGGCTCGGGCTCGTCGCCGAAGCCCTCGCGCATGAGCTGACGCATACGGTGCGTCGCCTCACGGACCGCAGCGCCGCGATCCGGCCGGTTCTGACCCAGATGGCCGACCGCGATCCCGAGCTTGAGCTCTTCGTCGAGGAGGTCGACAGCATCGCGCGGTCGCTGCGAACACAGCTTCGCCACCTCGACCCGCAATTGCGATACGCCCGTGAACGGCGTCGAGCGGTCGACGTCGCCGAACTGGTCCGCGACACCCTGGAGTATCACCTCGAACGGCTGCGCGATTCACCGATCGCGATCTCCGCCACCGAAACCCGGGCGGCAACAGTACGGATTGTCCCGGGCAGGTTGATGCAGGTGCTCGACAATCTGATCTTCAACGCTGAGTATTGGGTCAACCAGGAGATCGCGAAGGGACGACTCACTCAAGGTCGAATACTCATCACAGTCGATGGCCCGATTCTCACGATCACCGACAACGGGCCAGGCGTTGCCAGCGAGTACGTCACGAGCCTGTTCGAAGCGTTCGTCAGCGCCAAGGAACAGGGCCGCGGCCTGGGCCTGTTCATCTCACGGCAGTTGCTTGACGCCGAGGACGCGACCATCAAGCTCAGACCGTCGCAGGCCGGCGCACCGCGTGATTTCGTGATCGACCTGTCTGCACGGCTGGCATGAGCGACGCGGACACTGGCACGGTCGCTGGCAATCTCGCGCGGCTCACCGAGGCGCGCAAGGTCGCCAACAAGCTGCTCGGGGCACTGGACGTCAAGAAGGTGATCGTCGTCGACGACGAATGCGTCCCTTCAGCCGACGCGTTCATCGCGGCCTATCGCGACAACCCGGCGAAAGCGCCGCAGACCCCGCAGGACCGTGGGTGGGAGCAGCTTGATCCCGACGAGTGGGCCGCGCAGGTCCGGTCCTGGTTTGAGGGTGAGCTTGACCCTGGTGCTCGCCGCAAGCTACAGAAGCGCGCGCTCAAGGCCCTGGCGAAACGTGAGGTGCGCCCGTCGGATCTGGAGCTGTTGCAGCAGCTGATCGGGCCCGACGTGACGACGATGCTGCTGCCCGAAGAATGGCGCGACCAGGGCGCGGCGCTCATCCAACGCGCCGGCGGCGCCGACAAGGCGTTGGTGCTCTTCGACCTGAATCTGGGACCGAACATGGCAATCGCGGGGTTCGATCTTCTGCGCAAGTACCTGCAGGCCAACGCCAACGCCAAGGCAGCGATCTTCACTGACAAGGTCACGCCCGACGAGGAACTCGAGGAAGTCGACCGGCTCACCGAGAGCTGCCCGGACATCCGACCGCGGACGCTGCTGGCAAGCAAAGCCAACCTCACCCCAGCGCACGCCGTGCAGTTTCTGAACATCCTTCGGCTGACCGCGAGCGCGCCCGCGATCATCGAGATCCGCGACAAGTTCCTGACCGGATCGGGCAATCACCACGCGCGCGGCCGCAAACGCCTGTCCGAGCTGCATCCGCGCGTGCTCGAAGACATCGTGTTTCGTTCCTCGCACGAGGAAGGCGCATGGGAGCTCGACACGATGCTGCGCCTGATCGCGATCTTCCAGCACGAGGCGATGCGCGATGACCTCGATCACACGGCCGGTGCCGGCGGCTTGCGAGAACTCGTCAGCGACGCGCGCAAGCTCGTCAACGCCTGCTTCGTGGCGCACCCGCCGTCGATCGCCGCCGCGCAGGACATCATGACCAGCGAACGCTGGCCACAAGTCGGCTACATCAACGAGCTCGGGCTTCCGCTCGCCAACGGCGACGTCTTCGAGATCGCAGGCAGCAGCTACATCCTGATGTGCCAGCCCTGCGACCTGATCCTGCGCAAGGACGGCCGTCGCAAAGCAAGCTCATCGGTCACCCTGCTCGCCGTCTCGGCCGAGGAGACCCCCACGGAGACCTCCGCCGAACCGCCGCCACCGGATGGCAGCCGCCATTCTCATGTGCTGCCGCCGGGCTTCGCTGACGTCACACGTGAACTCGTGATGACGTTCTCGCCGTGGTGCGACGTGGACCCGTTCGTGCTTGACCTGTGCACGTTCGCCAGTGACGGCGTCGCACGGATCGATCTCAGCGACGGACCGGCGATCATGCCGCTCACCGCCGGCGTGGCCTCCCGCTACGACGACGTAGTCGAGACGGTCACGCAACGCCTCGAGATGGTCGAGGACTGCGCCGGGCTGGATCTTCCTGCCCGTGCACGAGTTGTGCGGCGGATCCTCGCCGTCGACGCAGCCGGCCTGATCTCACACGTCGAGGACGACACTGATCCGCGCCGCTTGAGCTATGACTGCCGGCGCGTCGCGCGGCTCTCGGCACCGTACGCCGACGCCGCGTTGACGGCGCTTTCGGCCGAGCGCGCCCGCGAAGCGCACCAACACAACCTCGACCGCCTGGGCGAGCGCCTGATCACCCCTTCCTGACCCGTATCGCCGCTGCGCCGACGTGCGATCGTTGCCGTGCACGAACGGCTGGTCATGGCCGTGGGGCAGACGTCCGTCCGGGGACGAGGGGATCATCGGCCACCTGCCCGCGTTCTCTCATGCTGCCCGACGGTCCGCGCGTTGCGTCGGCTGACCGTTTGCGGCATCGGGCCGCGGGGTGAGCTGGCGCTTCGGGCGCGCGTCGCACGCGGCGGCGGCTTGACGTACGCCGAGGGGGCTGGGTGCTGACGACTGCGGTGTCCGTGCTCGCAGCGATCGCGTTGCTGCTGCCGGGGTTCATCATCGTCGAGTTGTCGGCGGCTCGGGGCGCGCGGTCGTCGCGCAGCGATCTTGAGCTCGCGTTGCGGGCGCTGTCCTACGCGCTGCTCGTGCACCTCGTGTTCTCGGTGTGGACGGCGGAACTCGTTCAGCGCATCGACCGGCCGGGCACGTGGCATGAGCATGTCGGCGCGCTCGTGCTGTACAGCAGCGTGGTGCTCGTGGCGGTGCCGGTACTGCTCGGGATCGCGGCGAACGTCGCGATCGCGCGTGTCGAGCGCCGGGACGGCCCGGCTCCATTGTGGGCTGCGGCGATCGGTGCCGGCGAGGCGCGTGATGGCTATGACTTCATGTGGCAGCGCGTCAGCGGCGACGGGACGTGGGTGATCGTCGAGCTCGTCGGGCATACCGCCGCGGAGCCGCGGCTTGTCGGCGGGCTTTACGGCCGGCAGTCCGCGGTCGGGCAGACGCCGGCAGCGCATGATCTGTACCTGCAGCAGCTGTGCTTGGTCACGCAGCGACCCGACGGGCTGCGGGAGTTGACGACGGCGACCGATCCCGCACGCGGGGTGTGGATCGCGGCGACGCAGATCGCGAGGGTCGAGATCGTGCCGCCCGCACCTGCCGACGTCGAGATCGTCGCCATCACCGCCGATACAATCAGCCCATGAGCAAACCGTCGCTTCGTATCCAGGAAGGCGCGCTGAGCGCGCGCAACACGCCGACGCAGCCGCCGGCCGAAACGAAGCTCGTGCCGATCGCCCAGGTGCTCACATCTCTGCCCACGAATGGCCGCTCGGAGGGTGTTGCGTCGGCGCCACCGGCTCCGACGACGGACGCGCAGTCATGAGCGAGCGTCGGCCCGCGCGACCGGCAAGCACCACGAAGCACACGCCGTCGGGCGAGGAGAAGGCGTCGCAGACGCCGGCGGGTACTCCGTCCACGCCGCCCGCGCCGACGAACCTCGTGCCGCTCACACCGCCGCCGAACCCGCCGCCAGCCAAGAAGTAGCCGGTTGCCGCGCGTCACGCAGTCGCTGTCGCCGAACCGTGCGACCGGGGCCTATGGCTCCGATCCGACTCGGCCTGCGCATACAGGCCGGCGAACCCGCCGACCCGACGAGCCCCCCGCGCGACCGTGCTCAGGGACACAAACCGAGGATCGTGTCGGTGGAGCCCGTCCCACCGCAGAGCCCAATCGGGACCGCCCCGATAGCCGACATCGATCGCGGCGCCGATCACCATCACCCATTCTGCGCGCGTCCTCGCCACCACCCGACCGCTGACGAGCGCCTCCTTGCGGCCGAGCGCCAACCGAAGCGCCGCATCCTTCGATACCCCGCGCGCATGCAACATGTTGTTGATCTGCTTCGCCGTCGGAACGTCATCCCGACCGTCGAGCGCGACCCGGAGCTTCGACCACGACAACCGGCCCGGCGGCGCCACCCGCGCCGCGTCCCGCAGTGCCTCCAGGCACGCTTCGAAGCGAGCGTCCCTGCCGAGACCAGGCCGATGATCGAACACCGGCGCAGGCATCCCACGCGCGGCAAGCTCGGCCTCGACCAGGTCACCGACTTTGAACCCAAGCTGCCGCTGCGCCGCCACGAGCCGGCGATGTGGCCCCATCCAGCGGACCCTCGTGTTCAGTTCGTCCCAACGCTGGGACCAGCCCCGCTCGAACGACATCCCCTCATCCAGCGTCCACCCGACGATCAACCGCCAGTCGTCGACCGATACGGGCATCACGCGCCGCAACCGAAGCGCCGCCTCCACGCCCAACACCAGGCGCGTCTCCTCGTTCAGCGACGTCCCGGCCTCAGCTACGTACCGAAGAATCCGATCAAGGGAGACAAGCTCGGCACGATGGGAAAGCCCGACCGCCAGCAGCTCCCGGATCGGCTGAGGACCACCTTCACCGGAAACGACCCTGATCGCCTCACGAGCCTCCTCCCGCGACGCCGGACCCAGCCGTTCCCGAACAAACGAGTGCCGCGCCCGAATCGGCGCGGACTGCCAAACCGGACCACACGAATCACGCCACCGGGGAACTGACCGCCAAGGCAAAGAACGGCCGCGGCTGGCGCTCCGTCGAGGCGCCTGAGAATCGAGCCCAGGACGGGGCGGGGCGACGACTGGCCCGGCATCCAGTTCGTCGCGATCATCGGCGTCGC
The DNA here is from genome assembly GCA_046565905.1 of Thermoleophilia bacterium. Taxonomy (GTDB): domain Bacteria; phylum Actinomycetota; class Thermoleophilia; order Solirubrobacterales; family Solirubrobacteraceae; genus CADCVQ01. The sequence goes on along the minus strand of JBKHXR010000013.1, from coordinate 2,005 downwards.
GGCCGTCGAGGCCATGAAGGGAGACGACGCGCGGATCGCAGACCTAGCGGCGGCGGCGGAGAACCTCGGCGTCAGAGCAACAGCGAACTGAAGAGGCGAGGAGCAGCGTGATGGATGCAAGATCACGATCGCTCAGGAAGTACGGACTGACCCCGGCCGACTACGACGAGATGGTCGGGACGCAGAACGGCCGGTGCATGATCTGCAACACCGATCAACCGGGTACGGAGTCGGGGTACTGGCCTGTAGACCACGATCACGCCACCGTGAGCGGGTCCGGGCGCTGCTCTGCAGCGCCTGCAACGCTGGCCTCGGGACTATTTGGCGACAACCCCGCGCGGCTGCGAGCAGCGGCTGACTACCTCGAGACAGTGAAGCAGCGCCCTCGCTGGCGGGAGCTTCCCTCCCCTAAGCTCGCGGAGTACCTGCTGAGCCACCCGACCATCGCTGACCGGGCCTGGACGGACGAGCCTCGCCGCCCCAGGGAGAATCGAACGAGCTTCATTCGGCGACTGCTGCAGTGACGTCACTGGAGGGCTTCCGGTCGGGCGACCGTTTCCGGCTCACCGCTGACACGGTCGGCCCGCAAGGGGGCCTGGCGAGACTCGTGCGAGCGAGAACGAACCTCAGAACGGCATGTTGTCTTTGGCGGTTGAGACAAAGCCCGGGAGGATGGGGGGGTGGTTGTCATGGTGGCTGCCGTCGCCGTACAGGACGCTGCCGGTGTCGGCATGCAGGCAGTGTTCGATGGGGCGGCTTCCGCCGGCACGTCCGAAGCGATTCTTGACGATGTGCAGCTCAAGCGGGATCTCGTCCTCGTCGCCGTTACGGAGGCGGTCGTAGTCCTCCTGGCTGGTCGCGCCGACGCGTAGCACCAGGCCGGCGTCGAGGGTGTACTCGATGTCGCCAGAGCCTTTGAACGCGGCGATCGTCGGGCGTTCGGTCTCGTACTTGTCGCGGGCGACAGACGAGATGATCACCAGCGGCACCTCGTGGCGGCGCGCGAGCCGCAGCAGCGACCTGGCGATCGCGCTGAGCTGCTCGCGTTCGTCGCGGCGGCGCTGCTGCTCGCTGGGGCGGAGGTCCTGCAGGTAGTCGATGAACACGACGGGTGTCGGACCGCGCTGGGAGCGCACGTCGGCGAGCATCGCCGCCAAGCGTTGGATGCTGCCGCGCAGGTCGTCGTCGCCGGCGGGCTCGTCGGGGATGACCGCCAGGGTGTCCAACGGCTGGGATGTGCGGGCGAGCTTCCAGGCGTCGCGGAACTCGCGGGTGCGCTTCCAGTAGTGGCTGATGTTCAGCTGCGCCTGCGAGCAGACGTGACGGGCGACGAGCTGCTCACGGGTCTGCTCAGTCGCGAGGTAGATGACGGGGTGCCCGGACCGTGCGATATGCCATGCCGCCTGGGCGGCGAACGCGGTCTTGCCGACGGCCGGCGGTGCCGCGATCATGTACACGCCCGGTCGCAGTCCGCCGGCGAGCGTGGCGTCAAGGTCGGCGTACCCGGTCGGGTACGCACGGCCGGCGTCGGCGTTGAGGAAGGACCGGTCGAGCTCGGGCAACGCCCACCGCAGCGGCCTGGGCCGGTCGGGCTGCACACGGGCGGCGGCGGTGCGGATCAGCGCGACGAACGTCTCGTCGAACTCGTCGGGAGCGTCGAGCAGGAGCTCGTTGACGTCTTTGGACGGTGGCGTGATCGCGCCGGCCGGGGCGTTGTGCTCGAGCAGCAGCGCGGTGAGCCGGTCGGCGCCTTCCTGGCCTTGTGGGTCAGCGTCAAAGCGGACGACCAGCGCGCGTCCCGCTGCACTTGACAGCAGCTGCTGGGCGACCGGACGGTCGGGCTGGCCGGCGCCGATGACGGCGCGGCTGTCAAAGTGTCGCGCGGCGATGATCGCGTCGCAGATGCCCTCGCAGATGACCAGGACGGTGGGGTCGGCGGTGGGGGAGGAGGGGATCGCGCCGACCCTCGGGTTCGGGCCGATCCAGTCGCTGTGCGGGTTGAGGT
>JBKHXR010000012.1:0-55123 GCA_046565905.1 Thermoleophilia bacterium | reverse complement strand
ACGGCTACAAGACGATCGCCGACATCATGCGCGCGCTGAACCCGTTCACGGGTTCGTTCTACCTCGAGACGCTCGGCGTCGCCCGGTACACGCGTGAGATGTACTGCCTCTTCGGCGGCCGGCACACGCATCCCTCGACGATCCTGCCGGGTGGCTGCAGCGCGGACATCACGCACCAGACGATGACCGACTACTACGTGCGGCTGATGCGCTACATGGACTACATCAAGCGCACGGTGCCGATGCACGACGACCTGTATGACTTCTTCTACGAGGCCATGCCGGGCTATGAGCGCGTCGGCTACCGCGACACCGACATCATCTGCTGGGGCGCGTTCGACGATCCCGAGTACGTGACGTACGAGTACAAGACGATGACCGACTGGGGCCGCAAGCGCTTCATCACGCCGGGCCTCGTCTTCAAGGGCGAGCTGATCACGACCGACCTGGTCGAGATCAACCTGGCGATGCGCATCCTCCTGGGCCACTCGTACTTCGACGACTGGGATCAGGAGGAGACGTTCGTCACGCACGACCCGCTCGGCAACCCGGTCGACAAGCGCCATCCGTGGAACAAGCAGACGCTGCCGCGTCCGCAGAAGCGCGACTTCAACGACAAGTACTCGTGGGTCGCCGCGCCGCGCATGTACGACAAGCGCAACGACATCTACGTCGCGACCGACACCGGTGGCGGCCCGTTCGCGCGCAACTGGTGCACGGCGAAGGCCGGGCTCGTGGACATCGGATACATGAAGGCGACCGGGCACAGCCTGCAGATGGTGCTGCCCAAGTCGCTGAACATGCCCGAGATGGAGCTCGAGTGGAAGATCCCGCCGTGGTCCAACGCGATCGAGCGCGACCGGGCGCGTACGTACCATCAGGCCGTCTCGGCGCTGATCGGCCTGTACAACCTCGAGCAGGCGCTCGTCGAGGTCCGCGCCGGACGCACCAAGTCCTGGAACAGCTTCACCGTTCCGGAGGAGGCCGTCTCGTGCGGGTTCCATGAGGCCGCCCGCGGCGTCATCAGCCACCACATGGTCATTCGCGACGGCAAGGTCGCCAACTACCAGCCCTATCCCCCGACCCCGTGGAACGGGAACCCGCGCGACAAGTTCGGCACCCCGGGACCCTACGAGGACGCTGTCCAGAACACCCCGATCTTCGAGGAGAACGGGCCGGACAACTTCAAGGGGATTGACATCATGCGCGCTGTGCGCTCCTTCGACCCGTGCCTGCCGTGCGGTGTGCACATGTACACCGGCAAGGGCCGCGTCAAGAAGGTCCAGCACACGCCGACGGGGATGTGCTGAGGAGAGCCTGCGTGGCTACCGAGCACCAAGCTCCGCAAGAGCTGGTCGAGCGGGTCCAGGAGCTCCTGGGCTCGCTCGACGAAATCGCCGACCCTGTCGCGCAGAGCCGCGTGCAGGAGCTCATCGGCGCGGTTCTCGAGCTGTACGGAGCTGGTCTGGAGCGGATCCTCGGCGTCCTCGCGGACGCCGGGGAGACCGCGCTCCCGATCCGCGACGCACTGCTCGACGACGGCGTCGTCGCCAGCCTGCTGCTGATCCACGGCCTGTTCCCGGTGTCGCTGGAGGAGCGCGTGATGCAGGGCCTGGAGAACATCCGCCCGTTCCTCGCCGGGCACGGCGGCAACGTCGAGCTCGTCAGCGTCCACAACGGCATCGCGCGCCTGCGGCTGCAGGGCAGCTGCGACGGCTGCCCGGCGTCCGCATCGACGCTGGAGAACGCGCTGCGCGAGGCGATCGACGAGGTCGCGCCCGACCTGCTCGGCCTCGAGGTCGAGGGCGTCGTCGGACTCGACGAGTCGCAGGCGTCGCCCGCCGGCCTGTCGCTGCCGATGGTGCAGGTCGGCGGCACCAGCCTGCCGATGGCCGATGCGCCGTACACCGAGTGTCCCTCGGGCGTGGGTAAGTGACCGCCGGCGGTCGCCTGCCCTCCAGTCTCGTGTCGGGCCTGGGCCGCCTCGCGCGGCCCGCGCCCGTCCAGGCGACCGAGAAGTGCGAGCTGTGCGGGATGCCGATCTCCGACGAGCACCGGCACCTGCTGGAGCTCGACGAGCGCCGCATCCTCTGTGCCTGCGAGCCGTGCCTGGCGATGAAGTCCGGGCTCGAGAACTACTGCCCCGTCAGCACGCGGACGCTGTGGCTCGACGACTTCGCGTTCCCCGACGAGCTGTGGGCGGCCTTCCAGCTGCCCGTCGGCCTGGCCTTCTTCATGCGCTCGACGGGGACGAACAGCGTCGTCGCGCTGTACCCCAGCCCGGCCGGCGCGACCGAGTGCGAGCTGCATCTGGAGAGCTGGGACAGGCTCGTCGAGCTCAACCCGATCCTGCGCGACCTCGAGGCCGACGCCGAGGCGCTCGTCGTCAACCGCATGGTCGGCGCCCACCAGCACGCGATCGTGCCGATCGACGAGTGCTATCGCCTCGTCGGCCTGATCAAGTCGACGTGGGAGGGCATCTCGGGCGGCAACGCCATCTCCGACGCCGTCCCGAAGTTCTTCGAATACGTCCGCCACAAGGCTGGAGTCATCGCATGACGTCCCAATCGGATGCCGCCACACCGCCGGCCGAGGAGCGCGACTACGGCCCCGAGGTGACGTTCGAGGTGCTCGGCGTCGCCCACGAGCCGTTCGCGGCGCAGCCGACGCTGCGCTTCGAGCTCAGCGTCTTCGAGCCGACCGACCGCCCGATCTACGCGATCTCGGTGACGGCGCAGATCAACTTCGATCCCGCGCGCCGCGACTACGACGCCAAGGCGAAGGAGGACCTCTACGAGATCTTCGGCGCGCCGGAGCGCTGGCCGTCGACGACGCGCAGCTTCCTGTGGACGCACTCGAGCACGATCGTGCACTCGTTCACGGGGGCGATCACGTTCGGCCTCGAGGTGCCGTGCACGGCGGACCTCGAGCAGGTCGCCGCGCGCTACGTCTCGGCGCTGCCCGACGGCGAGGTGCCGCTGACGTTCCACTTCACCGGCCGCGTCATGTACCAGGGCCCGCAGCGCCAGGTCCAGGTGCTGCACCTGCCGTGGCACACCTCGGCGAAGTACCGGATGCCGGTCTCGGTCTGGAAGGCGATGATCTCACACCACCACGGCGAGTCGGGCTTCGTGACGCTGCACAACGACACGCTCGAGCAGCTGAAGACGTACAAGCGCGTGCACGGGCTGCACAGCTTCGACGCGGTCGTCCTCGACCTGCTCGAGCGCGCCCCGGCCGAGGAAGGAGCGGACGTATGAGCGGCGTCGAGCCGATCACCCCCGACAACCCGTCCGACGTCGGCGTCAGCTCGTCGAAGTCGCATCTCGAGCGGCTCGTCGACTCGCTGCTGTTCGAGGGCTACGCGCTGTACCCGTACACGCCGGGCGCGACGAAGAACGCGACGCCGACGCCGTTCGGGATCGTCTATCCGGCCGACTACGCCCGAAACCAGACGCATGCGTTCGAGCGGATGCAGATGCAGGGCATCGTCGGCGCGGCGGACGCGCTCGTCACCGGCGAGGTGCGGTTCCTGCAGCCCTCGGGCGAGCAGCACCGCGCCGTCGAGCGGCGCGTCCCGCTCGGCGCCGCACCGGCGACGGTCAACTTCGAGTTCGGCGAGCTCGAGGGACGCGCGCAGCTGTTCGTCGACCGCCTGCCCGACGGCCGCGGCCGCGTGACGCTGCAGGTCGAGAACGTCACGCCGCTGACCGAGGAGGAGGCGAACGCCGACCGCAAGGACGCGCTGCTGAAGAGCATGCTGTCGACGCACCTGCTGCTGCGGGTCGAGGACAACTGCTTCGTCTCGCCGCTGGAGCGCGGCGACGACGGCGTCGCGGGCTGCTGCCAGGTCAACACCTGGCCGGTGCTCGCCACGCCGAACGACGATGCGCTGCTGGGGCCGACGATCATGCTGCCCGAGCATCCCGAGATCGCGCCGGAGTCCGTCAACGACTTCTTCGACGGCACCGAGATCGAGGAGGCGCTCGTCCTGCACATCCAGGCGCTGTCGGACGCCGAGCGCGAGCAGATCGCAGCACAGGACCCGAAGGTGCGCGAGATGCTCGCGCGGGCCGACGCGACGACGCCGCAGCAGCTGATGGACCTGCACGGGCGCGTGCGCCTGGAGGACCCGCCGGGCGAGCGCGAGGTGACCTTCGGCGGCGTGATCTACAGGCGCGGCGACAAGGTCGTCCTGCATCCGCCGCAGGACGCAGACGTCTACGACAAGATGCTGACCGGCCGTACCGCCACGATCCACCGGCTCTTCATCCGTGTCGACGAGCGCCTGCATCTCGGCGTCACGATCGACGACGACCCGATGCAGGAGATCCTCGGCGAGAGCGGCCGATTTCTGTTCTTCTTTGCCGAGGAAGTGGAGCTGGTGCGATGAGCGAGGACGAGGAGCGCGAGCGCGAGACGCTCCAGCCGCCGAAGGACACGTGGCGGCCCCCGGCGCCGGACGCGCCGCTGACGACGCAGGAGCCCGACGTCTCCGGCCGCCCCAAGCGGGTGCTGATCGCCGGCATCGGCAACGCCTGGCAGCGTGACGACGGCTTCGGCAGCGAGGTCGCGCGCCGCCTCGAGGGGCGCGAGCTGCCCGACGGCGTCGCGGTCATCGACTTCGGCACCGGCGGCCTGGACCTCGCCTACCAGGTCATGTACGGCTACGACGGCCTGCTGATGATCGACGTCAGCCGCCAGGGCGGGTCGCCCGGCACGCTGTACGTCATGGAGGTCGACGAGCACGAGGTCCCGGGCGGCTCGGTCGAGGACGGCGAGGTGCTCAACCCGCACGCGATGGATCCCGAGACCGTCCTGCGCTTCATCAAGATCACCGGCGGCTGGCCCGGCAAGGTCGTCATCGTCGCCTGCGAGCCCGAGACCGTCGAGGAGATGGGCGTCGGCCTCAGCCCGGTCGTCGAGGAGGCCGTCGATCGCGCCGTCGAGCTCGTGCTCGAGACCGCCAGGGAACTGCTGACCGACGAGGCCTACGCCTCCGTCGACGACGCGCAGTAGGCGACGTGCACGAGTTCGCTCTGTCCAGCGCGATCGTCGCGACGGTCAACAAGCACGCCGCGGGGCGCAGGGTCACGCACGTGACGCTGCGGATCGGCCGGCTGCGTCAGGTCGTCAAGGACACGCTCGAGTTCTACCTCGCGATCGTCGGCAAGGACACCCCCTGCGAGGGCGCTACGCTGGAGATCATCGACGTTCCGGCCGTTCTGGTCTGCACGACCTGCCAGAGCGAGTGGGAGATCGAGATCCCGGCGTTCATCTGCGCGACCTGCGGACCGGGAGCGGTCGAGGTCAAGACGGGCGAGGAGTTCATGGTCGAGTCGATCGAGGTCGAGGACGAGGAGGACGCGGCATGCACCGCACCAAGGTGAGGGTCGTCGAGGACGCGCTCGACGCCAACAACACGATCGCCTCGGCGAACCGCAGCGACTTCGATCGCTCCGACGTCACGGTCGTCAACCTGATGAGCGCCCCGGGCGCCGGCAAGACGATGCTGCTCGAACGCGCCCTGGAGGGGCTCGTGGACGAGGACCCGCCCGCGCTGCGCGTCGGCGTGCTGGAGGGCGACGTGCAGGGCAGCTTCGACGCCGACCGGCTGTCGGTCCTGCACATCCCCGTCGTGCAGCTCAACACCGACAACGGCTTCGGCGGCGAATGCCACCTCGACGCCAACATGGTCCGCTCGGCGCTGCCGGCCGTACCGCTCGACGACCTCGACGTGCTGATCGTCGAGAACGTCGGCAACCTCGTCTGCCCCGCCGAGTTCCGCATCGGCGAGGACGCGCGGATCATGGTCTGCTCGGTCACCGAGGGCGAGGACAAGCCGCTGAAGTACCCGCTGATGTTCCGCGCCTGCGAGCTCGTCGTGATCAACAAGGTCGACCTGCTCGAGCACCTCGACTTCGACGTCGACCGCCTCGAGGCCAACATCCGCCAGGTCAACCACCACGCCAAGGTCATGCGCGTCAGCGCGAAGACCGGCGAGGGCGTCGACGAGTTCCGCGCCTGGCTGAAGGCGCTTCCCGGCCGCGTCGTCGCCGAGACGGCTCACCAGCACGGGCCGCACGACCACGCCGACCACGAGCACGCCACGGCGTGAAGCAGGCGCCCGGCACCGTCGTCGGCGCCGAGCGGGTCGAGGCGCTGCTGCGCGATCGCAGCGAGGCGAACGCGCAGTTCTTCGCGGCCGAGGCCGAGCGGCTCGCGCGCCTGTGCCACAGGATGGCCGAGCGCTTCGCGCGCGAGGGGCGGCTGGTCGCCTTCGGCGCGACGCCCGCCGACCGCTCCGACGCGCGCCATGTCGCGGTCGAGTTCGTCCATCCGGTGATCGTCGGCAAGAGCGCCCTGCCCGCGCTCGGGATCTCCGGCGAGGGCGGCCGCGTCGCGGCGCAGGTCGCGCTCGAGGCCGAGGGCGACGACATCGCGATGGGCTTCGGCGACAGCCCCGACACGTTCGCGGCGCTTGCCGCGGCGCGCGCGCGGGGCTGCCTGACGGTCGCCTTCGCACCCGGCTCCGGCGCGGAGTGGGAGTTCGACCTCTCGGCGGTGCCGGACGCGTTCATCCGCCAGGAGATCGTCGAGACGCTCTACCACCTGCTGTGGGAGCTCGTCCACATCTTCCTCGACCATCGCGGACTGCTCGAGGGCCGCGCCGCCAAGCCGGTCCACGACCCCGGCGCGTCGAGCTTCCTGTACCCGTTTCTCACGCAGCAGGAGACCAACCTCGACGACATCCTCGACGACGTGCGCAAGTCGATGCTGCTGAAGGCCGACGAGGTCATCGCGCTGCGCGCCCAGTCGCTGACCGAGGGCTGCGAGACGCTGCTGACCGCCGCACGCGTGCTGCGCGAGCGCCTCGACGCGGGCGGCCGGCTGATCGCGCTCGGCAACGGCGGCTCGGCAACCGACGCGATGGACGTCGTCGCCGACTTCCACACGCCGCTGTACGGCGGTCCGCCGCGCCGCGCGCTGGACCTGACCGAGGACACCGGGATCATCACCGCCGTCGCCAACGACATCGGCACCGAGGAGATCTTCCAGCGCCAGGTGATCGCCTACGGCCGCGAGGGCGACGTGCTGCTCGCGCTGTCGACGAGCGGCAACTCGCTGAGCATCCTCGAGGCACTCAAGGAGGCGCGCAAGCGCAAGCTCGTCACGATGGCGCTCGTCGGCTACGACGGCGGCAACGTCCTGGCCGGCAACCTCGCCGACCACATCGTCGTGACGCGATCGCAGAACATCCCGCGCATCCAGGAGGCACAGGCAAGCGTCTACCACGTGCTGCGCGAGCTCGTCGAGTTGTGCGAGCCCGCTCGCCCGCAAGCCCCGCGATGACAGCCCGCCATTGCTCGACCGAGGCCGCTGCCGGCTCGCCGAGCTCGCGCTCGCGATGAGCACGCAGTCCGAGGGCGCGATGCGGCGCGTCCGCGCCCGCGTCGACGGCACGGTCCAGGGCGTCGGCTACCGCCCGTTCGTGTACCGCCTGGCGGCCGAGCTGGGGATCGCCGGCTGGGTGCTCAACGACGAGCGCGGCGTGCTCGTCGAGGCCGAGGGGCCGCCCGACGCCGTCGCTCTGTTCCTCGCGCGCCTGAGCGCCGACGCGCCGCCGCTGGCCGAGGTCCGCGGCGTCGCCGCCGAGGACGTGCCGGCCACCGGGGCCGCCGGATTCGAGATCGTCGCCAGCAAGCGTGGCGGCACGGCGACGGCCCCCGTCACGCCCGACTCCGCGACCTGCGACGACTGCCTGAGCGAGCTCGCCGACCCGCAGGACCGCCGCCACCGCTATCCGTTCTTGAACTGCACCAACTGCGGTCCGCGCTTCACGATCGTGCGCGGAATCCCGTACGACCGCCCGCTGACGACGATGGCCGCCTTCCAGATGTGCGCCGCCTGCCGCGCGGAGTACGAGGATCCCAACGACCGGCGGTTCCACGCGCAGCCCAACGCCTGCCCGGCCTGCGGACCGCGGGCAACGCTGGTCGAGCGCGACGGCAGCGTGGTCGAAGGCGTCGACGACGCCGTGCGCGCCGCTGCCGACGACCTGCTCGCCGGCCGGATCCTGGCGGTCAAGGGCCTCGGCGGCTACCACCTCGCCTGCCGCGCCGACAGCGAGCCCGCGGTCGCCGCGCTGCGCTCCCGCAAGCGCCGCGAGGACCGGCCGTTCGCGCTGCTCGTCGGCGACGTCGAGTCGGCGCGCGCGCTCGTCGAGCTGGGGCCCGAGGAGGAGGCGCTGCTGACCTCGCGCGAGCGGCCGATCGTGCTCGCCCGGCGCCTGGCGGACGCCGGCGTCGCGCCGTCCGTCGCGCCCGACGCGCCCGAGCTCGGGCTGATGCTGCCCTACACGCCGCTGCACCACCTGCTCGCGCAGGACGCCGGCGTGCCGCTCGTGATGACGAGCGGCAACCTGTCCGACGAGCCGATCGCGTTCGCCGACGACGACGCGCGCGAGCGCCTGGGCGCGATCGCCGACCGCTTGCTCGTCCACGACCGGCCGATCGCGACGCGCACCGACGACTCCGTCGTCCGCGTCGTCCGCGAGCGCCCGCTCATGCTGCGCCGCTCGCGCGGCTATGTGCCCGTGAGCCTCGACCTGCCGGTGCCGGCGTCGCTTCACGTGCTCGGCGTCGGGGCCGAGCAGAAGAACGCGTTCTGCGTCGCCAAGGGCGATCGCGCCTGGCCCAGCCATCACATCGGCGACCTCAAGAACTACGAGACGCTGCAGTCGCTCGAGACCGGCATCGAGCATTTCGAGCGCCTGTTCGAGATCACGCCGGAGCTGCTCGTACACGACCTGCACCCCGACTACCTCTCCACGCGCTACGCGCTCGGGCGCGAGGACGTGCGGCTCTTCAGCGTGCAGCACCACCACGCGCACCTCGCCGCGACGCTCGCCGAGCACGGCGAGACCGGCCCGGCCGTCGCGGCCATCTTCGACGGCACGGGGTACGGCACCGACGGCACCGTCTGGGGCGGCGAGATCCTGGTCGGCGGGCTTGACCGGATCGAGCGCTGCGGCCGGATCCGGCCGATCCGGATGCCCGGCGGCGAGCGCGCCGTCGCCGAGCCCTGGCGCATGGCGGCGTCCTGGCTGACCGAGCTGCAGGCGCCGCTGCCGCCGGCGTTCGCCGGCATCGCGCAGCCGCGCTGGAACATGGTCGCGCGGATGTCGATCAACGGCATGGGCTCTCCGCTGACCTCCAGCGCCGGCCGGCTGTTCGACGCCGTCGCCGCGTTGTGCGGCATTCGCCTGGAGGTCACCTACGAGGGCCAGGCGGCGATCGAGCTCGAGGCGCTCGCCGACCGCGCGGCGGCCGATCCGTACCCGCTGGAGCTCGAGCACCGCGGCACCGCCGTCGCGCTCGACGTGCGGCCGACGATCCGCGCCGTGCTGGACGACATCGCCGCGGGCGTCCCGCTGGGCGCGATCTCGGCGCGCTTTCATGCCGGCGTGGCGCGCGCGACCGTGCAGGCGCTCGTGCTCGTCGCGGAGCGTCAGGAGCTCGCCGTGGCCGTGCTCTCGGGCGGCGTCTTCCAGAACCGCCTGCTGCTCGAGCTGACATCCGCCGGCCTCGAGCAGGCCGGCCTTCGCGTGCTCGTACCCGAGAAGCTGCCGCCCAACGACGGCCAGATCGCGTTCGGCCAGGTTGCGATCGGCGCCGCGCGCCTCGCGGCCGGCTGACGCCGTCGTATGCTCTGCGCGGGATGGACGGCTTCGCGCTGAGTGAGCGCTGGAACGGCTGGTCGCGGCTGGACACGATCGTCGCGGCGGCACGCGCCGCGATCGCCGCAGGGCCGCTGGAGCGGCTCGTGTGCGAGGTGACGATCGAGGGCGACGAGGACAGCCTGACGCTGGACGATCTCGACGAGCTCGGCGCGCTGCTGGCCGCCGGCGAGGACCCCTTGTCGCTGGAGGTCTACGTCGCGCACGGTGCGCAGGAGCAGGCCAACCTGACGCTCGTCTACAACGGGCGCTGGCTGCAGCTCAACGGCGCCGGGAGCGACTGGTCGCGGGCACGCAAGGCCTATGACGCGGCGCAGGCCGAGCTGGCGCTCGTGTACGGCATCACGACGTTCAGGCTGCCCGACCTGCCCACCGACACCGTCGCCGAGACGCGCCGTCGGCGCGGGGTCACAGACCAGGATCCGGGTCGCGAGCAGGCCGGCCCGGCCGGCCCGGCCTGATCGCCGCGGCGCTCGCCGCGCCGCGGTCCGCGCGGGCACGGGCGGTCGCCACGACCGGGGCGGAGCCGGAGGCGCGGGACCGGCGCTATCGTGCGCCCGGACCGCCGTCGGGCGGGGGCTGGTCACCCGCTCCGTCCGCGCCGGCGACGAACGAATCGGGGATCGTCAGCGTGCCGTCGGCTTCGCCGGTGATGCCGTCCGGCGGCCAGCGCTGCGGGTAGGGCGGACGCTTCCAGACCCACTGCTCGCCGCAGTAGGCGTAGTGAAAGCGGATCGACTTCAACAGCTCGCGGCGGTGGTCGGGACAGGCATACCGGCGCGGTCCGAGCAGGCCCCCGGCGTGCCACACGAGCCACCTGCCGGGCATCGCATCGATCAGCTCGCCGAACAGGTCCTCTCTCGTCGACGCGCCGATCGCGCTGCGCGTGGCGTCGTCCGGCAGGCAGCCGCAGACATCGCATCTGAACCAGTAGCGGACCGCCATCACGCAAGCGTATGCCCGCTCGAGCCGCAGGCCAAAGGCGCGATCGCCGGACTCCGTGCGACGCGTCCCCGCCGCTATGTGTAACGCCACCGACACTTGATTGCGACCCCGTCGCAATAGCGGTACGTTGGCTGCGACGAGCCCATGCCCGCCCGCATCCGCCACCTGCCGGTGCTGTGCCTCGTGCTCTCGGTCGGGCTCGTGCTCATCGCCTGTGGCGAGCAGCGCGCGCCGGCGGCCGCCGCGAGCGCCGACAGGCTGCGGATCGGCACGACGGTCGCGCCGATCACGAGCATCGTCGCGAACATCGGCGGCGACCGCGTCGGGATCACCGGGATCGTCCCCGAGGGCACCAACTCGCACACCTTCGAGCCCCGGCCGAGCGTCGCCGAGCTGCTGTCCGAGCTCGACGTGCTCTACGTCAACGGGTTGAAGCTCGAGGAGCCCACGAAGGAGCTGGCCAGGGAGAGCCTGGGCGGCGATGCCGACATCGTCGAGCTCGGCACGCTGTCGATCGCGCCCGGCGAGTACGCCTACGACTTCTCGTTCCCACGCTCGGGCGGCAAGCCCAACCCCCACCTCTGGACCGACCCGACGTACGCGCTGAGGTACGCGCAGATCGTGCGCGACGACCTGAGCCGGCGCGATCCCGGCAACGCCGGATACTTCGCGGCGAACCTGAGCAGGTTCGCGGCGAAGGTCGGCGAGCTCGACAGGGCCATGCGGGCCTCCTTCGCGACGATCCCGCGCGGGCAGCGCAGGCTGCTGACCTACCACGACGCGTACGCCTACTTCGGCCGCACCTACGGCTGGGACGTCATCGGCGCGATCCAGCCCGCCGACTTCGAGGACCCGACGCCGAAGGAGGTGGCCCGGCTGATCGACCAGATCCGAAGGGCGGGGGTTCCGGCGATCTTCGGCTCGGAGGTCTTCCCGAGCCCCGTGCTCGAGCAGATCGGCCGGGAGGCCGGCGTGAACTACGTCGACGTCCTGCGCGACGACGACCTGCCCGGCCGGCCCGGCGACCCCGGGCATTCGTGGATCGGGCTCATGCAGCTCGACTACGTGACGATGACCGAGGCGATGGGCGGCGACGCCGGCGCGCTGAAGGCGCTCGAGCCCGGGGACGTGGCGCCCGACACGGCGGTCTATCCGCAGTGAGCGATCGCCGCGAGCTGCTCGCGCTGAGCGCCGTCACCTGCGGCTACGTCGACGACGCGGTCCTCGTCGACGTCGACCTGGCGATCGGCGAGCGCGAGTTCGTCGGCATCGTCGGACCGTCCGGCGCGGGCAAGACGACCGCGCTGCGCGTGCTCGCGGGCAGCATGCCGGCGGCGCGCGGCACCGTCAGGCGCCGCGCGGCGCTGCGGATGGCCTACGTCCCGCAGGTCGAGACGATCAACTGGAGCTTCCCCGTGACCGTGCGCGAGTGCGTGCTGATGGCGCGGCTCACGGGCCGCCGGCTGCCCTGGGCGAGCCGCGCCGAGCGGGCGCAGGTCGCCGACGTGCTGGGACGGCTGGACATCGGCGAGCTCGCCGACCGCCATATCCGGGAGCTGTCGGGCGGGCAGCAGCAGCGCGTGTTCATCGCCCGCGCGCTGCTCGGCGAGCCGGAGCTGCTGCTGCTCGACGAGCCGACGTCGGGCGTCGACGTGCGCCTGCGTCACGAGATCATGCACCTGCTCGACGACCTCAACGCGCGCGGCCTGGCGATCGTGTTGTCGACGCACGACCACAACGGCATCGCCGCGCACCTGCCCCGCATCGTCTGCCTCAATCGCCGCGTCATCGGTGACGGGGCGCCGCACGAGGTGCTCAACGCGGAGGTCCTCGAGCGGACGTATGGCGCCAGCATGCAGGTCCTCGAGCACGGCGGCATGCCCGTCGTCGTCGACGGCTTCCGCCGGGCGCACGCCCCGCACCCGCCGCCTGCGGCGCACGCGGCGCGCGCGCCGCAGCCGCCGCCCGACCGCGCGGGGAACGCGCCGTGATCGACGAGCTGCTGCGCCCGCTGGAGTTCGAGTTCTTCCGCAACGGGCTGCTCGTCGCGACGATGGCCGGCGCGCTGTGCGGGGCGATCGGCGTCTACGTCGTGCTGAAGGGGATGAGCTACATCGGCCACGGGCTCTCGCACGCGCTGTTCGGCGGCTTCGCGGCGAGCTCGCTGCTGGGGGTCAACTTCCTGCTCGGCGCCGGCGCGTGGGGAATCGCCTCGGCGCTGATGATCAACACCGTGACACGACGGCGGGTGATCGGCTCGGACGCCGCGATCGGCGTGATCACGACGGCGTCCTTCGCGCTCGGGCTCGCGCTGTTCGCGCTGTTCGGCACGACGGGGCGCAGCTTCGACGCGGCGCTGTTCGGCAGCATCCTCGGCGTCGGCACAGACGACGTCATCGCGATCCTCGTCGTCTGCATCCTCGCCTTCGCGCTGGTCTTCCTGCGCTACCGCGCGCTGCTGTTCACGACCTTCGATCCCGACGTCGCCGACGTCGCCGGCGTGAACACCGCGCGGATGGACGCGCTGCTGACCGTGGTGCTCGCATGCTCGATCCTGGCGACGATGCAGGTGCTCGGCGTCACGCTCGTGGCCGCGGTGCTCGTGATCCCCGCGGCCGTCGCGCGGATGCTGACCAACTCCTTCGCCCGCATGCTGCAGCTGGCGACCGCGATCGGCGCCGTCTGCGGCTTCGTGGGAATGAACCTCAGCTACCACCTCGACGTGCAATCGGGTCCGACGATCGTGCTCGTCGCGGCGGCGCTGTTCGCGGTCGTCTTCGTAGCGACGGGCCTTACCGGCCGGCGCCGCGCGGCGGCGATCACGGTGCAGCCCCCGCTCGCGGCGCGCTGAGCCGCGGCGGGTCAGCCGGCCCTGGCGCGCCGGGGCCGCGCGCCGTTGCGCCGCTTCTTCGCGCAGCGCGCGCAGAGACCGACGATCGGGAAGTGCGAGAAGCGCGCCTCGAAGCCCGACAGGTCGCGCACCGCGTCGCGGACGGGGTCCAGTGCCGCCGGCTCGACGGACTCCAGCGCGCCGCAGGACTCGCAGGCGAGGTACTCGCGGTCGCCGAAACCCGCCAGCACGTAGCGGCCGGGGCCGTGGCCGGCGTGGAAGTGGCGTACGAGCCCGAGCTCGCCGAGCGTCTCGAGGTTGCGGTAGACCGAGGCGATGTCGGACTGCGTCATCGTGCCGCCGAGGCCGTCGGCGATCTCCTCGGCGGAGATCGGGACGCGCGCCGCGAGCAGCGCCTCGAGGACGAGGCGGCGGGCCGACGTGACCCGCAGGCCGCTCGCGCGGACGACGTCGATCGCCTCGTCGAGGTCGGCGACGACGACGGGTTGCCGGTCAGGGGAAACGGTCACGTGCAGCCCTCATGTCCAACCTGCGGGCAAACGTAGCGCATCAGTCCTCCGGCGGCGGGTGGCGCAGCGAGCCGACGATCCCGCTGACGAACATCGCCAGCACGACCAGCGCGACGAACGTCAGGACCGTGATCCCCGACGTCAGCGCGACGTACACGGTGAGCGCCGACAGCATCGCGATGAACAGCAGCGCGGCGCCGAGGATCGCCGTCCGCGCCGTCAATACACGGGGTACTTCGGCGGGACCGTGTAGTCCTTCTCGCGGCTCGCGAACAGCTTGATGAGCAGCAGGCCGAAGACGAAGCCTCCGATGTGCGCGAAGTACGCGACGCCGCCGCCACCGCCGGCGGGGCTGCCCACCTCCGCGGCGCCGTAGAAGAGCTGCAGCACGAACCACAGGCCGAGGACGAGCAGCGCGGGCAGCTCGAGGATCGTGAAGAAGAAGACGATGAAGATGATCGTCACGACTCGGGCGTGCGGATAGAGCAGGATGTAGCCGCCGAGCACCGCGGCGACGGCGCCGGAGGCGCCGATCGTCGGAACCGCGGCGCTGACGTCGACGACGGTCTGCCCCAGCAGCGCGGCGACCCCGCCGAGCACGTAGAAGGCGACGAACTTCAGGTGCCCCATCGAGTCCTCGACGTTGTTGCCGAAGATCCACAGGAAGAGCATGTTGCCGCCGAGGTGCAGGATGCTGCCGTGCATGAACATCGACGTGAAGATCGTGAGGATCGTCGCCGGCTGCTCGGGCGCCGTGCCCTGCACGCCGGGCTGGCCCTCGCACACCACCTGCTCGCCGGCGAGCGCGCAGTGCTGGCCGGGGTTGGTGATCTCGTAGGGGATCGCGCCGTAGTCGATGACGCCGCTGTCGCTCGGGCCGCTGAGGATGCCGCCGCGCTGCAGCACGAAGTACGCGAAGACGTTGATGACGATGAACGCGATCGTCACGAACGGCGTGCGGTCCGTCGGGATGTTGTCCTTGAGCGGGAACACGCGTGCTGGCGCCGACCCTACCCTGCGCGCGTGCTGCTCACCGCGGGCGGCGCGTCGTCAGCTGCGGGCGATCTGGGACTGCACGGCCGCCATCAGGTCGCCCGGCACGCCCGCCGGATCGATCAGCCGCTCGAGCGCGAGCCCGTTGGCGAGCGCGAGCGTGACGATCGCCCAGCGGTCGCTGCCGAGCGCGCTGTCCTGGGGGCCGAGCGCGGCGAGGTCGGCGCGGAAGCGGCGGTAGCGCGCCGCGAACTCCTCGAGGATCGCCGGCTCGCGCGCGGCGTGCGTCCAGAACTCGATCGCGAGCAGGAGGAACTGCGCGTTGCGGTCGTCGACCGGGCGGCCGGCGAGCGCGCGGAAGCGCGACTCGTCGTCGTCGTGCGGCTCGAGCAGCTCCCGGAGCTCGACCAGCCGGCGATCCATGACCTCGTCGAACAGGGCGAGGAACAACCCCGCCTTGCTCTTGAAGGTGGAGTAGACGGCGCCCTTGGTGTAGCCCGCCTCGTCGGCGATGTCGTCGAGGGTCGTCCCGTGGTATCCGTGCACGAAGAAGCGGCGCTCGGCGGCCTCCAGCAGCTCCCGCCGGGTGTGGGCGCTGCGCTCCGAGCGGCTGAGGCGCGCGCCGGCCACGCTATCGGTCGCGCCGGCAGGTCAGGTCACGAGCGACCACCAGGAGCGTGTCGCAAGGGCGACGCACTGTCAGGCCGTCCCCGGCTGCAGGAGCGAGGCGAGGCTCGCGTCGCCGCCCGGGGCGGCGGCGCTCGCGCGCAGCGAGGCCAGCCACTCCTCCGGTAGGAGCGGACCGAGGTGGCCCGCGTAGTCGGGCGCGACGCGGCGCGCCAGCTGGGCCGCGGGCCGTCCCTCGATGTACGGCCTGAGGTCGTCGGACAGCATCAGCGCCGACACGTTGACACCGATCTGGAAGTCGGCGGCGTTCAGCTCGGGGCCGTCCAGCAGCCCGTCGGCGATCCAGGCGTCGATCTGGTCCAGGCGCCGGGGCAGCAGCTCGACGTCCTCGCGCCCGGCGTCGTCGGTCGCGCGGTGCACCCCGGTCGCGAGCCGCATGATGACGGGGGCGAACATGCGGATCCCGATGCGCTTGACCGGCCCGCGACCGGCGCCCAGCACGCTCATGAAGGCGCCCGTGTCGCGCCGGCCGGCGCAGTAGAAGATCCGCCGGACGGCGTTCTGCAGGTCCTCGCCCCAGCGCTCGGCGTCCTGCACGGCGGCGCGGGCGACGGGGTCGGCGGGAAACAGCGGCTTGTCGGGGTACAGCTCGTCGAGCGTGCGCGCGATCCAGCGCGTGCCCTGTACCTTGCGGCCGGCGATCTTCAGCGCGGGGGCGCCCATCGTCGGAAAGCCGCGCAGCAGCAGGATGACGGCGTGTGCCGCGGGCGGCAGCTTGACGAAGCGGTACTCGATGCCCTTGTGCTCGAGCATGAGCCGGCCCGTGAGCACCGAGTTGGAGCCCGTGAAGCCGTAGAACCTCACCTTGTCAGACACGTTGCTCTCCTGTTCCCCGCGCAGGCTCGTCGATTGGGCCCGCGTACCGCCGGTATCGTGATACCGACGGTATCCGAAGTCAAGCGGAGGTTGCCGCGAGCGGGCCGCTGCCGGGCTCGTGCTGGGCGACGTGCTGGTCGGCGTGGTAGGAGCTGCGCACCAGCGGCCCCGCCGCGATGTGGTCGAAGCCGAGCTCGTAGGCCGCCTTCTCGAGCGCCTTGAACTCGTCGGGGTGCCAGTAGCGCACGACCGGCAGGTGGCGCTCCGTCGGCCGCAGGTACTGGCCGACCGTCAGGACCTGCACACCGTGCTCGCGCAGCACCGCGAACGTCTGCACCATCTCGTCGTGCGTCTCGCCCAGCCCCACCATCAGGCCCGACTTCGTCGTGACGTCGTCGCCGCCCATCTCCTTGGCGTTGCGCAGGACGCGGCAGGAGCGCAGGAACTTCGAGCCGCGGCGGGCGATCGGATACAGCCGCGGCACGACCTCGACGTTGTGGTTGAACACGTCGGGACGCTCCGCGATGACCTTCGCGAGCGGCATCTCCTGCCCGCGGAAGTCAGGCGTCAGCACCTCGACCTTGCAGCGCGGCGCCTGGCGGCGGACCTGCCGGATGACGCCGACGAAGGCGCTCGCGCCGTAGTCCGGGAGGTCGTCGCGGTCAACGGAGGTGATGACGGCGTGGCGCAGCCCCATCTGCGCGATCGAGCGCGCGACGCGCGCCGGCTCGAGCGGATCGTTCCACGTCGGCTTGCCGGTGCGCACGTTGCAGAAGCCGCAGCGCCGGGTGCACGTGTCGCCGAGGATCATGAACGTCGCGGTCCCGCGCTCCCAGCACTCGCCGACGTTCGGGCAGGCGGCCTCCTGGCAGACCGTGTGCAGGTTCTCGTCCTTGATCAGCTGCGTCAGCTCGCGGTAGCGCTCGCCGCCGGGCGCCGGGACCTTGAACCAGGGCGGCTTGCGCTCGCGCATCGGGCGCACGTCGGGGCCGAGCACGCTGAGGACGTCCATCCCGCCGGGGTTGGCGCGCGAGCGTGTCGAGAGGCGGCGTTCCTCGGTGGCCATGGTCTGCAGTCGAGGGTAGCGCCCGGGCGGCGGGCGGACGGACGGGCGCGCGGCCGCGGCTCAGGGCCGGCAGAGGAAGATCAGGTCCGACGCCAGCAGCCCGTGGCGGCGGGCCTCGTCCGGGCCGAGCTCGGCGTGCAGGTCGACGACCTCGACGCCGAACCCAGCGGCCTGCAGGCGGTCGGCGATGTCGGGCGCGTAGAGGCGGACGTGGTCGTGCTGGAGGAATTCGCGCCTGCGGTCCTCGGGCGCCGTGATCGAGCGGTCCTCGTATGTCGCGCTGCGCTGCACCGCCAGCGGGACCATCACCAGACACCAGCCGCCGGGCGCCGTGATCCGGCGCAGCTCGCGCATCGCCGTCGCGTCGTCCGGTACGTGCTCGAGGACGTGCGAGCAGACGATCGCGTCGAACGCGCCGTCGCGCAGGTCGATCGCCGTCACGTCGACGCGCAGCTCGACGTCCTGGGCCGGATCGAGGTCGCTGGTGACGTAGCGCAGCCCCGGTTGCCGGCGGAGGCGCTCGCGCAGGCACCACTCCGGCGAGAGGTGAAGCAGCGATCCCGCCTCGCCCAGCAGCTCGGGGCGGCGCTCGAAGAGCAGCCACTGCGCGCGGTGGCGCTCGTGCGATCCGCAGCGCCAGCACAGCGCGCCGGGGCGGTTCCAGTCGTCCTTGAAGCGATCGAAGCGGTGCTCGCACAGCGGGCAGCGGACCGCGCTGCCGCGGTGGCGCGCCGTCAGCGCGCGTACGCGGACGGCGGCCGCGACGCGGTTCACGTGGCGCGCAGGTGTCGAGCGTCCTGCGGCGCCGGCGCCACCGCCGGCCGCGTCTCGCGCGTCACGGCCTCGAGCTGCGCGCGATCGACGGCACGCGGCGTGAGCCCGAACGCCGCGGCGAAGTGCAGCGCGATGCTCGCGCGGACGGCGGGCAGCGCGGGCGGCTCGCCGATCGCTGCGGTCTGCTCGACGACGGACGTCATCTGCACGCCGTCGAGCCCGCAGGCGACGACCCAGCTGAACGGCTCGAGGTCGTTCTCGACGTTGATCGCGAACCCGTGGGTCGTGACGCCGCGCGCCACGTGGACGCCGATCGAGGCGATCTTGCGGTTCGACGCCGTCCAGACGCCGGTGAAGTCGGGACCGTCGTCGGGCCGCGCGTGGGCGGCGACGCCGGCGTCGGCGAGCGATGCGACGATCGCCTGCTCGATCGTGCGCAGGTACGCGATCACGTCGTCGATCCGCATGATCGGATAGCCGACGAGCTGCCCGGGCCCGTGGTAGGTCAGCTTGCCGCCGCGGTCGGTGGCGACGACGTCGATGCCCCGCGCCCGGTACCAGTCCTCGCCCAGCGGCAGTTCGCGGGCGTCCGAGCGCCGGCCGCGCGTGTAGACCGGCGGGTGCTCGAGCAGCAGCAGCGTGTCGCCGACGAGCTCCTGCTGGCGGGCCGCGCGGACGCGCTGCTGCAAGTCGAGCGCGGCGCGGTACTCGATCGTCGACAGGTCGCAGACCCACAGCTCGCCGGCGGCGCTCATGGCTCGATGATCGCAGGCCGGCCAGCGGTGTCGTACACGCCCAGCGTCAGCGCGACGAACGCCTGCGCGGCCGGCGAGTGACGGCGGCTGGCGCGCGATGCGAGCGTGACGTCGCGCGTGAGCGCCGGGTCGACGAGGCGCGCCACGGCGACCGGTGCGCCCGGCCCCGCCGCGTCCGAGCGCGGCAGGATCGCAACCCCGAGTCCGCTCGAGACGAGGCTGCGGATCCGCCTGCTCTCGTTGGACTCGAGCGCGATCCGCGGCTCGAAGCCGGCATCGGCTGTGGCGCCGGCGAGCACCTCGCGCAGGCGCGAGCCGGCGCGGAAGCTGATGAACGGATCGCCGGCCAGCTCGGACAGGCGCACGCCCTCGCGACCGGCGAGCGGGTGCTGCGGCGCGAGCACGGCGACGAGCTCCTCGGTGACCAGCCGGCGCAGCTGCAGGCCGCGACTCTGGATGTTCTCGGTGACCGACAGGAACGCGAGGTCGATCACGTCGTCGCGCAGCATCTCGGCGAGCTCCTCGCTGGACTGCTCGCGGACGGTCAGCTCGACGTCGGGGTGGTTGCGGTGAAAGGCGGCCAGCAGCAGCGAGAGGTCGACGGGGCCCATCGTGTGCAGCGCGCCGACGGCGAGACGTCCGCCCTTGACGCCGGCGAGCATCGCCAGCTCGGCACGCGCGTCGTCGACCTCGGCGACGACGCGCCGCGCGCGGGCGACGAGCAGCTCGCCCGCGTGGGTGAGCGCGACGCGGCGGGTGGTGCGCTCGACGAGCGCCAGCCCGACCTCCGCCTCGAGGCGGCGGATCTGCTGCGACAGGGCGGGCTGCGCGATGTGCTCGCGAGCGGCCGCGCGCGTGAAGTGGCGTTCGTCGGCGAGCGCGACGAGGTAGCGCAGCTGTCGCAGTTCCATACACATAGCTTATGAGTCGGCGCTCAACCTGGTATTGGACTTCTGGATCGAGGGTCGGCACGATGGTCGAGTCACTCACGCAGCACCGCCGGGCCAGCCTCTCCTCCCGCTTCGCCGGCCCGGTTGTCTCTCCTCAGAAGCAGTGCGAAGGGCGCGCCGATTTCTCCTCCCCGGCGCGCCCTTCGTGTTTGTGGGCGGTTAGGCTGGCGCACGGATGCGCTATGCCGATCCCTTTCGCGATGCCGGCAGGCCCGAGACGACCGACCACGACTTCCTGCTGCGCTGCTCGTGCGGGACCGAGCAGCGCATGGACGAGATGACGCTCGACGAGACCGGGCCGATCACGCTGTACGAGTGCGCGCGCTGCACGAAGGCGATCGCCGGCGTGATGACCGACGATCCCGAGCTGGTCAGGACGGCGCCGCAGGCCCTGACGCGCTACCAGGAGAAGGCCGGACATCACCTTCGCGGGTACATCATCGGCGCGCGCGTCGACATCGCGCTGCGTCCCGAGAGCGCCGGCGAGGACATGCTCCTGATCCCCGCGACGCAGTACTTCTTCGTCCAGTACCTCAACCTGTGAGGCCCAGATGACGATCGCCGAGGCGTTTCGCGAAGCCGGCTTCTGGTTTCGCGTCGGCGACTACCAGTTCCGGCTCACGTGCCTCTGCGGCACCGAGCAGACGCTCGACGCCTGCCCGACGTCTGACCGCGACGGCGTGACGGTCTACGCCTGCCCGCGCTGCGGCGAGACGATCGCGGGAGTGACGCTGGACGCCACGACCGGGCACGTGTTCCCCGACGCCTCGCGATCCTCGGACGTCGAGGGGCATCGCATGTGCGGCTACGTCTTCGGAGCCAAGGTCGAGATGGAGCTGTGGCCGGCGGCTGCCGTCGAGCCGTACATGGGGATCCCCGCGCGACCGGCGTTCTTTACGAGCCGCGGGCTCGCGTAGGCCGGCGACCGAGCTCAGGCCTCGTAGCTCTCCACGCGCTTCTTCACGCTCGCCAGGAAGCGCGCCGCGAGCGCGCCGTCGAGCGCGCGGTGATCCCAGGAGAGGCCGAGGATGACCATCGGGCGGATCGCGATCGCGTCCTCGCCGAAGGCGTCGGTGACGACGACGGGGCGCTTGATGATCGCCTCGACGTCGAGGATCGCGACCTGCGGCTGGGCGATGACCGGCGTCGCCATCATCGAGCCGAACTGGCCCGGGTTGGTGATCGTGAACGTCGCGCCGCGGACGTCGTCGGGGCTGAGCTGGCGCGCGCGGGCACGGCGGGCGAGGTCGCGGATGCGCCGCGAGAGGCCCTCCGGCGAGAGGTCCTGCGCCCCGCGCACGACCGGGACGATGAGTCCGTCCTCGCCGAGCGCGACGGCGATGCCGAGGTTGACCTGCTCGTGGACGATGTGCGTCTCGCCCTCCAGCCAGGCGTTGAGCAGCGGGTACTCGACGAGCGCCCCGATCGTGCAGCGGGCGATCAGCGGCAGCGCGGTGATTCCCAGCTGCCTGCGCGCGATCTCGACGCGCGAGACGTCGACCTCGATCCACGTCGTGCACGTCGCAGCCGTCTCCTGCGAGCGCTTCATGTGCTCGCCGATCTGCTGGCGCATGCGCGACAGCGGGCGCCCCTCGGGCGCGATGTAGGGGCCGTTCGGCGAGGCCCCGGCGCCGGCGCCCGGCCGGTACGGGCTCTCGATGTGGATCGTCGGCTCGTCGGGGGCCTGCCGCGGCGCGCCGCCGCCGTGGAGCTGGACGTGGGCGATGACGTCCTTCTTCTGCACCCGCCCGTCGCGTCCGCTGCCCTCGACCTCGTCGAGGTCTACGCCGTGCTCGTCGGCGATCCGCTGGACGACCGGCGAGTAGCGCCGCGCGGGGCGACCGCCGCCTCCGCGGCCGACGGCACCGGGTGCGGGGCGCGCGGCGGGTGCCGGCCGGCCGCCGGTCGCGGCGGCGGCGTGTGCCGGCGCCGGTTCGGCGGCCGCCGCCGCCGGCCGTTCGTCGCCGGCGCCGCCCGGCTCGCCGCGGCGCCCGTCGGTCGCGATCCGGGCGAGCGTCGTGCCGACGTCGACGGTCACGCCGACCTGGACGAGCACCTCGACCAGCCGGCCGCTCGCCGGCGACGGCACCTCGGTGTCGATCTTGTCCGTCGAGATCTCGCAGATCGTCTCGTCGGCCTCGACCCAGTCACCGCGCTGCTTGCGCCACTCGACGACGGTGCCCTCGGCGACGGAGACGCCCATCTGCGGCATCGTCACGTCGACGACGGTCGTCGGATCAGTACTCGAGGAGCTGACGGCAGGCCTCCCTCACGCGTTCGACGGACGGCAGCACGGCCGCCTCCAGCGGCGGCGAGAACGGGATCGGTACGTCGGGCGAGGCGACGCGCAGCACCGGGCCGTCGAGGTCCTCGAAGCCGCGCTCGGCGATCAGCGCCGAGACCTGGGCGCCCGCCGCGCACGTCTGGTTCGCCTCGTCGACGACGACGACCTTCGAGCAGTGGTGGACCGCCCCGAGGATCGCCTCCTCGTCGAGCGGCACGAGCGAGCGCAGGTCGAGCACCATGATCGAGGCGCCGTCGAGATCTGCGGTCGCCTCGAGCGCGGTGTGCACCATCTGGCCGTAGGCGATGACGACGAGGTCGTCGCCCTCGCGCGCGACGCGTGCGCGGAACGGCGTCTCGTAGGAGCCTTCGGGAACCTCCCCCTTCACCCGCCGGTAGAGGTTCTTGTGCTCCATGTAGATGACGGGGTTGGGGTCGCGGATGCTGGCGATGATCAATCCCTTGGCGTCCTCGGCCGTGCTCGGCGCGACGACCTTCAGGCCCGGCGAGTGCATGAACCACGCCTCCGGGTTCTGCGAGTGAAAGGGGCCGCCGGAGAAGCCGCCGCCGCTCGGCAGGCGGACGGTGATGTTCACGGGCAGGCCCTGGCGGTAGAGCATCTTGCCCGCGACGTTGACGATCTGGTCGAAGCCGCAGGACACGAAGTCGGCGAACTGCATCTCGCAGACCGGCCGCAGGCCGACGACCGCGGCGCCGACGGCCGTGCCGACGATGCCCGACTCGGCGAGCGGCGTGTCCATGACGCGGTCGGCGCCGAACTCCTCGATGAAGCCGTCGGTGACCTTGAAGGCGCCGCCGTAGACGCCGATGTCCTCGCCCATCAGCAGGACGCGCTCGTCCTCGCGCATCTCCGTGCGCAGCCCGTCGGAGATCGCCCGCAGGTAGGTCATCTCGGGCATCGCTACGAGCCGCCGGTCCGTCCGAAGCCGCTCCACGGAGCATGCCCGTCCTCGAGCAGGATCTGCTCGGCGTCGCGCGGGTGAAAGAGCCGGTCGGTCGCCGTCGACGGGTCGGGCATCGGCCCGGCGAGCGCCTTCTGCGCCGCCGCGTCGACCTCGGCGCGGACCTCCTTGACGAGCGCGTCGACGTCGGTGCCTAGCTCGCGCATCCGCGCGCTCTGGCGGTCGATCGGGTCCTTCTGGCGCCACTCCTCGACGAGCGCCTTGGGCACGTACTTCATGTCGTCGTGCGCGCCGTGGCCGTGCATCCGCATCGTGACGGCCTCGATCAGCGTCGGGCCGCCGCCGCCGATCGCGCGCTCGCGCGCGGCCCGCGTCGCCTCGAACATCGCCTCGACGTCGTTGCCGTCGACCGACACGCCGGGAAAGCCGTAGGCGGCGGCGCGCTCGACCGGGTTGACGGCGAACTGCTGCTCGGTCGGCGTCGAGTAGGCGAACTGGTTGTTCTCCAGCACGAAGATCACCGGCAGCTGCTGCACGCCGGCCCAGTTCATCGCCTCGTGGAAGTCGCCGCGCGAGGTCGAGCCGTCGCCGAACCACGTCAGCGCGCAGCGCTGCTCGCCGCGCAGCTTGAACGCCATCGCCATGCCCGCCGCGACGAGCATCATGTCGGGCAGCATCGAGACCATCCCGACGCAGCCCGTGCGCAGGTCGCCGAAGTGCACGTTGCCGTCGCGGCCGTTCGTGATGCCGGCCTCGCGGCCCATGTACTGGCTGAGGATGCGCCAGGGCTGCACTCCGCGGACGAGGTGCGCGCCGAGGTCGCGGTGCAGGACGCAGAGGCGGTCGGCGGCTGCCATCGCCCACGTGGGGCCGACCGAGACCGCCTC
Source organism: Thermoleophilia bacterium (assembly GCA_046565905.1). Classification (GTDB taxonomy): domain Bacteria; phylum Actinomycetota; class Thermoleophilia; order Solirubrobacterales; family Solirubrobacteraceae; genus CADCVQ01. The sequence continues at coordinate 30,945 of JBKHXR010000012.1, read as the reverse complement.
CTGGCCGAAGCCGTCGTAGAACGATCCGGGCACCTTGCCCTGCCGGTAGAGGTTCATCGCGCGCTCCTCGATCGCGCGCATGAGCAGCATCGCGCGCAGCAGGCCGACGCGGTCGTCGGCGGTCAGGTGCGCGGACGGGCTCTCCTCGGCGGGGCTGCTGGGACCGATTGGAACGTCCGTGCTGCTGGTCGCCATCTTCGCCTTTCAGGTCTGGGCGGTGAAGGCGGGATCTCCGCCTCGCCATTTCGACGTCTCGTCGGGATCTCCGCGCGGGACGCGAACCGTCATCAGCGAGCGTATCGGGTACGTACGCTGGTTGACATGGCAGGGGTCGCACGGGCACGCCGCGAGCAGGGCATGCGGCGCATGCGCTGGCGGTTGCGCGGTGCCTGGCTGTGGCCGGCGTTCGTCGTCGCGACGGTGCTCGAGATGCTCCTGCTGCGCTGGCTGCCGATCGCCGGCGAGGGCAGCGGCCTGTTCGCGGGACTGCTGCTCGCGGGCTGGATGAACCTCATCGCCGTGGCGGTGCTGGGCGGGATCGGCGGCACGCTGCTGCGGCGCGTGCGCGGCGACCTGCCGAAGGTCGTCGCCGACGACTACGCCGGTCTCGGCGCGCTCGCGGCGGTCGCCGGTGCGTTCGTCGTCGCGGGGCTCGTGCACCGGCCCGAGCTGGCGGCCGATCGCGCGGCGTTCGCACGCCAGTCGCAGGCGGTGCGCCTGTGGGTCGAGGCCAACGGCGGCGCCTTCGCGCGCGCGCACGTCGACTCGGCCGACTCGGTGATGGTCGACGACGACCTGTACCGCACCTGCGTACCGGAGCCGGAGCCGAAGGGCTGGCTGTGCCTGATCGTCGACACGTCGCGCAGCCCGCCGCAGATCAGGCGTGACCCGAGCCGCGAATCGAACGCCTCACAACATCCGCGCGGGGGCTTCAGGTAGGCGCGCGAGATGCCGATGAGGTGTCTGGATGGCAGGAACCCGAGCACTCTTCGCGTCGATCGGCGCCAGCGCCGCGCTCGTGGCCGCCGCCGCGCTGTCGCTTCTGACGATCAGCGCCGTCTTCGCGTTCGGCGGCTGGTCGGCGCCGGCCTCGCCGTTCGTCGAGCAGCCCGCCCTCGTGCTCGCCGCCGTCGACGACGCCGAGGCGCCGATCACCGCCTCGGGCGCATCGCCGATCGTGGCGCCCGCACCCGCGCGCAGGGCCGAGCGTCGTGCGGCTCCGCGAGCGGCCGCGCCTCGCGCCGGCGCCCCCGAGCCTGCCGCGACGCACGGATCCGCCGGCATTCCGCGCGTCGTGAGCCCGCGCCCGATCGAGTCCGATGAGGCGGGCCGGACGCCTGCGCCGCCCGCCGCGCCGAAGACCGGCGACCACGTGCGCAAGGTCGGCGACTCGCTCAGCGCGACGGTGGAGGGAACCGGCGCAGCGCTTGCCAGCATCACGCAGCCGCTCGCCGCACCCGTGAGCGCCGTGGCCCAGCAGGTGCTCAACCTCGTCGCCGAGGTCGTCAACCGCGCGACCGACGGGCTGGGCGGCGCGGTCGACTCGCTGCTGGCGCCGAAGTAGCGGCCCGGCCCCAACGCCGCGCTAGAAGGCGAGCGCCAGCGGGCGCTCGAGCAGCTCGCGTATGCGCGCGAGGAACTCCGCCGCGCCGGCACCGTAGAGGATGCGGTGATCGCAGGCGAGCGTGACGTTCATCGTGTGCCGCGCGACGAGCTCGCCGCCCTCGCCGACGACAGCGCGCGGCGCCAGCGCGCCGACCGCGAGGATCGCCGCCTGCGGCGGGTTGATGACCGCGGTGAAGTCGGTGACGCCGTACATGCCGAGGTTCGACACCGTGAAGGTGCCGCCGCTGAGCTCCGGCGGCGTGATCGCCGCGGCGCGTACGCGCGCGGCGAGGGCGCGCGTGTCGCGCGCGATCGCGCGCAGCGACTTGCTGTCGGCGTCGAAGACGGTCGGCACGACGAGCGAGTCGGCGGCCGCGACCGCGACGCCGACGTTGACGCGGCTGTAGAGCTCGAAGCGCGCGTCCCGGTAGCTGCCGTTCGCGCGAGGAAACTCGCGCAGCGCCAGGGCGCAGGCCTTGACGACCATGTCGTTGTAGGACGGCAACGGCGCGTCGCCGCCGAGCGCCTTGAGCTGCGCCCGCAGCGCGACGCAGCCGTCCATGTCGATCTCGGTGCGCAGCTCGAACGAGGGAATCGTCGCCCGTGACTCGGCCATGCGGCGGGCGATCAGCGACTGGCTCCGGGTGAGCTCCTGGACCGTGACGTCGCCCTTGGCGGTGCCGGTCTCGGCGACGGTCGCCGGCGGCGGCGGCGGGACCGCCGCGGCCTGCGCGGCCGGCGCGGGCTCGGTCTGGCCCGCGACCGCGGCCGGCGGCGCCGCTTCGCTCGCGGCGGCGACCGCGGCCGGCGGCGCGGCCTCGGCCGGCGCTTCCTGCGACCGCGACTTCGCCGCCCGCTCGACGTCGTCCTTGACGATCCGCCCGCCCGGGCCGGTGCCGGTCAGCCGATCGAGGTCGACGTCCTGCTCGCGCGCCAGGCGCCGCGCGACCGGCGACGCCTTGACCCGGCCGCCACCGGGCGCGGGCGTCGAAGCCGGCTGCGGCGGCGCGACGGAGGCTGCCGCGGGCGCACGCCGCGGCGCGCCGTCCTGCGCCGCGGCGGCCGAGTCCCCTCCTGGCGTCTCGCGCTGCGGCTCGGCGTCCGCCGGCGCCTGCTTCGCGGCGCCGCCGTCGGCGCCGGTCGCACCCTCCAGCCGCGCGATCACGCTGCCGATCGGCAACGTCTCGCCCGCGGGCGCGACGATCTTCAGCACGCCCTCGGCGTCGGACTCGTAGGTCAGCGTCGCCTTGTCGGTCTCAATCTCGGCCAGCGGCTCGCCGCGCGAGACCTGCGCGCCGTCGGCCTTCAGCCACTTCAGGATCGTGCCCTCCTCCATCGAGTCCGAGAGGCGCGGCATGACGATCTCGCTCATCCGCCGGTCACCCGTCCCTGCCTCCGAAGGTCGCCAGGACGGCGTCGACGACCTGCGGCTCGTGCGGGAACGCGATCTGCTCCAGCGGCTTGGAGTACGGCATCGGCACGTCGGCGCCCGTGACGCGCTGGATCGGCGCGTCGAGATCGTCGAAGGCCTGCTCCTGGACGAGCGCGGCGAGGTTCGCGCCGACCCCGCCGTGCGGCCAGCCCTCCTCGACGATGACGCAGCGGTTCGTCTTGCGCACGGAGGCCAGGATCGTGTCGAGGTCCAGCGGGCGCAGCGTGCGCGGGTCGATCACCTCGGCCTCGATGCCGTGCTCCTCGCTGAGCGTCTTCGCCGCGCGCGCGGCCGTGAGCGCCATCCGCGAGATGCCGACGATCGTCACGTCCGACCCCTCGCGGCGGATCGCGGCGACGCCGAAGCGCACCGTGTGGTCGTCGTCGTCGGGCACCTCGCCGCGCTGCCCGTAGAGGTACTCGTGCTCGATGAAGACGACGGGGTTGTCGTCGCGGATCGCGGACTTGAGCAGGCCCTTGGCGTCGGCGGCGGTCGTCGGCACCGCGACGAGCAGCCCCGGCACGTGGAGGTACAGCGCCTCCCACGAGTGCGAGTGCGTCGGCCCGAGCTGGTGGCCCGCGCCCTGCGGCATGCGGACGACGAGCGGCACCTTGACCTGGCCGCCGAACATGTAGCGGATCGACGCCGCGTGGTTGACGATCTGGTCCATCGCCAGCAGCGAGAAGTTGATCGTCATCAGCTCGACGACCGGCCGCAGGCCGGTCATCGCGGCGCCGACCCCCATGCCGACGATCGTGTTCTCGGAGATCGGCGTGTCGCGCACGCGCCGCTCGCCGAACTCGTCGAGCAGTCCCGCGGTGACCTTGAAGGCCCCGTTGAAGACGCCGATGTCCTCGCCCATCAGCATGACGCTGGCGTCGCGCTGCATCTCCTCGCGCAACGCCGAGTTCAGCGCCTCGCGGTAGCGCATGACCGCCATCGGCTAGTCCTCTTCCCGCTGCGCGTCGTCAGCGGGCTTGGGTGCGGTGCCGGCGGCGTGCTCGGCTGCGTGCGGCAGGTCGGCGCGGTCCATCGCGCTCTCGTCCTCGCCGCGGTGCGGGGTCGGCGTGCGCTCGTCGACGGAGTACCAGCCGCGGACCTGGTCGCCGAGCACGTAGATGTCGTCGTAGAGGTCGTTCGGCGACGGATGCGGCGAGTTGTCGGCGAAGCCGACCGCCTGGTCGATGCGCTCGATCGCCTCGCGGTCCATCGCCTCGCGCTCGTCGTCGGAGAGGACGCCCGCTTCGACGAGCTGGTTGCCGAAGACCGTCAACGGGTCGCGCTTGCGCCACTCGTCGACCTGCTCCTTGGTGCGGTACTCCTCCGGGTCGGCCATCGAGTGGCCCCTGAAGCGGTAGGTGACGGCCTCGACGAGGGTGGGCCGGCGCTCCTCGCGGGCGATCCGCAGCGCCTCGGCGGTGACGTTGTACGTGTCGACGGGGTCCATGCCGTCGCAGCGCATGCCCGGCACGCCGAAGCCCTCGCCCTTGCGCAGCAGGTCGGTGATCGCCGAGTGGCGCTCCAGCGCCGTGCCCATGCCGAACTGGTTGTTCGTGATCATGAACACGACGGGCAGGCTCCAGAGCGCGGCGAGGTTCATCGTCTCGCCGAAGGTGCCCTGGTTGGAGGCGCCGTCGCCGAACTGGCAGAGCGTGACCTCGTCGCGCTCGAGGTAGTCCGAGGCGAGCGCGAAGCCGGCGGCGAGCGGCAGGTTGCCGCCGACGATCCCGTAGCCGCCCATGAAGCGCCGCTGGAGGTCGAACATGTGCATCGAGCCGCCGCGGCCGCGGCACAGCCCGTCGACGCGGCCGAACAGCTCGGCCATGACGCGGTCCGGATCGGAGCCGCGCGCGAGCGTGTGACCGTGCGAGCGGTACGTCGAGATCAGGTAGTCCTGCTCGCGCAGCGCGCGGGTGGAGCCGACGATCGTCGCCTCCTCGCCGATCGCGAGGTGCAGGAAGCCGCCGACCTTCGCCTTGGCGTACATCTCTCCGGCGCGCTCCTCGAAGCGACGGATGAGCATCATCGTGGCGAGCCACTCGCGCGCGACGCCGGGCTCGGGAAGCCCCTGCTCAGCGGGTTGCGCGACGCGTTCTGCCATTCGTGAGGTTCAGGGTACCCGCCGTGCACCGCGGCGAGGCGCCGCCCGCCCGTCGTGAATTGAACGGCTACGTTTGACAGGCGCCCCGCCTGCGGCGATCGTGCAGGCGTGGGCGACGAGGGACGCATCAGCCGCAGGCGCTTCGTCGCCGGCGCCGCCGCGACGGCGGCGGTCGCCGCAGCGGGCGGCACGGCTGCTTCGGCGGTGGACGCCGCCACGCGCGGGAAGCGCAGACCGAGCCGCCGCATCCGGCGCAGGCAGGAAGTGGTGGTCGTCGGCGCCGGGCTCGCGGGACTCGTCGCCGCGCGCGAGATCGCCCGCGCCGGACGCTCGGTCGCGGTCGTCGAGGCGCGCGACCGCGTCGGCGGGCGGATGCTCGACCGCGCCGTGGCCGGCGGCGAGGTCGTCGACCTCGGCGCCGAGTTCATCGGGCCCACGCAGAACCGCATCCGGGCGCTCGTCGACGAGCTCGGGATCCACACGTTCCCGGCCTACAACGCCGGCCGCAACGTCCTCCATGCGGGCGGCCGGCGCTCGCTGTACTCCGACAGCGGGCCGACCGGCAGCGCGCCGCCCGATCCGGCGCTGCTCGTCGACCTGCTGCTCGCGATCCCGCAGCTGAACTCGCTGGCCCGCGAGGTGCCCGTCGGCGCGCCGTGGGAGGCGCCGGACGCCGGCGGCCTGGACAGCGAGTCGCTCGAGACGTGGCTGCGGCGCAACTCGACGGGCGCCAAGCGCTTCATGGACGTGGCGAAGGCGGCGACGCGCGCGATCTTCGGCGCCGAGCCGCGCGAGCTGTCGCTGCTGTTCGTGCTGTTCTACATCGCCGCGTCGGGCGACGAGCGCACGCCGGGGACCTTCGAGCGCAACTTCAACACGCGCAACGGCGCGCAGCAGGACCGCATCGCCGGTGGCACGCAGCAGATCGCCGAGCGGCTCGCGCACGGGCTCGGGCGGCGCGTGATCCGTCGCTCGCCGGTGCGCCGGATCGTGATGACGCCGGGCCATATCGACGTGATCTCCGACCGCTACGTCAACCGCGCCAAGCACGTGATCGTCGCGCTGCCACCCGTGCTCGCGGGCCGGATCCAGTACGAGCCGGCGCTGCCGTCGCTGCGCGACGGGCTGACGCAGCGCCTGCCGCAGGGCCACCTGATCAAGGTGCAGGCGATCTACGAGACACCCTTCTGGCGCGGCGCCGGACTCAACGGCGCATCGATCTCCGACGTCGGGCCCTGCAACGTGACGTTCGACAGCTCGCCGCGCTCGGGCACGCCCGGGGCGGTGCTCGGCTTCGTCGGCGGCGACGAGGCGCGGGCGTTCGTCAAGCTCTCCGACGACGCCCGCCGGCGCGCCGCGCTGGGCAGCCTGGCCCGCGTGTTCGGCGCGCGCGCCCTGGACCCGATCGACTACGTCGAGACCGACTGGGCGGCGCAGCAGTTCACCCGCGGCTGCCCGGTCGCGATCGCGCCGCCCGGCGTGCTGACGACGTACGGCCGCGCGCTGCGCGATCCCGTCACGCGCCTGCACTGGGCGGGAACCGAGACCTCGACGTACTGGAACGGCTACATGGACGGTGCCGTCCGTTCCGGCGAGCGGGCAGCGGCCGAGGTCCTCGCCGCGCTCGAGCCGGTTTGAGTCCCTCGGCACGGTGGCCTGCCGCGCGGTTAGGCTGGCGCGCGCATGCTCCCCACCGATCACCTGCTCGCGTTCGTCCTGATCGCGCTCGTGCTGATCGTCGTGCCGGGGCCGAGCGTGCTGTTCGTCGTCACGCGCTCGCTGACGCTCGGACGCGGCGCCGGCGTGGCGACGGTCGCCGGCAACACCGCCGGCGTCTACGTGCAGGTGGTGGCGATCGCGTTCGGCCTCGGGGCGCTCGTGCAGGAGTCGATCGCGCTCTTCACGGCGATCAAGCTCGCGGGCGCGGGCTACCTCGTGTACCTCGGCGTCCAGGCCTTCCGCCACCGCCGCTCGCTCGCGGCGACGCTCGACGCGCCGGCCGAGCGTAAGCTGCTGCGGCGGATAGTCGCCGACGGCTTCCTCGTCGGTGTCCTCAACCCGAAGGCGATCGCCTTCTTCATGGCGGTGCTGCCGCAGTTCGTCGATCGCGAGGCGGGCGCGGTGCCCGTCCAACTGCTCCTGCTCGGCGCGGTCTTCTGCGCGATCGCGCTGCTCTGCGACTCGGCGTGGGCGCTGCTGGCCGGCGCCGCCCGATCCTGGCTGGTCTCCTCACCGCATCGCATGGCGGCGATCGGCGGGACCGGCGGCCTCGTGATGATCGGCCTCGGCGCGGCCCTCGCGGTCAGTGGGCGGGCGAAGGACTAGCGAGCTCGAGCAGATCCTCGTGCCGGGCGAGCGGCGGCGTCTGTCCCAGCAGGCCGATCGCAGCGCCCGGCGCTTGTCGCCGCCTGCGCAGCGCACGCGCTCAGCCAGACCAGCGCGAGAGGAACTGCAGATCGTCGAGCTGGGAGAGGTCCTCGCGCAGCCGCCGGGCCTGGCGCGCCGCGTCGGGCGCGGGCAGATCCCAGAAGAGCACGACCTCGCCGGAAGCGACCTCGACGATCTCGAGGTGGTCGATGCGCGCCGGGTCCAGGCTCGCCGGGCGGCGGCTGGAGCGGGTATGCAGCAGGCGATAGCTGCGGTTGGCGCGCATCCGTCGCGACGCTACGCGATCAGCGCACGGACCGCGCTGTCAAGCGCGTCGTCGCCGTGGAAGACGCGCCCGTCGGGCAGCCAGACGGCGGGTACGTCGCGCACGCCGCGCTGCGTGGCGATTGTCGTCGCCTCGTCCAGCGCCCGCGCCACCGAGGCGAGCTGCGCGGCCTTGCTCACGGCGCGCGGGTGGATCTCGCAGGCGGCGGCGGCGATCAGCACGTTGTCGGGCGTGCCGAGGTCGCGCCCGCCGGCGAACGCCTGCCGGAACGCGGCGAGCGAGAACGCGACGGCGCGCCCCATCTGGCGGGCGTACGTCGCGACGCGCATCGCGTAGGCCGAGTCGCAGGGAAACGGCTCCGGCCAGCGGACGTGCTGCAGCCCGCGCCTTGCCGCGAGGCGCTCGACGCGATCGAAGAACGCCTCGCGGTCGGTCTGGCAGCGAAAGCCGTCGAGCGGGTCCGCGCCCGGGATCTGCGGCGCGGCGACGGGGATCCACTCCGCGGCCGGCAGCAGGCCGATGATCCGCTCGGCGGCGAGATACGCCTCTGGGCTGCGAAGGTCGTAGTAGAAGGCGGCGCGCACGGCGCGAGCGGCGGTCAGCCGTGGATCAGCCAGCCGTCGGCGTCGCGGGCGGCCTCCATGACCGCCTCCGACAGCGTCGGATGGCCGTGCACCATCCGTGCGACCTCGCCATAGCCGCCCTCGAGCGCGCGGACGTTCACGAGCTCCTGGATCAGCTCGGTGGCCTTGGTGCAGACGATGTGGCCGCCGAGCAGCTCGCCGTACGTGCGATCGCCGACGATCTTCACGAGCCCGGAGCGGTCGCCGTAGACGGTGCCCGCGCCGACGGCGCCGAAGCCGAGCTTGCCGACGACGACGTCGTGGCCGGCGTCGCGCGCCTGCTGCTCGGTCAGCCCGAAGCTGGCGACGTTCGGATGGCAGAAGGTCGCGCGCGGGATGTCGACGTGCGCGAGCGGGTGGGTCTCCAGGCCGGCGGCGTCCTCGGCGGCGATGATGCCCTCGTCGGAGGCCTTGTGCGCGAGCGCCGGCCCAGCGACCAGGTCGCCGATCGCATACACGCCGGCGACCGAGGTGCGTTGCGCGCCGTCGACGGCGATCAGGCCGTCGGCCGCCAGCTCGACTCCCGCCTCCTGCAGCCCGAGCCCCTCGATGTCGGGCGCACGGCCGGCTGCGATCACCAGCCACTCGGCCGACTGGGGCTCGCCCGCGACGCTGAACGTGACGCTGTCGGCGCCGCTCTGGACGTCCTCCACGAAGACGCCCGTGCGCACGGTGATGCCCTGCTTCTTGAAGCCGCGCTCGGCGATCTTCGAGATGTCGGCGTCCTCGGTCGGCAGCACCCGGTCGAGCGCCTCGTAAAGGGTGACCTCGCTGCCCAGGCGCGCGTATGCGGAGGCGATCTCGCTGCCCGAGGCGCCGGCTCCGACCACGGCGAGCGTCGCCGGCAGCGCCGCCAGCGCCCACGCCTCCTCAGTGCCGATGACGCGACCGCCGAACTGCGTTCCCGGCAGCGCCCTCTTGACAGAACCGGTCGCGAGGACGACGAACCTCGCCTCGATCTCGTTGCCGTCGAAGTTGCCACCGACCTTGACGTTCGCATCGTCGGTGACCGACGCGTGGCCCTCGACGACGTCGACGCCGTTGCGCTTGAGCAGCCCGGAGACACCGCCGGTGAGGGTCTTGACGACCTTGTTGCGTCGCGCGCCGACGGCTTCGAAGTCGACGGCCGGCTCGTTCACGGTGATGCCGTAGGCGTCGGCCTCGCGGATCTCGCCGAGCACGTCGGCCACGCGCAGGACGGCTTTGGCCGGGATGCAGGCGTAGTTCAGGCAGCGCCCGCCGACGAGGTCGGACTCGACGACCGCGGTCTTCATGCCGAGCTGGGCAGCGCGGATCGCGCCGACGTAGCCGCCGGGGCCCGAGCCGATGAAGATGCAGTCGTAGGAGCTCTCAGCCATGGTGAGCGAGCCTAGCGACTCGCCTGCGCCGCGGCGCGTCAGTCCAGGGCGCCCGCAGGAAGCACGAAACGCGACGCCGTCCGGGGAGCGGAATCGCTCGCGCCGTGCAGGCCCTGCCGCGTGGACGTCCGCTCGACCACGGCCTCCGGGACGGCGCCGTGGGCGAGGATCCACGTCATCACATCAGCCGACCCGGTTCCCTCCGCCATGATCGCGGCGCGCTCGATCACGGTGCCGCCCGACGGGTGCGGCCGCGCCAGGCGCTTCACCAGGGCTCGGATCGCCGCTTCGTCCACGGCCCATACCGTAGACCCTGCGGGCTCGCCAGCCTAGGAGCGTGTCGGGAAAGTCGTCGCAGGCCGCGGATCGGCGCCGTCCGTCCCCCGAGGGCTCCTGCGACGGGCTGCCAGCCTAGGCGCCCGGCTCGCGCGGCGCGTGCCTGGGCATCTGCAGCTGCGCCATCGGGCGTACGAGCTTCCAGAACAGCCAGCCCAGCAGCCCGATCGCGACGACCGGGATGATCGCGTGCCAGAGCTTCTGCACGCCGATCAGGTACAGCGAGAAGAAGACGATCTGGATGCCGAGGATCGTCTGGAAGCCGAGCACCGCCCAGTACTGACGGGCCAGCATCCCGAAGCCGGCGACGAGCAGCAGCGCGGTCGTGACCGCGGTCGCCACGGAGGGATCGCCGCTGGCGGTCGAGACGTCGTTTCCCGTGAGCGCCGTGGCCACGTTGCCGATCGCGAAGATGAAGGCGACGATCGCGGCGATCGTCACGACCCGCGGGCGCTCGCCGGGCGCGAGCGGCGGCAGGTTCGCGCGGATCTCGTCGTCGCGCGCGCGACCGCGGGCGTAGCGGCGGCGCATCGCGTCGTCGGGCGCAGGCGGTCGCGCGGACGGCCGCTCGCGCTCGCCTGGCGGCGCCTGCTGCGCCGGCGCCGCGTTCGGTCGCGCCCGCCGCGCCGCGCCGCCGCCCGCGCGCTTGCGCTTGCGCCGCGGCTCGCTCACAGCGCGCTCCCCGCAGGCAGCGCCGCGCGCAGTCGCGCCGCCGCCGCGCGCGGATCGCCGGCCTCGGCGATCGCGCGCACGACGGCGATCCGGTCGGCGCCGGCGGCCACGACCTCGTCGACGTTTGCGGCATCGATCCCGCCGATCGCGAAGAACGGCACGGGCGCGTGGAATGCCGCGAAGCGCACGAGCTCGACGCCGACGGGGTGGCGGCCGGGCTTGGTCGGCGTCGCATAGACGGGCCCGACGCCGATGTAGTCGACCTCCGACGCGCCGTCGACCTCGTCCGGGAAGTGGGTCGACTGGCCGACGAGCGCGCCTGCGCCCGCGCGCTCGCGCGCGGCCGCGGGCTCCATGTCGTCCTGGCCGACGTGGCAGCCGTCGGCGCCGGCAGTCTGTACGAGCTCGGGCCGGTCGTTGAGGATCAGCAGCGCCCCGGCCTCGTCGCACAGCCGTCGCGCGACCTGCGCGGCGCCGACGAGCTGCTCGGCCGACGCCAGCTTGTCGCGCAGCTGGACGACGTCGACGCCGCCCGCGAGCGCCGGGGCAAGCACGTCGGCGAGGTCGCGGCCGCCGGGACGCAGGTCGCAGATCAGGTACAGCCGTGCCTCGCGCAGCCGTGCGCGGCGGGTGTCGAGGTCGTTCACACGCCCATTGTGGCAATGGGCGACCGTCTAGGATGGATGCATACGGGAGCCCGCGCGTGCGGGCTGAGAGGGCGACCACGCCGACCGTCAACAGCTGATCCGGATCATGCCGGCGAAGCGAGGTGTCATGCCGCAGGACCCAACCGCAACGAGCGACGTCGCCGTCATCGGCGGAGGCGTCATCGGGCTCGCCGTCGCCTGGCGCGCCGCCCAGCGCGGGCTGTCGGTCTGCGTGCTCGAGCGTGGCGAGCTCGGCGCCGGCGCGTCGCACGTCGCCGCCGGGATGCTCGCCCCGGTCACCGAGGCCGACGCCGGCGAGCTCGCGCTGCTCGAGCTGGGGCTGCGCAGCGCCCGCGCCTGGCCGGCCTTCGCGCAGGAGCTCGAGCAGGCCTCCGGCGCCGATCCGGGGCTGCGCCGCAGCGGGGCGCTCGTCGTCGCCCGCGACCGCGACGAGGCCGAGGCGCTCGAGCGCGAGCTCGCGCTGCGGCTCGAGCTCGGGCTCGACGTGCAGCGCCTGCTGCCCAGCGCCGCGCGGCGCCTGGAGCCCGCGCTCGCGCCGACGGTGCGCCTCGCGCTCGACGTGCCCGGCGACCACTGCGCCGATCCACGTGCCGTCGTGCTCGCGCTGGCCGAGGCGGCGCGACGCGCCGGCGTGACGCTGCGCACCGGCGCGCAGGTGCAGCGCGTCGAGCACGCGCGGGGGCGCGTGACCGCTGTCGGCCTCGCCGGCGGCGAAGTCGTGCGCGCGGACCGCGTCGTTGCAGCCGCGGGCGCGTGGAGCGGGGCGATCGGCGGTCTGCCGCGGATCCCCGTGCGCCCCGTCAAGGGCCAGATCCTGCGCCTGCGCGACCCCGCCGGCGCGGGGATGCTGGAGCGCATCGTGCGCTTCGAGGGCGGCTACCTCGTGCCGCGCGGCGACGGGCGCTACGTGCTCGGAGCGACGATGGAGGAGCGCGGCTTCGACACCACCGTGACGGCCGGAGGGCTGTACGAGCTGCTGCGCGACGCCGGCGAGCTCGTTCCCGGCGTGCAGGAGCTCGTCGTCGAGGAGACGTCCGCGGGGCTGCGGCCGGCGACGCCCGACAACGCGCCGCTGCTCGGGCCCGCCGCCGAGCTCGAAGGGCTGCACTGGGCCACCGGGCACCACCGCAACGGCATCCTGCTCGCGCCGGTGAGCGCCGACATCGTCGTCGACGGACTGCGGCGCGGCGGCGGCGCGGTTCCCGCCGCGTTCGCCGCGGCTCGCTTCACGGGCGTGCACGCATGATCTTCGTCAACGGCGAGCCGGTCGACGCGGGCGGCGAGCCGACGATCCGCGACGTCCTGCTGGCGCACGGGGTCGACCCCGAGGCGGCGGGGATCGCCGTCGCCGTCGACGCGGAGGTCGCGCGCCGCGGCGTCTGGGAGACGCGCACGCTGGCGGACGGCGCGCACGTCGAGATCGTGCGGGCGGTGCAGGGCGGATGACGGCCTCGGCGCCGCTCGAGATCGCCGGACGGGCGCTGCGCTCGCGACTGCTGCTCGGCACGGGCGGCTTCACGCGCATGGAGACGCTCGGCGCGGCGATCGACGCCAGCGAGACCGAGCTCGTCACCGTCGCCATGAGGCGCATCGACCCGGGCGCCGAGGGGTCGCTGCTGGACGTCATCGCCGCCAAGGGCGTCGAGGTGCTGCCCAACACCGCCGGCTGCTTCACGGCGCGCGACGCGGTCCTCACCGCACAGCTCGCGCGTGAGGCGCTCGCCACCGACTGGGTCAAGCTCGAGGTGATCGGCGACGAGCGCACGCTGCTGCCCGACGCGCCCGAGCTGCTCGTCGCCGCCGAGCAGCTGGTCGACGACGGCTTCGTCGTGCTGCCCTATACGAGCGACGATCCCGTCCTCGCTCGCCGCCTGGAGGACGTCGGCTGCGCCGCCGTGATGCCGCTCGGATCGCCGATCGGCAGCGGGCAGGGGATCGCCAACCCGGCCAACCTCACGCTCATCATCGAGTCGGCGGGTGTCCCGGTGATCCTCGACGCGGGTGTCGGCACGGCATCGGATGCGGCGCTCGCGATGGAGCTCGGCTGCGACGCCGTGCTGTGCGCGAGCGCGATCTCGCGCGCGACCGATCCCGTCGCGATGGCGCACGCGATCCGGCATGCGGTCGTCGCCGGCGTGCTCGCGCGCGAGGCGGGACGGATCCCGCGCCGCACGCACGCACGCGCGAGCTCGCCGCCGGAGGGCATGCCGGAGTTCGCCGAGTGAGCGCCGCCGCGCTGCGGCTGTTGGAGCGCTTCGAGGCGGCATGGTCGGGGACGGATCTCCGTCAGGGCCTGGCCGACACGTGTGCCGCGGACCTGCACTACGAGGATCCGCTGACGTTCAAGGGCCCGCTGCACGGACCCGGCGCGCTCGCCGAGCACGCCGCGCTGCTGCGCACGGCCGCGCCCGATGCGCGCGTCGAGGGCACCGGGCCACGCCTGAGCGACGGGCGCTTCGTCGCCGCGCCCGTGCGGCTGCTGGCGACGCACACCGGCGAGCTGGAGGGCCTCCCAGCGACCGGCCGCGCGATCGTCGTGCAGGCGATCTTCTACTGCGAGCTCGACGAGGGCCGGACGCGGCTATGGCGCATCCGGGCCTTCTTCGACCTCTACGACGCGGCGATCCAGCTCGGCGTGCTGCCCAAGCCCGGTTCGGTCGGCCAGCGCGCGCTGATGCTGCTGCGCGGCTTCGGGCTGCGCGGCGGCTAGCTACGACACGCCCCCGGCGGCGCGGGTCAGCCGGTCACCGTGATCTCGCCGTTCTGCCCGGCGTGGATCGTGCAGACGTACCTGATCGTCCCGGCCTGCGTCGGCGTGTACTGGAACGTGTCGTCCTTGCGCATCGTGTCGGAGGCGAAGTCGGCGCCCTCGGTGGCCGTCACGTTGTGCGGGATCGCCTCGTCGTTCGTCCAGACGATCGTCTGACCGACCTTCGCGGACACGCTCTCGGGGACGAACTCGATGTCCTTCATCCCGACGCTGACGCTGCCGCCGGACCGGCCCTCGGCGTCGCCCGAATCCCCGTCGTCGGTCTGCGGATTCGTCTGGACCTCCGGCGTCGGGTTCGTCGTCACGGTGGCGGCGTCGTCGTCGAAGCCGCGGCCGCTGTCGCTGTCCTTGTCGTCGCCGCAGGCGGCGACGAGGAGAGCGAGCAGGACGCCGGCCAGCGCGATCATCGGGATGCGGAACATGGTTCTCCTGGGTTTTCGACGTGGGGACGAGACCTTAGCCCCCCGGTGTTGCCCCCTTCCGGCGCAGCGCAGGCCGATAGGAGCACCGCCACGGGCGTCCGGCGCGATCGCGCTCGGGCATCCGCGCACGTACACTGCCCGGCTTGACGCGCCACCTGCTCACCGGCACCGAGCTCGACCGCGAAGAGCTGCTCGCGCTGCTCGATCGCGCCGACGCGCTGAAGGACGCGCCGCTGTCGTCGCGCGCGCTGGAGGGACGCAGCGTGGCGCTGATCTTCGAGAAGCACTCCACGCGCACGCGTCTGTCGTTCGAGGCCGGCATCTTCGAGCTGGGTGGCCAGCCGATCGTCCTGCGGCGCGACGAGCTGCAGCTCTCGCGCGGCGAATCGGTGCAGGACACCGCGCGTGTCCTGTCGCGCCACGTGGCGGCGATCGGGCTGCGCACCGGTCCCGACGCCGTGCTGGAGGAGCTCGCCGCGGCCGCCTCGGTGCCGGTCTTCAACATGCTCAGCGCCGCTCATCACCCGTGCCAGGCGCTTGCCGACGTGATGACGCTGCGCGAGGAGTTCGGCCGGCTGGAGGGGCTGAAGCTCGCCTACGTCGGCGACGGCAACAACGTCGCCCGCTCGCTGGCGGTCGTCGGGGCGATCGCCGGCGTCGAGGTGGCTGTGGCCTCGCCGGCCGGCTATGCCCTGACCGGCGACTGCGCCGGCGCGCAGCTGACCGACGACCCGGCGGAGGCGGTCGCCGGCGCACAGGCGGTCTACGCCGACGTCTGGGTCAGCATGGGCGACGAGCAGACCGCCGAGGCCCGCCGCGAAGCGCTTGCCCCCTACCGGATCGACGACGCGCTGCTGGACCTGGCAGCCCCCGGCGCGATCGCGCTGCACTGCCTTCCCGCGCACCCCGGCGAGGAGATCACCGCCGACGTCCTCTACGGCCCGCGCCAGCGGATCTGGGATCAGGCGGAGAACCGCCGACACGCGCAGAAGGCGCTGCTCGAGCTGCTCGTCGGCCGATGACCGGTATCCGGCAGCGGCGAGCGAGGACCTGCGCTCCGATGTACTAGCGTCCCCGCGCGGGGAGACCGACCGCTCAGGAGACTCCGATGCCGCAGCCCAAGAAGTCCGGGTCATCCGCTCGCAAGCCGGCGGCGGGCAAGCCGGCACCGCGCAAGCCCGCGGCCCGAAAGTCGGCAGCTCGCAGGCCGGCGACGCCCGAGGACGGGCCCAAGGCGTCCGCCGGCAGGCAGGCACCGCGCGCCCGGAAGGCGCGATCGACGCCACGCAGCGACGCGGCGTCGGCTGAGGCGCGCGGCCGCGAGGACCAGCTGCTGGCAGCGGCGACGTCGCTGCGCGACATGCTCGCCAAGGGCGTCGTCATCACGAGCGACCGCCTGCGGGAGATCGTCGACGACGCCGTCACGCGCGGCCGGATGACGCGCCAGGACGCCGAGGAACTCGTCCAGAACCTCGTGGCGATCGGCCGCCGCCAGGCGCAGGACGCGCTTGCCGAGATCGAGGGCCTCGTCGAGCGCTCGACGAAGGAGACGGGCCGCCAGGCGCAGGCACGCGTCAAGGGAGTCGGCAGCGCCGCGCGGCGCGCGCCGGGAACAGACCGCGCGCTGCGCACCGTCGACCGCGTGCGCCGCGCCGCGGGCCTCGGGCACGCATTCCCGATCATCGGCTACGAGGAGCTCACCAGCGCGCAGGTCGAGGAGCGCCTCGGCGACCTCAACCCTGCGCAGCTGCGCAAGGTCCGCGACCACGAGCACCGTAACGCCAACCGCAAATCGGTGCTGGCGGCGATCGAGCGCAGGCTGCACTAGCGCGTGCAGGTGCCGCTCGCAGCGGTCGCCGACTCGCTGCTGTTCGTCGAGCTCGGTGCCGTCGTGCTGGCACTCGGACTGCTGGCGCGCATCTCGCTGCGGGCCGGCATGTCGCCGATCCCGTCCTACCTGCTCGCAGGCGTCGTGCTGGGCGCCGTCGCCGAGGGGCCGCTGTCGTTCTCGGCCGAGCTGGTCGAGGTCGGCGCGCAGATCGGCCTCGTCCTGCTGCTGTTCATGCTGGGCCTCGAGTACAGCCCGCACGAGCTGGCCGCCGGGCTGCGTACGAACGCGCGCGCCGGAGCGGCCGACATCGCGCTGAACTTCCTGCCCGGCGTGATCGCCGGCGTCCTGCTCGACTGGTCGCTGGAGGCGACGCTGCTGCTCGGCGGGGTGACGTACATCTCCTCCTCGGCGGTCGTCGCCAAGCTCGTCGGCGATCTCGGTCGCGGCGGTCATCCGGAGACGGGCGGCGTGCTCGCGGTGCTGGTGATCGAGGACCTCGCGATGGCCGTCTACCTACCGGTGATGGGCCTGCTGCTCGCGGGCACCGCGCTGTGGCCGGCAGCGGGACTCGTCGTCTTCGCCCTGCTCGCCGTGGTGGCCGTCCTGCGGCTCGCCGTCCGCCGCGGTCATGTCCTCAGCGGCGCGATCGCCTCGCCCTCCGACGAGGCGGTGCTGCTCGTGACGCTCGGGTTCGGGCTCGTGGCGGCCGGCGTCGCCGAGAGCCTCGCGCTGTCGGCGCCCGTCGGCGCCTTTCTCGCCGGCGTCGCCCTCTCGGGCCCGGTCTCCGTGCAGGCGCGCGCGCTGATCGCGCCGCTGCGCGATCTGCTCGCCGCCGCCTTCTTCATCCTCTTCGCGCAGCAGATCGATCTCGGCGAGCTGCCCGATGTCGCGCTCGCCGCCGTGCTGCTCGCCGTCGTCGCGACGGCGACGAAGATCGCGAGCTCCTGGATCGGCGCGCGCGACCTGCCGCCGGCAGCGCGCCTGCGCGCGGGCACGGCGCTCGCCGCGCGCGGCGAGTTCTCGATCGTGATCGCCGGTCTGGGCGTCAGCGCCGGCGTCGAGCCGCAGCTCGGCGCGCTGGCCGCCGCGTTCGTGTTGCTGACGGCGTTCAGCGCACCGCTGCTGACGCGCTGGGCGGAGCGCGCGGACGCCCCCGCGCCGACCGGCGCGTAGCGCCGCGGCGCAGCGGCCGCAGCGAGCGGAGCGTCGGCGCGCGTGGGCGCCGCGCAGCGGTTTCGGAGGCCCGGCGGCCGGGGAGCAGCAATGCCAGACCCCGATGGACTGGAGTGCCGAGATGAGAGCCAAGCTGCTGGTCGTGTTCGCCGCAACTGCCGTCCTGGCCGGTGCCGCCGGGGCTGCCGTCGCCGCCTTCCCGGACCGCGTCGACCTTCCCGACGGCTGGCAGCCCGAGGGCATCGCGAGCGGGCGCGGGCACGAGCTGTTCGTCGGCTCGATCCCGACAGGCGCCGTGCTGCGGCTCGACGCCCGCACCGGCGAGCGCGACGTGGTCGTCCCCGGAGGCGACGATCGCGCGGCGATCGGCCTGAAGGCGGACCGGCGCGGGCGCCTGTTCGTCGCCGGCGGACCGACCGGCAGGGCATTCGTGTACGACGCCCGCAGCGGCGCGGATCTCGCCGAGTTCCAGCTGGCGCCGGAGGGCGCGCCGACGTTCGTCAACGACGTCGCGCTGACGCGCGATGCCGCGTACTTCACGGACTCGCAGCGGCCGGTGCTCTACGTCGTCGACGCCGATCTGTCGGGAGCGCGCGAGCTCGAGCTGCAGGGCTTCGACACCCAGCCGGGCTTCAACCTCAACGGCATCGTCGCCTCGCCGAACGGCCGTACGCTGCTCGCGGTCCAGAGCAACACCGGAACGCTGTGGCGGATCGACCCCGAAAGCGGCGCGGCGCAGCCGGTCGACCTCGGCCCAGCGACGCTCGCCAACGGCGACGGCCTGCTGCTCCAGGGCCACACCCTGTACGTCGTCCAGAACCGGATGGACCAGATCGCCGTCGTCCGCCTGGGGCGCGACCTCTCGACCGGCCGGGTCGTGCGGACGATCACCGACGAGCAGTTCGACGTGCCGACCACGATCGCCCGCTTCGGCAGCTCGCTCTACGCCGTCAACGCGCGCTTCGCAACCGAGGCGACGCCCGACACCGACTACTGGGTCACGCGCGTGCGGCGCTGAGCGCGCGTATGAGCGCCGTGCCGCCGCTGCTGGGACTGCCGTCCAGGCGACGGTCGGCAGCGGCGTCGTGGGCGTCCCCAGGCGTGTGACCCGGACGACCGGCAGCCGAGCTCCCCGCTGCTCACGGCGGCGATGCCGGTCGACGGCCGGTTCGACCACGGGCCGGCGTCGCGGGTACGGTCGCGTCTCGCGCGGCGGCTCCCGCGCGGTCATGTGCGCGCACCGGCGTGCAACCTATCCTGAGAGTTCATGGAGTCCTCCACGTTCATCCGCCCCGAGAAGGGCGCCGAGCTCGACCTCACGATCGACGCCCTCGCCTATGGCGGCAACGGGGTCGCGCGGATGGAGGGCTATGTCGTCTTCGTCTCCGGCGCGGTGCCGGGAGATCGCGTGCGCGCGGTCGTCACGAAGCGCAAGCGCGCCTACGCCGAGGCGCGCACGCTCGACGTGCTCGAGCCGAGCCCGGAGCGGATCGCGCCGCTCGCCGATCACCCCGGCGCTCCCTGGCAGGTGCTGCCCTACGAGCGCCAGCTCGCAGTCAAGCGCGAGCAGGTCGGCGAGGCGCTGACGCGCATCGGGCACCTCGACGGCTACGTGCTCGACGAGATCGTGCCGGCGGTCGAGCAGTGGCGCTACCGCAACAAGCTCGAGTACTCGTTCGGGACGGGCGCCGACGGTGCGCTCGTCTGCGGCTTCCACGCTCCGGGCTCGTGGCACGAGATCGTCCCGGTCGGCGACTGCATGCTCGCGTCGGAGCGCTCGAACGCGGCGCGCGACCAGGTTCTCGCGTGGTGTCGCGAGCAGGGCCTCGGCGCCTTCGATCGCCGCACGCACAGCGGCTTCCTGCGCAACCTCGTCGTCCGCGAGGGGCGCCGGACGGGCGAGCTGCAGGTGCGGCTCGTCACCGGTCCTGGCGAGCTCGACGGCATGAGCCTGGCGGCGGCCGTCGACTGCGAGGGCCTGATGTGGACGCGCACCGACGCGCTCGCCGAGACGACGCAGGGCGGCGTGACGGAGATCGTCGCGGGCAACAAGGCCCTCCAGGAGGAGCTCTGCGGGCTGCAGTTCTCGATCTCGCCGCACGCGTTCTTTCAGACGAACACCGAGATGGCCGAGGTGCTCTACGGGATCGCCGCGCAGCGCGCCGGCCTGAAGGGCTGGGAGCGCGTCTACGACCTGTACTGCGGCATCGGCACCGTCGGGCTGAGCCTGGCGGCGCGGGCCGGCGAGGTCTGGGGCCTGGAGCTCGTCGAGCAGGCGGTCGCCGACGCGATCTCCAACGCGCGGCGCAACGAGGTCAAGAACGCGAAGTTCTTCGCCGGCGACGTGCGCCTGGCGCTGCGCGAGCTCGTCGAGCAGGCCGGCCGGCCCGACGTCATGGTCGTCGATCCGCCGCGCGCGGGCCTGTCGCAGAAGATCGTCCGGCGCGTCATCGAGGCCTCGCCGCGACGGATCGTCTACATCTCGTGCAACCCGACGACGCTGGCGCCGAACGCCGCGCAGCTCGTCGAGGCCGGATACGCGCTACGCAGGGTGACGCCGGTCGACATGTTCCCGCAGACTCCGCACATCGAGTGCGTGGCGCTGCTGGACCGGGCCTGAGCTCGGCGCGGTTCGCTTCGGCGGGCCGGCCTCTGTCTACGGGGTGGGCGGTGGGCGGATGGGCCGACGGTGCGCGGGTGCCGGCGGTGCGCGGGTGCCGGCGGTGCCGTCGCTCTGTGGTGCCTGCGGTGCCGGCGCTCTCGAACAGCAACGATGAAGGAAGGGACGGTGGCCCGCGGGGAGAACGACGGCGTTGGCGCCCGGGGAGATCGGCGTTCCGGGCGGCGCGCGGGAGATCCAGTCCGTCCTCCGTGGTCATGGCGCTTTCACCTCGTATATAGGGGTGTTCTCGCCATGAACACGAACGAGGCGCTCCCCGGAGCACCTCTTCATCGCTGCCGTTCGCGAGCGGGCGTCAGCGCCCGCGCAACGCCCGCAGCTCTGCCCGCAGCTGCGCCACCTCGTCCTCCAGCCGCGCCACCCGGTCGCTGAGCGGTTGCGCGGCGAACGGCGCCGCCGCCGGCGCGGCCGGCATCGGGCGCCCCGGCGCGGCGCGCGGGACGTGCCGCGCGAGCGGCTCGCCGCCGCTTCCCGGCGCGGCCGTGACCGCGGCCGCCGGGCCGGCAGCCGCGTCGAACGACGGCTCCGGCGCGTCGTCGTCCGACAGGCGGTGCGCGTAGCGCTCCTCCTTCTGCCCCGGCCGCCGTGGCAGCTGCTCGACGAGCTCGCGCTCGATCAGCCGCTCGAGCGTCGCGTGGACGGCGCCGAGGTGGGGGAAGGGATGCAGCCGCTCGGTGCGGCCCTTCAGCTCCCCGGGCGTCTGTGGCCCGCGCAGCATGAGGACGCAGAGGACCGCGAGCTCGTCCGGCGCGCTCGTCAGCGACTCGTCGAGCAGGTGGCGGTACTTCGAGGCGCGGCTGCCGGCACCGCTCGCCAGGCGCGCCCAGCGACGGCGGCTCAGGCGCGCGATCGCGTCGCGGATCGTCGCCTCGTCGTAGGCCACGACGGGATCGCGGTTCGTCGACTGGTTGCAGGCCGCGCGCAGCGCGTTGAGCGTCAGCGGATAGGTGTCCGGCGTCGTGCGTTGCTTCTCGAGCAGGCAGCCGAGGACGCGGATCTCGGGCGCGGAGAGGTCCATCGGTCCGACATTGTCACCGATCCCGGCCGCCACCGGACCGCCGCCGCCGCTCGATTGGCGACAAAGTGAGCCTCAGCCTCAGAAAGTCGCCACGCTCAGCCGGATCCGCGCGGCGGCCCCTCGCTGCCGGGCTTGTCGTCGTCCTGCAGGTTCTTCAGCCAGTCCGACAGCTGCTGACCGGCGCCGGAGACGTGCTCGCCGGCCTGGCCGAAGAGCTCCTTGAAGCGCTCGGTGTAATGCGTCGCCGCGTCGGCGGCCTCCTCGCGCGCCGGGCGCTCCTGGCCGCGGCGGACGTACTCGCCGCCGACGATCCGGTCGTACTCGCCCTCGCGCACCCAGGCCAGCAGCTCGTGCACGCGCTTGACCGGCAGCGAGTGGGTCTGGCGCAGGTCGGTCAGCAGCCGCTGCAGGCGATCCAGACCCTCGCCGCTCTCGGTGTACTCCATCGACTGGCGCATGAAGGCGTCGAGGTTGAGGTCGCCGGCCTTGGCGCCCGCCGACATCGTCATCAGCAGCTTGCAGACCAGGCGCGGGTCGCGCGTCACGACCGCGGCAGCCCGGTCGCAGGTCAGCTCGGTCGCGCGCGACCACTCCAGCAGCGCGTACTGCACGGCCATCAGCGGCATGCCGGCGATGCTGGGAAGCCGCGGCGTGGCGGTCAGCCGCAGCAGGATCTGCAGCGCCGTGCGGTACAGCACGTGGTCGGAGAGGATGTGCGCGACCTCGTGCGCGATGACGGCCTCGAGCTGGTCGTCGCCGAGCAGCGCCACCGTGCCGCTGTTGAGCACGAGGATCGGCTTGCCGGCGCCGATCGCCATCGCGTTGAGCACCGGTTCGGCCGTCATGTAGAGGTCGTACTCCTCGGGCATGTCGAGCACGCCGAGGACGTGCTGGTAGCGCGTCCAGATGTCCGGCAGCTGGTCGGTCCCGAGACGCACTCCCGCACCGAGGTAGGTCTGGCGCAGCGCTCGCTCGTAGCCGAACTCGATGAGCTTGCGCACGACGTAGTCGAGCATGGGGATCGACCCGAGGGCGGCCGTCGCCGCGCGATCGGCCGGATGCTCGTAGGCCTTCGGCGAGATGCCGGTCAGCCGGTAGGCCTCCGCAGGCGTCGACACAGCGACGAGCTTACGGGACGTGACCCGCCGCAACGCGCATCTTTAGACTCGCCCACCAATGCGTGCCGCGACGATCCGCGACGGCGAGCTCCTCGTCGAGGAGCATGCCGACCCCGTCCCCGGCGTCGGGCAGGTGCTCGTCCGCGTCAGGGCGGCCGGCGTCAACGGCGCCGACATGCTCCAGCGACGCGGGCGCTATCCCGCGCCGCCCGGCAGCCCCCAGGACATCCCGGGGCTCGAGCTCGCGGGCGAGGTCGAGGCGCTCGGCGAGGGCGCGGACCGGTTCTCCGAAGGCGATCGCGTCATGGGCATCGTCGGTGGGGGCGGGCAGGCGGAGCTCGCGGTCGTCCACGAGCGCCAGCTGATGCCGGTGCCCGACGCGGTCGCGTTTCCCGACGCGGGCGGGGTGCCGGAAGTCTTCACGACCGCGCACGACGCGATCTTCACGCGCGCCGGGCTGCGGCCGGGCGAGCGCCTGCTCGTGCATGGCGCGGCGGGCGGCGTCGGCACGGCCGCCGTCCAGCTCGGCCACCTGCTCGGCGCCCACGTCACGGCCACCGTGCGCAATCCCGACGCCCGCGACCGCGTGGCCGGCCTCGGCGCCGACGAGGTGCGCGAGCCGGAGGGCTTCGACGAGCACGGTCCGTTCGACGTCATCCTCGAGCTCGTCGGCGCCCCGAACCTGGCGGCGAACGTCAAGTCGCTGGCCGGCGAGGGCCGGATCGTCGTCATCGGGATCGGCGCCGGCGCGAAGGCCGAGCTGAACCTTGCCGCGCTGATGGCCAAGCGCGGCCAGATCATGGCGTCGACGCTGCGCGCCCGGCCGCTGGAGCAGAAGGCGTCCACCGCCCGCGCGATGGAGCGCGAGGTGCTGCCGTGGTTCGAGCGCGGCGACCTGCGCGTGCCGGTCGCCGAGACCTTCGCGCTCGACGACGTCGCCGCCGCCTATGACCACTTCGCGGCCGGCGGAAAGCTCGGCAAGATCATCCTGACGCCGTAGGCTCGTCCTCCGCAGGCGGCTTCGCGTGAGTCAGCAGCCGGCCGATGCGGTCGAGGTTCGGCAGCAGGTAGCCGGCGGCGATCAGCGGCAGCACCGGGATCGCCTGGTCCAACGCGACGCTGAGCGCCGGCGCCGCGAGGAAGCCGAGCAGCAGGCCCAGCAAGGTCAGCCTGCGGCGAAAGCCGTAGCGCTCCGACCAGGCCGCGAACATGGAGAGGAAGACGGCGTCGGACAGGCCGAGGTGGCCCGCGCTGCCGGCGTCGCCCCACGCCGGCAGGTCGAAGCTCAGCGGGTCGACGCGGTCGGTGCCGTCCTCGACCATCCACGCCGTCGGGCCGCTCCAGACCGAGGCGACGTCGACGGCCGCCGCGAACAGGGGCACCGCGACGGCGCTCATCGCAGAGGCGAACAGCCGCGCGATGAGCAGCCCGAGCGCGCTGGCGAACAGCGCCTCGACGACGTTCGCCCCCGCTCCCACGCCGGCGGCGTCGAGCGCCGCGACGAGCAGACCGCTGCCGAGGATGATCAGCAGGGGCCCGATCCGCGTGTCGTGCGCCGGCAGCAGCATCAGCGCCGTGATCGCGACGAACAGGGCGCCGGCGCTGCCGGCCACGAGGAACGTCGTGTCTCCCGCCGCGAGCCGCGGCAGCGCCGGCGCGGCGAGAAAGTAGGCGAACGCGACGAGCGGGACCGCGAAGGCGAGCGCTACCGGCCCGGGACGACGCGTCAGTAGGGCGGCAGGTCGGCGTACCACTCGCCGAGCACCCTGAACGCCGACCAGAACGCGCGCTTGGCGGACTCCTCGTCGAGCGCCTCGTCGATGTTCGGGACGTACAGCGCCTCGATCGACGGCGTCAGCCGCTGGACCTCGCCGGGCTGCTCGAGCACCTGGCGGCAGAGCGGCAGCGCGAGGTCGTTGAGCGCCGCCAGCGCCTCCTCGCCCATGACGACGACGATCTTCGGCTGCACGATCGCGATCTCCTCGGCGATCCGAGCGACGCACCCGGGGTCGGCCAGCGACGTGTCGCTGACGGGGCACTTGACGCAGAGCGTGCCGTAGACGGCGAGCGGGTCGATCGCCAGGCGCTTGAACGCCTTCATCAGCGCGGCGCCGGCGCGGCCGTAGAACGCCACGCCCTCCTCGATCTCAGGCGGCATCGGCGCGTGCTTGAGCAGGAGGATGTCGGCCTGCGGATGGCCGGAGCCGAGCACCGGCATGAGCTGGCCGCGCGGGCAGTGCGCGCAGGACTGCAGCTCGCGCGTCAGTGTGTTGAGCTCTCGGATCGCCCGCTCGAGGTACTTCTCGCGGATCTCGTCGTCGGTCGCGGGCATGCTCGCCGGTGGTTTCGACGGCGCGGACGGCCGACCCTGCGCGTGCATCACGACTTGCGCGTCGCCCTTCGCACGCGCCGGTCGCGCACCGCTCGGCGCGCGCTCTGCGGCGTCGCCTTGTTCTCGAGGAACTTCAGCGCCTGCACGTAGAGCAGCGACGACGGCTTCGTCGAGATCTCCGCCTCGCGCAGCGCCTCGAGGAACTCCTCGGGCCCGTCGAAGTCGGCCATCCGCACGCGCACCGAGCCGAGCCCCTGCGTCACGTGGGAGTCCGAGCCCGCCGCGGCGAGGATCCGGTACTTGGCGGCGAAGCGCGCCGCCTCCTCGTTGAACGAGCCGATCGCGACGCGGGGGTTGTAGACCTCGATCGCGTCGATGTCGTCGACGATCGTCAGCAGGTGCTCGTAGTCGGGCACCGAGTGCATCCGATCGAACGGGTGCGGCACGTAGACCAGCCCGCCCTGGCGCTTGATCTCGGCGACCGTCTCGGCGAGCGACATCCCGCGCGGGATCCTCTCCTCGATGAACAGGCCGATGACCTCGCCCTGGTCGGCCGTCTTGACCTCCTCGGCGACGATCACCTTGACGCCGAACCGCGCGGCCTTCTCGCGCGCCTCGAAGGCGCCGGAGACCTCGTTGTGGTCGGTCACCGCGATCGCGCCCAGCCCCTGCTCGCGCGCGGCCGCGAGCAGCACCTCGACCGGCGTCGCGCAGTCGTGCGAGTGATCGGTGTGCATGTGCAGGTCGACGTCGATCCGCCTGCGGGCGCGCAGGCGCGCCGCGAGCTGCGGGTTGCCGGTGAGCGGGTGGCGGCGCGCGGTCAGGCCCGCGTAGACCTGCTCGAGCTCGTCGGCCAGGCGCGGCCACGTCAGCCGCACGCGCAGCGGCGCGGCGGCGCTGTGCAGGCGCTCGAGCAGGGCGCGGTCGGTCGCGAGCCGCGCGAGCTGGGCCGCGAGCGTCTCGACGTCGCGCGGCTCGAAGAGCAGGCCGTACTCGCCCGCGCCGAGCGCCTCCTCGTAGGCGGGCAGGCGCGACGCCAGCGGGACCGCCCCGGCGCTGAGCGCCCGCAGCAGCAGCCCCGGCGCCGGCACCGCGCCGTCGGACGCCGCGACCAGCACGTCGGTCTGCGCGAGGAACTCGGCCTCGTCGAGGTCGTCGGGCGTCACGTAGCGCACGCGCGCCTCCAGCGCGGGGCGCAGCGGCGTGCTGCTCGACCGCCCGCGCGGCGAGAGGATCGTCACGTCCCATGGCGCCTCGAGGTCGAGGCGGCGCAGCGCGCGCAGGAACAGGCGCAGCGCGGGGCGCTCCTCGCCGTCGACGAAGCCGAGCCGCACGCGCCCGGCGGGCGGCGGCACGCGCGGCGCGGGGGCGTCGGCGCCCGGCAGCAGGACGCGATAGTCGGCGGCGAAGTAGCGCTGCATCAGCTCGCGAGTGGCGTCGAAGCTCGCTGTCCGCACATCGAGGCGCCCGAGCACGAGCGAGACGAGCCTGCGCGCGACCTGGGTCGACAGCAGGCGCTCGGTCGGTGCGTGGAACGTACCCACGTTCAGCGCCCGCGAGTGGCGCAGGGCGGCGCTCGACGTCGAGGGCGCGAACGGCTCGTGCACGTGGCAGATGTCGAGCGGCAGGATCGTCAGCAGGTTCTCGATCGTGCGCGAGACGTCGACCGGCAGGGCCGGCGCGCGGCGCGGGCCGCCGGGCAGGTCGGGCAGCGCATCGCCGACGGCGAGCACGCGCGGCGGCGCTCCGGGCTCCGGCAGGAGCGCCGCCGGATCGTCGCGGGCCGCGCCGATCGCGTGCCGCGTCTCGCGCACGACCTCGGTCGAGCGCGACGGGGCGACGATCAGCACCTGGTGGCCGCGGGCCGCCAGCTCGGCCGTCGTCCGCTCGACGTAGGTCGTGACCTCGTGGCGCCCCGCGCCCCACGGATAGGGCGTGACGTGCGCGATGGCGAGGCGG
Organism: Thermoleophilia bacterium; assembly: GCA_046565905.1. Lineage (GTDB taxonomy): Bacteria > Actinomycetota > Thermoleophilia > Solirubrobacterales > Solirubrobacteraceae > CADCVQ01. The sequence continues at coordinate 4,194 of JBKHXR010000012.1, read as the reverse complement.
TCGAGCGGCACGACTCGAGGATAGGAGGCGGACGAATCTCACACTTGCCCGCGGGGCGCCGGCGGGCGTAGGCTCGCGCCCCACATCACCAAGGAGGGGCTCGTGAAGCGACTATTCGGTAGGGGCCGGTACGCCAACGTGACGTCGACGATGGCGCTCGTCGTCGCGCTCGGCGGGACGGCGTACGCCGCCAACAGCGTGCGCAGCAGCGACATCGTCAACGGGCAGGTCAAGTCCGTCGACATCGGCAACAAGCAGGTCAAGACTCCCGATCTGGCGACCAACGCCGTGACGTCGGCCAAGGTGAGAGACAGGACGCTGCTGGCCAAGGACTTCAAGCCCGGTCAGCTTCCCGCGGGCGCGACGGGCCCGGCCGGTCCGGCGGGAGCGCCCGGGGCCAGCGGCGCGCCCGGCGCGCCCGGCGCACCGGGTGCCAAGGGCGACACCGGCGACGCGGGCACGGCCGTGGCGTATGCGACGCTGACCTCCGCCGGCAACGTCGTCGCCGCCAGGAGCAAGAACATCGTCCAGGCCAACGTCGACGCGGACACGCAGGCGGGGATCGTCTGCTTCGTCGATCTGCCGTTCGACGTCAAGAGCGTGGTCGTCTCGGGCCAGGGCGTCTTCGACGGAGGTCAGTCCGACGTCATCGCGACGTCGTTCATCTCCCTCGGCACCGTCTCGACCGGTGACTGCGTCGGCAAGCTGCAGGTGCGGACGTTCGACGTCAGCGATGCCGCGCTCGCCGACCGGCCGTTCACGATCTGGTTCGAGGACTAGCGGATGCGTCGTGTTCGCCGCGGCCGGCGCCGCGGCGAACACGCTCGCGGAAGCGATCGTCGAGGCGCCCGCTCCGGCTTGCGATCGCAGCCGCGCCGGCCTGCGGCCTGCTCGCTTCGGCGCCGACCACGCCGGCGGCGGGCCCAGGTCCAGGGGCCGGCGATGAGTCTGGATCACCGCGGCGGTCTACAGCGACATGAGCAAGGTGAGAGTCCATATCAGTGTCTCGGCGGACGGCTATGTGGCCGGTCCGGACCAGAGCGAGGAAAACCCGCTCGGCGCGGGCGGCGAACGCCTTCACGACTGGGTCGTCGCGCTCAGGTCGTGGCGAAGGGTCCACGGCAGGGAGGGCGGAGAGGTCAACGCGAGCGACGCCGTGATCGAGCAGGCGCAGGCGAACGTCGGCGCCGCGATCATGGGCCGGGGCATGTTCGGCGGCGGGCCGGGTCCGTGGGGCGACGATCCCTGGCGAGGCTGGTGGGGCGGGGATCCGCCCTTCCGCATGCCGGTATTCGTGCTCACCCACCACGAGCGCGAGCCGCTCAGGCTCTCGGACACGACGTTCAGCTTCGTCAGCGACGGGATCGAGTCGGCCCTGAGACGGGCCAGGGCGGCGGCCGCCGGCAAGGACGTCGCGATCGCCGGCGGCGCCGACGTCGTCAACCAGTACCTGGCGGCCGGGCTCGTCGACGAGCTCGAGCTTCACATCGTCGCGCTGCTGCTGGGCGGCGGCGCGCGCCTGTTCGAGGCCGTCGGCCCCGACCTGGCGCTGGAGCAGGTCCGCGCTGTCGAGGCGCCCGGCGTGACGCACCTGAAGTACCGGCTGGCGCCTCCCGCGCGGCGCTGAACCGATCCGCGTGGATCCCGGGCCGGCTCAGACGTCAGCCGGCGTCGTAGAGCCGCGTGAAGTCGTCCCCGTAGCGCTCGTAGACGACGTTGCGCTTGACCTTGAGCGTCGGCGTCAGCTCGTGGTCCTCCTGCGAGAGGTCGCGCTCCAGGACGGTGAACCTCTTGACCTGCTCGATGCGGGCGAACTGCGCGTTGGCCTCGTCGACCGCCGCCTGCAGCTCCGCGCGCACCGCCGGATCCTGCGCGAGCGCGGCCGGCTCGGCGGACGCCGCGCCGACCTTCTCGGCGAGCGCGCCCGCCTCGTCCGGGTCGAGCGTCAGCAGCGCGGTCAGGTACGGGCGCCGGTCGCCGTACACGACCGCCTGGGAGATCCAGCGGCAGAGCTTGAGCGCGTTCTCGATGTTCGACGGCGAGATGTTCTTGCCGCTGGAGGTGATGATCAGGTCCTTCTTGCGGCCGGTGATCGTCAGATAGCCGTCGGCGTCGAGCTCGCCGAGGTCACCGGAGTGCAGCCATCCATCGGCGTCCAGCGTCTCGGCGGTCGCCTTCTCGTCGTTGTAGTAGCCGCGAAAGACGTTCGGGCCGCGCATCAGGACCTCGCCGTCCCCGGCGATCTTCACCTCGCAGGTCGGCAGCGGCCGGCCGACCGTTCCGAAGCGGTGCTCGTCGATGGTGTTGAGCGTCTCGACGGCGCAGGTCTCGGTCATCCCGTAGCCCTCGAGCACCCACACCCCGGCGGAGTGGAAGAAGTTGAGGATGTGGGTGTCGATCGGAGCGGCGCCGCTGAGCGCGAGCTTCACCCGGCCGCCGAACAGATCGCGGATCTTGTGCAGCACGAGCCTGTCGGCGACCGCGTGCTTTGCCTCGAGGACGAGCCCGGGACGGCCGCCTCGCGTCTCGCGCCGCGCGATCTCCTCGCCGACGCCGACCGCCCAGTGGAACAGCTTTGCCTTCACGCCGCCGGCTTCGTCGGCCTTGGCGGTCGCCGCGGTGTGGATCTTCTCGAAGATGCGCGGCACCGACGGCAGGTACGTCGGCTTGATGATCTGCACGTCCTCGACGATCTTCTTCGGATCGCGGCGCCAGTACGCCATCTCGCCGCCGGCGTCGATCGCGAACAACTGCACGATCCGCGTCAGCACGTGCGCGAGCGGCAGGAAGACGTAGAGCACGTCGTCCTCGGGAGTCAGCTTCAGCCGCGCGTGGATGCCGTCGATGTCCGCGACGAGGTTGCCGTGCGTCAACATGCAGCCCTTCGGCGGCCCGGTCGTGCCCGACGTGTAGACGATCGTCGCCACGTCGCCGGCGCCGATCGCGGCGATGCGGGCCTCGAGGTCTGCGTCGGAGACCTCGGCACCGGCGGCACGCAGCTCGTCGAGCGTCATCGCGCCGCCGCCCTCGCCCTCGAAGCGCAGCAGATGGCGCAGTCCGGGCAGCCGGTCGCGGATCTCAGCGAGCTTGGCGAGCTGCTCGTCGTCCTCGCAGAAGAGCACGCCGGCGCCCGAGTGGTCGAGCACGTAGTGGCATTCCTGGGGCGAGTTGGTCTGGTAGACGGGGACGACGATCGCGCCGGCGCAGATCGCGCCGAGGTCCGCAAGCGTCCACTCCGCCCGCGTGTTGGAGAGGATCGCGACGCGCTCGCCCGGCGCCACCCCGAGCGCGATCAGGCCCTTCGCGATCGCCCTCACCTGCTCTCCCAGCTGGGCGTACGACGTACGGGCCCATCCGCCGTCCTGCGGGTAGCGCAGTGCCGGCGACGAGGCGTAGCGACCGGCGGCGCCGAGGGTCAGCGTGGCCAGCGTTCGCGCGGGCGCGCCGGCCTGCGAGGGGAGTGTCGTCTGCGTGCCGCGATCGTCCGTGCTCATGTGGCGATCCTAGCTTCCACGCGGGGCCGTGGGGCCATCTCCAGCGCCGCTGCCCGGAGGTTCGCGCGGATGGCGCCGGCGACCGCTCGGCGAACGGCCGCGCGGCGCCGCCCCGCGCCGGCTGCCCGGGGTCCTTGCCTGCGACCGGCGATCACGCCGGGCGCGGTGGCCGCCACGTCGTCGACGCGAGCGACCGGCGACCCTGCACCCGCCGGGCGAGGGCTGCCGGGCGACCGCCTGGGACCCGGATCGAGCGTCTGCCGGCCCGCGCGCCGCGGCGCTACTTCGCCGCCGCGCTCTTCTTCTTCTGCGACGCGGCCTTCGCCTCGCCACCGGCGTTGCGCCCGTACTTCGCGATGAACGCCTCCGTCGCCTGGTGCGCCTCGTCGTCGGGACGCTGGTTCATCGGCGACTTCATCAGGTACGAGGAGGGGCCGTCGAGCTGGCCGCTCAGGCCGTGGTCGAGGGCCAGCTTGCAGCAACGGACGGCGTCGATGACGATGCCGGCGCTGTTGGGCGAGTCCCAGACCTCGAGCTTGAGCTCGGCCGTCAGCGGCACGTCGCCGAAGGAGTTGCCCTCCAGGCGGATGTGCGCCCACTTGCGGTCGGTCAGCCACGGGACGTAGTCCGACGGGCCGACGTGGACGTCGTCGGCGGGCAGCTCGTGGCCCATGATCGACGTCACGGCGTTGGTCTTGGA
>JBKHXR010000011.1:0-28443 GCA_046565905.1 Thermoleophilia bacterium | reverse complement strand
CCGTAGCAGGGCGCGGCCGGGCCCCCGCAGCTGGCCGTAGGGTTGCGCGATGAACGAAAACGAGTGCCGCCCCAGCGCGGACTTCGCCCGGTGACGCCGCTCTCGATCGACGTCGCGCTCGTCGCCTACCGCCGCTGGGACCTGACGCGCAGCTGTCTGGAGCATCTCGCCCGTCAGACGCGCGAGCACCGCGTCTACCTGTGCGACAACGGTTGCGACGAGCGTACGAGCGAGCTCGTGCGCGCCGCGTTCCCGCACGTCGAGGTCCTGCGCCTGGAGCGCAACGGGCCGTACGCCGTCGCCTGCAACATCGCTGCGGCAGCAGGCAGCGGCGACGTCGTCGCGATGATGAACAACGACGTCGACGCGCGCCCCGACTTCCTCGAGCGGCTCGTGGCGCCGCTCGAGCAGCAGCCGGCGACGGGCTCCGTCGCGCCGCTGCTCGTGCGGCCGGGCGAGGAGGCCGTCGACAGCGTCGGCCTGACCGCCGACCGCACGCTCGCCGCGTTCGCGCGCTGGCAGGGACATCCGCCGGCGCGGGCGCGGACCGACCGGCCGGCGCTGCTCGGTCCCGCCGGCGCGGCTGCGGCGATCCGCCGCACAGCGTGGGAACAGGTCGGCGGCCTGGACGAGGCGCTTGTCGCCTACATGGAGGACTTCGACCTCGCGCTGCGCCTGCGCAGCGCCGGCTGGGGCGCGGCCGTCGCACTCGACGCCGTCGCCGTCCATGTCGGATCGGCGACCTTCGGCCATCGCTCGGCCGAGCAGCGGCGCAAGGCCGGCTTCGGGCGCGCATACGTCCTGCGCCGCTACGGCGTGCTGCGCTCGCGCGCGGCCGGCCGCGCGCTGCTCACGGAGGCGATCGTCGTGGCGGGCGACGTGGCGCTGTCACGCGATGCCGCGGCCCTGCGCGGGCGCGTGGCGGGCTGGCGTGCGGCGGCGCGGCTTCCGCGGCGGGCGCTGCCCCCGGGCAACGCGATCGACCGCACGATCTCGTTCGCCGACAGCCTGCGCCTGCGCCGCGGCGCGTACTCCAGCCAGGTCGTGGCGCGATGAGCGCGCGGCCGCCACGCGTGCTGTTCGTGTCGCCCGATGCGGTCGGAGAGCGCATGCGCGGGATGGGGATCCGCTACACCGAGCTTGCCCGCGCGCTGGCGCCGCACGCGGACGTCGTCGTCGCCAGCGGCGACCTAGGCGGAGGCGCATCGCCCGCGGGCGTGCGGGTGGTCGGCTACGAACCCCACGCGCCGGCCGCGCTGCGCCAGGAGATCGCGCGCGCGGACGTGATCGTCGCGCCGCCGCAATGGCCGCTGGTGAGCGGCTGGATGCGGCGTTCGGGCGCGCGGCTGGTCTTCGACCTCTACGCGCCCGAGACGCTCGAGACGCTCGAGCTGTTCTCCGAGCGCGGGACTCGGCTGCGGCGGCTGATGGTGGCGCTGACGGTCGACCGGCTGGAGGACGCGCTGCGCAGCGGACATCACTTCATGTGTGCGGGGGCGGCGCAGCGCGACCTCTACGTCGGCGCGCTGCTCGCCACGCGGCGGCTGGAGCCGGGCGTCTACGACCGCGATCCCAGCCTGCGCTCGCTGCTCGACATCGTCCCGTTCGGCGTTCCGTCCGAGCCGCCTCGGGAGGTCGGCGGCGGCATCCGCGCGGCGTTCCCGCAGATCGGCGCCGGCGACGAGATCGTGCTCTGGAACGGCGGCCTGTGGAACTGGTTCGACGCGCCCACGGCGATCCGCGCGCTCGCGCTGCTCGCCGAGCGCCGGCCGGGCGTGCGTCTGGTCTTCATGGGCGCCGGCGGCGGTCCCGCCGGACGCACCGCCGCAGACGAGGCGCGCGCGCTCGCGGCGTCGCTCGGCCTGCTCGGCGATGCCGTGCTCTTCAACGATCGCTGGGTTCCCTACGACGAGCGCGCGGCCTGGCTTCTGGAGGCCGACTGCTCGGTAGCGACCGCACGCGACCATCTCGAGACCCGCTTCGCGTTTCGCACCCGCGTGCTGGACAGCATCTGGGCCGGGCTGCCGGTCGTCTGCACACGCGGCGACGAGCTCGCGGCGCGCGTCGAGCGCGACGGCCTCGGCGCCGTCGTCGCGCCTGACGACCCCGCCGCGCTCGGCGACGCGATCGAGGACGTGCTGCAGCGTGGTCGCGGAGCCTATGCCGCAGGCCTCGCGCGGGCGGCCGCCGACCATGCGTGGCCGGTGATCGCCGCGCCGCTGCGGCGCTGGGTCGCGAGCCCCGACCTGCCGCCGCCTTCGGCGCGTGGCGCGATCCGACGTCCCGGCCACAGCCTGCGCAGCGCCGGCTATCGTGCGGCCCGCCGCACGCTGCAGGTCGCGCGCGTGCGCTGGCCGTCGCTGTAGCGGCGCCCGCTGGTCTGCTCGGTAGCGTGTGCGCGCGATGAGCGTCTCCAGCGAGCCATGCCGCTTCTGTGGTGGATCGACTGCGGCGTTTCTCACCGCGACCGACCGCAACCGCGGGATCGACGCGCGCCACTTCGAGTACGCGCGCTGCGAGACGTGCGCCACGATCCAGCTCTGCGACGTGCCGCAGGACCTCGCTCGCTACTACGAGGACGGCTACCACGGCGTCCCCGAGCCGGCCGAGCTGCGATCGCGCCTGGCGTTCGAGGCGCACAAGATCGACCTGCTGGCGACGCAGGTCGCTCCCGGCCGACTGGTCGAGATCGGCCCGAGCTTCGGCGCCTTCGCGCTCGCCGCGCGCGAGGCCGGCTACGACGTCACCGGCGTCGAGATGGACGCCGCGTGCTGCGCCTACCTCGAGCAGACCGTCGGCGTGCGCGCCATCCAGAGCACCCGGCCGCACGAGGTGCTGGAGGGGCTGCCGCCCAGCCGCGTCGTCGCGATGTGGCAGGTGCTCGAGCACGTGGAGCAGCCGGCGGAGTTGCTCGCCGCCGCGGCCGCCGCTCTGGAGCCCGGCGGCGTGCTGGCGATCGGAGTGCCGAATCCGCAGTCGCTTGGGTTCGCCCTGATGCGGCGGCGCTGGGCGCACCTCGACGCGCCGCGCCACCTGAGCCTGATCCCCCACCGTACGCTCGTCGAACGGGCGCGCGGCCTCGGCCTGGAGCCCGTCGCCACCGTCACGCGCGATCCCTTCGCGCGTCACTGCAACCGCTTCGCGTGGGAGTACGCGCTGCGGCTGAGGCCGTCCAGCGGCCCCTCGCCGGCGATCGCCGTGCTGCTGGGCTACGCGCTGGCGCGGCTGATGGCGCCCGTCGAGCAGCGCGGGATGCGCAGCTCGACCTACACGGTGCTGCTGCGGCGGCCCCGGCGGGAAGCGCGCGCCGATGCCGGCTGAGCCCGCGCTGACGGTCTCGATCCTCTCCTACGACGGACGCGAGCTGTTGGAGGTCGTCCTGCCGTCGCTGGCCGCGCAGCGCTTCACCGACTTTCGCGCGGTCGTCGTCGACAACGGCTCGTCGGACGACACGGTCGACTGGCTGCGCGAGCACTGGCCCGACGTCGAGGTCGTCGCCCTGCCCGAGAACGTCGGCGTCACCGCCGCGCTGAACGTCTGCGTCGATGCCGGCACGAGCGAGTTCGTCGCGCTCCTCAACAACGACCTGGAGCTGCATCCCGACTGCCTGGGAGAGCTCCTCGCCGCCCTGCGCGAGCATCCGCGCGCAGGCTCTGCGGGCGCGAAGCTGCTGGACTTCCACGATCGCGGGGTGATCGACGGTGCCGGCGACACGTTCAGCTGGCACGGGCTGCCGGCGCGGCGCGGGCGCGGCGAGCGCGACAGCGGCCAGTACGACGAGCCGCGGCGGGTGTTCGGCGCGTGCGGCGCCGTCGCCGTCTACCGGCGCGCCGCGCTGACATCCGTCGGGCGCTTCGACGAGAGCTTCTTCGCCTTCTACGAGGACTCCGACTGGTCGTTTCGCGCCCAGCTGCTGGGCTACGACTGCCTCTACGTGCCGTCGGCCGTCGCGTACCACATGGGCTCGGTGACGGTGGGAGCCGCCGCGACCGACTTCTCCCGATACCACCTCTGGCGCAACGGGATCTGGCTCGTCGCGAAGAACTACCCGGCCCGCGCGCTGGTGCTCCAGGCGCCGCGGCTCGCGCTGGCGCAGGTCAGCCACCTGCGCGACGCCGTTCGCGAGCGCCGCCTCGGCATCTGGCGCCGCGCGACGGCCGATGCGATTCGCGGGATGCCCGACGTGCTGCGCCGGCGCAGGGCCGTGCAGCGCTCGCGCACGCGCAGCATGCGCGAGCTCGACGCCATCGTCGGCGTCGATCCCTGAAGCGCGAGGGACGGTTCGTGCCCGAGCGCGACGCGACGAGCGGCCGGCAGCCGGTGCGGGACGACTACGCGATCCTCGACAGCGCCGACGCGGGCGGCATGGCGATCCGCGGTGGCGCGATGCGGACGGGGGCCTTCGCCGGCAGCCTGCTGCTTGCGCTGCTGACGGCGCCGCTGCTCGTCCGCCACCTCGGCGATGCCGACTTCGGCCGCTATTCGAGCGTCCTGGCCGTCGTCGCGATCGTCGCCGGGCTAACGGAGGGCGGCGTGAACTCGATCGCGATGCGCTCGCTCTCCGGCGCCGAGAACGAGCAGGAGCGCGACCGCGTCATGCGCGACCTGCTCGGCCTGCGGCTCTTGCTCAGCGCCGCCGGGATCGCCGTCGCCGTCGGCTTCGTGCAGCTCGCCGGCTACGGCGGCGACCTCGTGGTCGGCGCGCTGTGCGCCGGCATCGGGATGCTGCTCGCCGTCACCCAGACGCTGCTGGGCGCCGTGCTGCAGACGCAGATGCGGTTCGGCGTCGCCGCCGCGATCGAGCTCGCGCGCGGGGCGTTGACGGCGGCGCTGATCGTCGTGCTGGTGGTCGTCGGCGCCGACGTCCTCGCGTTTCTCGTCATCGGCATCCCGTCGGCGCTGCTGGCGCTGCTGCTGACGATCCGCGTGGTGCGCGGCTCGATCGTGCTGCGACCGGCCTTCCACGTCGAGCGCTGGCTGCCGCTGCTGCGCGAGACGGCGATCTTCGCCGTCGCCGTCGCGGTCAACTCGCTGTACTTCCGCGTGACGCTCGTGATCATGTCGCTCGTCACGACCGCGGTGCAGACCGGCCACTTCGCGATCTCGTTCCGCGTCATGGAGGTGCTCATCGGAGTGCCGGCGATCCTGACGACCGCCGCGTTCCCGATCCTCGCCAGGGCGGTACGCGACGATCGCGTCCGCTTCGCCTGGGCGAGCGGCCGGCTCTTCGAGCTGGCGCTGCTCAGCGGTGTGCTGCTGACGCTCGGCGTGGCGCTCGGCGCGCCGTTCGTCGTGGAGGTGCTGACCGGCTCCGGCGAGCACCCCGCGACGAACGTGCTGCGGATCCAGTCGCTCGCGATGATCGGGATCTTCGTCGCCAGCGCCACGGGCTATCCGCTGCTGAGCCTGCGCCGGCACCGCACGATCCTCTTCGCGAACCTCGGCTCGATGGCCGTCGTCGTGATCCTGGCGCTCATCCTGGCGCCGGCGATCGGGGCACAGGGCGGCGCGATCGCCGGCGTCGCCGCCGACTTCACGCTCTGCATCGCCAACACGGCGCTGCTCGTGCGCAACGGTGGTCCGCGCCTGCCGCTCGCGGCCGTGCCGGTCGCAATCGGCGCGGGCGGGCTGGCCTACATCGGTGGTTCGCTCGCCGGCCTGCACCCGCTCGCCGAGGCCGCCATCGGCGTCGCGCTGTACCTCGCGCTGCTGCTCGCCCTGCGCCGGTTCCCGCCCGAGGTGCGCGAGCTGCTGCGCCGCCGCAGGGCGCACGTCGCGGCGCCGCCCGGTGGCGATGGCGCAGACTGAGGCGATGCACGTCGGCCTCAACCTCGTCTTCCTCGTCCCGGGCGAGCAGGGCGGCATGGAGGTCTACGCGCGCGAGCTGCTGCGCGCGCTGCCCGCCGAGCGGCCGGACCTGCGGATCACGGCGTTCGTCAACCGCGAGGCGCGCGCGGCCGGCGGCGAGTGGGACTAGTTCGCGTCCGCGGTCGTCGAGGTGCCGGTCTTCGCACGCAGCCGCGTGCAGTGGGTGCGCGGCGAGCAGCAGCTGCTGCCGGGCCTGGCGCGGCGCGCCGGTGTCGACGTCCTGCACAGCCTGGCGAGCACGGCGCCCGCGCGCGGCCGCTTTCGCCGCGTCGTGACGATCCACGACCTGCTCTACCGAGTCGTGCCGGACGCGCACTTCGGCATCCTCGGCCTCGGCATGCGCGTCCTGATCCCCGTGGCGGCGCACCGCTCGCACCGCGTGATCGTCGACTCGCAGTCCACGCGCGCCGACGTGCGCCGACATCTGCACGTGCCCGAGCGCAAGCTCGACGTCGTCCCGCTCGGCGTCGGCACGACGACGGCCGCCGAGCCCGAGCGGGCCGCGGCGCTGCGCGAGCGCCACGCGCTCGGCGCGCGGCCGGTCGCGCTCTCCGTGTCGGCCAAGCGGCCGCACAAGAACCTCGTTCGCCTGCTCGAGGCGCTCGCCGCGATCCCCGCCGAGCGCCGCCCCGTGCTCGTCGTGCCCGGCTATCCGACGCCCTACGAGGCGACGCTGCGCGAGCGCGCCGAGCAGCTCGGCGTGACCGCCGACCTGCGCCTGCTCGACTGGGTCTCCGGGCCCGAGCTCGAGGGCCTCTACGCGCTCGCCGACGTCTTCGTCTTCCCCTCGCTCTACGAGGGCTTTGGGCTGCCCGTGCTCGAGGCGATGCGCCGCGGCGTACCGGTCGCCTGCTCGGACCGCAGCTCGCTGCCCGAGGTCGCCGGCAACGCCGCGCTGCTGTTCGACCCCGACGACGCGCGCGCGATCAGCGCCGCGATCGAGCGCGTGCTCGGCGACCGCGACGAGGCCGAGCGGCTGCGCGCCGCCGGGCGCGCGCAGGCGCAGCGCTTCACGTGGGCGGCGACCGCGCGCGCGACGGCCGCCAGCTACGAGCGCGCGATGGCACGCCGCGGCTCGGCGTAGGCGGCGGCGACGCGGTCCAGCGAGCCCGACAGCGACAGCCGCTCGCGGTTGCGCTCGAACCACGCCGCCGTCGAGGCGCGCAGCGGCGCGCCGGCTGCGCGCACGCGCAGGATCGCGTCGGCGATGTCCTGCGGCGACGCCGATGCCGCGACGAAGCCGTTCTCGCCCTCGTCGACGAGCTCGGTCGCCGCGTTGTCGCGGTCGGCGACGACGACGCTCGGCACGCCGCGCGCGGAGGCCTCCACGACGACGAGGCCGTAGCCCTCGCGGCGCGACGGCAGCACCATGCACAGCGCGCTCGCCATCGTTTGCTCGAGCTCCTCGCGCTCGACGAAGCCGGGCGCGCGCGCGACGTCGCCGAGGCCGTGCGCGTCGATCAGCGACAGCACCTCGGCGCGGTCGGGCCCGTCGCCGAAGACGACGAGGCGCAGCTCGGGCGCCGTCTCGCGCAGCGCCGCGAACCCGCGCACGAGCGCCGGGACGCGCTTCTCGGGGATGTGCCGGCCGGCGAAGACGACGACCGGCTGCGCCGGCTGCGGCGGGCCGCCGGCCGGGGGGACGTCCTGCAGCCCGGTTAGCACCTCGACGTCGCCGTGGACCCCCTCCGCGCGCAGCCGCTCGGCCGTCGACCGCGAGAGCGTGAACGCGCGCTGCGGCACGCGCAGGCAGAGCCGCTGGATGCTCCAGCCGACGCGACCGCCGGCGGCGCCGAGGTAGTCGCGCCAGTACTGCGCCGACCACAGCTCGAACCAGTCGACGACCAGGCCGTAGCGGCGCAGCGGCCGCACGAGCGCCGCCGCGAGCAGCGAGAAGAAGGGAAACGACGCCGTGTGGACGACGTCGTAGCGGCGCCCGTGGCGCAGCAGATGCCACAGCACGCCGGCGCCGAAGACGAGCGGCGGCGCGATCCTGCGCCGCCCCTCGACGTAGAGCGCCATCCGCGGGCCGGCGACGCGCACGGCGGCGCCCGGCAGCTGCGGGCGCTCCCCGCGGTCCCACTGGCGCAGGGTCAGGTACGTCACCTCGTGGCCGTCGGCGACGAGCCGCTCGGCGAGGTTGCGGTACCAGCGCTCGCCGCCGCCGATCGTGTACGGAAACAGGCAGTCGTAGACGATCAGGATCCGCATGCGGCGCCCAGCGTTTCAGACCAAGCGGATCATCTAGGCTCTTGTTCGCGCAACCTTTGCCCGTTCACGCGTTTGAAAAGTCCGTGACGTGCCCGTCCGGCGCCTCACGTAGGACTCGCACATGGCCTCGACCCACAGCACACCAGCAGGGACCGCAGACACAGCCTCGCCGGCCTCGCCGGTCGAGGTCTCCGTCGTCATCCCCTGCCTCAACGAGGCCGAGAACATCGAGGAGTGCGTCCGCCGCTCGCTCGAGGCGCTCGCCGAGGCCGGCATCGCGGGCGAGGTCGTCGTCGCCGACAACGACTCCGACGACGGCAGCGCCGAGCTGGCCGCGGCCGCAGGCGCGCGCGTCGTGCACGAGCCGCGGCGCGGGTACGGGTCGGCCTACCTCGCGGGATTCGGCGCCGCGCGCGGCCAGTACATCGTGATGCTCGACGCCGACATGACGTACCCCTTCAAGGACATCCCGCGCTTCGTCGGCGAGCTGCGCGACGGGGCGCAGCTCGTGATGGGCGACCGGATGGACAACATCGAGCCGGGCGCGATGCACTGGATGCACCGCTACGTCGGAAACCCGCTGCTGAGCGGCACCCTGAACCTCTTCTTCCGGACCGGCATCCGCGACGCGCACTGCGGCATGCGCGGCTTCCGGCGCGACATCCTGCCGCAGCTGGACCTGCGCACGACCGGGATGGAGTTCGCCTCCGAGATGGTGATCCGCGCGTCGAAGGAGAAGCTCGAGATCCGCGAGTTCCCGATCTCCTACGCCCCGCGTGGCGGCGAGTCCAAGCTTTCGCGCTTCCGCGACGGCTGGCGCCATCTGCGCTTCCTGCTCGTCCACAGCCCGACGCACCTGTTCATCGTGCCCGGCGCCGTGATGCTGCTGATCGGCCTGCTGATCGCGGGAGTCTCGCTCACCCAGATACCGATCTTCGGGCGTGAATGGAACCTGCACGCGCTCGTGGGCGGCCTGCTGCTGTGCGTGATCGGCGTGCAGATCGTCGCGCTCGGCCTCTGCGCCCATGCCTACGGGACGTACTTCATGGGTGAGAAGGACCCGTGGTTCGACCGGATGCGCGCCCGCTTCCGGCTCGAGCACGGGCTCATGCTCGGCGGCGCCATCGTCTTCGCCGGCGTCGTCGCGGGCGGCGTGATCGTCGGCATCTGGATCGATCGCGGCTTCGGCGCGCTGTCGGAGGAGCGCCTCGCGGTGACGGCGGCCGCGCTGGTCATCATCGGCCTGCAGATCTTCTTCTCTTCGTTTCTGCTCTCCATCCTCGGGTTGCGCCGCCGCGACGCCAGCTAGGTAACCGCCGCTCGTGGACCTCCTCGCGGCGTGGTTTCTGTACCCGTTCGCCCTGAGCGCGCTGTGCCTCGGGCTGGGCCTGGCCGCCGGATGGCTGGCGGGCTGGCGCTATCCCGGCGTGCTGCTGCTGCCGGTCGGGTTCGTCACGCTCGCCGCGCTGGCGCGATTGCTGACTCAGGAGGGCGAGACCGCGCGGCTCGCGCTGCCGGTCATCGTGCTGCTCGCCCTCGCCGGCTTCGTGCTGCAGCGCGAGTGGCTGCGCTCGCTGCGCCCCGATCCGTGGGTCGCGCTGGCCGCGCTCGGCGTCTTCGCGATCTTCGGCGCCCCGGTCATCCTCTCGGGCAACCCGACCTTCGCCGGCTACCTCGCGCTCCCCGACACGTCGCACCAGCTCGGCCTCGCCGACCTGCTCGCCCGCCAGGGCTTCGACTGGACGGGCAACGCAGACGGGTCGATCCGGATCGGTCTGCGGTCGTACGTCGAGAGCAGCTATCCGGTGACGGGACAGGCGACGCTCGGCGTGACGGCGCCTCTCGGGGTGCTCGACCTCGCCTGGCTCTACCAGCCGCTGCTGAGCTTCATGGCCGCGATGACGAGCCTGGCTCTGGCGGGGCTCGTCGCGCCGCTGCTGCGCGCCCGGTGGCAGGTCGCGGTGGCGGCGTTCGTGGCGGCGCAGCCGGCGCTCGTCGTCGGCTTCGCGCTGCAGGGCTCGATCAAGGAGATCACGACGGTCGCCGCGGTCAGCACCGGCGTCGCGGTGCTCGCGGTGGCCGTCGGCGAGCGCCGCCCGGCGCGGTCGCTGCTGCTGTTCGCGATCGCGGGGGCGGCGGCGCTGGGTGCGCTGGGACCGGCGGCGGGTGCCTACTTCGGCGTCATGGCGCTCGTCGCGGCGGCCGTCTGGGGCCTGCGGATCGCGCGCGAGCGCTGCTGGCGCGATGCCGCGTGGCTGGCCTGCTGCGCGGCCGTCGGGGCGGTCCTGGCCCTGCCCGTGCTCACGTCGCTGGCGACCCAGCTGCACGTCCAGGGCGGGACGCTCGACGCCCGGGACGGCGGGGCTCCGATGCCCGTGGAGCTCGGCAACCTGGCGGCACCGCTCGAACCCGAGCAGGTGCTCGGGATCTGGTTCAGCGGCGACTACCGCTACATGCCGCTCGAGCACCAGAAGCTGCAGCTCGTCGCGCTCGTGCTCGCCGGCGCCTGCGCGCTGCTGGCGGTCGGCTGGGCGATCCGGCGCCGCGCCTGGCAGCCGCTGCTGCTCGTCGCCGTGCTCGTCCTGCCGTCGCTGTACCTGCTCGAGCGCGCCGGCCCGTACGCCGACGCGAAGGTGCTCGCGATCATGTCGCCCGCGTTCCTGCTGCTGGCCGTGCTCGGCGCGCTCGTGCTCTGGCGCGGACGTCTGCGCATCGTCTCGCTGCTGGCCACCGGCGCGATCGCGGTCGCGGTGCTGGCGTCGAGCGCGCTGGCCTACCACGACGTGTCGCTGGCGCCGTACGAGCGCTACTCCGAGCTGCTCGAGCTCGACCAGCGGCTGGCCGGCCGCGGGCCCGTCGTGAGCAACGAGTACGACGAGTTCGGCAAGTACTTCCTGCGCAGGGCGCCGGGCTACACGCAGCCGGAATGGCCCCACGGCTATCGCGAGGCCCCCTACGAGCCAAACGCGCTCGTCGACCCCAAGCGCCGGCCGAGCGAGAAGACGCCGCTGGACGTCGACGACCTGCGCCTGGAATACCTGCAGTCGGTGCGCCACCTCGTCTGGCGGCGCTCGCCGACGGCCAGCCGGCCGCCGGCGAGCTTCCGCCTCGCGTGGCGGGGCGACTTCTACGAGCTGTGGCGCCGCAGCGCGACGCCGCGCGTCCTGCGCCACAAGCCGCTGGGCGCGGACATCCTGCGCCCGGGCGCTGAGGTCACGCGTCGGACGGCGCGCGAATGGGCGGACAGGGCGCGCCGGCTCGGCGGCCGCATCGCCTACGTCGAGCGTGCGCGGTTGACGGGCTTCTACATCTCGCGGCACCCGCGGCCGGGCGCTTGGGTCGGCTACGGGAACTTCCCCGAGGGGCTCGTGCCCGTCGGCCCCGGGCAGATCGACGCACCGGTCAGGATTCCCCGCACGGCCCGCTACAACGTGTGGTTCGAGGGCTCGTTCGCACGGCGCCTGCAGGTCAGCACCGACAACCGCCCGCTGGGCACGACGCGGCCGGGGCTCAACAACCCGGGCGCCTACGTCCTGATCGGCACGCGCCGTCTCACGCGCGGCGTGCACGGCGTGCAGATCGTGCAGGGCGGCGGCGACCTCACGCCCGGGAGCGGCGGCTACCGCTCCAGCCTGCGCCACATCGGCCCGCTCTGGTTTCAGCCCGTCGAGGACGCGCAGCGCCGCGTGCGCACGATCGATCCCGGCGACTGGCGGCGGCTCGTCGGCGTACGCGCCGACTGGCTGGAGATCGTCCGCTAGCGCCTACAGCTCCTCCGCGGCACGCGGCGCCATGCGGGCGAAGACGAGCAGGCCGAGCCACGTGACGCAGACGAGGATCGTCAGCGGCACGAGGATCAGCGTGCTGGACCCGAGCGCCTCACCCAGCGGCATCGCGCCCGTCAGCAGGTGGCGCGACTCCTGGATCAGCGCGGCTATCGGGTTGAACAGCATGATCTTCGCGAGCGTCTCGGAGTACCCGATCACGGCCTCGATCGGATAGAGGATCGGCGTCGCGTAGAAGAAGGCCTGCAGCACGACGTCCCAGATCGGGCGTACGTCGCGATAGCGGACGTAGAGCGCGCTCAGCAGCATCGCGACGCCCGTCGCGAACACGAGCATGAGCGCGAACGGGACCGGCAGCAGCAACCACGTCCAGCGCGGATCGACGCCGCTGAGGACGACGAAGGCGGCGAGCACGACCAGGTTGAGCGCGAGGTTCATCGCGGCGACCAGCGCGACCGAGAGCGGCACGACGGCGCGCGGGAAGCCGACCTTGCGCAGCAGCGACTCGCGGTCGACCATCGACGTGACGCCGGCACCCGTGACCTCCGAGAAGAAGAAGTAGAGGATCATCGCCAGCAGCAGGATCACGCCGTAGTGCTGCACCCCGGCGCCGGCGTCGACGACGTACGAGAACACGAAGTAGACGATCCCGAAGAGCATCAGCGGCCGCAGCAGCGACCACACGTAGCCGAGCGCTGACCCGTAGAAGCGGACCTTCCAGTCGGTCGCGGCGAGCGTCCGCGCGAGGTTCCAGAAGCGGCGCGGATCGCCGCCGATGGCGGATGGCCCACCGACGCGGTAGGCGGCCTCGACCGCGTCCGGCAAGGCGACCCTCGTGCTCAGCTTTCCGCGCTCGTCGGTGGTGGCGCCGCGTTCACCGGCTGAAGGGTAGCCTCCGCCGTCAGTTCGGCGACGCGGCGCGAGGGCGCCGCGGCAGGGGGAGACGGCACTGGTTCGCACGCAGATCAAGAGGGCTGTCGCGCAGCGCGTGGAGCCGGCGATCGCGTTCGCGCGGTCGCTCGAGAACTTCGAACGCCCGCCGTGGCTGTACCGCCTCCGCGGTGGTCCGCCCGCGAAGCAGCGGTTTCGCGCGCCGCCACCCGTCACCGACGCCGACCTGACGCTGTGCCGGCGCCTGATCGACGCCTACCGCCTCGCGCAGTCCGAGGCACGGCAGGCGTCGGGCATGTGGTCGCACAGCATCTTCGAGCAGCGCCAGCGCGAGCTGACCGACGCGCTGCGTGAAGGACGCCCGGCAGCCGTCGCCCGGCTGCTGGCCGCGATGTTCCGCTCGGACTTCGTGCTCGGCATGGCACGGGGGAGCCTCGGGCGGAAGTGGTCGCGCGGGCCGATCGCGCGCGCGGCGTGGCTGATCGAGCTGCGCAAGATCGTGGCGCTGGGGGAGGCGATCGGAGCTGCCCGCATGGAGAACCCCGAGCAGGGCGGCGTGGCGCCCGCTCTGCACGACGGCATCGACGAGCTCGTCGCGGGCATCGAGCAGCGACTCGGGCTCTCGCTGGACTTTCCCGACGCAGGCGCGGCCTGGGGCGTGGTCGTTGCCGACCGGCTGATCACGCCGGAGACACCGGATCTCGTCTACGGCGCCGCGCGCCTGCGTGACGCGATCGACACGCACGCTCCCCCGTCGGACGGGCCGCGGCGGATCGTCGAGATCGGGGGCGGGTACGGCGGCATGGCGTACTGGCTGCTGCTGATGATGGATGCCCGCTACGTCATCGTGGACCTGCCGGTCGTCGGCGTGCTGCAGGGCTACTTCCTCTCCCAGGCGCTCGGGCACGACGCGGTCGCGCTCTACGGCGAGACGCCGGCTCAGGTGACGATCGTCCCCGACCATGCGCTCGACCAGGTGCCGACGCCGTTCGAGGCGCTGGCGAACAAGGACAGCCTCCCGGAGATCCCGCTGGCCGCCGCGGAGGAGTACCTGGAGTGGGCGCGCGCCGCGGCCCCACCGGTCTTCTACAGCTACAACCACGAGAGCGGGACCGTCTTCGACGGCGTCGAGCAGAACGTCGTCTGCGAGCTCGTCGACCGCGTCGGCGGCTTCACGCGCGTTCGTCGCGACGTCTCCCCGCTGCGGCGCGGCTACGTCCAGGAGGTCTACGTCCCGGCCTCCGGCGGCCGCTAGCCCAGGCCCGGCGAGCGCTCAGCCATCAAGCCGCCGGCGGGTCAGCGGTGGCGCGTCGCCGGCCCGCCGGTCGCGCCGGCGACGCGTTCGGCGCGGTTGATCTGGAAGGCGTGCGGGACGTCGACCATCCCGCCGCTGTGCGTCCCCGCCACCACGACGGAGCCGGCCTTCTCGCGGGCCGCCATGATCCGTTCGCCGGCGCCCGGATAGGTCACCTGCGAGGAGATGTCGTAGCGACCGGGCGCGAACCAGTTGTCGAAGCTCACCCAGACCTCGATCAGGTCACCGCGCACGAAGTCTCCGCTCGCGGCCTGCTGGCTCCGGCTGCTGGCGCGGAAGACGCGGTTGCCGCGACCGTCGGTCAGCACGACCTCGAAGACGGGGTCGCTGACGGCCTGCTCGAAGCGCACCCGCGTGCAGATCGCGACCGATCCGCCGGCCGCGACGATCCCGCGCGCGCCGGAGGTGTCCTGCATGAAGACGTCGACGATGTGCGCGCCGTCGTCGGCGTCGCCCGCCGGCAGCTCGGTCCGCGACGCCACGTCCTCGTGCAGGGCGAAGTTGACGTTGGTGTATCGCTGCGCGACCTCGTTGGAGTCGCCGAGGGCGACGACCGCCCCGTGCTCGAGCAGCATCGCGCGATCGCAGAAGCGGCGCACCTGATCCATGTCGTGCGTCACGAGCAGGATCGTCTTGCCCTCGTCGCGGGAGCGATTGAGCACGTCGTAGCACTTCTGCTGGAAGGCGGCATCGCCGACGGCGAGCACCTCGTCGATCAGCAGCAGGTCGGCGTCGACGTGGACCATCACGCTGAACGCCAGGCGCACCTGCATCCCGGACGAGTAGTTCTTCAGCTTCAGCTCGCTGAACTCGTGCAGCTCGGCGAAGTCGATGATCGCGGCGTAGCGGGCACGTGCCTGCTCCGGGCTGAGACCGAGCATCACCGCGTTGATGAGGACGTTGTCGTGCGCGGTCAGGTCCAGGTTGAATCCGACTCCGAGCTCGATGAAGGGCGCCATCCGGCCGCGCAGCCACATCTCGCCGGCGTCAGCGGCATAGATCCCCGCGAGGCACTTCATCAACGTGCTCTTTCCCGAGCCGTTGCGCCCGACGATCCCGAACACCTCCCCGCGCCGCACCGCGAAGCTCACGTCACGCAGCGCGTGCAGAGCGTCGAACCGCTGGCGGAGGGTGGGGTGCAACACCCGTTCCTTGAGCGTCGAGACCTGCTCGATCGGCAGCCTGAAGGACTTCGAGACGCCGTCGGCCTGGACCGCGACGTCGGCTGCCGGCGAGCTGCTCACGGCCTAAGCGTAGTGTCACCGGCGACGCCCGCCGGTCTGTGCGGGATAGCCTCGCAACCGATGGCGGGATCGATGCGACAGACTGCGCTGCCACTCGGCGTCAACCTCGCCGGCTACCTCGACGCGACCGTCGGCGTCGGTGAGTCGGCGCGCAACGTCGCGGCAGCGCTCGCGGCGGCCGGCGTCGCCGTCGTGCCGCTGGCGCTGAGCAGCCGCGAGGCGCCCCGCACGGCGCCGGTCGCGGGCGGCGAGGCGGCGCACCCGGTGACCCTCGTCTGCGCGAACCCCGACGGGATGACCGGCGCGCGCGACGAGCTCGGCGCGGGCGCCTTCGACGGGCGCCACGTGATCGGGCTGTGGTGGTGGGAGGTCGCGGCGCTGCCGGCGCGCTGGCTGCGGGCGTTCGACCTCGTCGACGAGGTCTGGGCGGGGTCGCGCTTCGTCGCCGACGTCTTCGCCGCGGTCGCGCCGGTGCCGGTCGTGCACACGCCGATGCCCGTCCGCGAGCCAGTCGCATCCGGCAAGGGACGTGCCGAGCTCGGGCTGCCGGCCGGGGCGTTCCTGTTCGGCTTCGCGTTCGACTACGCAAGCGTCGCCGCGCGCAAGAACCCGCTCGGCCTGATCGAGGCGTTCGCGCGCGCGTTCCCGCCCGGTCAGGGCGAGGACGGTGAGGTCGCGCTCGTGCTCAAGACGCTCGGCGGCGACCGGTACGCCGGCGAGCACGCCGCGGTGCTCGCCGCAGCGGCCGCACATCCGGCGATCACGGTGATCGATGCCCATCACAGCCCAGAGGACAAGAACGCGCTCATCGCCGCGCTGGACTGCTACGTGTCGCTGCACCGCTCGGAGGGCTTCGGGCTGACGATCGCCGAGGCGATGCTGCTCCGAACGCCCGTCGTCGCGACCGACTACGGCGGTTCGCGCGACTTCGTCACGCCGTTCAACGCGCTGCTCGTCGACGCGCGACCGGTCGCGATCGGGCCGGGCCACGACCCCTACCCCGCCGGCGGCGAGTGGGCCGAGCCCGACCTCGACCACGCCGCCGCGCAGCTGCGCGCCGCCCGCGCCGACCGGCAGGCGGCGCGCGCGCGGGCGCAGCGTGCGCGCGACGACGTGCTGGCGCGCCATTCCCCGGCCGCCGCGGGCCGTGCGATGGCCCAGCGTCTGGCCCGCGTCATGGAGCTTCCGCTCGACGGCGCGGGCCGCAGCACGGCGCTGGACCTCGACGGCGTGCGCGCGCGCATGGCGACCGGACCGCAGGCCCGACCCGGCGGCGACCGCGGCGCGCGCGGGGCGCTGCGCGACGCCGCGCTGCGCGCGATGCGCCCCTACACGGTGCACCAGCGCCTCGTCGACGAGGAGCTGCTGCGCGCGCTGCGGTCGCTCGACGAGCGCGTCCGCGGGCTGGCCGCCGGGCAGCAGGCGCTGGCCGCGGAGCTCTCACGCCTGCGACGCGAGGATGATGGGGGCACATGACCTACTCAACCGCTGACGCGCGCCAGGACCTGCTCGACGCCGTCGCCGACTCGATCGACGATCTGGCGCGGGCGCTCGCGGCGCTCGGCGCCGCCTACGACCTGCTCGACGCGCACAAGGCCGAGGAGCTCGAGGTCGGGATGTTCGGCCCGGTGCAGGTCGCCTACGGCCGCGCCCGCCGCACCTACGGCGCGTTCGCCAAACGACACGGCCTGGCGGTCCGGGAGCTCGCGAAGGCCGCGCCCGGGGCGCCGTCGGGCGGCCTGAAGGGCTACGTCGACGACGCCGTCGCCGCCGTCACGAGCGCGGACGCCACGCTCGCGACGCTCCAGGACTCGATGCTGCCGATCGAGGTCGGCGACGTCGAGCTGCGTGCCGGGCTGGCCGAGGTTCGCGAGCTGGTGGCAGACGTGCCGCAGCGCGCGCGGGCGCTGTCGCGGACGTTCGGACGCTGAGGCTACGCGCGCTCCCGCAGCCAGCGCGCGCCGGCGGCTTCGCGGATCGCCTGCTCGCCCGGCGCGAGGTCGAGGACGTCGATCAGGCTCGGGTCTTCGTCGACGGCGTGGAAGAGATGCCCGATCAGCCCGTGCTCGCCCGCGTCGCTGCGGCCGATCAGCTGCCACAGCTCATCGTCGTCGTCGTTGACGACCAGCAGGATCGGCTGCTCGCGCGCGAAGACCTGCGGCGTCTGGATCGCCCGCGTCCCGAGCAGCCAGTGGCGCATCCACCACGCGCGGCGGTCGCGCGCCATGACCTCGTCGGCGACCCACCAGATGAACGGCAGGTCGTCGTGCGCGCGCGCCTGCGCGGCCGTCAGGTGGGGGCCGCCCTGCGGCACGTCCTCGAAGGGCTCGTCGACGAGGGCGAACGCGTAGTCGCCCGCATGCGCGACGACAGCCGCATGGACGGTGGCGCCGCCGGGGTTGCCGGCGCCGATGCCGATCGTGAGGCGGCCCGCGTCGTGCCCGCCGCCCGTCGTCCAGCCGAGGGCGTAGGACGCGAGCTCGCCGTGAACGCCCGTGAACTCGCCGAATGCCCGCCGCTCCACGACGGAGAAGTCGGGCGGCGAGGACTCGACCAGCCGCCCCTCGTCCACCCGCGCCGACACGGCCTGCACGCTGGACGATCGCCGCGTCGCGGCGCAGGCTGCGGCGTCCGGGGCCGGTGCTCGCCGTCAGCGGGCTGCGGGTGACCTTGACGCGCCGATCCGCGGCGGCGGTCGCCGCATCGCGCGAGCGTGCCGAGAGCCGGTTGCCGGTTGCCGGTTGTGCCACCATCGCCGGCGATGACGCGCAACCCACAACTCGCCTCGCTCGGCGTCAACGCCGTCGGATACCTGCGCGGCGGCCTCGGCCTCGGCCAGGCCGCGCGGCTGTACATCCAGGCGCTGCACGAGGCCGGCGTACCCGTGCGCACGACGACCGTCGACGTCAACCTGCCCGCCGTGGTGGGTCCCGACGGACGTCGCGCGCAGGTCAAGACGACAGACTTCGCCGACCTGCACGTAGAGGGCGAGCTGCCGTTCAACCTCGTCTGCGTCAACGCCCCCGAGCTGCCGGCGCTGCACGCGAGCCTCGGGCAGGAGTTCTTCGAGGACCGCTACACGATCGGCGTCTGGGCCTGGGAGGTCGACGTCATCCCGCCGAGCTGGGACCGCGCGTTCGGCCTCGTCGACGAGATCTGGGTCTACTCGCGCTACGTGCAGGAGATCATCTCCAACGCCTCGCCCGTGCCGGTCGTGCGGATCCCGCTGCCGATCGTCGCGCCGCCGCCGGGCGGCGACATCGCCGGCCTGCAGATCCCCGATGGCTTCGCGTTCCTCTTTCTCTTCGACTTCTACTCGACGCTTCAGCGCAAGAACCCGCTCGGCCTGGTCGAGGCGTTCACGCGCGCCTTCGAGCCGGGCGAGGGGCCGCAGCTCGTGCTCAAGAGCCACAACGGCGACTTCAAGCCCGAGCGCCTGGCGCGGCTGCGCGAGGCGGCCGGCGACCGGCCCGACATCCACATCGTCGACCGCTTCCTGACGGCAAGCGAGATGGCGGCGCTGATGCGGCGCGCCGACTGCTACGTCTCGCTGCACCGCGCCGAGGGCTTCGGCCTCACGCTGGGCGAGACGATGGCGCTCGGCAAGCCCGTCATCGCGACCGGCTTCAGCGCGAACCTCGACTTCATGACGGCCGAGAACTCCTACCTCGTGCGTCACAGCGAGACGGTCGTCGGCGAGGAGGGCGAGAACTACCCCGCGCACGGCACGTGGGCCGAGCCCGACCTCGAGCACGCCGCGCAGCTCATGCGCGAGGTGTGGGAGAACCCCGCTGAGGCTCGCGACCGCGGCGAGCGAGCGCAGCGGGAGATCGCAGAGCACTTCTCGCTCGAGGCCGTCGGCCGGGTCGCGCGCGACCGCCTCAGGCGGCTCGCCGCCGGTCACCGGCGGCGATCCGCAGGGATGCTCGCGGCGCCGCAGGATGACGGCGGCGCGGATGTGGCCGGCAGCTGGGTCGAGACGGCCGAGCTGAAGCTGACCTTCGACCCGCTGCACGATGCCCGCGCGACCGGCGGCGCCAAGGGCGCGCTGCGCCGCGCCGCGCTGACCGCGATGCGGCCCTACACCCATCACGCCGATGAGCTGAGCCGCTTCACGGTGAACGCCCTGCGCGAGGTCGACGACCGTCTCGACGACCTCACGCTCGACACGCAGGCGCAGATCGCGCGCATGCAGGCGCAGGTGCAGCGCCTCGAGACCGTGCTCGGTGAGCGCGACCTCGCGCTGCTGCTCGAGGGCATGCGCGCGCGTCCCGCCTCGACGCACCCGGCGATCTCGCAGCTCGACGATCACGGCCGTCGCGTGCTGCGCTTCGACGGCGCCTCCAGCGATGCGGCGACCTATCGCGGCTTCGAGGACATCTTCCGCGGCGACGAGCGCGCGGTGCGCGAGCAGCAGCTGGAGTACCTGCCGCACTTCGCGGGCGCCGAGTGGGTGCTCGACCTCGGGTGCGGCCGCGGTGAGTTCCTCGACGCGCTGGTCGCGCGCGGGATCGGCGCGCGCGGCGCCGACATGGACGAGAGCATGGTCGCGCGCTGCAGGGAGAAGGGCCTGGACGTCAGGCTCGCCGACGCGGCGACCTACCTGGGCGCGGCCGACGACGGCTCGGTCCCGGGCATCTTCGCCGCGCAGGTCGTCGAGCACCTCGGCGCCGAGCAGCTCGGCGAGCTGCTCGCGCTCATGCAGGCCAAGCTCGCCCCCGGCGGCGTCGCGATCATGGAGACGGTCAACCCGCACAACCCGGCCGCGCTGAAGGCGTTCTGGACGGACACGACGCACC
The DNA here is from genome assembly GCA_046565905.1 of Thermoleophilia bacterium. Classification (GTDB taxonomy): domain Bacteria; phylum Actinomycetota; class Thermoleophilia; order Solirubrobacterales; family Solirubrobacteraceae; genus CADCVQ01. The sequence continues at coordinate 8,330 of JBKHXR010000011.1, read as the reverse complement.
ACCACCCGCTGTTTCCTGAGGTGCTGCTGGCGCTCTGCCGCCTGGCCGGCTTCGAATCCGGCGAGGTGCGCTTTCCCGTGCAGACCGACAACTTCGACGACGACGTCTACGTCAACCGTGACTACGCCGTCATCGTCCGCAAGGCCGGGGCCGGCGACTAGCCGGCGCGATCGGCCGGCCGCACGACGATCCGGCGCGCGCCTTGCAAGACTGATGCGATGGCGGATCTGAAGGATGTGACGCGTGCGTTCGGGCGCGGTGAGGCGACGCTCGAGAGCCTGCGCGCAGCCGCGCGCGGCGAGCTGTACGACCGGCAGCTGGCCGGCGAGATCATCAGGCTGATCAGCGACTGGGAGAACAGCGCATGGAAGGACAGCGCTCGCTCCAGGGGCGATCTGCGGGCGAACATCAAGGCGCTCGTCCCGCCCGCTCCGACCGTCGCCTCGCCGGGGTTGACGAGCCGGCGCGAACCGCGCGAGTCGATCTACGAGGCCGGTCTCAGAGGGCAGCGGCGCCGGCCCTGATCGCCGCTGCGCGGCGCGCGTCCGGCGCGCCGTCGTCCCGGCCGCAGCGACCTTCCTGGACGAGCGCGACGACGGTGATCGCTTCCACGTCATCGCACGCGGCGAGGCCGAGGGGCGCGGGCCGGGTCGCCCGCTGCGCGTGCTGCGCCGAGCTGCCCGCGCAGGCGGCGGCTACGGGCGCGCGCTGAGCCGATACTCGCTCGGCTCGAGCCCGAAGGCGGCGCGTGCGGCGCCGGTCCTGCCGCCGGCGGCGGCGAGCGTCCAGTACGCCGGCCGCGGCGTTCCGTCGTAGCCCAGCAGCCCTGAGTCCCACTTGTTCTCGCTCGAGCCGTGCCAGTGGTAGAGGTATACGCGCGGGATGCGCCGTCCGGCGCGCTCGGCGATCGCGAGTGCCTGACGTGTCGCGCGGTCGGCGCGCCGCTCGCTGTAGGACCAGCGCTTGAACCTCACGAAGCCCCCGGTCTCCGTCAGCCAGATCGGGCCGGCGACCGCGCGCAGCATCTTCGACGTCACGGTCTTGTGCAGCGGGCGGAAGTAGTTGACGTCCTGGTAGTTGTGCAGCCCCCATATGACGCCGCGCACGCGAGCGGCGCGCTCGAATCGCCGCGCCCATCCGGGCGCCGACTGGAAGTCGACGAGCTCGGGGGCGAGCACGGTGCAGGTCCGGCACGCCTGGCGCATCGCGCGGAAGTAGCGGACGAGCAGCTGCGGCTGCTTCGCCGTCCGGCCGTGAAGGTTGGGCTCGTTCCAGGTCGAGAACTCGCGCACGTGCGGCCAGCGCTTGCGAAATGCGCGGAACGCGCGCGTGAAGGCAAGGCGCGACGGCAGCCTGCCTCCGGAGGGCCCCCAGGTGACGAGTGGCTTGACGCCGGCCGCGCGCGCGTCGTTCAGCCACGCGGCGCCACGGCGGTCGCGCGCGCCGTAGGCGATGTTCCAGGGCACGACGACGCGGGCGCGGTTGAAGCCGAGCGCATGCCATGCCGGCGCCTCGAACATCGCCGAGTTCTGGTCTGCGACGGCGAGGATCCGTGCAGCGGCGCGCGACTCGGCGGCCGGCGCGCACGACAGGACCACGGCGACGACCAGCCCGGCGAGCGAAGTGGCGCGCGCTGCGCCCAGCCGGCGAGTCGGCGCCGGCGCTCGTCCGATCTCTGCCGGTGACGGCGCAGGTCGGGATCGCGGGTCGACGGACGACATACGGCCCTATCGACCGCAGCGCGCTCGAACTCGACCGCCGCGAAGCGACCCGCCGCCGGGGCGCGACCGCGACGCTGCAGCGGAGCCGGGTCATCGCTGATGCCGCGATCTTCATCGACATGCAGCCGATCACAGCGGCGTGGGCGGAGGAGATCGTGTTCGAACCCTGCGCGGACCCGTCGCCGGGTGCCGGTGGATCGACTCGAGCGGCATGTCAGGGCTAGGTGCATTATGGCTCTATCTCGTTAGACTCCTACACGCCTAGAGTTGAACGCGGCCAGGGGACCGCGGGACGCATCCTCGCGCGCCGCGCATCGGCTGGCGGATGCACGGCGAGCTAGAGACGTTGTGGAACACGTGGGGGTGACGGGCGACGCGACCAGGGGCCGTGCATGCAGTGAGTCCGCGCGATGATCACGGGCAGCGATCCGTCCTGCCCCCGCGCAGCGACGGCGCGGGCGGGCGCCGGGGCGCAGGCCGGATCGGCGCGCGCCTGCTGGCGACGTATGTGCCCACGGTGCTGCTCGTGGTCACGATCGTCTTCGCGCTGCCGCGGGCGATGCCGGGCGATCCGCTCGGCGCGCTGCAGGATCCGGCCAGCGGCGTCTTCGTCGACGACGCGCAGACGCGCGCGAACCTGCGCGCGTACTACGGGCTCGACCGCCCGCTGACGGACCAGTACGTCAACTACCTCGAGTCGCTGACCCGCGGCGATCTCGGCTGGTCGATCGCCCGCCAGGAGCCGGTGACCTCGCTGATCGGCCAGCACCTGCCGTGGACGCTGCTGCTCGTCGGCGTCTCGCTGACGCTCGCCGCCGGGCTGAGCTTCGTCGCCGGCGTGGCCGCCGCCTGGCGACGCGGGCGGCGCAGCGACCGGACGCTGGTCACCGCGCTCACCGCGCTCAACGCCGTGCCCGAGTACGCGATGGCCGTCACGCTGCTGATCCTCTTCGGCGTCGTCATGCCGGTGCTGCCGCTGTACGGCGCGCGGACGACGTTCGGCGAGTACGGCTCCTGGCTCGCCGAGGCGGGCGACGTCGCCGCGCATCTCGTGCTGCCCGCGACCGCGCTGACGCTCTCGCTGATCGGGGCGAAGTTCCTGCTCGTGCGCAACACGATGGTCTCGACCCTGGGGCAGGACTACATGGTGCTCGCCCGCGCGAAGGGGCTTCCCGAGCGGATGCTGAAGTACCGCCACGCGGGCCGCAACGCGCTGCTGCCGTTCCTCACGGTCGTCGGCATCCAGACGGGGTTCGCCGTCAGCGGCGCCGTCTTCGTCGAGAGCGTGTTCGCCTATCCCGGGATGGGGTCGCTCATCCTCGGCGCCGTCGAGACCCGCGACTACCCCGTGCTCGAGGCGAGCTTTCTCGTCCTTGCCGCCGTCGTGCTGACGGTGAACCTCCTGCTCGAGTCCGTGTACGCGCGGGTCGATCCGCGGGTCGGCCGGCCGTGAGCGCCGTCGCCGTCCCCGCCGCCGCGCCCGCGCCGCCGCCGCGCGGCGCGCGATCGGCGCGCCGCAGATCGTCCTCGTCGCCGGCTTCGTGCTGCTCGCGCTGCTGGCGGGCGCGCTGGCGCCCTACGACCCGGGCGCGCCGGCGGGGGAGCCGCTCGAGGCGCCCGGCCTGTCGCATCCGCTGGGCACGAACTCCGTCGGCCAGGACCTGCTCAGCCAGCTGCTGCTGGGCGCGCGGACGTCGCTGTTCGTCGCCGTCTTCGCGGGCGTCGGGACCGTGCTCATCGGCGCCACCGTGGGGCTGCTGGCGGGCTGGCGCGGCGGCTGGGTCGACGGCGTCCTGATGCGCGTCGTCGACGTCGTGCTCGTGATCCCGAAGCTGCCGTTGCTGATCGCCGTGGCCGCCTACGCCGGCGCGCAGCTGTGGGCGATCGCACTGATCATCGCCCTGACGATGTGGGCTCCCAGCGCGCGCGTGCTGCGCTCGCAGGTCCTCTCGCTGCGCTCGCGCACGCACCTGCGCGCGGCCGTCAGCTTCGGCGCGCGCACGCCCCACGTGCTGCGCCGGCACGTCGTGCCCGAGCTGGCTCCGCTGCTGGCCTCCGGGCTCGTCGCGGCCTGCGGGCACGCCGTGGCGATCGAGGCCGGGCTGGCGTTCCTGGGCCTCGGCGATCCGTCGCGCGCCAGCTGGGGCGCGACGATGCGCGACGCGCTGGACTTCCCGGGCCTCGCCTACACGACCGCGTGGACGTGGTGGCTCGTGCCGCCCGTGGCCGCGATCTGCCTCGTCCTGCTGGGCCTGACGTTCCTCGGCATCCGGATCGAGCGCTGGACGAACCCGCGCCTGGCACGTCATCCCGGGGGATCGGCGTCGTGACACGCGCCGCGATCGAGCTGCGCGACCTGCGCGTCACGTATGCGGGACCGCCGGCGGTGCGGGCGGTCGACGGCGTCGGCCTGCGGATCGCCAAGGGCGAGGTCGTCGGCCTGCTCGGGGAGTCGGGGTCGGGGAAGTCGACGATCGCCCACGCGCTGCTCGGGCTCGTCGAAGGCGCCCGGATCGAGGGCACGATGACGCTCGACGGCCTCGACCTGCGCGGGCTCGACGAGCAGGGCTGGCGCGACGTGCGCTGGCGGCGCCTGGCGCTGGGCTTCCAGTCGCCGGCCGCGCTGAACCCGGTGCTGCGCGTGGGCGACCAGATCGCCGAGCCGCTGCGGCTGCACCTCGGGCTCGCCGCGCGTGCGGCGACGGCGCGCGCCGCGCAGCTGCTGGAGGACGTCGGGCTCGGCGAGTGGGCGGCCGAGCGCCTCCCGCACGAGCTGTCGGGCGGGCAGCGGCGGCTCGTGCTGCTGGCGCTGGCGCTGAGCTGCGAGCCCGCGGCGGTGGTCCTCGACGAGCCGACCTCGGGCCTGGATCCGCAGACGCGCCGCCATGTCGTCGAGCTGCTCGGCCGCTGGCGGGCCGAGCGGCAGACCGCGCTGCTCGTGCTCAGCCATGACGTCGAGGCGCTGCGGATGGTCGCCGACCGGGTCGCGGTGCTGTACCGCGGCTGGCTCGCCGAGGCCGGCCCGGCACCTGCGGTGCTCGACGATCCGCGCAATCCGTACTCGCGCGGGCTGCTGGACTCGCGCCCGACGCTGGCGACGGTCAAGGACCTGCGCGGAATCCGCGGCGACGTCCCCGACGGCTCGCAACCGTCCGTCGGCTGCCCGTTCTACGGGCGCTGCACGCAGGGCGTCGAAGGCGTCTGCACCGATCAGCGGCCCGCGCTGGTCGCGCCCGCCGGCGAGGACGGGCAGCGGCTCGTGGCCTGCGCCCGCGGCGGGGTGGTCACCGTGCTGGCGGCGCGTGGGCTTCGGAAGGCCTATATCTCGGGTCGCGCACGCCGGCGGCGGGTCGAGGTGCTCGACGGCGTCAGCCTCGACGTGCGCGAGGGCGAGGTCGTCGGACTCGTGGGAGCGACCGGTGCCGGCAAGTCGACGCTCGCGCAGTGCCTGCTGGGACTGCTGCCGGCCGACGGCGGGAGCGTCACGTTCGAGGGCCGCGACCTGCTCGGCGCAGACAGGGACACCGTCCGGGCGATGCGCCGGCGCGCGCAGATGCTGTTCCAGGATCCCTACGAGGCGCTGTCGGCGCGGATGACGATCGGCGCCGCGATCGGCGAGCCGCTCGACGTGCACGGCATCGGCGATGCGGCGTCCCGCCGCGCGACCGTCAGGACGACCGCCGCGAGCTGCCGGCTTCCCGCCGGCGACGCCTTCCTGGAGCGCCACACCCACGAGCTCTCCGGCGGGCAGCTGCAACGCGTCGCGCTCGCGCGGGCGCTGGTGCTCGAGCCCAAGCTGCTCGTCGCCGACGAGCCCGTCGCGATGCTCGACCCGAGCGAGCAGGCCAAGATGCTGCAGCTCTTGAAGGCGCTCCAGGTCGAGCGCGGCATGGCGATGATCCTCGTCGCCCATGACCTCGCGGTCGTGGTGCGCGCCGCCGACCGGGTGCTCGTGCTCGACGGCGGACGCGTCGTCGAGGAGGGCACGGGCAGCCGCCTGCTGGCGGCGCCGCGCCACCCCGTGACCCGTGCGCTGCTGGCGGCGTCCGGTCGCGACGAGCTGTTCGGCGCGTCCGGGAGGGGACGCGCCGCTGACGACGGTTCCAACCCCGAGGAGGAGGAGCAACGATGGATCTCCCAAGAGGCCTGACGACGAGGGCCGCGGCGCTGCTCGTCGCCGGCACGCTCGTGCTCGGCGCGTGCGGCGGCGGCGACAAGAAGGAAGAGGCGAGCGACAAGGGCGGCGCTGCGATCGCCGGCGGGTCGGCCGACGCACGGACGGCGCCGGGCTCGGTCGAGTCGCTGCGCCTGACCGGGGGCCCGTGGGGCTACCCGCAGCCGTTCTCCTACGTGCGCGGACCCGGCCTCGTCTACACGGAGCTGATCTTCGACACCCTGCTGTGGAAGGACTCGCGCGGCGAGCCGATGGGCTGGCTGGCGAAGTCCTGGACGCGCAGCGACGACGGTCGCACGTGGACGTTCAAGCTGCGCGACGGCGTCAAGTGGCATGACGGCCGCCCGCTGACGGCGCGCGACGTCGCGTTCACGTTCGACTACTTCACGAAGGGGGCGGGCTCGGTCTCGCCGGGGATCGTGCGGGGGCTGCCGGTGAGCGGTGTCCAGGCGCGCGGGGACGACACCGTCGTCTTCAGCCTGCCCAAGCCGTTCGCCCCGTTCCCCGAGACGATCGCCGGCCGCGTGCCGATCATCCCCGAGCACATCTGGGCGGACGTGAAGGACCCGCAGAAGCTGCGCGGGCCGAAGGCCGTGACCGGCTCCGGGCCGTACAGGCTGAAGTCCTACGAGGCGTCGACCGGCAGCTACCTGTTCGAGTCCAACCCCGCCTTCTTCCTCGGCGAGCCGGTCGTCAAGCGCCTGGAGCTCGTGCCGGCCAAGGACGAGCTGCTGGCCCTGCGGCGCGAGGAGCTGAGCATCGCGTCGACGGGCAACGAGGAGGCGCTGCCGGAGGCGGCCATCGAGCCGTTCCGCCGCGACCCGTACGGCGAGCTCAACGCACCGGGGGAGTGGAACCGGGCGCTGCACTTCAACCTCGAGAAGGGCTTTCCCTATGACGAGAAGAGGTTCCGCCAGGCGGTCGCCTATGCGATCGATCGCCAGGACCTCGTCAAGCGCGTGATGCTGGGACGCGGCGACGTCGGCAGCACCGGCGGCCTGGCGCCCTCCAACCGCTACGCGACCGACGGCCTGCCGACCTACGACCACGACCTCGCCCGGGCCGGCAGGCTGCTCGACGAGCTCGGCCTGCGCGATCGCGACGGCGACGGCATGCGCGACCTGCCCGACGGCAAGCCGTTCAGCCCCGTGCTGCTGACGAGCTCCTTCCAGTCGCCGAAGACCGCGGAGCTCGTCCGCCAGGACCTGCGCGAGGCAAAGCTCGACGTGCGCCTGCGCAGCCTCGACCAGGCGGCTGCCGATGCGGCGACGTCGGCCGGGCGCTACACGATGGCTCTGCTGGGCTACGGCGGCCTCGGCGGCGAGCCGGACAACCTCCGTACCCGCATGGGCGTCCAGCCCCCGGGTGGCGCAGCCGGCAAGCCCGCGGGTGGCGCAGCCGGCGGCAAGGGCGCGGGTGGCGCAGCCGCCAAGGGCGGCGGCAAGGGCAAGGGCGGCGGTGGCGGCGGTGACTTCACCCGCGTGTTCGGATTCACGAACCCGCAGTTCGCGGCCCTCGCCAACAAGCAGCTGACGGCGATCGACGACCAGGAGCGCAGGCAGGCACTCGACGAGATGCAGCGCATCATCGCCGAGGAGGTCCCGCTGCTCTCGCTCTACGTGCCGCGCCGCACGGTGTTCTTCCGCGAGGACACGTTCGCTGCCTGGTACTACACGCCGGGAGGCGTCTTCGGCGGCTACCCCGGCCCGATCAACAAGCACGTGTTCGTCACCGGCAAGAAGACCGGCCTACCAGCGTCCTGAGAGGAGATCCGATGAGCACTGCTGTGACACCCGGAGATGACCTGAAGCTCGACGAGCAGACGATCGCGGAGGCCGTGCGCTTCCACGGGCACATGTGCCCGGGACTGGCGATGGGCCTGCAGGCCTCGCAGATCGCGCTGCGGGAGATCGGCCCGAACGCGACCGACGAGCAGGTGGTGGCCGTCGTCGAGACCGACATGTGCGCGGTCGACGCGATCCAGTTCCAGACCGGCTGCACGTTCGGCAAGGGCAACCTGATCCACCGCGACTGGGGCAAGAACGCGTTCACGTTCTTCCGCCGCTCCGACGGCAAGGGGATCCGCCTGGCGCTGCGGCCGGATGCCTGGCAGCAGGAACCCGAGCACCGCGAGCTGTTCGCCAAGCGCCGGGCCGGCGAGGCGACCGCGGCGGAGGAGGAGCGCTTCCGCGAGCTGCACGTCGCGGCCGCGCGTCGCGTCCTGTCGATGGCTCCCGGGGACCTCTACGAGGTCACGGTCGTCGACGCCGTGCTACCGCCCAAGGCGCGCATCCACGCCTCCGTGCGCTGCGCGAGCTGCGGCGAGGCGACGATGGAGACGCGGATCCGGCGCCTCGGCGGGCGGGAGCTGTGCCAGCCGTGCTTCGAGGAGGCACTGGGCGGCCGATGACCGCAGCGGGGCGAGACGGCGCGCT
>JBKHXR010000010.1:0-8930 GCA_046565905.1 Thermoleophilia bacterium | reverse complement strand
GCGGCGAAGAGGCCGCCATCATCGGCGAATGCAGAACCGAACCCGAAGGCATGGTCCTCCTGGCCACCGCCTTCGGCGGCAAGCGCGTACTGGACCAGCTGGTCGGAGACCCACTACCGCGCATCTGCTGAGGACGTCGGCTCGCGGCTGCGGGCCGCGGGGGTGAGCGCTCCGACGGCGGCGCGGGCGCCTCGCCGGCTGTCCGGAGGTCGTTCATAACCGCGTTCGGCCGCCGACCTCACCGGCTGCCGCGCAATGCCGGTCCACGGGCGGCCCGTCAGGAGGATCCGACGAGCTCGCGCTCCATCTCGGCGCGGTACTCGCCCTGTCGCGCGGCGCCGGTGCAGCGCGCGCGATGGCGGTACTGCGCCTGGGCCGCGGGCACCTTGTCGCGCTCTCCGTGCCACGTCGTGAGCGCCGCAGCCTGCAGGCCACGCCCGTAGGAGAAGCTGATCTCCCAGGGCTGGGGGCCGATCTGGTTCATCACGTTGAGCCGGTTCGTCGCGTCCTCGTCGCTCTGGCCGCCGGAGAGGAAGACGATGCCCGGCACCGCGGCCGGCACGTGGCGGCGCAGGCAGCGCAGCGTGCGCTCGGCGACCTCCTCGTCGCCCGGCTGCTGCGAGCATTCGTAGCCGGCGAGGACCATGTTCGGCTTCAGCAGCATCCCTTCGAGCTCCACGCGCTGCGCTCGCAGCTCGCCGAAGACGGTCGACAGCACGTCGCCGCTGACCTGCTCGGAGCGCTCGATCGTGTGCCCACCGTCCATGAGCACCTCCGGCTCGACGATCGGCACGATGCTCGCCTCCTGGCAGAGCGCGGCGTAGCGCGCGAGCGCGTGCGCGTTGACGTGGATGCAGTAGGGGGTCGGAAGGTGGTCGCCGATCGCGATCACGGCACGCCACTTGGCAAACCGCGCGCCGCCCTCGTAGTACTCGGCAAGGCGCTCGCGCAGGCCGTCGAGCCCCTCCGTGACCTTCTCGTGCTCGGACCCCGCGAGCGGCTTGGCGCCGGTGTCCACCTTGATGCCGGGCACGACATCCTGGCTGTCGAGCAGGCGCGGGAACGGCGTCCCGTCAGCCGTGCTCTGGCGGAAGGTCTCGTCGTAGAGGATGACGCCGCTGATGTGCTCGGCGACGCCCTCGGTCGTGAAGAGCAGCTCGCGCAGCGCGCGACGCATCTCCTCGCTCGGCTCGACGCCGGCGGCCTTCAGCCGCTTGTCCATCGTGCCGTTGCTCTCGTCGGCGGCAAGGATGCCCTTGCCCTCCGCGACGAGTCGGTCTGCGGTCTCTCGAAGCTCGGACATCGAGACGAGCATTTCCCGTTGGCGCGAAACCAAACCCGTCGAAGCGAGATCGCAGCGAAATCAGAACCGGTGGCGAGGGCGATCCCCGGCGGGTCGTCTCACCGGTCGCCGAGCGGCTGACCTCGCCGCCTGCGCTGCGCCTGTCGCGAGGCGTGGCAGACGGACGGCCGACTCCACAGGACGCCGGCTCGAGCTCGCGACCGCGCGGCCGCCGGCCGCCTGCGGCGTCCGCAGCCCGATCAGGCGATCAGCACGGGCGTTCCGACCGAGACCCGGCCAAACAGCTCGATGACGTCCGCGACGTGCATGCGGATGCACCCGTGCGACGCGCGCGTCCCGATCGAGGACGTCACGCCCGTGCCGTGGATGCCGACGCCGCCGGCGACCCCCAGCCAGCGCGCCTTCAGCGGGTTGGCGGCACTTCCGCCGGCCACGGTCGTGCCGGCCAGCTCGCCCGCCCAGGGGCTGTTGGGAACCGACCAGACGGGGTTGACCTGCTTGCTCTGGATCGCGAACAGGCCGCGCGGCGTCGGGTAGGCCGGCTGGCCGACGGCGACCTTGTAGCGGCGGACGACCCTGAAGTTCTTGATCAGGCGCAGGGTGAACGTCGCCTGGTGGATCGTGATCACCGTCGTCGCGCTGCGCCGCAGCCTGCCTGCGGTGACCTTCGCCTTGGGGCGCCGCAGCTCGGGCTTGAAGACGCGGCCGAGGCGCGGGTCGCGCAGCGCTCGCCCGATCTCGCGCGCGAGGCGGCGGCCGTCGAGATCGCGCCCCCGCCGTGAATGCGTGACGCGCACCCGCGTGACGGAGATCCGCAGCCGGGAGTTGCGCGGCTTGCACCGCAGCCGGCGGTCGATCCGGCCCGCCAAGCGCTCGACGCGGGCTCTGGAGTAGTCGACGGCCAGCGGCACGTCGACCGGCTGGCCCTGCGCCGTCCGGCCGGCCTGGAGCGCCCGCCTGGCGCTGCGCAGCGCGTCGAACCGCACACGCGCCCTCCTCGTCGTCAGCCTCCACCTCAGCCCCGACGCGCGCACGCTGACGGCGCCGCGCTCGAGGCGCCGGCCGTACGCCTGCTGCAGCCTCGCGGAAGCCTCCTCGACGGTCAGCCCCGACACGTCGTGGCCGGCCGCGGTGACGCCGGCTGCGATCCGCTCGACGACGACGGGCGGCTGCGCGACGGCCCTGACGGCGAGCAGCGTCACGGCCGCCGTCAGACAGAGGCCGATGGCGATGCGCAGCGGGGACATGGCCCGACCAGTACCCCGCGGGCGATCCGCTCACGCGACACCCGTCGGGCGTTGTCAGATCGCGATCACGGTCGCCGCGGAGGTGCTCCGCTGACACGACGACCGATCCGGGTACGCTGACCGTCGATGCCGGCACGGATCGCAAAGGCAGACGTCCGGCCGCCCGATCGCGAACGCATCGAGGCGCGCTGCGCGGAGCAGGGCCTGCGCCCGTACTCGTGGGGCAACGGGCCCGGCGAGCGCTATGGCTGGCACTCGCACAGCTACGCGAAGGTGCTCTACTGCGTGACCGGCAGCATCGTCTTCCACACGCGCGACGGCGACTTCGCACTGCAGCCGGGAGACCGGCTGGAGGTCGATCCCGGCACCGAGCATGCCGCGACCGTCGGAGACGACGGCGTGCTGTGCCTCGAGGCCGCCGCGCGCTGAGCGCTCAAGCGAGCCGGCGCGCAAGCTCGTCCTCGTACTCGGGGAAGTAGCGCCCGATCAGGTCGAGCGAGAACTCGGGCAGGATCGAGGACGCAGGCTCGCGCTCGAGCAGGAACTCGAACGAGATGCGCACCACGCGCGCCGGATCCTCGTCGCCGAAGCGCGCCGGGACGCTGACGCGATGCCGGCTCGTCCCGTCGATCGTGACGTCGTACGCGCGGCGCCCGGCGTGCGCGATCGTGATCTCCGGCATGGCACACAGCGTACGGCGGACGAGGCTGGTCGCTGTCGCTGCGACGTCTGCGCGCGCGCCCGACCTGCGCGCTGCGGCGCTATCGGTCCGGGCCGACCCTGTCGGCCCGTCGCGAGCGCTTCTGCGCCTCCTCGTCCTCCTCGCGCGCGCGCGACGCGAGCTCCTGCGCATGTTGCTCGTGTTCGGCGGTCAGCCGCCGGCCGGCCTGGCGCTCGGCATGCGCACGCTGTGCACGCTCCTCGGCCTCGCGCTCGAGCTCGGCGGCTCGCTGATCGGCCGCGACGCGCTCGCGACGAGCGAGGGCCGCTTCCTCGCTCGCGGCGGCGTGGTCGATGTTCGCCCGCTGCGAGCGTGCCGCCGCGTCCTCGCGCAGCTCGGACGCCTTCTCGCGCCGTACCTCGGTCAGCTTCTCGCGGCCCTTCGTCGCGGTCAGCGCGACGAGTGCCACGACGACCAGGGCAACGACGATGAGCACGATGATCAGCCAGGTTTCCACGGTGCCCGCTCCTTTCGAAGTTCGTGGTCTCGCGGTCGCGTACCCGCCAACACGTCGGCGTGAAGCGCCCGATTCCCAGCAGGCCGCACGACGCTCGCCGGGGTCCATCGCAGGCGCGACCTGGTGAGCGTGACAAGCTCGCCACGCGGGCGCCGTTTCGCCGCTGCGACGGGGCGGCCGGGAACGGGTCAGCTCGACAGCGTGTCGCCGCTGCGGCGGTGCTCGACCCAGACCAGGGTGAGAACCGCCGCGATCCCGCACAGCGCCATGAGCAGCGCCGGCAGGACGGCGGAGCTCTCGCCGGGCGGCGCCAGCAACGCGCCGTCCGCCGCCGACCACGGCCACAGCGCCCGCAGGGAGCCGACCATCAGTCCGAGCAGCGCGGCGACGGTGACGTCGCGGTGGTCGCGCAGCAGCCGCACGAGCACGCGCGCGAACGTCCCCAGCCCGATCAGCGCGCCGGCGGCGAAGACGGCGAGGTACGCGAAGTCGCGCTCGTTCACCGCCTCGAGCGTCGGGGCGTAGAGCCCGAGCGCGAGCAGCAGGTAGGACCCCGAGACGCCGGGCAGCGTCAGCGCGCAGATCGCGAACGCGGCGGCGACGAAGACCAGGACGTGCGACGGCTCGGCGACCTCGCGCTCGGGCAGCCCGGTCAGCAGGAACGCCAGCAGCGCGGCGCCGGCCACCACGACGACATGCGCGACGCGGCGGCGCTTCCACATGCGCCAGGGGACGACCAGCGACGCGAGGATCAGACCGAAGAACAGCGCCGACGACTCGTGCGGATAGCGGTCGAGCAGGGGAGGGATGACCGCCGCGCCCGCGAGCAGCGCGACGGCCATGCCCGCCATCAGCGGGACGATCAACCCCCAGTGCACCTCGCTGAGGTGCCCGCGAGCCGCCGGCAGGTCGAGGCGGATCGCCGCGAGGGCGGCGGAGAACGACGCGCGGATGGTCAGCAGGAGCCGGTCGTAGACGCCGACCACCAGCGCGATCGTGCCCCCGGAGATCCCGGGAACGACTTCCGCACATCCCATCAGCACGCCGGCAAATGTATGCCGAGCGCGTGTACGCATGGCTGCCAGAGTACGGACAAGGGCGACTCCGGCCGGCCGGTTGGCGGCGCACGCGGCGCTCAGCCGTCCGTCATCAGAGCCGAGACGGCGCTGCCCGCGAGCGCGACCGCGAGCAGGGAGATCGGCCCGCCGCGGTGTCCGCGGCGACGTCCGCCGGCTGCGCTGGCCCGACACCGCAGGCGACAACTCTGCGCATCCCGCGCCGACGCGGGGTAGGGGGCCGAGTGTGTCATCGCGATCCGATGCCCTCGTGACATGGCCGCGGCGCGGGCCGGCTGCCGCGATCCTCGCACCGCCCGGGCCCGGCCGCGCCGATGCTTGACGTCAGCCTCGCGGCGTGGGCCGCGACGATCGGGCTGGTGCTGGCGCTGTTCGCGATCGACCTGCTGGCGTCCGGCCGCCGCCCGCACGCGGTCGGATTTCGCGAGGCGACCGCGTGGTCGATCTTCTACATCGGCATCGCGCTGCTGTTCGGCGTCGTCTTCGGCCTTGTCGCCGGCTGGCGCTTCGGTGCGGAGTACTTCGCCGGCTACATCGTCGAGAAGAGCCTGTCCGTCGACAACCTGTTCGTGTTCGTGATCATCATGAGCGCGTTCGCCGTCCCGGCCGAGCATCAGCAGCGCGTCCTGACGTTCGGGATCCTTGCGGCCCTGATCCTGCGCGCGATCTTCATCGCGATCGGTGCGGCGCTGCTGTCGCTGTTTGCGTTCATGTTCCTGCTGTTCGGGCTGCTGTTGATCTTCACGGCGATCCAGCTCTTTCGCCACCGCAACGAGGATCCGTCGATCGACGACAACCGGGCGGTCGTCCTGGCCCGCCGCCATCTGCCGTTCACCGACCGCTACCACGGCGCCGATCTCGTGACCCGGATCGACGGGCGCCGGATGCTCACGCCGCTGTTTCTCGTCCTGATCGCGATCGGCAGCACGGACATCCTCTTCGCGCTCGATTCGATCCCGGCGGTCTTCGGCGTCACCGAGGTGCCGTTCATCGTCTTCGCGGCCAACGCCTTTGCGCTGCTCGGCCTGCGCGCCCTGTACTTCCTCGTGTCGGGGCTGCTCGACCGGCTCGTGTACCTCTCCACGGGCCTGTCGCTGATCCTCGGCTTCATCGGGATCAAGCTCGTGCTGCACTACCTGCACACGCTCGACGCCGCGTTCCCGGAGATCTCGACGGGGCTGTCGCTCGTCGTCATCGTCGTCGTGCTCGCGATCACGACGGTCGCCAGCCTCGTCAAGGCGCGACGCGACCCCACCGCACGGGCACACGCGGGCACGCTGCGGCGCCGCGACCCGGACAGGTAGTCGCAGCGCGCCCGGTGCCGCCGCGGGTGTGGGAACGTCCGAGAACGCCGATTCTCACCCATCTGGCCGCCAGTGGCCACTCCTTTTGAAGGCGAGCGAGTGGTGACGAGCAGCTGCAAACCACGCTGCGACGGCTGAGCCGCCGGTATTGTCACCGCTGTGCACGCGGCAAGAAAATAACGGGCTGGGAGAACCGGCACCCGCACGTCACCGCGGTGGTGATGGTGCACGAGCGGCCGTACTCGGCCGACTGGCGGGAGAAGATCGTCGCCCGCTACCGCAGTCCCCGCCGCTCTATGGATGCCGCGATTGCGGACACGCTGGCCGCCCTACGCGAGGTCGAGGCAGCCATCGAACGAGGCGAAGAACCGCAGTGCCTCTACCAGTGGGCCTCGGTGTACGAGGTCAACGGCGAGGAGGCGGTGTCGCTGCCGGCGGGTTGGTTCAGTAGCTCGCGAGATGAGCGGTACGGGTTCACCCCGGAGGGCGCTTACGGCCGTCTCGGACGTGAGCCCTCGGAGTAGAGGCCCCATGAACGCACCGCTGCGCTGGGCCGCGCCGGCGGAGGACGAGGAGAAGCGACGCCGCGGATCGAGTCATCTGAGGGCAGACGCCAGACGCTGCTACTTCCGGACGAGATCGGGTGCGGGCGCCGCCGAAGCTGGCGCCTTGTCGCACCGGTGCTTGGAACAAGGATGAGCAGCCCGGCGCCGTTCTCGCGCTCGGTACCGGTTGGCGCGAAGAGCACAAGCCGCCGGGACCCCGCACGAGGAACTGTCGCGGGCCCGCCCGGCTACCGGTCGTGGCTCAGAGCAGCAGTGCCGCCGACGAGCGGACACGATGCTGCACGGTGGTCACGAACGCCTGGTGCTGAGCCAAACCACCAAGGCGACGGAGCCCGACACCGCTCCCCAGAAGGACACCCTGTCCAAACGCGGGCATCGTCAGGCCGTCGGCTCCTGACCAGCATTGGGCGTGCGATGCCTAGCGCGCCGGCGGCGTGGAGCAGCCGAAGGTCTCGGGATCGGCCTCGCGTGCGGCTGAACAGACGATGAGGACCGTGTGTCGGCTCTTGACGCGTTTGCCGTTGGGCAGCTTCATGGTGACGCGATAGCGCCCACGGAGGATCGAGCCCAGGACTGGAGGTCCCCCGTTTCGGTGGACAGGGGTTGATTAGGCGACCTGCATCGTTGTTGCAGACATGATGTTGATCTGGTCATGGGAAGGGAGCCGCGAAGCGGCGTCGATCGGTCTGCTCGGGCTCAGAGTGCTGGTCTCGTAGTCGACGGGCGATCGTTGCCCGAGGGTGCTGTGGCGGCGCTGGCGGTTGTAGAAGACCTCGATGTACTCGAAGACCTCGGTGCGCAGTTCGGCCTTCGTCGGCCACGAGCGGCGGTGGATGAGCTCCTTCTTGAGGGTCGCGAAGAAGCTCTCGGCGACGGCGTTATCGAAGCAGTCGCCGCGGGAGCCCATCGATTGGGCGATGCCGGCGCCACGGGCTTGCTGGCCGAAGGCCAGCGACACGAACTGGTGCCCTGGTCTGAGTGCCAGATCAGCCCAGAGTCTGGGCGGCGGTGCGCGAGCGCCATCTGCAGGGCGTCTGTGACGAGCTCGGTGCGCATGTGATCGGCGATGCTCCAGCCGACGATCCGGCGGCTGTAGAGGTCCTGTACCGCGACGAGGTACAGCCAGCCCTCCCAGGTTCTGAGGTAGGTGATGTCGGCGACCCAGCAGCGGTTCGGCGCGCTGGCCGCGAACTGGCGGTCGAGGAGGTCGTCGGCGACGCGGACGCCAGGCACCCGGATCGTCGTCGCCTTGCGGGTGATCAGGCCCGACAGACCGGCCTGGCGCATCAGCCGCTCGACGCGCTTGCGACCGATCCGCTCGCCGTCATCGACGACGAGATCAGCCCAGATCCGCGGCGACCCGTAGACGCGGCGGCGCAGCGCGTAAAGCTCCCGGATCCGTTCGGTCAGCCGGGCGTCCTGCACTGCCCTGGCCGATGGCGGCCGCTTCGCCCAGGCGTGATAGCCCGAGCGCGAGACCTCGAGCACCCGGCATATCATCGCGATGGAGTGTTCGGCCTTTCCTCGCGAGCACAAAACCCGAAGACCTTCACCGGGTCTTGCTCTCCGAGGCGAAGAAGGCCGCGGCTTTTTTCAAGATCTCGCGCTCCTCAGCGAGCACCTTGACCTCGCGGCGCAGCCGACGCAGCTCATCGCGCTCGTCGCTGCTCAGCCCCTCGGCCTCGCCCTCGTCGACGTCGATCTGACGACTCCAGTTGCGCAGCGACTGCGGCGAGCAGCCGAGCTCGTCGGCGAGCTGCGGGATCGAGCGGCCGCCGGTCCTGAGCAACTGCACGGCCTCACGCTTGAACTCCTGCGAATACGGCGGGGTCTTGGGCATCGACAGACATCCTCCACGCCAGGCCAGATGGCCCAGCCGTCAGGTGTCCACGAAACCGGGGGAACTCCACTCTCTCTTCCAGATCTGAACAGGAGGTCGCCGAGCTCGCCGCAGCGTGAGCACCTACGTCTTCACCGGCGAGATGAGCGACGAACTCCTACACCACGTCCTGGGACTTGACTGCATCAAACCCGGTAGTCGCGTGGCGCGATGGGTGGCTGGTACTCGGACTGTAGGTTGGGCGGTGATGGCTTCTCGGTGGGGTTTCAGTTTGAGTTCTCGTGAGTTGGCACGAACGGGACGGTCCGGGAGCGGGACCGTCTCCGGTGCCAGGGTTGAAGCCGCCGC
Source organism: Thermoleophilia bacterium (assembly GCA_046565905.1). GTDB lineage: Bacteria > Actinomycetota > Thermoleophilia > Solirubrobacterales > Solirubrobacteraceae > CADCVQ01. The sequence continues at coordinate 68 of JBKHXR010000010.1, read as the reverse complement.
TGTGTCCGAGACCTGGAGGGGCACCCCGCCACCGTGCAGCCTTCGCCAGGATCCGCGCCGCGATTCCA
>JBKHXR010000009.1:0-57943 GCA_046565905.1 Thermoleophilia bacterium | reverse complement strand
GCGCGGCCGCACGATCGTCATGTCCGGCGGCAGCCGCGGGAGCGGGCTGGCGATCGCGCTGCGTGCCGCGCGGGACGGCGCCAACGTCGCGCTGCTGGCCAAGACGGCGCAGCCGCATCCGCGCCTGGAGGGCACGATCTTCAGCGCCGCCGAGCAGATCGAGGCGGCGGGCGGGCAGGCGCTGCCGATCGTCGGCGACGTGCGCGACGACGACACCGTCGTCGCCGCGGTTGCGCAGACCGTCGCCCGGTTCGGTGACATCGACATCGTGGTCAACAACGCCAGCGCGATCGACGTCAGCCCGAGCGCGACGATCGCGATGAAGCGCTATGACCTCATGCAGGACGTCAACACGCGCGGCACGTTCCTGCTGTCGCGGACCTGCGTGCCGTATCTGCGCGACGCCGAGAACCCGCACGTCCTGACGCTGAGCCCACCACTGAGCCTCGACCCGAAGTGGTACGGCCGGCATCTCGCCTACACGCTGGCGAAGTTCGGCATGAGCATGTGCACGCTCGGCATGAGCACCGAGCATGCGCAGGCCGGCATCGCCTTCAACTCGCTCTGGCCGCGCACGATCGTCGCCACCGCCGCGGTCCAGAACCTGCTCGGCGGCGACGCGGCGATGGCCCGCTCGCGCCGGCCGGAGATCGTCGCCGATGCAGCGCATCACATCCTCACGCGGCCCGCCCGCACGACGACCGGCAACTTCTTCATCGACGACGAGGTGCTCGCCGACGCCGGCGTCACGGACCTCGGCGGCTACGCCTACGTGCCCGACGCCGACCTGCAGGTCGATCTCTTCCTCGACTCGTGAGGCGTGTCAGCGCCGGTCAGCGGGCGGCGACGACCGAGCGGTACACCCGCTCGTGCGCCGCGCCCACCTGCTTGACGTCGAAGCGGCGCGATGCGCTCGCGCGGCAGCACGCAGGATCGATCTCGCCCAAGCGCGCCACAGCGGCAGCCATCTGCGCCTCGTCGTCGACGATGTAGCCGGTCTCGCCGTCGACGACGAGCTCCGGCGAGGACCCCTCGGGAAACGCGATCACCGGGGTGCCGCAGGCCATCGCCTCGGTCATGACGAGGCCGAAGGGCTCCGGCCAGCGGATCGGCATCAGCAACGCCGCCGCCCCCGCATACAGCTGCTTCTTCTCGTCGCCCAGCTCACCCACGTAGCGGACGCGGTCGCCGTCGACGTGCGGGCGCACCTGCGCGGCGAAGAACTCCTCCTGGCCCGGCTGCACGGGGCCCGCCAGCAGGAGCGGCATCGCCGCCGCGCGCGCCGCCGCGATCGCCCGCTGCGGTCCCTTGTCGTCGTTGACTCGCCCGATCCACAGCAGGTAGCCGTCGTGATCGGCACGAAACGGGAACGCGTCGACGACGATCGGGTTGGGGATCGTCGCAGCGACGCGCACCGCCTCCGGCGCCTGGCGTCGCTGGTGCTCGCTCAGCGCGATCGCGTTGCCCTTGCCGCCGTGCTGCGCGTAGAACGCGCGCGTGTCGTCGGTGAACGGGCCGTGGAGGGTGTGCACGAGCGGCGTCCGCAGGCGGTTGGCGAACGCGAGCGCGACGAACCCGGAGTGGTCGTGCACGATGTGAAACGGCTCGCCGGTAGCGGCGGCCGCGTCGATGCGGTCAAAGCAGCGAGCGGCATTGTCGGCCTCGAAGAGGGCCATCTCGATCTCCTGCGGGTGGCTGCGCTCGAGGACCTCCTCGACGGCGGCGGGGGAGCGCGACCCGGGCGGCGCGAAGAGCGTCACGCGGTGCCCGCGGTCAGCGAGCTCGCGCGCCAGCAGCTCGACGACCTGCTCGATCCCGCCGTAGGCGGGCGGCGGCACGGGGATCCAGGGCGGTGCCAGCATGGCGATGTGCAGCGCGTCGTCGCCGCCTCGCTCGTCAGGCGGGGTCGGGAGAGCTGCTCGGGCTCTGGTCGTCACCTTGCACGGGTTCCCGGCCGACGCGCGGCGAAACGGCCGCGCGGTCCGGCGCCGGCCAGGCGCCCGACGATCGCCGCTGCGCCGTCCGCTGGGGGAGAGGCGTCGTCTGCCTGCGCGACGCCCCGCTTCGCGCCGGCGGCACAGACGAGCAGCCGTGGCAGGCGGTCGGACGCGCTCATCTGCCGGCGCACCGGCTCCGGGACGAGCAGGTCGATCGTCTCGACGCGCCGGTCGATCGAGCGCGCCTCGTCGCCCGCCAGATCCCGGCACGCGAGCGCGACGGCGCGCGACGCCCGCGCGTGGTGCTCGTCCGGGCCGGCCCGCCTGCACGTCGCCAAAGGCCACGCGGGCCGGCGGCGGACCGCGCTAGGCTGGATCACAAGATCTGAGCCTCACCGACTCAACTCATCTTGTGTAAGCGGGTCGGGTATAGTTGTGCACGCAACGAACTTAGGAGACCACGCAGACATGCAGAAGCTGCTCCTCATCCCGCTGGACGACACAGTCATCTTCCCCACGATGGACATCAACCTCCCGGTCGACGCGACCGGCGAGGACCGCGTGCTGCTCGTGCCGCGCAAGGACGGCGAGTACGCGAAGGTGGGCACGATCGCCAACGTCGCCGGCGGCATCCGCCTGCCGGGCGGAGCCCGCGGAGCGTCGCTGGAGAGCATTTCGCGTGGCGTCATCGCCGGCTCGGCCGAGAGCGACGCGCAGGGCCGTTTGCGCGTCGAGGTCACCGAGCACCCCGACGACAAGCCGGTCGACAAGCGCACGCGCGAGCTCGAGCGCGAGTACCGCGCGGTCGTCGAGGAGATCCTCGAGGAGCGCGGGGCCGACGAGCGGATCGCCGCCTTCCTGCGCGGCATCTCCGACCCGGGCCCGCTGGCCGACACGGCCGGCTACAGCCCGGATCTGAACTTCGAGCAGAAGGTCCGCATCCTGGAGACGCTCGACGTCACCGAGCGCCTCGAGCTCGCCCTGGAGTTCCAGCGCGAGCGCCTCACCGAGCTGCAGGTCCGCCGCCGCATCCGCGACGACGTCGAGTCGGGCGCGCAGAAGGCGCAGCGCGAGTACTTCCTGCGCGAGCAGATGAAGTCGATCCGCAAGGAGCTCGGCGGCGACGAGGGATCGATCGCCGACGAGTACCGCGCCAAGATCGCCGAGGCCGGCATGCCCGACGCGGTGCGCGAGCAGGCCGAGCGCGAGCTCGACCGCTTCGAGCGCACGGGCGAGCAGAGCGGCGAGTCGTCGATGATCCGCACGTACCTGGACTGGCTGATCGCGGTGCCGTGGAGCAAGAGCTCCGACGAGGTGCTCGATCCGGTCCGCGCGCGTGAGGTGCTCGACGCCGACCACGCGGGGCTGGAGGACGTCAAGGACCGCATCACGGAGTACATCGCCGTGCGCAAGCTGCGCGTGGAGCGCGGCGCGGGTGACGTCGCCGGCAGCTCCGAGGCTGCCGGCAAGCGAGGGCGAAAGTCCGATGCGGGCGCGATCCTCACGCTGATCGGCCCGCCCGGTACCGGCAAGACCTCGATCGGCGAGTCGATCGCCCGCGCGACCGGACGCGAGTTCGTGCGCATGTCGCTGGGCGGCGTCCGCGACGAGGCGGAGATCCGCGGCCACCGGCGCACGTACATCGGCGCCCTGCCGGGGCGGCTCGTCCGCGCCCTGCGCGACGCGGAGACGATGAACCCGGTGATCATGCTCGACGAGGTCGACAAGGTCGGCGCCGACTGGCGCGGCGATCCGTCGGCGGCGCTGCTCGAGGTCCTCGACCCGGCGCAGAACCACTCGTTCCGCGATCACTACCTCGACATCGAGATCGACCTCTCGCAGGTCATGTTCATCGCGACCGCGAACGTCGCCGAGACGATTCCCGGCCCGCTGCTGGACCGCATGGAGGTCATCCGCTTCGACGGCTACACCGTGGCCGAGAAGACGGCGATCGCCCGCGACTACCTGTGGCCGCGCCAGCGCGAGCGCAACGGGCTGCGCGAGGACGAGGTCGTCGTCGACGACGCCACGCTCAGGCTCGTCGTCAGCGAGTACACCCGCGAGGCGGGCGTGCGCCAGCTCGAGCGCGAGCTCGGGACGCTGCTGCGCAAGACCGCGACGAAGATCGCGTCAGAGCCGGACGTGGCGCCCGTGACGGTCGACGTCGACGCGGTGCGCGAGGCGCTCGGCCGGCAGAAGGTCTTCCAGGAGGCCGCGGCGCGCACGGCGGTGCCGGGCGTGGCGACGGGCCTCGCGGTGACCGGCGTCGGCGGCGACGTGCTGTTCATCGAGGCCAACGCGATGAAGGGCAAGAACGGCCTGACGCTGACCGGTCAGCTAGGTGACGTGATGAAGGAGTCCGCGCGGATCGCGCTCACCTACGTGCGCGCGCACGCGGGCGGTCTCGCGATCGACGAGGACGCCTTCGAGGATCGCGAGTTCCACGTCCACGTCCCGGCGGGTGCGATCCCGAAGGACGGCCCGAGCGCCGGAGTCGCGATGACGACCGCCCTGACCTCGCTGCTCAGCGGCCGGCCCGTGCGCCACACGGTCGGCATGACCGGCGAGGTGACGCTCCAGGGCCGCGTGTTGCCGATCGGCGGTGTCAAGCAGAAGGTGCTGGCGGCCCACGCCGCCGGGCTCACCGACGTGATCCTGCCCGAGCGCAACCGCGCCGATCTCGACGACGTGCCCGCGGACGTCCGCGAGGCGATGACGTTCCATCCCGTCATGACGATCGACGAGGCGCTCGAAGTCGCCCTCGAACCTGCGCGCGCGGAGGCCCTCAGCGCGTAGACCGCGGCTCGGCCTTCCCCCAGCCCCGAGCCGCAGAGCAGGCGGCCGCGCCCTTCCTCCCCGGGCGCGGCCGTTCTGCGTCTGCCAAGCGATCTGCCGACGGCGCAGACGACCGCGCCTGCCGCGCCGGCCGACTCCGGATCGCCGATCGACGCAGCCCGCGCGCGCCGGCGGCAGTGGGAACGGCGCGCGCCGGCCGCGTTGGAACGACCGAACGACGGAGCCGGCGCGCTCCGCGTCATGTCAGTGACCGCCGGAAGCCGACTCCGCCTTCGCCCGCGCACCGCCGGGGAGGGGCGGTGCGCGCGCGGGGTGAGGGGCGGTGGCATCGGTCCACCGCCCCTACCCTCGCGGTCTGCGGTTGCGTCAGGTATCGGGAGCGCAACACGCGGCTCCCCTGCTCTGCGTCCCGTCACCGGGGCGTTCGCGTGTCGACCTGAATGGGGGAGGGGTCTCCAGATCGACTGAGGGAACCTGCGGAGCATTGTGGACCCGACACCTCAAGACGCGGTAAGTGGCGGCTCACGCTGCCTTTAAGTTTCTCTGCCGGCTGGCTGAACGTCGCGGCCGCGGCGGCGCAGCCATCGCAGCCCGTCCACACCGCCGCCCGACTGCGCGGGCGCGGACGGCGGGAGTGGCGACTTTGTGAGGCTGAGGCTCACAAAGTCGCCAATGCACGCACCGCCGGCCGTCGACTCTCGCCCCCTCCAGCACGGCAGACACCCTCAGCAGGCGTCGCGCGGGCGCGTGGCGCGCAGCGCCCACCAGATCAGCAGGCCCTGCAGCGGCAGGCGCGCCCAGAGCAGGGCCGGGGCGATCTCGTGGCGGTCGGCGTGCAGCGCCATGTCGACGTTCGCGGGAAACACGGCGACGAGCGTCGCGACCAGCCACAGGCCGCCGATCCGCCGAGTGCGCGGGAAGACGACCATCGCGGCGCCCGCGAGCTCGGCGGCGCCGCTGGCGAGGACGATCTCGTGGTGGGCCGGCAGGTACTCCGGCACGATCACCTCGTACATCCTCGGCCGCAGGAAATGCAGCGTCCCTGCCGCGGCGAAGAAGGCGGCGAGCAGCCGCTGCGACCAGCGCATGTCCGTGCGACGAGCCGCGGTCACCTCGCGCGCAGCCCGTCGAGCGCGATCTCGAGGTAGCGCTGCCACCGCATCGCGCCGCCCGCGCGCTGCGCCGCGGCGACGTGGCCGAAGCCGCACATGATCGTCCTGACGTCGTCCACGGTCGCGTCCGCCCGCATGACCCCGGCCGCCTGCGCGCGCGCGATCAGCGTCGTCGTCGCCGTCGCGAGGCGCGCCTGCCCGTGCGACGCCGCGTGCGCGTCGCCCGGGGGTCCGCCGATGATCTCGCACCACGCGACGTCGGCCGCGACCGCGCTCGCCGCGCGCCAGATCGCCGCGGCAAACGTCTCCCACGGATCACCGGCTTGCGCGACGGACCGCTCGACGATGTCGGCCAGTCGCTCGAAGTGCTCGGCGGCGAGCGCCTCGACGAGCGTCTCCTTCGTCGGGAAGTGGCGGTAGACGGTGCCGACTCCGACGCCCGCGCGGCGCGCGATGTCCTCGACCTGCGCCTCCAGCCCGTTCTCGGCGAACGCGGCGGCGGCCGCGGCGAGGACCTTCTCGCGGTTGCGGCGAGCGTCGGCGCGCTGTGGACGGGGAGCGGTGGTTGACAAGCGGAACGTTCCTTCCGTAGCCTGCCCGCGGCAAAAGCGGAAGCTGGATTCATGTTAACGAGAACACACTTGGAGCACCACCGATGACCGACGCGCAAGCGGCAGAGCGACGCAAGTGGTTCGCGCTGGCGCTGCTGGCCAGCACGCAGTTCGTGATCATCCTCGACGCGGCGATCGTCAACGTCGCGATCCCGTCGATCGGCCGCGACCTGCAGTTCTCCGAGGAGGACCTGACCTGGATCCCGAACGCGTATGCGCTGACGTTCGGCGGCTTCCTGCTGCTCGGCGGCCGGATGGCGGATCTGCTCGGGCGCCGCCGGCTGTTCATGATCGGCTTGGTCCTCTTCTCCGTGGCCTCGCTGCTCGGCGGGCTCTCGACGACCGAGACGCAGCTGATCGCGGCCCGCGCGCTGCAGGGCCTCGGCGCCGCCCTGATCGCCCCGGCCGCGCTGTCGATGGTCACGAACACGTTCGCCGAGGGCGCAGAGCGCAACAAGGCGCTCGGCGTCTGGGGCGCGGTCTCCGGTTCCGGCGGTGCCGCGGGCGTGCTGCTCGGCGGCATCCTGACCGAGTACGCCGGCTGGGAGTGGGTGCTCTGGGTCAACGTGCCGATCGGCATCGTCGCGGCGATCCTCGCGCCGCGCCTGCTCGTCGAGAGCCGGCGCGACAGCGACCTGCGCCATTTCGACGCGCTCGGCGCGATCACGGTGACCGCCGGGCTGTCGCTGCTCGTGTTCGCCCTGGTCGACACGATCAACGAGGGGTGGGGCTCGACGCAGACGCTCACGCTGCTGGCGATCTCAGCCGCCCTGATCGCGACCTTCGTGTTCATCGAGCTGCGCTCGCGCGATCCGCTGATGCCGTTCGCGATCTTCCGCCTGCGCACGCTGACGGGCGCGAACATCGTCGGCCTGCTCGTCGGGGCCGCGCTCTTTGCGATGTTCTTCTTCCTGTCGCGCTACATGCAGGAGGTGCTCGGCTACAGCGCCCTGAAGGCCGGCCTCTCCTACCTGCCGCTGGCGCTGGCGATCATCGCGTCCGCCGGCATGGCCTCGGTGCTGGTCACGAAGCTCGGCTTCAAGAAGGTCCTCATCGCGGGCCTCGTGCTCGTCACGCTCGCGCTGCTGTGGTTCGGGCAGGTGCCGGTCAACGGCTCATACGTCTCGGACCTGCTCGGGCCGATGGTCGTCGCCGCGATCGGCCTCGGCCTGGCGTTCGTGCCCGTGACGATCGCGGCCGTCAGCGGGGTCTCCAAGGACGAGTCGGGCCTCGCCTCGGGGCTGATCAACACCTCACAGCAGATCGGCGGGGCGCTCGGCCTCGCCGTGCTCGGCACGATCGCCAGCTCCAAGACCACCGACCTGATCGCGACCGCGCAGGGCGCTCCCGCCGCCGTGCCGGCCGCCCTGACGGAGGGCTTTCAGCTGGCGTTCATGACCGGCGCGGGCTTTGCCGTCATCGGCATCGTCGCCACGCTGCTGCTGGTGCGCAGCGAGGACTCGCGGGCGGTCGTCGGCGCATCGCCCGCCGAGCTTCCCATGGCATAGCCGCGTGCGCGATGATCTGGCCCGATGGGCTCACGGCTGAACATCCCGCAGCTGACGCTCGAGCGCTTCGAGCGCGACGGCCTCCACGTCATCGCGCTGCGCGGCGAGCTGGATCTGCGCGCCGCCGGCGAGCTCGAGGCGGCGCTCGTGCCGCTGGGCGACGCCGCGCGGGTCTGCCTGGACCTCACCGAGCTCGAGTTCATCGACTCGACCGGCCTGGCCACGGTCATCCGCGCTCACCAGTCGCTGGCGGCGGGCGGCGGCGCGCTGGCGGTCGCCTGCCGTGACGAGGGCTCGGTGCGCCGAACGTTCGAGACGACGGGGCTGATGACGCTGCTGACCGTCGCCGCCGACCGGGCAGGCGCCCTTCAGGCGCTCGGCTGATCGACCTCGAGCTCGAACTCGTGCTCGCCGATCAGGACGACGAGTGGCTCGCCCGCACGTCCGGCGACGCCGAGCGGGACGGCCGGATCGCTCGTCTCGTAGTCGGCCGCGACGACGCTCTCGCCCGGTAGCAGCGCCGCGATCTCGCGCACCGCGAGCCCGAGCATCTCCAGGCCGCCCAGCACGCCCGCGACCCGCCCCTCGGCGGGATCGACCTCGAAGGCCGGCAGCTGACGCATGAACGGCAGGTCGGGCAGCGCGACGTCGCCGGCGGCGTCGTGCGCCAGCTCGCGCGTGCTGCCGTCGCCGGCGTGCACGACGATCGCCCGCAGCCGCTCGCATTCGACGATCGCGGGCGGCGTCGCGTCGAGCGCCACGCTGACGCGCAGGGCACCCGAGCCGTGCAGCAGCTCGCGGGCGAGCGCGACGGCGCGCTCGAGCTCGGCGTCGTCGGCGCCGCTCACGCCGGTTCCATCCGCGCCTCGGTGAAGCGGTGGGCGATGCGGTCGTGCCAGTCGGCATCGCCGTAGCGGTCGCGCAGCGCGACCGCGACGGCGCCGTGGTCGTAGGCCACGCGGCGGTGCTCGACGCTGCCGTCGTCGTGCAGCAGGGCGTAGGCCGCGCGGTGGTCGCCGTCGAGCGGCATGCCGACGCTGCCGGGGTTGACGAGCTCGATGCCGCCGACCGGCGAGCTGCGAGCGAACGGCAGGTGCGTGTGCCCGAAGACGAGCCGCCGCTCCTGCACGCCGGCGAGCAGCTCGCCCTCGTCCTCGCCCGGCTGCGGCGTGAACGAGCGCACGTCGCTGACCGGCGAGCCGTGCCAGGCGCGCGAGCCGTCGCCGAGCGCGGCGCTCTCGGGCAGCGCGGCGTGGGCGGCGACGACCGCGTCGCCGAGCGCCTCGCGGGCGGCGGCCGTGGCCCCGCGCAGGAACTCGGGCGCGGCGTCGGGGTCCGCCGTCCAGCGCTCGCCGTTGCCGCGGATCCAGGTGGCGGGCCGGAGCTCGTCGAGGCGGGCGACGGTATGCGCCGGCCACGGCCCGAACAGCGCGACGTCGCCGCCGACGAGGTACTCCGTCGCGCCCTGCCGGTCGGCGTCGGCGAGCACCGCTTCGAGCGCGCGGACGTTGCCGTGGATGTCGTAGAGCAGCGCGAGCATGCCCGTAGTGTTACCCCCGGTGGAAGATCTCGCCCTGACCGGCCCCGCCTTGCGCGTGCGGATCCCGCGCGAGGCGGACGCCGCCGCCCTGTATCGCGAGGCAGCGGACCCCGACGTGACGCGCTGGTTCTCGTGGGGCCCGTACTCGTCGCAGGCCGAGGCGCGCGGCTACCTCGCCGGGTTGCCTGCGCAGCGCGAGGAAGGCAGGCAGCTCGATCTCGTGATCGAGCACCGGGACGCCGGCCCGATCGGGATCAGCGGGCTGAGCGAGCTGGCGCGGCGCGACCGGCGCGCGACGATCGGATCCTGGCTGGGGCGCGCCTGGTGGGGAACGGGAGCCAACCGGGAGGCGAAGGCGCTCATGTGCCACCTCGCGTTCGCGCTGCTCGGCCTGGATCGCGTCGGCGCGTACGCAAACGTCGAGCATGCGCGCTCACAGCGCGCGCTCGAGCGCGTCGGCTTTCGTCGCGAGGGCGTGCTGCGCAGCTATCACCGCCACGACGGGCGGGCGCTCGACGTGGTCGTCTTCAGCCTGCTGCGCGGCGAGTGGGAGGCCGGCCCGCTGGCCGCCGTGCCGGTCGACGTCAGCGGGCGGCCGCCGCCGGCGTTCGTGGTCGCGCCCTGAGGCGGCGGCTCGATCACAGCGCGCTCAGCGGGTCGACGTTCGCGCCGCGCAGGCGCAGCTCGAAGTGCAGGTGCGGCCCGCTCGAGCGGCCGGTCGACCCGACCGTCCCGATGCGCTGGCCGACGTCGACGAACTGCCCGGCGGAGACGGCGATGCTCGCCAGGTGCGCGTAGAGCGTGCGCAGGCCGAAGCGGTGCCCGATGACGACCATGTTGCCCCAGCCGGAGGCGTCGTAGCCGGCCGCGACGACCGTCCCGAAGCCCGCTGCGCGGACCGGCGTGCCGGCGGCCGCGGGAAAGTCGAGGCCGGCGTGGAACACGTTCCAGCGCGGACCGAAGCGATCGCCCAGCGCCGCCCGCACCGGCGGGCGCAGCCGCACCGGTGAGCGCGGCGCCGGCGTGTTGAGGGCACGCAGCGTCGCGGGCCCGGCGAAGCCGTCGGCGGTGATCCCGGCCCAGCTCTGGAAGCGCCGCAGGGCGGCCGTCGAGCGGGGGCCGAAGCCGCCGTCGACCGGTCCGGCCGGGAAGCCGTGGGCGGCGAGGCTGAACTGCAGCGCGGCGACGTCCCAGCCGACCGCGCCCGGTGCGATCACGCGGCTGCCGTAGCGGGGACGCCCGAGGCGGCCCAGCGCGCGCCGCGTTGCCGGGCCGGCGACGCCGTCGACGAGCAGGCCGGCGTCGCGCTGGGCCGCACGGACCGCGGCCGCCGTGCCGGGGCCGGCGATCCCGTCGACGGTGCCGGGGTACAGCCCGGCGGAACGCAGTGCGACCTGGAGCGCGGCGACGTCCGCGCGCGTGTAGGCGCCGGCCGCAGCGGCGCCTGCGGTCGCCGGCAGCAGGCCGAGGAGAAGGGCGAGGATCGTCGCTCTGCGGCGCATGATCCCCGAGTTCTTCGCGGCAGGCGCGAGCGATCATGCGGCTGAACGGCTACTTGCGCCGGAAAGCGGAGCGTCGATGCGCCACGAAGGCGACCATGCCCCCGAGCTCAGCCCCTGCGCGCCTCCCAGCTGAAGCCGCGCACGGCGAGCACCGCGCCGACCGCGCACCAGATCAGCAGCACCGCGAGGTCGTCGAGGTGGTCGGCGAAGGCAGCGCCGCTGACCATCGCCGCCGACAGGCCGTCGATGAGATGCGTCAGCGGCAATGCCTGGGCGATGTCGCGCAGGAACGTCGGCGCCGCGTCCGCGTCGTAGAAGACGCCGCTGAGCACGATCACCGGCAGGAAGATCGCGTTGACGTAGGCGGGCGCGGAGTCGAAGTTCGGGATCGCGTGCGACAGGGCGACGCCCAGCGACGCGAGGCACGCGACGCCCGCTGCGACGAAGACCCCCAGCATGATCCAGTCCTCGGGCAGGCCGACGCCGAACAGCAGCGCGCCGGCGCCGATGACGATCGACAACTGGATCGCGGTGTTCGTGACCGCGTGCGCCGCGAGGCTCGCCAGGTACGTGCCGCTCGGCAGCGGCGTGCCGCGCAGGCGCTTGAGGACGCCCTGCTCGCGCAGGAACACGAGGTTCATCGACAGCGCGTTGAAGGTCGTGGTCATGATGCTCATCCCGGCGATGCCGGGGACGATCACGTCGAGGTCGGCCTGGCTGCCGGAGTAGATCGCGCCGAACAGCGCGAGGAACAGCAGCGGCAGCACGAAGTTGAAGAACGCGGCGCTCGGGTTGCGCCAGAACATCTTGCGCTCCAGGCGATACTGGCGCCAGGTCAGCGCGAGCGCGGCGCTCATCGCGCGGACCGTCCGTTCGGCTCGACGCCGACCATCGGCGACCGACGGCGCGCGCTCACAGCGCGGTCTCCTCGCCGACCTCGGCCGTCAGCTCGAGGTAGACGTCCTCGAGCGACGGGCGGCTGACGCTGAGATCCTCCAGCCCCGTGCCGCGTGCGAGCGCGGCGCTCGTGAGCTGGTGCAGCAGCGCGGTGGGATCGTCGGTCTCGCGGCTGACGAGCTCGCCGTCCTCGTCGCGCCAGCTCACGCGGTAGCGCGACGAGGCGCCGACGCCGAGCTGCGCCGGCGCGCCGACCGCGAGGATCCGCCCGTCCTTGATGATCGCCACCCGATCGCAGAGCGCCTGCGCCTCGTCGAGATAGTGCGTCGTCAGCAGCACCGTCTTGCCGAGGTCGGCCAGCGCCCGGATCGTCTCCCACGCCGCGCGCCGGGCGGCGGGATCGAATCCGGTGGTCGGCTCGTCGAGGAAGATCAGCTCGGGGTCGCCGACGAGCGCGAGCGCGAAGTCCAGCCGCCGCGCCTGCCCGCCGGAGAGCCGGCGCGTCAGGACGTTCTCGGACTCGCGCAGCCCGGCGAGGTCGATGACCTCCTCGATGTCGCGCGGCGCGGGGTAGAAGCCGGCCCAGTGCGTGATCAGCTCACGGGGCGTGGCGTGGCGGTAGATGCCGCTGGACTGCAACACGATGCCGACGCGCTCGCGCAGCGCACGCGGCCGGCCCCCCGGATCGTGTCCGAGCACCGAGACGATCCCCCGCGTCCGCTCGCGGTAGCCCTCGAGCACCTCGACCGTCGTCGTCTTGCCGGCGCCGTTGGGCCCGAGCAGGCCGAAGACCTCGCCGCGGGCGACCTCGAAGTCGATCCCGTGGACGGCCTGCACGTTGCCGTAGGACTTGTGCAGGTCGCGCACGAGGATGGCCGGAGCTTCGCTTTCCACGGGCGAAATCATGACAAGATCGCCTCCGGCGGCTGCCTTGCCTCGTTGCGCCTGCATCGACATCGGGTCCAACACCACGCGGCTGCTCGTCGCGGAGGACGACGGCGCGCGCCTGCGCTCGCTCGTCTCCGAGCGCGCGTTCACCCATCTCGGGGCGACCGGCGCGGGAGAGGTCGGCCCGCAGAAGATCGCCGAGGTCGCGGCGATCGTCGCCCGCCAGCTGCGGCTGGCCGAGGAGATGGGTGTCAGCTCGGTGCGGGTCATCGCCACGGCGGCGGTCCGCCAGGCGATGAACCGGCGCGCGCTCGCGGCGGCGATCGACGCCCGTTGCGGCGCGCGGCTGGAGATCCTCACTGCGGAGGACGAGGCCCGGTTGGCGTTCGCGGGCGCGATCGGCACGCTGGCCGAGCCTCCGGCCGGCCTGCTCGGCGTCGTCGACGTCGGCGGCGGCTCGACCGAGCTCGTCGTCGGTACGACCGCGGACGGCGTCGTCTGGTCGGTGTCCCTGGCGCTCGGCTCGTCGCTGCTGACGCACGCCGACCTGCGCCGCGATCCGCCGGCGCCCGCGGAGATCCAGCGCGTGCGCGCGAAGCTCGCCACGGCGTTCGCGAAGATCGACGCACCGCAGCCGGCGGTCGCCTACGCGGTCGGCGGCAGCACGAGCTCGATGCGGCGCCTGATGGGCGCCGAGCTGGATCGCGACGCGCTCGAGCGCGGGCTGCGGCAGGCCGTGGCGCGCCCGTCGGCCGAGGTCGCCGCGCGGCTCGCGCTGCACGCCGAGCGGGCCCGCCTGCTGCCGGCCGGCATCCTGCTGCTCGAGGCCGCGTCGCGCGCGCTCGGCGCGCCGCTGCTGCTGGCCGGCGGAGGGCTGCGCGAGGGGGTGCTGCTCGAACAGCTGGCGGCGCTGCGAGGGTGACGGGCGCGCCGCGATTCACGACACGTTCACCCCGAGCCGCCGCGCAGATACTCTGATCGGCAGGAGATGACGAGCCCCGACGCCGAGATCACGCTGCAGGAGTCGATCGCCCACGTCGAGCCTGTGCCGGAGCCTCCTCCGCCGGCCGATCGCGACCTGCACGACAAGTCGCTGTACTTCGGGCGGGAGCTGTCTTGGCTGGATTTCAACGACCGTGTCCTGCAGCTCGTCGAGGATCACGCGATGCCGCTGCTCGAGCGCGTCAAGCTCGCCGCGATCTGGAGCTCCAACAACGACGAGTTCTTCCAGATCCGCGTCGCCGGCGTCCACGACCAGATCGACGCCGGCCTCTCGGCGCCGGGCCCCGACGGCCTGACGCCGGCGGAGACGATCGACGCCATCCGCGACCGCGTCGTTGCCCAGCAGCAGCGGCTCGAGGAGGTCGTCGTCGGCGACCTGATCCCGGCGCTGAGCGAGCAGGGCATCCGCATCCTCGCGTTCGACGACCTCTCCAAGTCGCAGCGCAAATCGCTCGCCAAGCGCTTCCGGCAGCAGATCTTCCCGGCGCTCACGCCGCTGGCAGTCGGCCAGGGCAGGCCCTTTCCGTACATCTCGAGCCTGTCCCTGTCGCTCGCCGCGCTCGTCCGCGATCCGCTCACCGACGAGCAGACGTTCGCGCGCGTCAAGGTGCCGACCGAGATGCTCGACCGCTTCGTCGAGGTCGGCGACGTGCCGAATGCGTTCGTCGGCCTCGAAGAGGTGATCGCGGCGAACCTGGAGGCGCTGTTTCCGGGCATGGAGGTCGTCAGCCACGGCTTCTTCCGCGTCATCCGCGACGCCGACTTCGAGGTCTCCGACGAGGCCGACGACCTCCTGCAGGCCGTCGAGGCCGAGCTGCGCCGGCGCCGGATGGGGGAGGCGGTGCGCCTCGAGGTCGACGTCAACATCGACCGCGGGGTGCGCGAGCTGCTGCGCGACGCGCTGGATCTCGAGGAACGCCAGGTCTACGACGTGGACGGCATCCTGGGCCTCGGCGACCTGTGGGAGATCTACGGCCTGCGCGGGTTCGACGAGCTGCGCGACCCGCCCTGGACGCCGGTCACGCAGCCACGGCTGCAGGGCGCCGACGGCGAGCCGGTGAACCTGCTCAGCGAGATGCGCCGCGGCGACATCCTCGTCCACCATCCGTTCGACTCGTTCGCGACGTCCGTCGAGCGCTTCGTCGAGCAGGCCGTCAGCGACCCCGACGTCCTGGCGATCAAGCAGACCGTCTACCGCACCTCCGACGACTCGCGCCTCGTGCAGGCGCTGATCCGCGCGACCGAGGGCGGCAAGCAGGCCGTCTGCATGGTCGAGCTCAAGGCGCGCTTCGACGAGCGCGCCAACATCAGCTGGGCCCGCTCGCTCGAGCAGGCCGGCGTGCATGTCGTGTACGGCTATCCCGGGCTGAAGACGCACGCCAAGTGCATCCTCGTCGTGCGACGCGAGGGCAAGGGCGTGCGCCACTACGTTCACATCGGCACCGGCAACTACCACCCCAAGACGGCGCGCCTGTACACCGACGTGGGCCTGTTCACCTGCGACGAGGACATCGGCAACGACGTCGCCGACATGTTCAACTTCCTCACCGGCCTCGGGCGCCCCAGTGCGTATCGCAAGGTCCTGATCGCGCCGCGCGGGATGCGCGAGGGGATCATCGAGGAGATCGACCGCACGATCGCCGCCCATCGGCGCGGCGAGCCGGCGCGGATCCGCCTGAAGATGAACTCGCTCGTCGACCGCCGCTGCATCCGCGCGCTGTATCGCGCGTCGCAGGCCGGCGTGCCCGTCGCGCTCAACGTGCGCGGCATCTGCTGCCTGCGGCCGGGGGTGCCGGGCATCTCCGACAACATCACCGTCACGAGCGTGCTCGGCCGCTTTCTCGAGCACTCGCGGATCTATGCGTTCGACTACGACGGGCAGACGCGCGTGCTGATCGGATCGGCCGACCTCATGCCGCGCAACCTCGACACGCGCGTCGAGCTGATCGCGCCCGTCGAGGATCCGAACGTCAAGGCCGACCTGCTCGACACGCTCGAGCGCGCGCTCGTGACCGACGTCTGGGCGTGGGACCTCGGCGCCGACGGTGCCTGGCGCCGGCGCGAGCCCGGCGAGACGCCTCGCTCGGTCCAGCGCGAGCTGATGCTCCTGCACGCCGCGCGGGCCAGCGAGGGCTCGCCGGCCGGCGACGCATGAACGGCGACCCGCGCCCGGCGCCGGCGCGCGGGGCGCCGCAGGATGCGCGGGTGCACGCTCCCGCGCGCGGCAACAGGCGTCTGCAGAAGCTGCTCGACGCGACCGATGCCGATCTCCAGGTCAAGGCCTGGTGGCACGCCGCCGGCGTCAACGCGGAGCGGCTGCACATGTCCGATCACTCCTGGGTGCACATCCAGATCGTGTTGAACATCGCGCTGCGCCTGTCGCGGCTGCTGTTCGCCCGTGGCGTGACGCCGAGCATCGTCGCCGACCACGGCCTCGAGCTGCGCGACGCCGAGGTCGTGATCGCGGGTGCCGCGCTGCTGCACTGCGTCGGGATGTCGATCCATCGCACAGACCACGAGGCCTACTCGCTGTTTCTCACCGCCGACAAGCTGGGCTCCCTGCTCGAGCACGTCTACGAGGAACCGGCGCGCTCGATCGTCGTCGCCGAGACGATGCACGCGATCATCTCGCACCGCTCGAAGGGCAGCCCGTTCACGATCGAGGGCTCGATCGTTCGCATCGCCGACGCGCTCGACATGGCCCGCGGGCGGTCGCGCGTGCCGTTCGAGGCCGGCCACACGAACATCCACTCGCTGTCGGCGTACGCGATCGAGGAGGTGCGGATCGCAGCGGGCGAGGACAAGGCGGTGCGCGTCGAGATCGAGATGTCCAACTCGGCCGGCATCTTCCAGGTCGACGAGGGCCTGGGCACGAAGCTGCGCGGGACGCTGCTGGAGCCGCACATCGAGGTCGTCGCGCGCATCGAGGCCGAGCACGAGCAGCGGCTCGTCCCGATCTTCCGCCTGTGAGTCGGCGACCGCCTGCGCGCCAGCGCGTGATCTGACACCTCGCGGGCCGCGCTAAGGGCCTGCAACTGTCAACTTCGAGTCCGGAGGCACGTTTTCGTGACCGACTCAGCACTGCGTGAGCTCGCAGACGATCCGTCTTCGCGCAAGCGCTTCTTCAAGATGCTCGGCGGCGCAGGTGCGGTCAGCGCCGCGACCGTCTTGCTCGCCGCCTGTGGCGACGACGACGAGGCGGCGAGCGACTCGCCGCCGCCGGCGACCGCCGTCGACGACAACGACTCCGACCTGGAGATCCTCAACTACGCGCTGACGCTCGAGTTCCTCGAGGCCGAGTTCTACGACAAGGTGATCGCCAGCGGCCTGGTCAAGGACAAGACGGTCGCCGACCTCGCCAGGAAGTTCGGCGAGAGCGAGCAGGAGCACGTCGACGCGCTGACGGCGACGATCAAGAAGCTCGGCGGCAAGCCCGTCCAGGCTCCCAGGACGAAGTTCGAGGAGACCCTCGACAAGGGCCTCGAGGAGGTCCTCAACACCGCCGCCACCGTCGAGAACCTCGGCGCCGCCGCGTACCTCGGGCAGGCCGGTGCGATCAAGAACATGGAGGTGCTCGCCGCCGCGCTGGCGATCCACAGCGTCGAGGCCCGCCACGCGGCGGCGCTGAACCGGCTCGTCGGGCGCGGCTTCACGGGCGAGGGCGACCTGTCCGGCTCGATTCCCAACGGCGCCTTCGCCAAGCCGATGGACATGGCCGCGGTCAACAAGGCCGTCCAGCCGTTCCTGGCCTAACCGACCACCACGATCACGAAAGCGAGACCGCACATGGCTTCATCGCGACTGGTGGCTCCTGAGCTGACCACCATCAAGGTTCACGGCATGACGCGCGAGGCGTTCCTCGTGCGTTCGACGCTCGCCGCAGGCGCCGCCTACGGCGCGCTGTCGGCGACGGGTCTGATCTCCTCGGCGCTGGCCGAGTCCGGCGGCGGCGACGTCGACATCCTCAACTTCGCGCTCACGCTCGAGTACCTGGAGAACGAGTTCTACGTCCAGGCGGCCAAGCAGGTGAAGGGCCTGTCGAGCTACGAGAGCGACCTCACCAAGGAGCTGCGCGACAACGAGGAGGCGCACGTCGACGCGCTCGCGGCGACGATCAAGAAGCTCGGCGGCAAGGCCGCGCCGAAGCCGACGTTCGACTTCGGCGGCGCCTTCGCCAGCCGCGCGGCGTACCTGAAGACCGCCAACACGCTGGAGGACACCGGCGTCAGCGCCTACAACGGCGCCGGCACGGCGATCGAGTCCACCGAGGTGCTGGCGGCCGCGGGCAGCATCGTGCAGGTGGAGGCCCGCCACGCGGCGCTGATCCGGCTCGTGCGCAACGTGGCCCCCGCGCCGCGCGCGTTCGACAAGGCGTCGGAGATGGACGCCGTCCTCGAGGCGGTCCAGCCGTTCATCAGGGCCTGACCCTGGCGCGGGGCGGCGGCCGATCGTGATCGGGAGCCCGGCGCAGGCCGGGCCCCCGTCACACCCGCGAGCCGTCCTGCGCGCTGCAGGACTCCAGCGCGTCGGCCAGCTGCTCGACGAGCGGGTGTCCGGGAATGACGCGGTCGAGCATCGCGAGGCTCGCCCGGTAGTGCTCCAGGCGCATCTCGTGGTGACGCTCGAGATAGCGGCGGGTGCGGCTGTCGCACCGCAGCTCGAGCAGGCGCGCCTCGTCGCGGCGCACGCGCATCGGCCACTCCCGCACCTTGGAGATCTTGTCGGCCGCGAACAGCAGGGCGACCTCGCCGCCGACGAAGCGGATGTGGTCGCGCAGCAGGCCGGCCGCGACCACGCGCTCGTGGCAGCCCGCGTCGCGCAGCAGCCGCGCCACCTCGAGCGGATGCTGGATGAACGGCGCGCCGTCGCTCGCTCGCCGCCGCCCGGCGTGGGCGCGGACAGCGAACGCCAGGGCGCGTGCGGCGAGCTGCTGGGTCGGTTGAAGCATCGCTCTCCTGCGCTCCCGCGGAAGGTCCGGTCGCCTGTCCCTCATGCGGTCGCCAGTGGTGTGTTCCGGCGCTCGCCCCGGGATCCGGAGCACGCGCCGCGTGTGTGCCTGTGTAGCAGCGCCCCGCCGCCGCCCGGCGGGGTCTACCAGTGCACGCCCTTCATGATGTTGGCCATCGCGATCTGCTCGACGTTCGCGCGCTCGGCCTCGGCCGGCGCCTTCTCGCCCTTCGACGCCGCCGAGTCGGGGAAGACCTTGTAGGCCATGTGCAGGATCTGGTCCATGACCTTCGGGGCGAGCGCGTGCAGGACGGCGCCCGCGGTTCCCAGGCGCGTGTTGATCTCCTTCGGGCGCGCGCGGAGCCCCTCGCAGATCAGGTCGGCGGCCTCGTCGGGGCTGATCGTCGGGAAGTGGTCGTAGAGCTTCGTCGGGGCGATCATCGGCGTGCGGACGAGCGGCATGTGGATCGTCGTGAACGAGATCCCGTCGCCGATCACCTCCGATGAGACGACGCGCGTCCAGGCGTCCAGCGCCGACTTCGATGCGACGTACGCGCTGAAGCGCGGCGGGTTGGTCTGCACGCCGATCGAGGAGATGTTGACGATATGGCCGAACCTCCGCTCGCGCATGTGCGGCAGCAGCGCCATGATCATCTTGATCGCACCGAAGTAGTTGAGCTGCACGGTGCGCTCGAAGTCGTGGAAGCGATCCTCCGACAGCCGGATCGAGCGGCGGATCGAGCGGCCGGCGTTGTTGACGAGGAAGTCGACGGCCGGGTGGTCGGCGAGGATCCGCGCCACGACGTCGTCGATCGCGTCCATGTCCGACAGGTCGGCGCTGTAGACGTGCGCCGTTCCGCCGGCCGACCGGATCTCGTCGCGCAGCGTCTCGAGCTTCTCGATCCCGCGCGCGACGAGCAGCGGCACGCCGCCGGCCGCGGCGACCTTCAGCGCGGTCGCGCGACCGATGCCGCTCGACGCGCCCGTGATGATCACGGTGCGGCCGTTGATGACGTGGCCGAACGAGCGATCCTTGAAGAGGTCGGGGTCGAGGTGGCGCTCCCAGTAGTCCCACAGCGTGTCGGCGTAGCTGCCGAGCTCGGGCACCTCGATCCCGGAGCCCGCGAGCGCGCGCTCGGTGTCGCGCGTGTCGAACTGGGGCTTGAGCGCCATGTGCTCGATGACCTCCTCGGGGATCCCGAAGTCGGCCAGCACCGTGCGGCGGATCTCGCGCACCTGCGGAACCTTCAGGAGCATCGAGAGCGTGCCCTTGGGCAGCGCGTCAGTCAGGCGCTTGTCGACGCGGATCGCGAGCTTCGGCGCGTGCGCCGCCTCGGCGAACGCGTTGAGCGACTCGCCGACGCGCATCGCCCTGGGGTTGGTCAGGTGGAAGGCCTGGAAGTTCATCCCCGGCTGGTGGGCGATGTGGTCGATCGCCGCGGCGACGAAGTCGACCGGCACGATGTTCGTGTAGCCGAGCTCCGGGCCGACGAGCGGAAACCACTCCGGCAGCACGAAGCGGGCCTTCTGGATCGCCTTGAAGAAGTAGTAGGGCCCGTCGATCTTGTCCATCTCGCCGGTCTGCGAGTGCCCGACGACGATCGCCGGGCGGTAGACGCGCCACGGCACCTTCGCCTGCTCGCGGACGAGCCTCTCGGACTCGAACTTCGTGCGGTGATAGGCCGACGGCAGCCGCTGGCCCTCGTCGAACATGTCCTCGCGAAAGAGGCCCCTGAACTCGCCCGCGGCGGCGACGGACGACACGTGGTGCAGGTGCCCGGCCGACAGCCTGTTGGCGAGGTCGACGGCGTGGCGCGTGCCGTCGACGTTGAGGCGGTCGTTGGCCTCGTCGGGAGCGGTCATGTCGTAGATCGCCGCGAGGTGGAAGAAGTGGTCGACCTCGCCACGCAGTGCGGCGACGTGGTCGGCGGCGACGCCGAGCTGCGGCTGCGCCAGGTCGCCGACGACGGGCCTGATGCGCTGCGCGGCGCGGTCGCCCCAGCGCTCGATCAGCGTGGCCAGGCGGTCCTGCGAGCCCGCGCGGACGAGCACGTGGATGTCGGCGTCGCGCTCGAGCAGCCGCTCGACGAGATGACGCCCGATGAACCCGGTCGCGCCCGTCACGAAATACGCCATTGCTCTCCTCTTCGGTATCGCCGCTGACCCGCGCGCGAAGCCTACCGGCGCGCGGTCGCCCGGCGGCGAACGTGCTCTGGCGCGCTACCAGCCGCCGGCAGCGTGCGCGCGGCGCTTGGCCTCGGCCTTGCGCCGATCCTTGCGCTTCTCCAGCTGCCATTGGATGATCGACGCCACGAAGATGAACAGCGGAAAGAAGATGATCAGCAGGAAGCCCGCGTTCGTCACCACGCGGTCGTTCGTCTCGCCCCACCAGCCCTCGCCGTTGTCGTGCGCCAGGACCGGCGCCGCCGTCACGAGCAGCGCGGTGACGGCGAGCAGCGCGGTGGCGGGCAGGCGGCGAAGCACGCGCTGCAGTTTATTGACATGCCCGATGGATCGCGCTCCGATCGGGTAGCCAGCCTGACCATGGAACGCTTCGAAGCCAACGACGAGGATCCCGACTTCGCCACCCGCCAGGAGCGGGAGGCGGCTGCGGAGGCACGCGCGATCGGCGGTACGGGCCCCGACGTGGGCGGCGCCGACCCAGAGGACGACGTCGACGAGGCCATGCGGCCGGTCTACGAGGGCGGCGGCGGCGTCGCCGAGGGCTTCGAGCTTGCCGAGCGCGACCTGGTTCGCAACGCCTCACACGACGACGGCGAGGCGTATCCCGAGCGCGATGCGTTCACCCCCGAGCGCGAGTCCGACCGCTCGACGGCCGAGTACGGCGAGGCCGACGAGGAGGAGGGACCGGACCGGTAGCTCGTCGCTGCCGATATCGCCGGCGACCCGCCGGTCCGGCGCGCATCGCCCGGCGGCCGCGGGCTCCTACCATGGAGGCATGGCCGTCCTGATCGCCTCCGATCTCTCCAAGGACATGGCCGGCAACCCGCTGCTGCGCGGCGTCTCGTTCAAGCTCGAGCGCCGCGACCGGCTCACGATCGCCGGGCGCAACGGCGCCGGCAAGACGACGCTGCTGCGGATGCTCGCCGGCGAGACGTCGGTCGACGGCGGCGAGCTGAGCTTCGAGAAGGGCTGCAAGGTCGCGCTGCACGACCAGCGCCCGCCGCGCGATCGCGACCTGACGCTGCGCGACTACATCCTCAGCGGCTGCGCGGACCTGATCGCCGTCGAGGCCGACCTCACCCGGCTCGCGCAGGAGATGGCCGAGGGACGCGAGGCCGCGTTCGACGCCTACTCGCGCGCGGAGGCGCGGCTGGAGCACGCCGGCGGCTGGACCTGGCGCGATCGCGCGACGGCGATGGTGCGCGGTCTCGGCTTCTCCGAGGACGCCCTGGACCGCCAGCTCAAGACGTTCTCCGGCGGCGAGCTGACGCGCGCCTCGCTGGCACGCGCGCTCGCCGGCGACCCGGACCTGCTGCTGCTCGACGAGCCGACGAACCACCTCGACATCGAGTCGCTCGAATGGCTGGAGAAGACGCTCGTCTCGCTGGATACGGCGATCGTGCTGGTCGCCCACGACCGCTGGTTCCTGGAGGCCGTCGGCACCGCCGTGCTCGAGCTCGAGGCCGGCCGCTCGCGCTTCTTCCCCGGCACGTGGACGCAGTGGCGCAAGGAGCAGGCGGCGCGCGAGATCGCCCTCGGTCGCGCGATCGACAAGCAGCAGGCCGAGATCGCGCGCCTGGAGAAGTTCGTCGAGCGCTTCCGCGCGAAGGCGACGAAGGCCAAGCAGGCGCAGTCGCGCGTCAAGCGGCTGGACAGGATCGAGCGCATCGAGCGTGATCCCCGCGATCGCGAGGGGCTGAAGTTCGACTTCAAGGCGCCCGAGCGCTCGGGCCGCGTCGTCTTCGAGATGGTGGGCGGGCGCATCGAGGTCGGCGACCCGCCGAAGGTGCTGCTCGACGATGCCGAGATCTGGCTCGAGCGCGGCGAGCACGTCTCGCTCGTCGGGCCCAACGGCGCGGGCAAGACGACGCTGATCGACACCCTCTCCGGCAGGCGCCCGCTCGCCGCGGGCCGGCTGTCGACGGGCCACAACGTCAAGCTCGGCCACCTGTCCCAGCACGCCGACGAGCTCAGCCGCGGCGACGGCGGGCGCGCGCGGACCGTGATCGAGGCCTGCGCCGTCCACACCGGTCTTCCGCCGCAGAAGGCGCGCGCGCTGCTCGGGCGCTTCCTGTTCAGCGGCGAGGAGGCCGAGAAGCCGCTCGACGGGCTGTCCGGCGGCGAGCGCCGGCGGCTGTCGCTTGCGATCCTCGTCGCCTCGGGCGCGAACGTCCTGATCCTCGACGAGCCGACGAACCACCTCGACCTCGAGAGCCGCGAGGCGCTCGAGGACGCGCTGCTGGCCTTCGAGGGGGCGCTGCTGCTCGTCTCGCACGACCGCGCGCTGCTGGAGGCCGTCGGCACGCGGACGGTCGCGGTGCTCGACGGCACCCTGCGCTCCTACGACGGCGGCTGGCAGGAGTTCCTGCGCGTGCGCGAGGAGAAGCGCGCGGCCGAGCGGACGCCGAAGAAGGCGAAGGCGACCGCGAAGGCCGCGGCGACGCCTGCGGCGCAGGCCGCCTCCGCGAAGGCGCCGGCGGCGCCCGCCTCCAAGCCGCGCAAGGCCGAGCCGAAGCCCGACACGGCCGGCGCCAACTGCGCCGGCGAGCGGCTCGCTGCCGCGACGGCCGCGGCGATCGCCGACGGCGCCAACGGCAACGGCGGCCCCGCGGGGCAGCCGCTGTCGAAGAACGCGCGCAGGCACATCCGCCAACTCGAGCGCGAGATCGAGCAGGCCGAGCAGGCGCTCGCGCAGCTCGAGGCCGAGCTCGCGCAGCCCGACGCCTGGTCGACGCCGGAGCGCACGGCGCAGTCGTCGGCGCGCCACGCCGCCGCCAAGCGCGCGGTCGAGGAGGCGTTCGCGCGCTGGGAGGTCGCCGCCTCGTAGCCGGTCGTCGAGGAAGGACCGTCGACGGCCGCACCGGGCGCGGCGCCCGTGGCGCAGGCAGCTGTGTCGAGTGATCCGCCGTATGTCCGGATTGGTCGCCACAGGCGACCTCGTCGAAGGCTGGGCGGCGCGCTTCCTCGGCGCGCGCGCACCGTGGCGCGATCTCCACGCTGCGCGCGGCAGGTGGTAGAACAGGCCATGTCGTCCGTGCGGGACGATCGCGTTCTCAAGCAGACCCATGTCCTCGGGGCGTTCATCGTCCCGTTTCTGCTCGTCGCCTTCGTGCTGCTGTACTTCTGGCCCGGCGACACGAAGGACTACTTCGCGTGGGAGATCCATCCCGACATGACGCCGATGATCATGGGCGCCGGATACATCGCCGGCGCCTACTTCTTCACCCGCGTCGTGATGGAGAAGCGGTTTCACCGCGTCCACGTCGGCTTCCTGCCGGTGACGTCGTTCACGATCTTCATGGCGATCGCGTCGTTCTCGCACCTGGACCGCTTCATCACCGAGAACGTCGCGTTCTGGATCTGGATCGGCCTCTACGTGACGACGCCGATCCTCGTGCCGCTGGCGTGGATCGTCAACCGGCGGACGGACCCGGGCACGCCCGAGCCGGGCGAGTCGCCGATTCCGTCGGCGGTGCGCAACGCGCTGCTCGCCGCCGGCGCGCTGCAGGTCGGCGTCGCGCTGTTCCTGCTCATCTCGCCGTCGACGATGATCGACGTCTGGCCCTGGATGCTCACGCCGCTGACCGCGCAGACGCTCGGCGGCTGGTTCGCGCTGCCGGGCATCACGGCGATCATGATGGGCCTGGACGGGCGCCCGAGCGCGATCCAGATCACGCTGCAGAGCCAGGTGATCGGCCTCGCGCTGATCCTCGTTGCCGCCGCGCGCGACTGGGGCAGCTTCGACCCTGCCAACGATCTGTCCTACGTGTTCGTGGCCGGGCTCGGCGCGCTGCTCGCCGGCCTGCTCGCCCTCGAGCTGTACATGCGGCGGCTTCAGCCGCCCTCCTGACGCTCGCGTCGCGGCGCCCTGCCGCAGCGGGCGCCGGCGGGATGCACGTGGTTTCGTCGACCTGGCCGCGTGGTGACGCAATAATCGAACGCATGCGCTGCGTTCTCGCAAGAAAACGTCTGTCGTGCGCAACGTCTGCACCTTGGCGAACCGCCGCGCGCGCGACACCATGAACCGATGACCCGCGAGCTCTCCTCGGGCCGGCGCCTGCTCATGTGCCCGCCGACGTACTTCGACGTCAGCTACGCGATCAACCCCTGGATGGACGTCGCCGTGAAGGTCGACCGGGCGCGAGCCCAGCGCCAGTGGGACGCGCTCGTCGCGGTGCTGCGCGAGGCGGGCGCGCAGGTCCAGACGCTCGCGCCGCACCCCGCGCTGCCGGACCTCGTCTTCACCGCGAACATCGGCATCGTCGACGGCGACACGTTCGTCGCCGCGCGGATGCGCCATGCCGAGCGCCGGGACGAGCCCGCCCACGCCGAGGCCTGGTTTCGCGAGCAGGGCTACGCCGTGCGCCACCTCGGCGAGGGCGTCGTGCAGGAGGGCGCCGGCGACGCGGTCGCGTTCGACGGCACGCTCGTCGGCGGCTACGGCACACGGTCCTCGGCGTCCTCCTACGTCGAGCTCGCGCGCCTGACCGACGCTCGCATCCTGCCCGTCGAGCTCGTCGACGAGCGCTTCTACCACCTCGACATCGTCTTCTGCCCGCTCGACTCGCGCAGCGCGCTGCTCGCGCCGTCCAAGCTCGACGCCGAGAGCGCGCGGCTCGTCGAGCAGCTCGTGCCCGACCCGATCCTGCTCAGCGACGAGGAGGCGGAGGCGTTCAGCGCCAACACCGTCGTCGTCGGGCGGACGCTGATCATGCCGGCGTGCTCGCCGCGCCTCGCGGCGCAGCTGCGCGAGCGCGGCTTCGAGCCGGTCGTCGTCGACGTCTCGGAGTTCCTCAAGGCCGGCGGCGGGCCGCGCTGCCTGACGCTCGCGCTCGACGTCGACCTCTCGCGCAGGGACACCGCCACGCTCGCCGACCGCTACACCGCGCACAACTACCACCCGCTGCCGGTCACCGTCACCGCGGCCGAGGGGTCGTGGGTGCACGACGACCGCGGCCGGCGCTACCTCGACGCGCTCAGCGGCTACAGCGCGCTGAACTTCGGCCACCGTCACCCGCGCCTCGTCGCCGCCGCCCGGCAGCAGCTCGATCGCGTCACGCTGACGAGCCGGGCATTCTCCAACGACCAGCTCGGCCCCTTCGCACGCGACCTGTCGGCGCTCACGGGCAAGGAGCGCGTCCTGCCGATGAACACCGGCGCGGAGGTCGTCGAGACCGCGATCAAGGCGGCGCGCAAGTGGGGCTACGAGGTCAAGGGCGTCGCGCCGGGCAGGGCCACGATCATCGTCTGCGACGGCAACTTCCACGGCCGCACGACGACGATCGTGTCGTTCTCCGACGACCCGCTCGCACGCGACGGCTTCGGTCCGTTCACGGCGGGCTTCGTCCGCGTGCCGTTCGGCGACGAGGCCGCGCTGGCGGCGGCGCTGGCGGACCACGG
The DNA here is from genome assembly GCA_046565905.1 of Thermoleophilia bacterium. Lineage (GTDB taxonomy): Bacteria > Actinomycetota > Thermoleophilia > Solirubrobacterales > Solirubrobacteraceae > CADCVQ01. The sequence goes on along the minus strand of JBKHXR010000009.1, from coordinate 31,619 downwards.
CGAAGACGTGGTCGGCTTCCTCGTCGAGCCGATCCAGGGCGAGGCCGGCGTGATCCTGCCTCCGGCGGGCTACCTGCGCGCCGCGCGGCGTCTGTGCAGCGAGCACGGCGTGCTGCTGATCGCCGACGAGATCCAGTCGGGCCTCGGCCGCACGGGGCGCACGTTCGCCTGCGACCACGAGGACGTCGTGCCGGACGTGTACGTCCTCGGCAAGGCGCTCGGCGGCGGGATCGTCGCGCTGTCGGCGATCGCCGCCGACGACGACGTGCTCGGCGTCTTCACGCCGGGGTCGCACGGTTCGACCTTCGGCGGCAACCCGCTGGCGTGCGCGGTCGGGCGCGCCGTGCTCGAGCTGCTCGCGTCCGGCGAGCCACAGGCCAACGCCGCGCGCCAGGGCGTCAGACTGCGCGCCGCGCTCGACCGTGGAGCGCCGGCGGCGCTCGCGGCGGTCCGCTCGCGCGGCCTGTGGTTCGGCCTCGACGTGGACGCCGACCACGGCAGCGCGCGCGACATGTGCGAGCGGCTGATGGCGGCCGGCGTCCTCGCGAAGGACACGCACGAGCAGACGGTGCGGCTCGCGCCGCCGCTGACGATCACCGACGCCGAGACGGACTGGCTCCTGGAGCGACTGCTCGAGACGCTCGCCGCCGGCGAGCGGATGTGGCTCGCCGCGCCGCCGCAACCGTCATCGTTCGCGGCATGAGATGGCCGATCAGACGAGCCACTCCGGTCAGCTGACGACGTGGGGCGCGCACTCGACCATCTGGACGAACTCGACCGGCGCATCGTCGCCGAGCTGCTCGAGGACGGCAGGCTGAGCCTCGCCGAGCTCGGCGAGCGCGTCAGCCTCTCCTCGCCGGCCGTCAAGCGCCGTGTCGATCGGCTGCGCGAAAGCGGGGTCATCAGCGGCTTCACCGCGATCGTCGATCCGGCCGCGCTGGGTCAGCGCACGGAGGCGTTCGTCGAGATCCACTGCGCCGCCAACATGAGTCCGACGGCGCTGCGCGAGACGCTCGCCGGCGAGCCGGAGATCGTCGCGGCATACACCGTCACCGGCGACGCGGACGCGCTCGTCCAGGTACGCGCCAACGACGTGGCGCATCTCGAGGCGGCGGTCGAGCGCATCCGGACCAACCCGGGCATCGCGCGGACGAAGACGATCATCGTGCTCAGCCGGCTGATCGCCCGCAGCGAGCCGTAGGGCATCCGTCCGCTTTGCGGTGATCTCGCGCTCGCCGTCAGGTCGACAGGGGAGAATGCGGCAATGGGCCCGCAGCTTCACCGGTCGATGACCGCCGTGCCCGCCTCGGTGCCGGAGCTGCGGGGCGAGATCGCGGCGTTCGCGCGGGCGGCGGGCGTGCACGAGCCGCTGCTGTCGTCGGTGAAGCTGGCCGTCTCCGAGGCCGTGACCAACGCGGTGCTGCACGCATACGTCGGCCTGCGGCCGGGACCGGTCCGCGTCGCGGCCTGGCTCGACGACGACTGCATGCTGATCGAGGTCTCCGACGACGGCGCGGGCATGATGCCGCGGCTGGACAGCCCCGGGCTCGGCGTCGGGCTGCCGTTCATCGCCGAGACGGCGGACTCGCTGGACATCTCGAGCTCCCCCGGCGGAGGCGCCCGGCTGCGGATGGCATTCGAGCTGCATGCCACCGTCCACCGTTGCGCTTGAGCGCCGGCCGCCCGCACGTGTAGCTTTCCGCCCCTCGATGCCGCGCCGACTCCTACTTTGCGCAGCCTTCCTGCTCGCAGCGCTCGTCGCCGTGCTGCCGGCGGCGCCCGGCGGCGCCCATCCCGGCGAGGCGCACAACGTCGCCGAGCCTCGCGCGATCGGTGGCAAGGGGGTCTTCTCCAACCTCGCGGGCGTGCGCCAGGCGCGCGCCGCCGAGGCGCTGACGCGCTTTGCCAGGCCGCGCCAGGCGGCGGCGCCCGCGGGACCCTGCACGGAGGCGGCGGCGAAGGCGATGCCGCTCGGCGACGGGCACCGCCACAGCGACATCGCCGCGCACGCCTTCGCCTGCCGGATGGAGCAGGTCGCGTTCGTGCCGCTGCTCGAGCAGCTCAGGGACCGGCCGAACGTGATCCTCGGCGAGATGGACGTCAAGGCGGGCATCGCCGCGATCGAGATCACCTATCCGCAGGCCGGCGTCCTGTTCTTCAACGTCTCCGACCCGTCCAAGCCGCGGTTCCTCTCGCGCTACGACGCGACGGAGTGCGACCAGCTGCTGCAGGACATCAACTGCGGCGCGTTCGTCGACCTGGCGCCCGACGGCAAGACCGCGTACCTGTCGATCCAGAAGCTCACGCTGCTGCCGACGCTGCCGCTGGACCGCAACGCGCTCAACCAGGCGGGCCCGGGCGTGGACGTCATCGACATCGCCAATCCGCGCCGGCCCGTGCGCACCCAGTTCTATCCGATCCTCGGGCTCGGCGGCGTCCATACGGTGCGCTCGCACACGATCCCGGCGGGGCCGTCGAGCTCGGACAAGCCGCGCGCCGCGGGCGAATACGTCATCTCCAACCAGAACGGCGTCGGGATCGACATCGCGAAGGTGACCAAGGTCGCCGGCAAGCGGGTCCTGACGACGGTTCGCAACATCCTCAGCCGCGACCTCACCGCGACGATCGTCAACAACGAGGTCCACGACACGTTCATCCAGAACGACCCGCTGGACGGGCGCACGTACCTCTACAACGCCGCCGGCTTCTCGACGGGCTTCAGCGTCTACGACATCACCGATCCGACGCGGATCAGGCAGGTCGCCGAGTGGGACCTCACGCCCGAGTGCGAGGACGACTGGTACGCGCACACGATCGACGTCACGCACCGAGACGGCCGCCGCTACGTGACGATGCCCGCCGAGATGCTGCTGATGGTCGACAAGAACACGCCGACCGGCCTCGCCGAGATGACCGCGGAGGACCAGGCCGCCGGCTGCGGGACGTTCGTCGGCAACGGCGACAAGCCCGGCCCGCTGTGGATCGTCGACGCGACCGACTTCGCCAAGCTCGGCCCGGCGAACGACCGCAAGACGGCCGCCGAGGCCGAGGCGACCGACGCGGCACTGAAGAAGGCGTCGCAGGACGCGCTCGTCGCGACGTGGACGAATCCGGCGGGGCGCGCGGGCGGGTCGCTGACGTTCTCGCCCCACAACCAGCAGATCGTCGGCGACCGGATCTACCTGTCGCACTACCACGGCGGCGTGTACGTGCTCGACGCGTCGGCCGCGTTCGCCGGCCGGCGCGAGCGGCCCAAGGAGCTGGGCTTCATCGTCCCGCACGACAGGCGCACGCGGCCGCTGCTCGGCCAGCCGCCGCTGACCGGCCTGCTCGGGCGGTTCTTCACCGACTTCCCGCTGGGGCGGCCGGAGATCTGGGACATGGTCGTCTACAAGGGCCACGTGCTCGCCTCGGACATGACCGGCGGGCTGTACTCGCTGCGCTACGACGACAGCGCGGCCGCGCTGTGCACCGACGCCAGGCGCCCGCGCTCGGTGCTGAGCCGCAGGCGCTCGCGCCTGCGCGCGGACCGCATCCTGCTGCGCGGGACGGCGAGCGACCGCGGCTGCTCGGCGGGCAGCGCGACGCGCAAGCGCCCCGGCTCGGTCCGCAAGGTCAGCGTCGCGGTGGCCCGCAAGTCGGGGTCGCGCTGCCGGTTCCTCAGCAGGCGGGGCACGTTCGGCAGGCCGCGGGCGTGCTCCAGGCCGGTCTACCTGCGTGCGCGTGGGACCAGGAGCTGGCGGCTGCTGCTGAAGGGCTCGTTCCCCGCCGGCACATATCGGGTCAGCGTCAGCGCACGCGACGGCGCGGGCAACCGCGAGCGCGCGAAGACCGCGACGCTGCGGTTGCGCGGCCGCCGCCGTTGACAAGTTCGACGCATGAGATCCCGGCTTTTGGCACAGCCTTAGGGCGTGGGAGTCGCGCGAAGGCCGGGGCCGTCTGAGTCAGCGCCGGGCAGGCGCCGTGGGCTGTTCGCCGCGCTCGCCGTCTTCGCCTGCGCGTGCGCCTTGGTCGTGCAGTCGCCCGGCTGGGCGCAGACCTCGTACATGGCGCTGTCCAGGGCGCTGTCGGACGGCACCGCGAAGATCGACCGCTGGCACTGGCAGACGCACGACATCGCCTACACCGACGGGCACTACTACTCCGTCAAGCCGCCGGGGCTGCCGCTCGCGACCCTGCCGCTCTATCGCGCGCTCGACGCCGCCGGCGCGCAGCAACTCGCACATGACGCGCGCGTGCGGGCGGAGTCCGGCGGCGGCAGACCGTGGATGGCGCGGACGCTGCCGGTCGCGCTGTACGGCTACAGCCGGGAGCGCGCGATCGCCTCGCGCGCGGCGATCGCCGACGACGCGCCGATCACGTGGGCGCTCGGCCTGCTCGGCGTCCTGGCGCCGGCGGTCGCGCTGCTCGTGCTCGTCGCGCGCGGCGCCGAGCGCATCGCGCCCGGGACCGGCACCGCCGTCGCGCTGACGCTCGGCGCCGGCACGCTCGTGCTGCCGTTCGCGACGCTGTACTTCTCGCACATGCTCAGCGCGCTGCTGAGCTTCGCGGCGTTCCGGCTCGTCTGGCGCGAGCGCACGCGCGCCGCGCCGCTGCGGCCCGCGCCGCTGGCGGCGGCCGGGCTGCTCGCCGGTCTGGCGGTCGTCTGCGAGTACCCGCTCGCGATCACGGCGGCGATCGTCGGCCTGTATGCCCTGCGCCCGCGCCGGCCGGGCATGATGCGGCGCGCGCTGGCCTACGGCGGCGGCCTGGCGGCGGGCGTGGCGCCACTGCCGGTCTACCAGTGGTGGGCGTTCGGGTCGCCGCTGCAGATGTCCTACGAGAACGCCGTCGAGCAGACCGGTCGCTCGGGACACGACGTGCTGGGCCTCAACGACGGCGGGTTCTTCGGGATCACGCTGCCGCGCCCGGAGGCGGCGCTCGAGCTGCTGGCCAGCGGTCGCGGCCTGCTGACGCTGACGCCCGTCCTCGTGGCGGCGATCGCCGGCGTCGTCGTGCTCGCGCGCGACCGCGCCGGCCGTCACCGCGCGGAGGCGGGCGTGATCGTCGCGATCGCACTGGCCTACCTCGTCTACAACGCGGGCTACTGGCTGCCGCTCGGGGGCGGGTCGCCGGGGCCGCGCTTCCTGTTTCCGGTGCTGCCGTTCCTCGCCCTCGGCCTGGCGATCGCGTGGCGCCGCTGGCCGGCGGTGACGCTCGCGCTGACGGCGATCTCGGCGACGACGATGGTCGCGGCCACGATCAGCTACCCGATGATCGGCACGAACGACCCGGGCGTCTGGGTGCAGCGGATCGAGGCCGGCAACATGCAGCACACCGTTCTCGACCTCGCCGGGATCGCGCACGGGCTCGTCTCGATCCTGCCGTTCGCGATCGGGATCGCCGTCGCGCTGGCGCTCGGCGTCGCCTCGCTCGGCCGCGCGCACCTCGCGCGCGGCGCGCGCTGGGCGCCGCCCGCCGTCGCCGCGTGGGCGCTGGGCACCACCGCGCTGCCGGCCGTGGTGGCGCCCCCGCTGCAGGCGCCCTCCGACGGCGCGCTGACGCTGATCACCGGCGCCGGCCTGCTGGCGCTGGTCGCGGTGACGCTGGTCGCGCTGCCGCTGCGCCGCGCGGCGCCCAGCTCAGCGCAGGACGAAGAGCACCACGCCGCCGCGCCGCGTGCGCTGGAGGTCCAGTCCGCGCAGCGATCGGGTTGACGCCGCGCGCAGCGGGTCGCCGGGCGCCGTGCGCGTCAGGTGCACCGTCACGCTGCGCACGCCCAGGCGCCGCAGGTAGGCGACCGAGCGCTTGTCCGGGAAGCCCGCGGTGACGCGCAGCACCTCCTCGAACTGCCGTGGGATGAAGCTCCCGCGGCCGTTGACGATGTCCGGGAAGCCGTCGGTCGACCACAGCACGTAGCGGCGGTTGTCGAACGCTCCGCCCGGCAGATGCAGCGCCGGCTGCGGCGCGTCGCGCTGGCCCGCGGGCGCGAGCGGGACGGTCGGGTGCTCGGCGAGCCCCCAGCCCTCGGCGAGGATCGCGACGCACGCGACGCCGACCGCGGCGCTTGCCGCGAGCGCGCCCCAGCGCACCCGCACGCGCGCCGCCAGCGCGGCGCCACCCGCGCCGGCGAGCAGCGCCAGGCACAGCGTCGTCAGCGTGTGCAGCCGGCCGGGCACGCGGATGCCCTGCCAGCCCGGCAGGAACTCGTACAGCCAGCGGTACGGATACAGCCACGAGAAGCCGTTGAGCCGAAAGCCCAGCGAGAGGACCGCGAACGCCAGCACGCCGATCGCCAGACCGTGGCGCAGCCGCCGCGGCAGCGTGCCGATCCGCCAGCCGGCGAGCGCCAGCGCGAGGATCGCGAGGCCGGGAAACAGCGTCATCTCCGGGACCGCGCCGAGGTTCTCGCGCAGCGGCTCGGTCGCCGCGCCCCAGACGCGGCTGGAGCGGGCGGCGGCGAGGAATTCGTACGGCGGACCGGAGAACGCCTCGACGTCCTCGATCGTGCGCCGCGCCTCCGGATGGGCGTCGAGCACGCGCAGGTAGGGGCGCGCGAGCATCCCCGCGACGAGCGCGAAGCAGAGCATCCCGGCCGCGGTCGCGACGAGCACGCCGCGCGGCGGGCGCGGGCGCCCGCGCCGCCACCAGATCACCGCGACCGCCGGCACGGCGGCGGCGAGCAGGTAGAACACCATCAGGCCGAGCGTGAAGCCGAGCGAGAACTGCCACGTCGCGACGAGCCAGCCCGCGAGGATCGTCGCGGCGCGGTCGCGCCGGTAGCCGCGCAGCAGCAGAAACAGCGCCAGCGGGATCCCGCCGCTGGAGATGACGTGCATGTGTCCCTCCTGCTCCAGGCGCCAGGGTGCGTAGGCGAACGCGAGCCCGGCGACGGCCGCGCCGGCGCGGTTGACGCCCAGCTCGCGCGCGAGCAGCCAGGCGCCGAGGAAGCACAGCGCGTAGGCGAAGAGAAACAGCGCGTCGTAGCGCGCGACCGCCGCGCGAGTGCCCGAGCCGATCAGTCCCGCCGGGGCGTAGCCGACGAGCGCGTCGGAGATCGCCAGGCTGTCGGGCAGCGGCCAGAAGGTGTTGGCCTGGAAGAGCTCGGTCGGCTGTGCGCGCAGCGCGTGCCCGTCCCAGGCGACCTGCCAGGCCTGCACGAGCGGGTCGCCGAGGTCCTGCGCGATGTCGCGGCCCATGTGCAGCGGCAGCGGCCAGTGCATCGCCAGCGAGAGCGCGGTTGCCAGCAGCGCGACGCCGAGCAGCTCGCGCCGGTTCGCCCAGCGACCACTCGGGCGCGGTGTCCGCGCGGACGGGACAGGACGGCGCACTCGCGCGCGAGGATACGGCGGATCGGGCCCTACGATGGAGTCCATGTTGGAGGTCCGGCTGCTCGGCACGCTCCAAGCGCGCGCGCGCGGGCGCTTGCTGCCGCCACCCGCCCACCCGCAGGGGCCGGCGCTGCTCGGCTGGCTGGCGCTGCATCCCGGCGAGCACGACCGCGGCACGGTCGCGGCACTGCTGTGGCCGGGGCTGCCGCGGGCGAACGCCCGGACCGCGCTGCGCGGCGCCGTCTGGGCGCTGCGGCGGATGCTCGGACCCGACGAGTCGCTGATGATCAACGCCCGCCACACGATCGGCCTGCGCTGCACGACGGACCTGCAGGAGTTCGAGCGCCTGGCCGCCGCCGGGAAGGAGCGCGCCGCGCTCGCGCTGTGCCGCGGCGAGCTGCTCGCCGACCTCGGGCAGGACTACGGCTGGGTGCTCGCCGCACGTGCCGATCACGCCGAGCGCGTCGAGGCGCTGCGCGCCCAGCTGCACGCGGCCGGCGAGCTCGGACGGCCGTAGCGGCGACCGCTGCCCAGGCGGCGCGCGCGATCGTCGCGCCGGTGTCGACGAAGGCGTCGCGACCGGCGGCGCTCGTGGCTCGCGGGGTGTCACCGCGCTCGCCGGCGAACCGCGGCCGTCGGCGCGGCTACAGCGCCCGGCGCAGATCGGCGACGAGGTCCTCGGGCGCCTCGATGCCGCAGGAGAGGCGCACGAGGTCCGCCGGCACCGCGGCCGCCGAGCCCTCGACGGACTGATGGGTCATCGCCTGCGGCACCTCGATGAGCGACTCGACGCCGCCCAGCGACTCCGCCAGCGTGAAGATCCGCGTCGCACCGGCGATCCGCACGGCGTCGGCGTGGCGGAAGGACACCATCCCGGAGAAGCCCGGCCAGCGGACGTCGTGGACTCCGTCGACACCGCGCAGGAACGTGCTCACGGCGTCGCCGTTGGCGGCGTGCGCAGCCATCCGCAGGTCCAGCGTGCGCAGCCCGCGGTGGACGAGAAAGCAGTCCAGCGGGCCGGGCACGGCGCCGATCGCGTTCTGCACGAAGCGGACGCGCTCGTGGCGGTCCAGGTCGCGCACGACGACCGCGCCGCCGACGGTGTCGGAGTGACCGCCTAGGTACTTCGTCGTCGAATGCACGACGGCGTCGGCGCCGAGCTCGAGCGGGCGCTGGTTGACGGGCGTCGCGAACGTGTTGTCGACGGCGACGAGCGCCGAGCGCCTGCGCGCGACGATGCCCTCGATGTCGACGACGTTCAGCAGCGGGTTGGTCGGCGTCTCGACCCAGATCAGCCGCGTGTCGTCGCGCACGGCGGCCTCGACCGCGTCGAGATCGGTCTGGTCGACGAGCGTGTGCTCCAGGCCCCACCGCGTGAGCACCTTGTCGACGAGCCGGTACGTGCCGCCGTACAGGTCGGCCGGCAGCACCATGTGGCTGCCGGCCTGCGCGATCACCGTGATCAGCGCGTGCGAGGCCGCCATGCCGCTCGAGAAGGCGCTGGCGTGCCCGCCCTCGAGCTCGCCGAGCGCCCGCTCGAGCGCCGCGCGGGTCGGATTCGCCGAGCGCGCGTAGTCGTAGTCCTCGACGAACTCGCCGGGGGCCCGCTGCGCGAAGGTGGAGGTCTGGTGGATCGGCGGGATCACCGACCCGTAGTGCGGGTCGGGGTCGAGGCCGGCATGGACGGCACGCGTCGCAAAGCGCGCGTCGTCGGGCGGCCTGCTCATCGCGCCAGCGCCTCCAGCAGGTCGGCGCGCGTGAGGATCCCCGTCGCGCGCCCGTCGACCGTCACGAGCACCGCCTGGCGCTCGCCGGCGAGCAGCTCGACCGCCTCCTCGACGAGGTCGCTGGCGGGAACGGCGGGAAAGGGCGCCTCCATGACGTCGACGACCGCCGCGCCGAGCAGCGCCGGGTCCTCGATGACGTGCTTGAGCAGGCCCCGCTCGGCGATCGAGCCGACCATCGCCGAGGCGTCGTGCGCCGACACGACGGGCAGCTGCGAGACGCCGTGGTCGTGCAGGAGCGCGACGGCGTCGCGGACCTTGTCATGCGTCGAGACGGTCACGAGCGGCGGCGTGTCGATGCTCGCCTGCTTGTCGCGAAGCACGTCGCCGATCGTCTGCGTCGATGCCCGCTCGATGAACCCGTACTGCGTCATCCAGGCGTCGTTGAAGATCTTCGAGAGATAGCTGCGCCCGCCGTCGGGCAGGATCACGGCGACGAGCGCGGAGGGATCGTTCAGCCCGGCGGCGACCTCGAGCGCCGCGACGAGCGCGAGGCCCGACGACCCTCCGGCGAGGATGCCCTCGCGCTGCGCCAGCCGCCGGGTCATCAGAAACGAGTCGCGGTCGGACACGGTCACGTAGCGGTCGACGATCGCGGGATCGAAGGTCGTCGGCCAGAAGTCCTCGCCGACGCCCTCGACGAGGTAGGGCTTGACGCCGTCCTCGCCGCCGGAGAAGATCGAGCCGACGGGATCGGCGCCGATGATCTCGATCGCAGGGTTGCGCTCCTTGAGGTAGCGCCCGGTGCCGGTGATCGTGCCGCCGGTGCCGACGCCGGTGACGAAGTGCGTGATCCGGCCGCCGGTCTGCTCCCACAGCTCCGGGCCGGTGGTGCGGTAGTGCGCCTCTGGATTGGCCGGGTTGTCGTACTGGTTGGGGCGCATCGCGCCGGGGATCTCGCTGGCGAGGCGCGCGGCGACGCTGTAGTAGGACTGCGGCGACTCCGGCGCGACGTCCGTCGGCGTCATGACGACCTCGGCGCCGTACGCCCGCAGCAGGTCGATCTTCTCCTTGGACTGCTTGTCGGGCATGACGGCGATGACGCGGTAGCCGCGCAGGCGGGCGGCGATCGCAAGCCCGGTGCCGGTGTTGCCCGACGTCGGCTCGACGATCGTCGAGCCCGGCCGGAGCCGTCCCTCGCGCTCGGCCGCGTCGATCAGCGAGAGCGCGACGCGGTCCTTGATCGAGCCGCCGGGGTTCAGCGACTCGACCTTCGCCACGACCTCGGGCGTCACGCCGCTCGCAAGGCGCGACAGGCGCACGACCGGCGTGTTGCCGATCGCGTCGAGGATCGAGTCGTATATGCCGGTGCGAGCGGCGTCGTGTTGCTCGGTCTCGGCGATCGCCCCACTGTACGCCTCGCGGCCGGGGTGGCGCAGGACAGCGACGGGCGGCCCGCGGCAAGGGAGGTAGCCGCGAGCCGCCCATCGCCGTCCCCGGCGCCGACGACAGGCGCCAAGACGAGGCAGGACCAGAGTATATGACACAGACATATAGCTTGCCGCGACGCGAGGCGACGCGACGCGCCGCACCGCTACGCGCCGCGCCGCTACGCGCCGCGCCGCTACGCGCCGCGCCGCGTGCTGCAGCGCGCCGATCCGAGACCTGCGCGCGCACCGCGGGGCGCGCCCGCCGACCGCCGCGCGGTGCGACGGCCTGCACGCAGGTCCCTGCGGTGTGACGAACGACCGTCGCCAGGCGACGACGGATCGTCACACCGCCGCCTCTGGCAGGCGGTGATCGCGGGTAGGGTGCCGCGTCGTGGATGTCGACTTCGACGCGCTCCTGCGCCCCTGGTACGACGCGCTGATGGAGGAGTCCGGGCGCCCGGCGCTGTTCGACGCGCACACCCACTTCGGGTGCAACGACCCCGACACGTTCCGTCAGACGCCGCAGGAGCTGCTGGCCGATCTGGCGGCGGTCGGCGCGCGCGGACTCGTCTTCCCGATGCACGAGCCCGACGGCTACACCGCGGCCAACGACGCCGTGCTCGAGGCGGTCGCTGCGTCCGGCGGCAGGCTGCACGCGCTCTGCCGGGTGCAGCCCCGCGACGCCGGCGCGCTGGCGGAGGCACGCCGCTGCCTCGAGCAGGGCGCCGCCGGGATCAAGCTGCACCCGCGCGCCGAGGCGTTTGGCATGGACGAGCCCGCGGTGCGCGACCTGATCGCGCTCGCGCACGAGCGGCGCGCGCTCGTGCTGATCCACGCCGGCCGTGGGATCGAGGCGCTCGGCAGCAACACGATCGGCTACTCCAGGGAGTTCCCGGACGCCCGGCTGATCCTCGCGCACTGCGCGATCTCGGACCTCGCGTGGCTCGCTCGTGAGCTGCCGGCGCATCGCAACGTCTTCGTCGACACGTCGTGGTGGCACCCCGCGGACATCCTCGCGGTGTTCTGCCTCGTCGCACCCGGCCAGGTGCTCTGGGCCAGCGACTCGCCCTACGGCCAGCCGCTGCCGAGCGCGATCAACTCGCTGCGCTGCGCGAACGAGGCAGGGCTTACGCAAGAGCAGATCGCAACCGTGTTCGGCGCGCAGATGGAGCGGCTGATCGGCGGCCACGAGCCGGTCGATGTGGGGCCCGCGCCGGGACCCAGCGGGCCGCTGGACCCGCTGCTCGAGCGCGTCGTCGCGCACCTCACGACCGCGATCGGCCGCGCCTTCGCCGGCAGCGACCCCAGCGAATCGCTCGGTCTCGCGCGGCTCTCGGCCGGGGTCGGCGAGTCACACCCGCACGCCGACGTCTTCGCGACGATCCTCTGGCTGCTCGACCTCCTGGAGGAGCACCTCGCGCCGCCCCCGCCCGGGCGCGCCTTTCCGATCGCCTCGCGGTTCGCCGTCGCGGCGCTCGTGCTCGCGCGCACGCCCAGCGCCGCCCTGCCGCCGCACCTCGCCGGCCGCGCGGCAGGCGCCACCCACGAGCACGCCGAACGCGGACGCACCGCGAGATGACACGGCGGGCCGTCGTCCGCGCGCTTGCCGACGGCGGCGATCGGGAAGTTGCCGGTCCATGTCTGACGACCCCGAAGGCGAGCACGACGCCGAGCAGCCGCGGAAGGCGCACGAGCCCCAGGAGGCGCCCGAGCCGCACGAGATGTTCGCGCGCACGCGCGAGGAGGGAGACCGGCGCCTCCACCGCTCCAACCTCGAGCTGGCGGCGACGTCGCTTGTCGCCGGCTTCGACGTCGTGTTCGGCGTCATTGCGCTCGGTGCCGCGACGGCGGCGATCACGCCGCATTTCGGTCCCGGCGCCGGCCACTTCGCCGGCGCGCTGTTCTTCGGCATCGCGTTCATCTTCATCGTCGTGGGCCGTTCGGAGCTGTTCACCGAGAACTTCCTGGTTCCGATCACCGCACTGCGCCGGGGCCGCGTCTCGAAGCTGAAGCTCGTGGAGCTGTGGACGATCTCGCCCGTGATGAACGTCGTTGGCGGCGTCGCGCTGGTGCTGATCGTCAGCTCGGAGGGGGTGCTGCCCGAGGGAACCGCGCCGGCGCTGGTCGACGTCGCCGAGACGATCGACGACTTCGGCCACTGGACGGCGTTTCTGAGCGCCGTCGTCGCCGGCGCGCTGATCACCGTCATGACGTGGATGGTCGAGGGCGTCGGGACGGTCGGCGGCCGCATCGTCGTCGCATGGGTCGCCGGCGTGCTGCTCGCGCTGCTGTCGCTCAACCATGTCATCGTCGTCACGCTCGAGCTGATCCTCGGCCTGCGGTTCGGCGCCGACATCGCCGGCGGGGCGATCGCGCTGAACTTCGCGATCGCGGCCGCGGGCAACCTGATCGGCGGCGTCGTCTTCGTCACGCTCACCCGCACCAGCCAGGCGATCGGCTCGGGCGACACGAACACGCCGACGTCCTAGCGCGGGACGCGGCCGCGATCGACGACACGCGCGCTCGCCCGCGCCGGCAGCATGAAGGCGATCGGCGCGATCATCGGCCACGTGATGCGGCGCGACGAGCTGATGCCGGACCGGCTCAGCCGCGCGAGCGCGCGCCGACGCCGGTCAACAGCTCGCGCAGCCGCGCAGGCCCGGCGCTGCCCGGCTCGAGCGGGGCGGTCTGCATGCCGTCGCCACGGCGCATCCCCTCGATCAGCTCGAGCAGCGCCTCACCGGCGGTCCGCTGCGGATTCCAGCGCAGCTCCTCGCGCGCGCGCGTCGTGTCCATCAGCGGCACGCCGAGCGCAAGGTCCAGCCAGCCCGGCGGCGTCGGCTGCAGGTGCAGCTTCCAGGACAGCTCGACCGCCGCGCGCAGTGCCTTCTCGGGCACGGGCAGCGGGCGCGCGGCCAGCAGCCGCGCGAGCTCGGACGGCTCGAGGACCGGTTCGGCAGCGATGTTGAACGCGCCGCGCAGATCGCTGATCAACGCCAGCCGGTAGGCCTCGCCGACGTCGAGTGAGTGGACGGCCTGAAAGCGCAGGCGCTCGAGTGCCGGGACGAACGGGATCAGGCGGCGGCGCAGCAGCGGTGTCGGCAGCAGCGGCCCGGCGAACAGCCGGCGGATCCCCGACGCGGCGTCGCCCTTGAAGATCAGCCCCGGACGCAGCCGGACGACGCGGATGCCCCGATGCGCGCGCTCGAACGTGTCCAGCAACGCCTCGACGTCAGCCTTGTCGCGCGAGTAGAACGACGTCGCGATGCCGCCGGTCGGCCAGCTTTCGTCGACCCTGCGGTCCTTCGGGCCGGGTGAGTAGGCGCCGACCGACGACGCGTAGACCAGCGACGAGACGCCCGCGGCGGCGGCGGCGTCGAACACGCGCCGCGATCCCTCGACGTTGACGCCCCGCGTCGCCTGGCGGCGGCGCGAAGGCTGGATCAGCCAGGCGAGGTGGACGACCGCGTCGACGCCGTCGAACGCCTCGCTCAGGTCGTCGCGCGCGACGTCGGCACAGACCCAGCGCGTGCGTTGGAAGGAGAGGCCCGGCCGCCGCCGCGCGATGCCGACGATCTCCTCGACCGCGTCGCCGCCGGCGAGCGCGGCCAGCAGGCTCGTCCCGACGTTGCCGGTCGCGCCGGTGATCGCGATGCGCACGCAGGCCGCAATACCCGCAGCGCTGGCATCGCCAACGCAGTCTTCGCCGCGAGCTCGACCGCGTCCGCGGCGCTCGGCGCAACCGATCGGTGCGCCGGGTCCAGCCGCGCCGCGGCGTCCTCATGCTCGCGCCAGCGCCGCCTCGAGCGTCGCTTCGAGCTGTGCAGCGCGGACACCGGCGGTGTGGTCGGCGAGGATCCGCTCGCGTCCGCGGCGGCCGATCGCCCGGCGCGCGTCCTCGGTCGTGTTGGCGAGCGCCAGCAGCACGTCGTGCGCGTCGCAGGCGATCAGGATCTCCCGGCCCGGCTCGAAGAAGCTCTCCACGCCCTCCCAGCCATCGGAGATGACCGGCACGGCGCAGGCGGCCGCCGCGAAGAGCTGCGCCGTCGGCGACCAGCCGGCCGCGACGCTGTCGGCCTGCGTGATGCTGACCGTGAAGCGCTGCGCTGCGTAGAACGAGGGGCGCTCGGCGGGCGGGATCGTCTCGATCCGCTGGACGTTCTGCGGCCAGGCGATCTCGTCGGGATAGTCCGGCCCGGCGACGACGCAGCGCAGCGACGGATGGCGGCGGGCGGGCTCGAGCACCAGGCGCTCGAGCGCCGGCCACAGCTCGGGCGAGTGGCTGCCGAGGTGGCCGAGGTCCCAGCGCCGCGGGACGTCCAGCACGGGGTAGGCGCCCGGATCGACGAGGGAGTGAAACGCGCGCGCCGACGGCGACCCGAGCTCGTCCTCGATGCGGCGCAGCGTCGGACCGCCGGTGCACGAGAGGTAGACGCGGTAGGCGCGTACGAGCCGGGGCGTGAGATAGGCGCACTCGCCGCGCGCGAGCGCGCTCAGCGTCGCCGGCGTGTCGATGTCGTAGAAGACGGGCACGCCGCGCGCCGTCGCGACCACCCATTCCCCGACGGCGATGCCGTCGGGGACGCGAGAGCCGACGATCACCGCGTCGGCGTCGCGCACCGTCGAGCGGTACCCGGCGCGCAGCTCGTCGAGCGACCCGTACAGCCGCGTCTGGCCCCACACCGGCCGCGGGACGTCGCGGTGCTCGGCGGACCACGGGGCGTCGCGCTCGAGGAACAGGACGTCGTGGCCGCGCGCCGCGAGGGCGCGGGTGAGCGCTCGGTAGTTCGTCGCGTGCGCGTTGCGCCACGAGGACGTGATCGACAGACCGAGGATGACGATCCTCACGTCGGCATCTCCTCGTCGAACCGTGCGCGACGGCGCCTGCACCGAGGTGGACCGTGCTGGCTCAAGAGCACCTTCCCTGGATCGTTTGCGGACGGTGGGGCGATTCCCATACCCGGCACGCGCACGGCGAACAGGGGATCCGCGCGTTGCCGCGCGCGTTGTCGCCGGGCTGACAGTCGCGGGCGCCGCAGCGCACATCGCGAGCGCGAATCGGAGGGATGGGGGCGTCGCCCTCGGGTACCTCCAACAGGAGCCACCGCAAGCGACCGAGGAGGGCTTCATGAGCACCCAGGCGGAGACCGGAGACATCACCGGCACCAAGGACAAGAACTACAACATCATCTGGTACACCGAGAAGTGCCTGGACAACACGCTGCGCTTGGAGACCTACATCCAGGATGCCGAGCGCGACGGCGACGACGAGCTCGCGACGCTCTTCCGCAAGGCGCAGTCCGACAGCCGCAAGGGTGCCGAGGAAGGCAAGCGGATGCTCCGCGAGCGGCTCGCCGCGTAGCGCATGCGCGCCGACGGCGACGATCGGGCCGAGGCTCCTCCCCACGACAGCGAGGCCCGCGAGCCACTCGGGCCGTTGACGCCCGACGAGCAGACACCACTGGGCGACACGCCCGAGGCGCACGACGAGATCTCCCCGCACGACCTGCCTCCCAACCATCCCGGCCGCGCGAGCGCCGAGCGCGAGACCGACGAGGAGGGCACGACGCGCGGCGACGTGTGACGACGCCGGCGCGCCGCGGTCGCGGCGCGCTGGCAGACTGCGCGGGATGGACGCCCGCGCGACCGCCCTGCTGCTGCCCGACGGCCTGCGGGCCGCGGCGGCCGCGCAACGGCTCGGCGCGCTCGTGCCGCTGGTGACGCAGACCGGCCACTCGATCGAGCGCACCTTCTGGGACACGTTCGACGGCCGCCTGCACCGCGCCGGCCTGGCCCTCGCCGAGGTCGCGGGCAGGCTCGTCCTGATGGACGCCGCGACCTACGCCGAGCAGGCGAGCGACGCGTACCGGCGGCGCGCGCGGCGCCTGCTGCTCGACGACCTGCCCGCCGGGGACCTGCGCGAGCGCCTCGCGCCGATCGTCGAGCTGCGCGCGCTGATGCCGATCGCACGCGTGCGCAGCCGGCAGCTGCCGATCGAAGTCCTCGACGACGTGGGCAAGGTCGTCGTGCGCCTGCGCGCCGAGGAGCCGGCCGCGCTGGGCGGCGGTGCGGTGAAGCATCCGCTGCGCGCGCGGCTGCACGTCGCCGCCGTCCGCGGCTACGACGCCGACTACGAGCGGGTGCTGGCGATGCTGTCGGGCGACCTCGGGCTCGAGGATGCGCGCCGGCCCGTGCTCGACGATGCGGTCGAGGCGCTCGGACGGCCCGTCGGCGGGACGTCGTCGAAGCTGCGCATCGAGCTCGAGCCGGGGCAGCGGGCCGACACCGCCGCCGTGGCGATCCTGCGCCGGCTGGCCGAGATCATCGACGCCAACATGCCCGGGACGCTCGCCGACATCGACTCGGAGTTCCTGCACGACCTGCGGGTCGCGGTGCGCCGCTCGCGTGCGCTGCAGCGCGAGCTGCGCGGGGTGTTCGCGCCCGGGCCGCTGCGCCGCTTCCGCGAAGGCTTCCGCGAGCTGCAGGTGCTGACGGGTCCGACGCGCGACCTCGACGTCCAGCTGCTCGAGTTCGGCGAGCTCGCGGCCGGGCTGGGCGGCGGCGCGGCGGCGGACGTCGCGCCGTTGCGCCGGCTGCTCGAGCAGCGCCGCGCGGCCGAGCGCAGGAAGATGGTGGCCGGCCTGCGCTCCGCTGAGACGCGCGCGCTGCTGGAGGGCTGGGCGGCGTTCCTCGGCGGGCTCGTCGAGGCGCCGCAGGACGACCGCCCGGATGCCGCCAGGCCGGTCGCCGACGTCGCCGGCGAGCGCATCGGGAAGGTGTACAGGCAGATGGTCAAGATGGGCCGCGCGATCGGCGACGACAGCCCGCACGAGGATCTGCACGAGCTGCGCAAGAAGGGCAAGGAGCTGCGCTACCTGCTGGAGTTCTTCGCCTCGCTGTATCCATCCGAGGTCGTCAAGCCGATGGTCTCGACGCTGAAGGCGCTGCAGGACGTGCTGGGGCGCTTTCAGGACCGCGAGGTGCAGGCCGATCAGCTGCGCGCGCTGGGCGACGACATCGCCGCGATGGAGGGCGGCGCCGCCGCGCTGATGGCGATGGGGGTGCTCGTCGAGCGCCTCGCCGAGCAGCAGGAGCAGGCCCGCGCGCAGTTCGCCGAGCGCTTCGCGCAGTTCGCGGCCAGGCCGCAGCGCAAGATCGTCGACCGGACGTTCGCATGACGAGGGTGATCGCGCTGTACAACATCAAGGGCGGCGTCGGCAAGACCTCGGCTGCCGTCAACCTCGCCTGGATCGCTGCCGAGCAGGGGTCGCGCGTGCTGCTGTGGGACCTCGACCCGCAGGGCGCCGCCAGCTTCCTGCTGCGGATCAGGCCGAAGGTGCGGGGCGGCGGCTCGAAGCTCGTGCGCGGAAAGAGCGACCCCGCCGCGCTGCTGAAAGGCTCCGACCACGAACTGCTCGATCTCCTGCCGGCCGACTTCTCGTACCGCAACATGGACCTCGCGCTGGACGCGACGAAGCGCCCGACGCGCGGGCTGCAGCGTGTGATCGCGCCGCTCGCCGCCGACTACGACTACATCTTCCTCGACTGCCCGCCCGCGATCTCGCTGGCCTCCGAGAGCGTCTTCGCGGCGGCCGACGTCCTGCTCGTGCCGCTGATCCCGTCGCCGCTGTCGCTGCGCATGTTCGAACAGCTGCAGCGCTTCGTCGCCGCCGACGTCGCCAAGCCGCGCCCCCGGATCGTCGCGTTTTTCTCGATGGCCGACGGCCGCAAGACGATGCACCGCGAGATCATCGAGGAGCTCGGCGCGCGCGCAGACGGCAGCGTCCTGCAGGCCGCGATACCGGCTGCCAGCGACGTCGAGAAGATGGCGCGCAGCCGCCGCCCGCTGGCCGGCTTCGCGCCCCGGGGTCGTGCCGCGCGCGCCTACGAGGCGCTGTGGGACGAGCTGCGGCCCCGCCTGTAGGCGGCGCGCCCCGCCGGCTGCAGCGCGATCGCTCGTCGGCCGGGCTGCCGCTGCCCCGGCGAACGCCAGTACGATCGCGCCGATGCGCGATCTGCCGGATCCCGGTCTGCTCCATCGTCCTCTGTCGGACGTGCTCGCGGCGCTCGCGTCCCAGCACGATCTCGCCGGCGGCGGCGGTCCGGCCGCCGCGCTCGCCGCCGCCGCTGCGGCGGCGGTGACCGCGAAGGTCGCGCGCGGCTCGCGCGCCACGTGGATCGAGGCCGGAGGCGCGATCGCGCACGCCGAGTCGCTGCGCATGCAGGCCCAGGCGCTGATCGATCGCGACGTGGGCGCCTACCGCCAGGCGCAGGCAGTGCTGCTGGAGTCCGAGCGATCGGCGCGCGTCGGCGTCGCCGGACCGGCACTCTCCGCGGATCCGTCCGCCGCAGCGGACCGCGAGCGGCGAGCGGGGGAGGTGCTGGCGCACGCTGCCGACCTGTCGCTGGCGATCGCCGACGCGGCGAGCGAGATCGCCCAGCTGGCGGCGCGCGTCGCACGCTGTTGCCCGTCGTCGCTGCGGCCCGACGCGCTCGCGGCGGTCGCGCTCGCCGAGGCGGCGGCGAGCGGAGCCGCAGCGCTCGTCGAGGCCAACCGGCGGCTGCCGCCCGACGACCGTCGTCGGGCGGCGTCATGCGCGGCGGCCGAGGCGGCCTCGCGGGCGCGCGAGCAGGGAGGCTGAGCCGGAGCGGCGCCCAGACCGTCGCTGCGGCCGGTAGACCTACGCCCGCACGAACCACTCGTCGCGTGAGTAGTCGGCACGCGCCGGATCCGTGAAGTCCGTGCGCCAGTGCACCCAGAGCTGGCCCGGGCGGTAGGCCGACATCTTGGCGACGAGGTAGCGCTTCGCGAAGCCCTGGTCGTAGAAGCCGGTGATCTGGCCCGCGGAGTTGCGCAAGGCGCCGGCGGTCCAGCCCCAGTCGCAGTTCGTCGGCGAGCACCTGCCCCAGACGCGCATCCGCCAGCCGGCGTCGTACGTGGTCGAGCAGACGCCGCCGCTGCAGCGCGTGACCGGCTGGCAGTCGGCGAGCTGGATGCGCGCGATCCCGGAGGTGTACCGGTTTGCGTTGTTCCAGGTGCCTGCCTCGGGCGCGGGGGCCGAGCACAGCGCCTCGGCGCGCGGCGCACCGGCGGCGAGCACGAGCAGCGCGGAGGCGAGGATGGCCGGCACCAACAGCGTGCGACGGCTCAGGACGTGGACGGGTCGGTGGGTCATGGCGGGGCTCCCTCGGTCGGCTGTTGACGCCTGCAGGAGCGACCGGGCGCCGGGCTGATGCGGACATGCGTCACACAGGCAACCGTCCGCTCGAGCCGACATCACGCCGGCCGGGTGCCGGCGTCCGCCTGGCCGTCCGCGAGCACGAGCAGCGTCGGCTGGCACTCGAGACAGCGGGTGCCCCCGCTCGGCGCGCGGCGCAGCGGCAACTGCCGCCGCGAGGGCGAGCAGCCGCACGGGCGGCCGCAGCCGCCCGATCGCGGGCGGTGCCGTGCAACAGGCTCCTAGCCGTCTTCGAGCTCGCGCTCAGCGAGCTCGACCACGCGCTGCAGCTCGGCCGCCGCGGCAAGGTCGCGGTTCTCGGCGAGCTTCTCGAGCGTGTGCTCGAGATTGAACCAGGTCGGATCACGCCCGGCCCCGGCGAAGGGCGCCGAGCTCTGCACCGCGAGCAGGAATGCGGTCGCGAGGTCGTCGCCACGCCGCCCATGGCGATACTCCGTCAGCGGCCGCTCGGCGATCACGCCCGTGACGCCCGCCTCCTGCGCCGCCTCGCGCGCCGCGGCCTGCGAAGGCGTCTCGTGAGCTTCCGGGCCGCCGTTGGGGAACGTCCATCGCTCGCCGTCACGGGTGCGAATGAGCCGGAACTGGAGCTGCTGGTCGCGCCGGCGAAAGCAGACCGCGGCGGCGACCGGCCTCGGGCCGGCGACAGGTTCGGAGAGCCGGTCGCGCGCTCTGCGCGACAGCGAGACGGGACGTCGCGGCATCACGCGAAAGCGTCACACATCCGGCCACCGGATTCATTACATCCGCTGAAACCCCACGCTCCGGCGCGCCGGAGCCCCGAGGCGCCAGCGAACACGAGCGCGCTGCGTCCGGCGCTGTCGACGTCCCGCGCCCCGGCGCGGGCGTCGCCGGTGGCTACTCCCCGCGGTGGGATTCCGACGCCCGCGGCACCGGTACGCGGATCGCGTACTTGGACGGCTTCACCGCGACCGTGGGGTTGTCGATCCTGCCGAGCCGGTCGATGAGCTTGATCCACTGCGACGGCTTGAGGACGGCGTCGACCTGGCTCGAGCCCGGCGTGCCCTCGCGGTACTGGGGGCGGAATCCGACGTGGATGTGGTCGGCGTGATCGCTCATCGCCAGGGTGTTGCCGGTGCCCTCGTAGCTCATGAGGCTGATGATCTGGTTGGGCTTGACCGTGCCCTGCAGCGTCAGAAGGCGACGGATCGTGATGTCCGTGATCGAGCCCTCGCCCTGATGGCCGAGAATCGGGATCCCGTTGATCTTCGCGATGTCGACCGCGTTTCCGGAGCTGTGCGCCGATACGTTGCCGCCGGCCGTGTAGTAGCCGTGGCCGCAGGTCAGCGAGGTGACCGTCGGCTTCAGGCCGCTGGCGGCGAGGAACTCGAGCGTCGCGAGGACGCGGCGGTCGACGCCGCCTGCCTCGATGTCCTGCCGCCCGCAGGAGTACACCTCGATGCGCGGGTTGTTCAGGACGCGCTGGGCGAGCGTGTCCTTGCTCATCAGCAGGATCTGCCCGATCGAGGCGCGATTGGCGTCGGGTCCGACGAGCGCGTTGCGGCCCTGGGCGCGGTAGATCGCGGTCGACTCCAGCAGCTTCCAGCCGTCGAGGATCGGCTTGGGGTCGATCCGCGGTGCGCCGCGGCCGGCGGGCCGGATCTCGAAGTGCAGGCGGGGAGAGATCTGCTCCTCGGTCTGCCCGATGCGCCCGAGGATCGTGCCGGCGATGAGCCGGCGGCCGACGCGCATCGGCTTGAGCACGACGTCCTTTGGATCGAGTCCGTAGACGCCGGTGAAGTACGACTTGAGGCTCGAGCCGGCAGCGAGGCTCGACTCGGCCTCGAGGATCTGCTGCGCGCCACCGCTGGCGAACGCGTTGCGGCGCATCGGGTTGGCGAAGAGGCGCTCCTTGCCCAGCGCGGCGCTTGCCGTCGCGGAGGGCTCGGCGACGTCGGCGGTCGCCTTCCCCGCGGCGACGGGAAGGGCGCTCCGCTTCGTCGGGCGGCCCGCCGAGGCCGGCCGCGTGGGCTTCGGGTCGCGCTTGGGCAGCTCGAGCTCCTCGGCGATCGACTCCCTGCTCTGCGACTTCCTCTTCGGAACGGGGACGTGGCGGGCGACCTTCTTGAGGTGTGCGTACGTGTAGGTGTTGCCGTATACGTCGCGCAGGCGGACGAAGTTGCCCAGTCGCTTTGAGCTGCCCATCGCCACGATCTTGCCGTCCTGCACGGCGATCGCCGGCGATCCGGCCTTCGCGAAGATGTCGATCCCACGGCGCGTCGCCTGCGATTCGACGGGGTTGGCGACGTTCTGTCCGGCGGCGGCGCGCCGACCGGTCGCGCGCTCGGAGATGTCGTCGGCGTAGCGCGCCTTGGCGAAGACCGGGAAGTGGCCCTGGGTCAGGCCGTTCAGCGAGCCGACGAGGTCGCTCGGCAGGCCGCCGATCAGGCGGGCGCGCATCAGCACCGACTCGACGTACCAGTCGGCGTGGTTGTAGGCGAAGATCGCCCGGCGCAGATCCTGGTCGGCGCCTGCGGCGCGCAGGTAGCGCGCGGCCGCGAAGATCGCGTCGACCGGGTTGAAGGGATCCTTGCGGCCGTCGCGGTTGGCGTCGGTGCCATAGGCCTTCCACGTCGCGGGCATGAACTGCATCCAGCCGAGCGCGCCCGCGGACGAGATGTTGAGGTTGCGGCCGTAGTCGGTCTCGATCTCGTTGATCGCGGCCAGGACCTCCCAGCGGATGCCGTACTGGATCCCGGCCGCCTGGTAGATCGGCAGCAGGAACGGCGGGATGCGGAACTTGTCGATGAAGAAGTTCGGGACACCGACCGGAACGGCGCCGGGAAGCGCGAGCGAGGTCGTCGGGTTCGACATCGTCGGGACGCCCTGCGCGTTGCGAAGCGCGTTCTGCGGGGCCCGGTCACGGCGCTCGCCGCGCTCGGGGGCGGTCGTGCGCCGTGACGGGCGCGGCGCCCGCTTGCACTCGCGGGCGGCCTTCGCGGAACCCGTGGTCTTACCCTCGACTGAAGGGTCAGACTTCTCGCAGCCGGCGGTGGTGCGCTTCTTGCCGACGGCGGGTCCGGCGAGGCCGGCCAGGGGCAGGGGGTCGACCGGCTTGGCGGCGGCGGCGGGCGCGGGCGCAGGGGCCGCCGGCGCTGCGGGCTGCTGAGCGGGCGCGGGCTCCTGCGCCGGCGCGGGCGCAGCCGGCGTCGTCTGCGCCGGCGTGGTCTCGGTCGTATCGGTCGTCTCGTCGGGCGTCGTCTCGGCCGGCGTGGTCTCGGCGGGCGCGCTCTCGTTCGGCGTGTTCTCGTCCGCGGCGCTCTCGTCCGTCGCAGTCTCGGCGGGGGGCGCGGGCGTCGTCGTCGATGGCTGCGTCGCGACCGTCTCGGCCGTCGCAGGCGGCGTGCCGTCCTCGGGGGCGCCCGCTGCCAGCTGCGTGGGGGGCGACACGACGGCCTCGCCGGGAACCGGCGCCGCCTGCTGGGCGCCGGCGCCCAGCAGGTTCCCACTCAGCGCGACCGCGACGACGCCGGCGGTGCACAACGCTGCCGCGATGCGTCCGCGACCAGAGTGATGCGCTGGGGCCTCGAGGTTGGCCTTCATGTGCTGTGGGACCTCGCCTTGGATCGGATTGCCGCCCCGGCTGGGCGATTGGTCGCGCTATCGGCGCATGCCGACGCAACCTTGACCGCGGAAGGAGCGGACTGGACTGACCGTCCGTCGCCTCCGCAAACAACCGGAACGCGGTCCAATCCGCGCTGGCTTGCGGACCGGCGCTGATCAGATGCTCGTGGCAGCTTACGCAGAGCGCTCGCGAACGTGTGGAATACGTGCGCCTCCGCTATACACTGACCCTCTACTAGAGGTCGAGTCAGCGGGCCGGCGGGCGGTCTGGCTCGCGCTCGACGGGGGCGATGACGTCGATGCCCGCGAGCGGGCGATGATCGGGGTCGACGGTCGCGCGCGTTGGAGCGCATCGGCGACGACGCCGGGCGACATCGGCGAGCAGACGGCGTTCGTCCTGACCGGTCCGTCGCGCGAGTTCTCGGACCCGTCGCATGTCGCGACGTCGCGATGCCGGCCGTCATGTCGCCGGCGCCCTGTGAAGATCCTGTGACCCGAGGCGCTGGACGCTAGGGGGCGTCGGCTGGCGCGCCTACACTTCGCCGGGAGATGAGTGATACGACCATCGCCGCAGCAGACGCGCTGCGAGTCGCCGTGATCGACGGCGACACCGGCTTCGTGCAGGTGTTGACCAAGCGCCTTGACCGCCTGGGGTGGGAGCACGTCGTCCTGACCGGCGCCGTGCCCATCGAGCGGCTCGTCGCGATGCGCCTGGGCGCCCTCGTGGTGGATCTCTCGCTGCTGGGCCAGCACGCCTGGTCCTACCTCGAGCGTGTGATCCGCGAGCTGCCGGCGCTGCCGCTGATCGTCTGCACCGGGCAGTCGACGGTCGCGCAGCGCGTGCGCGGCCTGCGCCTCGGCGCCGACGACTGGGTCACGAAGCCCTGCCATCCCGAGGAGCTGATCGCGCGCGTGGAGGCCGTCGCCCGCCGCCGGCGCCTGTCGGAGGTCCCCGCCGGCGAGGCCGTCACGGCCGGCGAGATCGAGATCCGCGCCGACCAGTTCCAGGCGTTCGCGCACGGGCGCTCGATCGACCTGACGCGGCGCGAGTTCGAGCTCATCCAGCAGCTGGCGGCGGCCGAGGGGCGGGTGCTCGAGCGCGAGGAGATCTACCAGCGCGTGTGGGGCTATGCGATGGCTCACGGCGATCGCTCCGTCGACGTCTTCGTACGCAAGCTGCGCTCCAAGCTTCAGCGCGTCTCGCCGGGCTGGACGTACATCCACACGCACTTCGGCGTGGGCTATCGCTTCGCCGCCGAGCTCGCCGCCGAGGCCGACACCGCGGCCGCGGTGGCGGCGCCGGCCGAGACCGACAGCGAGGCGGTTGCCGATGCCGGCGTGTCGCAGGCCGCCGCACAGGCGGCACGCGGCGACTCCGCGCAGCGGGCGACGACGGCAGCCAGGCCGGTCCGCGCGCTCGCCTGATTGTCTAGCCTTCACGCCATGTCGACCGAGGCCGCCCGCAACATCGCGATCGTCGTCCTGCTCGGCCTCGCCGTGTGGCTGCTGCCGGGCGGCGGAGAGGGCGCGGATCTCCTCATCCGGCTGCTCAACGCGATCTTCATCGTGCTCATCGCCCTGGGCTGCGCGATGCTCTACCGGCGGTTTCGCGGCGAGATCTTCTCGCTCGGCGACCAGTGGCGCTTCGCGCTGTATGCGGCGATCGGCATCGCCGTCGTGACGGTGGCCGCCTCCGGGCGGCTCTTCGACACGCCCGCCGGCGCGGTCGCCTGGTTTGCGCTCATCGGCGCGGCCTCCTACACGCTGTATCTCGTCTGGCAGCGCTACCGCTCCTACAGCTGAGGGCGACCGCGGGCGCTGCGCCCGCGCGGGGTGTCGTGACACGTTCGCGCGTGCGTTGTGACATCTGCGCGTAGATCCGTGACGGGCGCCGCGCGAGGCTCCCGTGCATGCCCGCCATCGCCCTGCTGCGCGCCGCACACGGCCAGGCCTCGGTCGAGCTCGTCGCTCTTCTACCGCTCGTCGCGGTCCTGACCGGCCTGCTGTGGCAGGGCGTCGTCGCCGGACAGGCGGTCTGGCTCGCCGGTTCGGCGGCGCGCGCCGCGGCGCGCGCCCATGCCGTCGGCGCCGACGAGCGCGCCGCCGCGCGGCGCGTGCTGCCCGCTCGCCTGGAGCGCGGCCTCGTCGTGCGCCGGGAGCCTTCGGGCGGCGTGCGCGTGGCGATCGCCGTGCCGGCGATCGTCGGCGCCGGGCGCCTGACGACGGTCTCCGCCCGTGCGCGGCTGCAGGACCAGGGCGGATGAGCTCCCGGCTTCGTCCGCAGTGCGGCCAGGCGTCGGTCGAGCTCGTGGCCCTCGCGCCGCTGGTCGTCGCGGTCGTGCTCGCCGCGGCGCAGGTGCTCGCGGCGGGCGCGGCACGCGAGCTTGCCGACCACGCCGCCGAGGCCGGCGCCGTCGCGCTGCTGCAGGGAGGCGATCCGCGCGAAGCGGCGCGTGAGGCGGTTCCGGGGTGGTCGCGCGGCCGGCTCGAGGTACGCGTGCGCGCGCGACGGGTGCGCGTGCGCCTGCGCCCGCGCACGTTCCTGCCGGGGCTCGCGCGGATGCTCGAGGCGACCGGCGACGCCGACGCCGGGCCGGTCGCGCGGTGAGCGCGTCAGCCGCCGCATCGTCGAGCACTTCGTGTCCCCTGCGGACGGGTGCGCGACGCGCGAGGGCCTGACCTCCGCCGACGGGCGGAGACGACGTGCGGACACCGCTCCCGCCGGTGTTCCGCCGACCCGGGCGTGCGCGGTCACCCCGCCGCGCACGCCCGCCTGCGTCGCGCTGCTGGCGCCGGCGGGCGAGGCGCCCGCGCTCGCGTCCGCCCTCGCGCTGGCGCTGGCGCGCCGCGACGGCGCACGGACGGCCGTCGTGTGCCTGTGGGCGCCCGCGCCGGTGCGTCCGCTGTGGCGGGAGCCCGCTCTGCCCGCTGCCGCGCGCCTGGCGGCAGCGCTCGCCGGCCGCGGACATCGTGCGCGCGCGTCGGGGCGGCTCGCGCTCGTGCGGCTGGAGGCGCGCTGCGAGCAGGCGGCGGCCGAGGCGCTGCGGGTCGCCGCCGCCGCGGGCTCGGCCCCGACGGTGCTCGCGCTGGCGGGACCCCGCGCTGCGGCCTTCGACGCGGTGCTGTCGGCGCAGGACCTCGTCGTCGTGGCGGTCGCGCCACGGTCCGACCCGGCGCTGGCGCGGCTGGCGCTCGCCGGCCTCGAGCGCGCGGTGGCGTGCGAGGTGCCGCCGCCGCACGTCGGCCGCTGGCTGGCCGCCGCCGGTGTGGCGCTGCCGCCGTCGGCGCGGCGCGCGCTCGCGGCGCCGGTGGAGGCGCTGACGTGAGCTGCGCGATCCGCGCCGACCGCGAGGCCGGGCACGCGACGATCCTGCTGCTCGCGCTGACGATGGCGGTGCTGCTCGGGGCGCTGGCGCTGGGAGCGATCGCGCGTGGCATCGGCGTGCGCAGCGACGAGCAGCGCGCCGCCGATCTCGCTGCGCTCGCCGGGGCGCGCGCGATGCACGACGCCTACGCCGGGCTGTTCGAGCCGCCGATGCTCGGCGGACGTGCCAACGCCGCCCATCTGGAGCGGGCGCAGTACCTGCTCCGCGGGCGCCGCACCGCGCTGCAGACGGCGCGACGCAACGGCGCGCGCGAGGTGCGCGTCAGCTTTCCGGACGGCGACACGTTCGCGCCCGTGCGCATACGCGTCGAACTGCGCGACGCCGTCGACGTCGGGTCGGGGCAACGCGTCGCGGCGGGCGCACGGGCCGAGGCCGAGCTGGCGCCGCCGGTGCAGCTGGCATTCGAGGCCGCCGGCGCCGGCGAGTACCGCGGCCCGCTGGCGCACCGGCAGGGCAAGCCGATGCGCCCCGACGTGGCGGCCGCTTTCGACCGCCTGCAGGCGGCGGCGCGACGCGCCGGCGTGTCGCTGCTCGTCGTCAGCGCGTTTCGCTCCAACGCCGAGCAGGCGGTGCTCTTCGCCCGCAACCCCGACCCCAGGTGGGTCGCTCCGCCCGGGCGCTCGCTGCACCGGCTCGGCACCGAGCTCGACCTGGGTCCGCCTGCCGCGTACCCCTGGCTGGCGGCCAACGCCGAGCGCTTTCACTTCGTTCAGAGATACTCGTGGGAGTTCTGCACGTTTCGCTCAGGGTGGTCCGCCGGTGCCTCCGGCCGGGCGATGAGCGGTTGCACCGGAGGGGCGTCCAGCACGTCGATGATCTTCTGCGATAGGCCAGCCGCCACGGCGTTGACGTTGTACTTCTGGCCGGCCCAATCCGCGGTCCTGCGTTCCCACGCCTCAAGGATCGTCGGGTCAAGCGCCGCAGCAACGGAGGCCTTGATGAACGGCTTCACGATCAGCTCCTTCGCCCGCACGGCATGGTCGGTGAGCTGCAGGCCCTCGTCGTCTACCGGCCAGTGCTCGTACTCGGTCTCGTGAATCTGGAAGGCTGAGAACAGCTCCCGCAGCGCCTGGTTGATCTCGGCGATCGGGGCGGCCATGTCGACGCGCTTGTTAACCCATCCCCGAAACGTGTTCTGGAAGTCGAGCATGGCGTCGCTCGGCGCTTTCGGGGGGACGGATGCCAGCGCATCGCGCGCGGCCTGAAGACGTCGCTCGGATTCGACGCAGGCCTGCCGCTCGCGCTCGACCATCGGCAGCACGAGGTCGGCCTTGTGGTTGTCGCCGCTCGCGATGTACTCGCCCCACTTCCTTTCGACCGCGGCCGTCTTGTGGGCCTGGGCGTCGTGGTCGCGCTGCCCGCGAGCGACCTCCTCGGCGAGTCGACGGCGATCCGCAGCGTAACCGTCCTCGATCTGCTGCCGCCACGCGTCGTAGTCGAGCAGCAGGTTCGGCAGGCCCTCGTCCTCATCCATCACCGCGGCGTCCACGATCTCGGCGTTGATCGGCTTGGCGTCGCAGGTGCCGTTGCACTCCGCGTACCCGGCGCAGGCATAGAACCGTGCCCGCGAGCCGTCCTTGCGGCGGTAGGTGCTCGTGCGGGCGTGGAGTCGCTCGCCGCAGCGGCCACAGACGGCCAGGCGGGCGAGCGCGTGGTTCTGGGCGGGCCGGCCGATCACCTTCTGGTCCGGGCCGGCGTGGTCGCGAGCGGCGCGCATCTTCTGGATGCGGTCGAAGCGGGCCGGGTCCACCAGCGGCGGGTGGTGGCCTTGCACGATCTGCTCGTCAGGGGTGCCGCGCTTGTAGGCGATCCGCCCGGCGTAGAAGGGGTTGGTGATCGTGTTCTGGATGGCGCGCCGCGTGAAGGGCCGGCCGTGTCGTGTGCGGAGGCCCTGCGAGTTGAGCTTCCGCATGATCGCCGTGTCGGGCACGCCCTGGACGGCGAGGTCAAAGATCGAGCGAACCAGCGACGCGCGGTCGGGGTCTGGGCGGAACGTGCGACCGATCACCTTCCCGTCTTCGTTGTGCTCAGACACGATCGCGTAGCCATCGCAGATCGGGCCGCCAAGGTGATCGCCACGGGCCAACTGCCGCTCCTTGGCTCGCAGCAGCGATTCGCTGAGGTCCTTCGTGTACTTGGCGGCCTGCTCAGCCGCGAAGCTGATCAGGATTGGGTTCGTGACGAACTCGTCGTCGGCGACGGTGCGGATTGCGACGCCGGTGCGGCGCAGCTGCGTGTAGACCTCGAGCAAGCTGCGCGCCTCGTTCTTCTTGCCGGTGCCACGGGCGAAGCGCGCTGACGTGTTGGCCCAGAGCTCCACCACCTTGCGACCCTGATCGGCTGCGTGGGTCACGGCGCTGATCGCCGCTTCTAGGTCGGGGCCGCGATTCTTCTTCGAGCCGCTGTGGCCGGTGTCGGTGAACGCGCCGAGGAGGTCGTAGCCGTCTTCGCCGTAGATGACGTCCAGCCGGCCACGGACCTTGGCGATCTGGCTGTCGATCGACTCCTCGTCATGCCGGTCGTCACCCGTCTTCCGCTTCTTCTTCGACAGCGCGGCGTAGATCACCACGGCGGGGCGGGCGTCCTCAGTCACGGGGGCTCTCCTCGGTCAGGGACAGCTGCTCGGGCTCAAAGGTGGCCAGAACTGCATGTTGTTCCTTTTTGGGCAAGTTCACTTTTGCGTGTACGGGCGTCCCGCTGGCGGGACTGACCTCGTGCACGGGGCCGAGGCCGTGGTCCTCGATCACATCGGCCAGGAGGCGGCGATGGCAGGTGCTCGCGTCGCGGCACCAGCAGCACAGCGCGATCCGGTGCCATTCGCGCGTCAGGCCGTGAAGGTCGTGCTCTAGCTCGTCCCAGCGTTCGGCGAGGCGCTGCAGGTAGCGCTCGCGGTACTCGGGCCAGTCGAGGCCCTGGCCGAAGATGCCGGTCGGCTTGGCGGCGTCCAGCTGCGGCAGCGGAGCGAGCCACTTCGGCATCCCGACGCTGGTCTGCACGATCGTCAGCCTGGAGCGCTGCGCGGTCGCGTAGGAGGCGGTGGCGATCATGCCGCCGCCCGCTTCCGCGCGTCCCACTCGCGGCGGCGGCGGGCGTGCTCAGACTCGCGCGGCGGCGGCTGCGTCGGCCAGACCTCGTTCGCGGTCGTCCCCAGGGCTTCGGACAGGCGGACGGCCATCCATGCGTTCGGCACGACCTTCCCGCCTTCCCAGCGCGCGATGTGCTGCTGCGCGACGCCCAGGAGATCGGCGAGGGCTTGCTGGCTGAGGCCGGCGGCGAGGCGCTTCTCCTGGAGCGCTGGCTGTAGCTCTCGGGTCTGCGGGGTCATTCCTACACACTACACCAGTTCTGATGTTGCCTGCAAGTCGCCGCCCTGTGCACCGAAACGAACCTCACCATTCATGATGTGACGTGCGCGCCCGATTTGGGCATAGCTCGACCCTTCCCGGGCATCCCTCGCACGGTGAGGTTCTGCATCTGGCCCAGGTGGCTAATCTGCTCACTGCCGGCAGCCGAGTTCGTAGCGCGATGAGAGCCAGCGGCATCTGGTGGTGCGCGATGCGGCTTCTGGCGCTACTCCCTTGCCCTTGGGTCGGTGGGTCCGCAGGAGCGGACTCGCCCAGCATGGACGTTGTCGGCCGGCCGGGGCGCGTCTAGGCGGCCGCCGAGCGGTGGACCGGGGCGCCGGCGCGGCACCCTCGAACGTCGGTCAACTGCTCGGTCAGGCAATGAGCGTCTTCGACCACAACGATCAGCACCGCCGCCGTGAGGCGCGGCCTGGTGTCCAGCGTGCGGCTCGGTCGGTCAGCCGAGAGCGCGGAGAACATCGGGGAACGTGAGCGAGTACGTCATGCACCGCTGATGCTTTCACCGCCGGCGGCGGATTCACGGTTGAACGACGAACGGCCCCCATTTCAGAGAGCCGCCCATCGGCAATGACGTACCGCGCGACCACGCGGTGATGTTCCGCAGGCAGCGTATCTACGGCCTCGGCGGAGGTCCTGCGGCGGCTCACGGCTCCGGACTATCGACGTGCTCGCCACGTAAGTCCTCAGGTGTGATGTAGCCGTACCGGCTTGCGAGGTCGCGCGTGAGCGTCTTCGGGTTGGCGAGGCACGTAGTCACGATCTCGATCGCGAGGTCCGCAGCCCGCCGGGCTTGGTCAGCAGCGAAAGAGGCGGCTTCTGGGGCTCCGACGACGACCGTTCGATCGGTCTCGCGCACCGTGACCACTTGTCGCGGTGCTGCGGCGTGATGGACGGCCGTATCACGGGTCTTGAAGAGCCACTTGAGGTCCTTGGCCCACCGTTGCTGCAACGCCCCGATGGCGAACGCGACCTTGAGGGTTTCCAGGATGATCGAATGACGAGCCCCGGCCTCGACGCGCGGCGCCACTTCGGCCACGGTGCCGTAGAACCCATCGACCGCGATTGCAGCAGCAACGAGCGCCGTCATCGCCGCCCTGGTTGACCGGTTCAGGTCGCCGTCGTCCTCGTGCTCGGCGGGTTCGACCTCCGACCCTATCGCGGCCAACGCATCTGCGATCCGGTCGATGTAGTCGTCGGTCGGCCGTTCGCGCTCGGCCTCCGCCGCATGGTCGTGCGCGATCCGCAGCCAGTACGCCCACATCGGGAAGTCGATCACGGCACCGTCCTCGCGGAGCGTGGTCGATGCGCCGGGCGGCAACTCCATGATTGTGCGCCGCACGGCGCCGCCGGCCACTGGCTAGCTCACCCCGTGACGGCAGATGAGCTTGTCGAAGAACTCGCGGACAAGCCGCGGCGCGTCGGGATCAGTCGGGCTCAGCTCGGCCCCGCCGAACCGGTAGACCTCGTACCCGGTCAGCCGCAAACGCCGGTCCTCCGACACCATCTCGGCGTAGCGGCGCGGCGAGGCCGCATTGCCCTCGGCGTAGTGCTGCTTGCCGTCGACCTCTATGACGACGCGGCTG
>JBKHXR010000008.1:0-55378 GCA_046565905.1 Thermoleophilia bacterium | reverse complement strand
GGCGCTGCGCGCGCTGCGCGCCGGCCGCGCCGTCCGCGACCAGCACCGCCGCAGCCTCGGCGCGTCCGAGCTGCGTACGAGCGCCGCGATCCACGGCAACGCGCTCGCCGCGCTCGGGCTGCGCCTGGCGCTCGCCTCGGGCCGGGCGACGGCGGTGCTCGAATGGGCCGAGCGCGGCCGTGCCGGCGCGCTCTGGCAGCGCCCGGCGCGGCCGCCCGACGACGCCGCGCTCGCCGCCGACCTCGCCGAGCTGCGCACCGTGCTCGCGGCGGTCGCCGACGCCGGCCGGCAGTCGGGTGACACCGCGCGCCAGCTGCGCCGGCAGACCGAGCTCGAGACATCGATCCGCCGCCGCGCCCGCCATGCTGCCGGCGACGGTGGCGGCGGTCACGCCGACGGCTTCGCGCCGCCGCAGGTCGAGCGGCTGCGCGGCGCGCTCGGAGAGCGCGCGCTCGTCGAGTTCGTGCGCGACGGCGACGCGCTGTGGGCCGTCGTCGTCGGCGGCGCGGCGCACGCGAAGCTCGTCCGGCTGGCGGCGCCCGCGGACGTCGAGCGCGAGCTGCAGGCGCTGCGCTTTGCGCTGCGCAGGCTCGCCCGCGGCGGCGGCTCGGCCGCGTCGCAGGCCGTCGCGCGCGACAACGCCGCCCATGCCGCACGGCAGCTCGACGGCCACCTGCTCGCGCCGCTCGCCTGGCTGCTCGGCGAGCGGCGCGAGCTCGTGCTCGTCCCGACCGGCGAGCTGCACGCGGTGCCGTGGCCGGCACTCGCGTCGTGCGGCGGACGAGCGCTGAGCGTCGCGCCCTCGGCGGCGCTCTGGCTGCGCGCGGCACAGCGGCGTGCCACGGCCGCCGGCGACCGGCTCGTGCTCGCCGCCGGACCGGGACTGCCCCACGCGGCGGCCGAGGTGCGCGCGCTCGCCGAGCGCCATGCCGCCGGCGCCGTGCTGCTCGCCGCCGCCGCGACCGTCCCCGCCGTCGGCGCCGCGCTCGAGACCGCAGCGTGCGCGCACATCGCAAGCCACGGCGTGTTTCGCGCCGACAACCCGCTGTTCTCGGCGCTGCAGCTCGCCGACGGGCCGCTGACGGTCTATGACCTCGAGCGCCTGCGCGCGGCACCGCGCGACATGATCCTCAGCGCGTGCGACGGCGGCGTCACCGCGATCCGTCCGGGCGACGAGCTGATGGGGTTCAGCGGCGCGCTGCTGGCGCTCGGCACGAGCGCGCTGATCGCGAGCGTCGTGCCGGTCGCCGACGAGCCGACGCACCGCCTCATGCTGGCGCTGCACGAGCGCCTGGCGGCGGGCGAGGGGCCGGCGGCGGCGCTCGCCGGCGCGGCCGCCGGCGCACTGGATCTCGACCTGCCCGCCGACTACGCGACCGCGGCGGGCTTCGTCTGCTTCGGCGCCGGTTCGGCGGCGTGCGCCCGGCCCGCATCATGAGGGTTCCTGCGGCCGCGACGTGGCTCATGTGCGCCGACGCGGTAGCGTGGCGCGCATGGCCGATCCCCTCTTTCGCCTCGCGTGCACACCGGCGGTGCTCGATTC
Source organism: Thermoleophilia bacterium (assembly GCA_046565905.1). GTDB lineage: Bacteria > Actinomycetota > Thermoleophilia > Solirubrobacterales > Solirubrobacteraceae > CADCVQ01. The sequence goes on along the minus strand of JBKHXR010000008.1, from coordinate 53,835 downwards.
GGCCCCGGACGACTGGGTCGGCACGATCCTCGAGGAGGCCGAGCTCGCGCTGCTCGCCGACGACGGCGGGATGGATGCGGTGACCGCGCTCGCGCACGCGCTGGACCTCGTCGTCGTGCCGGTGCTGCGCGCCGAGCAGACGGCCGAGCAGCAGGAGGAGACGGTGATCGCCTACGCCGACTCCAAGCCACTCGTCTGGATCGCGCCGGCGTTCACCGAGGAGGCGACGGCGTGGGCCCACGGGCGCGGCCCGATGACGCTGCTGATCGAGTCCGCCGGTCCGCTGGCGGCCGACGAACGCAAGCGCGTCGAGCGCTTCGCCGTGATCCTCGGTCGCCAGGCCGAATAGCCGGCCGGGCACGTCGGGCGCCGGCCCTCCCGCGCGGCGGCGTCGCGTCTCAGCCGGCCGCGCGCGGCGCCGGCACCTCGACCTTCAGGCGCTTGAGCATCCGGTCGATGCGGTGCGCCACCTCGCCGGGCTCGATGCCCAGCGCCGTCGCCATCTCGTTGATCGGCGTGTCCTCGAGCGTCATGCCGAGGATCGGCAGCTCGTCGGGCGCCAGCTGGGTGGACGCGGCATCGAGCAGCTCGCGCGAGATCGGCGGTAGGACGCGCTCGCCGCGCGCCACGCGCCGGATCGCGTCGTAGAGCTCGTTGGCCGGCGCGGACTTGCTGACCAGGCCGTCGACGCCGGCAAGCCGCGCCGGGATCATCAGCGACGCGTCGGCGTACGCCGAGTACAGCAGCACGGCGGGGGCGGCGAGCTGGCGCTTGATCTGCCGGCAGAGGATCAGGCCGTCGTCACCGGGCAGGTGGTAGTCGAGCACGACGACGTCGGGCTTGGTGCGGTTGAGCATCGGCCACAGGTCGCCGACCGAGGCGGCGGCGTTGAGCGGCACGAGACCGGGCTCCGCCCGCAGGACGGCGCTCAGCCCGGCGCGCATCGCCGGGTGGTCGTCGACGATCAGGATCCGGATCATGGTTGGGACCTTTCGTCTGGATTGGTGGAGAACGTCAGCGAGACGCGCGTTCCGCGTCCGTCGCGACCCGCGGAGAAGGACAGATCGGCGCCGATCGTGTCCGCGCGGGCGCGCATCGAGCGCAGGCCGTTGGAGCCCGGGCGGCGGACCGCGGGCAGACCGCTGCCGTCGTCGCAGACCTCGATCGTCGCGCTGGAGTCGTTGCCTGCGAGCACGACGTCGACGTGCCGGGCACCGCTGTGGCGGACGGCGTTCGTCAGCGCTTCGGCGCAGATGCGATAGACGTGCGCGGCGACGTGCGCGGGCAGCTCGCCGACGCTGCCGTGCACGCTGATCTCGGCGTCGCTTGCCAGCACGAGCTCGGCGGCGCGCTCGTCGAGCAGGCGCTTCACCGACCTCCCCTCGAGCGGCGTGCGAAACTCCTCCACGCTCGTGTCCATGTCGGCGCCGGCCGCGCGCAGCTCGGAGAGCGCATGCTCGACGAGCTGTGCCTGACCGCCTTCGACCTGCCCGTGCAGTGCGCTGAGCACCAGATGCGCGGAGTGCACCCGCTGCTTGGCGGAGTCGTGCAGCTCCCACGCGATCCGTTGACGTTCGCTCTCGACCGCAAGCCGCTCCGATCGCAGCCGCTCGCCGCGCAGCCGCTCGAGCACGTCGGTCGCGTACGCCAGCGCGAGCGCGACGACCAGCGGCACCATCAGGTGGGTCGCGATCGTCTCCAGCCGGATCGTGCTCTCGAGCGTGTCGGCATCGAGCTCGGTATAGACGGCGACCGCCAGGTAGCCCGACGTGAAGACCAGCCCCCAGGCGAGCGCGCGCCGGAACGGCAGGCCGGTCGCGGGCAGGATCAGCGCGGTCAGCATCAGCACGTAGAACGGGCTGCGCCAGTCCTCAGAACCGACGACGAGCGCCAGCACGGCAACGCAGTCGACCAGCCACGCCATCGGGGAGACCTGCAGCCGCGGCACGTAAGCGAACGCGCTGAGGCTGACCACCGTGAACACGACCGTGGCGACGATCAGCAGCGGATCGTGCGCGGTGACGCGGTGCACGGACAGCAGCAGCACGGCGACGCCGGCCGCCAGGACGCGCGTCATCAGCAGCAGCGCCATCCAGCGTGAGGTCACCGCACCGCCGACGAGCGTCGCTCGCCGCGGGTGCTGCTCGTGCGCCTCGCCGACCGGCTCGTGCGCTGCCTGGATCCACTGCGTGGAGGTCATCGGACCCGTGTCGTCCTCGTGAGGATGCCAGGCAGGATATGCAGTCCGCCTGGCACCGGAGGCCGTTCGGACGACTACAGTCGCCGGAGTGGACGCGCACGACGGCGACGATGGCGCGCCGAGACCGGTCCGGCGGCGGCGCCGTCTGACGCTCGTCGCGATCGCATGGCTCGCCGCCGGCGCCGTCGTCGCGAGCGGCGTCGCGCTGCTCTCTGACCGGAGCTCGCGCGGCCGCGACGCGGCGTTCTACGAGGCGCCCGGCGGGCTCGCCGGCGCGCCCGCCGGAGCCGTCCTTCGCAGCCAGCTGATCCCCGATCCGCCGCAGCGGGCGGCCGCCTACCGCATCCTGTACCGATCGCGCGGCCACGACGGCGCCCCCGTCGCGCTGAGCGCGCTGCTGTTCGTGCCGGCGCGCGCCGCGCCGTCCAACGGCCGCAGCGTCGTCGCGCTCGCGCACGGGACCGTTGGCGTCGCGCGCGCCTGCGGCGTCTCGGACGGGCGCGCCTTCTTCGACCACGTCGACGGCCTCGCGCGTTTCCTGCGCGCCGGCTACGCCGTCGTCGTCGCGGATCTCGAGGGACTCGGGACGCCCGGCCCGCACCCGTACCTCGTCGGCGCCGCCAACGCCCGCGCCACGCTGGACGCCGTGCGCGCGACGCGGCGCTTCGAGCCCGCCGACGCGAGCGCGCGCTTCGTCGCCTGGGGCGTCGGGGCGGGCGGCCACACCGCCCTCTTCACGGCGCAGGAGGCGCCCTCCTACGCGCCCGAGCTCGAGCTCGCCGGCGTCGCCGCGGGCGCGCCGATGGCGAACCTCAAGCGCCTGATCGAGGCCAGTGCGGGCACGCCGGCAGGCGACCTGCTGGTGGCCTACGTCCTGTCGGCGTGGAGCCGCGTGTACCCGCGGCTGCGCCTGGACGCGATCGTCACGCCCGCCGGCCGCGCCGCCGTCGAGCGGCTGGCCGGCGTGTGCGTGCCGCTCGATCACGAGCCGATCGGACGCGCGCTCGGAGGTCGCGAGGTCAAGGTCGCCTACCGCACGAAGGCGCCGTGGAACGACCAGCCGTGGAGCGAGCTGCTCGCACGCAACTCCCCGGGGACGAAGACGATCTCGGTGCCCGTGATCCTGACCCAGGGACGCGAGGACGCGTTCGTGCGGCCGGCCGCGACGGCGCGCTTCGCGCGCTATCTCTGCGGCCGGGGCACCACGGTGCAGTACCGCCCCTCGCGCGGCGTCGCGCACCGCGACGTCGGCGAGAAGACGGCGCCCTACGTCGCGCGATGGATCGCCGGGCGCTTCGCCGGCGAGCCCGCCCGCTCGACCTGCTGAGTCCAGCCTCGATCTCGACGGATCGTCGCGGCGAATCGCCGTCGACGGATCACGACGCAGCCGGCGCTCGGCGGCGCTCGAAGGACCGGAGCTCAGGCGTCCCGGCCCGGCGCCCACTCGATGATCGCCGCCGGGACGCTGCGCAGCGGCGATCGCAGCGCCCCGGCGCGACCGAAGAGCCACGCCGGCAGCAGCGCCTCGAGCTCGCGCCTGACGTCGGCCGTGTCGGCCAGGAACATCCACTCGCGATAGTGCTCGACCGCCTCGTCGATCGTCGCGAAGCGGCGTGAGTTCGCGATCTCGACGACCTTGACCGACGGCTCGATGCCGAGCTCGCGCAGCACGCCGAGGGCGTCCAGGTACGTCGGTCCGGGGGCGCGCGGAACGCCGTGGAAGTGACGCCAGAGCGGATCGAGCAGCGCGTCGGCGGCGTACGCGCCGAGGTACAGCACGACGCGGCGACCGGCGACCGCATCGAGCTTGGCGAAGAACGGGGCGACGTCGGCCACGAGCGTCGCGACGAACGAGGAGAAGGCGACGTCGGCGGGCGCGACGTCGGCGTCGCCCCAGGACGCCTGGATCGTGGACACGTTGCTCACGCCGAGCTGCTGCGCCTGGCGCCGCAGCAGGGCGAGCATCGCCGCGCTGGGGTCGACCGCGGTGACGTGCCCGACGCCCGCGGCCAGGGCGAGCGCGTGGCGCCCGGTGCCCGCGCCGACGTCGATCACCGTGCTGCTTTCGTCGGTGACGCGGCGCAACCGGCGCAGAAGCGGATCCGCGCGGGCGTCGGCGAGCCGCGCGTGCTGCGCGTAGCGCTCGGCGCGGCCGTCCCAGAAGGACCCGCTGACGCAGCCGGCCTCGGGCGACAGGCGGCTCATCTCCTCCAGGCGCGCGCTGACGAGCCCGCGCCAGCGCTCGGAGGCGCGGCTGTCAGAGGATGAGGTCAAGGTCGCCGCATCGTTGCATCGCCGCGCGCGCCGGCGCCGCTACACCCGGTGCTCCGGGTTGGGCTGGTCGGCGCGGCAGCCCGCGTCCCAGCGCGTACGCTGGTTGCCGTGGGCCGGGATCCCGCCGGCGTCCTTGAGCATCCGGGCCATGTGCAGGAGGTTCCACGTCAGGAACGTCGTGTTGCGGTTCGTGAAGTCGTTCTCGGGGCCGCCCGACCCGGGGTCGAGGTAGCTCGGCCCCGGTCCCGCCTCGCCGAGCCACGCGGAGTCGGCCTGCGGCGGGATCGTGTAGCCGAGGTGCTGCAGCGAGTAGAGGATGTTCATCGCGCAGTGCTTCGCGCCGTCCTCGTTGCCCGTGATGATCGCGCCGCCGACGCGGCCGTAGTAGGCGTACTGGCCGGCCTCGTTGAGGATGTGGCTGTTGCCGTACAGGCGCTCGACGACGCGCGTGCAGACCGACGACTTCTCGCCCAGCCAGATCGGCGTCAGCAGCACGAGGATGTCGGCCGCCAGGACGCGCTCGAACAGCGCCGGCCAGGCGTCGGCGCTCCAGTTGTGCTCGGTCATGTCCGGATAGACGCCCGTCGCGATGTCGTGATCGACTGCGCGGATGACGTCGACCGTGACGTCGTTGGCGCGCATGATCGCGATCGATCGCTCGGCGAGCGCCTGCGTGTGCGAGAGCGCAGGCGAGCGCTTCAGCGTGCAGTTGACGTACAGCGCGCGCAGATCGGAGAAGTCCCACTGCGAGTCCTCGCAGAGCTGCTCGTCGATCGCGGTCAGGTCGGCCATCGTTCGCTTCCTCCTGGCGTGGGCGGGATGCTCGCCGCAAGCCTCTCCGATTTCGTCGCAACGGCGCCAGTGGACCCGGCCGCAGGTTCGGCCGCGCCCACTAGTCTGCCGAGCAGATGGCAACGCAGCCGGTACCGCAGAAGCTCGATCCCGCGGCGCTCATCGAGGCCGCGCCGGAGGAGGAGTTCGCGCTCATCGAGCTGCGCCTGGACTGGCCCTACGACCTCGACGTGCGGCCCGAGCACAGGCAGCTGTGGCTGCGCTGCTTCGTGATCACGCAGGATCCGCTCGGCTGGATCGCCGACCGCGGCGACGCGTGGACGGCGGTCACGGTCGACGACGAGGTGCTGGAGGTCGACCTGTATCTCACGCTCGACGTCGTCCGGCGCACGATGCAGCAGACCGCGGGCGACCTGGCGGCCGCCGTCGGGCGCTACGCCACGCCGGTGCTGGCGGCCGCGCTGCAGCGCGAGGAGGAGCTGCTGCAGGGCGACTATCCGCGGCGCGCGGTGCGCGGCGAGGTGCCGCGGCTGCTGCACGACGTCGCCGGCGACCACGGCGCGTTCGGCGTTCCCACGGTTCAGGCCAGGCGATCGTGGAGCGCGATCGGGCTCGGCGCCCTGACCGACCTCGTCCAGCACGCGTTCGGCGAGGTCGACCTCGACCGCTCCAACGTGACGCTCGAGCCCGTCGAGCCCGCCGACGCGCAGTGCCCGGCCTGCAAGGGACAGGCTTTCGGCTATCCGACGAGCCTCGAGGACGCCAAGGCGACGATGTGCGAGCAGCACAAGGCCGCGGCGGTGGCCGTCAACACCGCCCGGCTGCTGCGCGCCCGCGAGTCCAATCCCGCCGGCTGGCGCGCCGTCGACAAGGCCGCGATGCGCGTCAACAAGGCACCCGAGCCGTACTACGCGCCGCAGCCGCCGCGCGTCGTCGGCGACACGCCGGCTCGCAACGACCCGTGCCCGTGTGGCAGCGGGAGGAAGTACAAGCGCTGCCACGGAGCGTGACGGTGGGCGGCGCCATCGGAGGCGGAGGGTGACCGTACGGGGGACGGCCCTCACTGCGGGCTGCTTGTGCGGCGGCGTGCGCTTCACGGTGGCGGCGGCGCCGTCGGTTGCCGGCTACTGCCACTGCACGCGCTGTCAGCGGCGGACGGGCACGTCGTCGTCGGCGCAGGCGTTCGTCGACGGCGAGACGCTGGGCCTCGAGCGCGGCGCGGATCTGGTCACATGCTGGCGCCATCCCGAAGGCGGGATGGAGAAGTGCTTCTGCCGCGTATGCGGGGCCCATCTGTTCAGCCGTGACCCCGACAGCAAGGTCGTCCGCGCAGTGCGGATGTCAGCGTTCGACGACGACCCCGGGGTCCGCCCGAGCTTCCGCGCCTTCGTCGCGTATGCCGCGCCATGGGAGCCGATTCCCGACGACGGGACCGTTCGCTTCGAGGAGTCGCGGCCGGGCTGAGGCGCGCGTCGTCGCGCGTCAGATGAAGACGCGCATGATCGACACGAGCAACAGGATGAAGCACGCGCCTGCGACGGTGCCCAGCACGCGGATGACCCACAGGTCAAACGCCGAGAACGGCAGCCGGCTCGCCGGCTTGGTCGGCCGCTGTAGCTCGGCCATGACCGTCCGGGCCGCCGGCATCGTGCGCACGCCGATCGGCTGATCGGGGTCGGCGCCGGCACCGGGCTCGCCCGCACGGGCGCGTTCCTCCTGCACGCGCTCGGCCTTGACGTGGCGTTGCAGGCCTCGGTAGGCGAGCAGGACCTCGTCGCGCTGCGCGTTGGCCTCGTCGCGCTGGGCCTGGGCGGTGGCCAGCGCGACCTCGACGCGCTCGCGTGCCCGTAGCGCCTCGTCGTGCGCGACCTCCATCCGCGTGCGGGTACGCACCGCGGCCTCGCGCGCGGCGACCGCCTCGTCGAGTTGCGCGAGCGCGCGGTCTCGTTCGCGGGCAGTGCTGTCGCGCTCGCGCGTCATCGCGTAGAGCTCGTCCTCGAGCGCCGCCAAGCGGTCGTCACGTGGCGACGGCGGCGCGATCTCGGCCGGCGCAGCCTCCGTCTCGCGCTCGCGCGGCGCGAGCTCGGGCCGCCCGCGGTCGCGCCGCTCGGTCTGAAGCTGCTCGGGCTCACGCGGCTCAGGCTCGGGCCGGCCGCGGTCGCGCCGCTCGGTCTGAAGCTGCTCGGGCTCGCGCGTCTCGGGCTCCCGCGGCGCACGATTGCGCGACGCGGGCTCGCGCGTCTCGGAGTCGCGCGGCGTGCGCTTTCGGGGCTCCGGCTCGCGCTTGCGCGCTGCGGGCCCGCGCGACGGATCCTCGCGTCGCCCCCCCTCCAGGCCGTTCCGGCCAGGAGCGGGCTGGGGCTCCGCGTTGACGGCGGCATCGCCCAGCGACACCGTCACCTGCGAGCCGACGGCGAGCGCGAGCCCGTCCACGTCGACGTCGTCGCGATCCCAGGGAAACGCGGCGACCCAGGTGCGGTCCAGCGACGGCGCCCACGGCTTGTGCTCGAGCGTGGCGAGGATCCGGCGGTCATCGGACACGAGCGCCGGGCGCACGAAGCGCAGCCCGCGAACGCCCGACCAGTGGCCGGCCACGACGAGGCGGTCGCCCTCCAGATCGAGCCGTTCGAGCTCGAACGAGACCCCCGCACGTTGCGCCATGCAGGCGCCCTACCCATCGAAGCTACACGTCAGACACGCGTACGAGCAGGGATTTCGGAGCGCGTGCGCGGACGTTTCACGGAGCGCCGCCTGACCACAGCGGTGCGCGCGGCATCGTCGGCGCCACCCCGATCGACCTGATCGCGAAGCAGCCAGGTTCGGTTCAACGACGGCGAGGGCGATGCGAAGCCTGCTCGCGCGTATCGGCGTCAGCACGGGCGCCCGCGGTGCATTCGTGGCGCCGGGCCGTGAACGAGTCGGGGCACCCCGCCTTTCGTGGCACCTGTGCAGCGACCCGCGCTGCAGACGTGCCACGACCCGCGAGCGAGGCAGGTCGCCGCGCCCTCGTGGCACCTCTGCAGCGCCTGGGGCTGCAGACGTGCCATGACCGGGCCGACGGCCGCCTGCGGTCGCCTCACGCCGGCGCCGGCCGCTGGTGCTCGGCGCCCTCGACGCTCACGATCTCCCGCCCGAGCGGCAGGAAGGCGAGCGGCACGAGCTTGAAGTTGCCGATGCCGAGCGGGACGCCGACGATCGTCAGGCACAGCGCGATGCCGGTCACCACGTGTCCCAGCGCCAGCCACCATCCGCACAGCAGCACCCACAGCACGTTGCCGATCGCGCTCGGCGCGCCGGCGTCGGCGCGCCGCACGACCGTCGAGCCGAACGGCCACAGGGCGTAGGCGGCGATCCGCAGTGCGGCGATCCCGAACGGGATCGTGACGACGAGCAGAAAGCAGATCAGCGCGGCGAGCGCGTAGCCGATCGCAAGCCACAGCCCGGAGAGCACCAACCAGACGACGTTGAGCACCAACCGCACGCCCGACGATTGCCCTCGCGCCAGACGCCGCAAACGGCGCCCCAGCGCGCGAGGTGCCGCGCAGCGGTCCGCCGCAGGACAGCGATCGCCCAACCGCGGTGATGGCCGCTGGGAAACGGGGTAGCCGATCGCTCGACGGCGGTTGGCCGTGCGCTGATCCCCGCGCGCCGCCGGCCGGCAACGAGTTCGAACAACGAGCACGAGAAGAGGGCGCCATGAGCACCGAAGGCAGAGTCGTCGCCGAGCGCGAGATCTCGATCGAGGGACAGACCTATCCGTGGGGGCGGGACACGATCTCCGCCGCCGAGATCCGCGATCTCGGCTCGATCCCGGAGGACTGCCAGATCGTGGCGGTCAATCTGGCCGACGCAAAGGAGCACGTCCTCGACGAGGACGACGTCCACGAGGTGCCGGCGCTCGACCCCGGAAAGCCGGTGGTGAAGCGGACGAACTTCAAGCGCGCCTCCTGAGCAGGCGCACGGCCGGCGCCCGCGGCGCACCCCCAAGGTCAGGTCCACCCGACGCAGCAGGCGCCCCCTGCGGGGCGCACGCCGGGCGCCGGCTTGACCGGCGGGCGAGCACGCGCGCCGCGCTAGCCTCGGCGCGGTGCGACGTCTGCTCGCCGCCCTGCTCGTCGTCTGCACCGCCGCCGCGGTGACCGCTGCCGTCGCGCGCGACCAGCGCGGCGACGGGCTCTCCTGGCACGTGTCGCAGACGCTGGACGCCGAACGGCTTCCCGCCCCCGGCGTGCCCCTTCCGCGCAGGCCCGAGCCGCTCGCCGACGCGCTGGCGACGACCACGCGGCAGCTGCGCGACGCCGTCGAGCGCTGGCATCCCGCCGCCGCAGCGCCCCGCGACGTGACGTACCTGGCGCTGCATCACCAGCGCATCCTGCGGCTGATGGCCAACCGCCGCGCGCTCGGCAACGCGACCCTCGAGCGTCTGCCGCGCGACGTTCTCGGCGAGGCGCGCGACACCGTCCGCGGCCGGCGCCAGCTCGCCGCGATCCCGCGCTCGCCGGGCCGCCTGCCGCGCCTGCGCGTCGCCGACGCCGCGCCGGCGGCGGAGTTGCGCCGCCACTACGCAGCGGCGCAGCGGCGCTTCGGCGTGCACTGGTCGGTGCTGGCGTCGATCAACTTCGTCGAATCGGCGTTCGGGCGCGTGCGCAGCGCCAGCGAGGCCGGCGCCCGCGGGCCGATGCAGTTCCTGCCGGCGACGTGGCGCGCCTACGGCATGGGCGGCGACATCGACGACCCGCGCGACGCGATCCTCGCCGCCGCGAACTACCTCGACCGCTCCGGCGCGCGCCGCAACCTCGACCGCGCGCTGTTCGCCTACAACCACTCGACCTCATACGTCCGCGCGATCCGCCGTTTCGCCGCCCGCATGCGCCGCGACGAGCGCGCGTATCTCACCTACTACGCATGGCAGGTGTACGTGCGCACCGCGAACGGGACGCGGCGGCTGACCGGGCCGCGGTGACGGGCGGCGCCGAGCGGGTAGGCGGGCGCCATGGAGCACCGCGACGATGCACCGCTGGCCGACGAGCCCCAGGCCGGGGCGATCCCCAACGACCAGCCTGCGGGCCACCCGCCCGGACCGGAGGACCCCGGCGCGGCATCCCGCGTCGAGGTCCGCGGCGACGAAGAGGACGACGACGGCTGATCGCGCCGCCCGACCCGCCGCCCGCCGCCCGACCCCGCGCCCGCCGGCCGACCCGCCGCCGACGCGGTCGCCGCCGCGGCAGCTCAGCAGAAACGCGGCGGCGCGGTGAGCTGGTTGTTCGTCTCGTCGCTCTCGTCGACGACGGACCCGGAGTCGGCCACGACTGTCGCCAGCGGCCCCTCGCACGTCCCCGAGAACGTCCGCGTCTGCTGCGCTCCCGGCGCCAGCCCGCCCGGGAACTGCAGCGTCTGCGTCGGGCTGCCCGGCAGGGTGACCGTCGCGCTGAACGGACCCGCCGCGCCCGCGCCCTGGTTGGCGACCGTGAACTCGTTGATGAACACGCTGAGGATCACGAGGTCGGGCCTTGCGGGCGGCGGTGGCGGCGGCGCGATCACGGGCGGCGGCGGTGGCGGCGGCGGCTGGATCACCGGCGGCGGAGGCGGCGGCGGCAGGACCGGGCGCAGCGTGTCGAGCCGGTAGCGGGCGAACGCGTCGTCGCCGCCCTTCCCGAGGCGGCCGCCGAGCCGGTCGCCGCCGTCCGCGTTGGCCTCGACGACGGTCCCCGGGACGTACCCGCGGGCGATCGCGTTGCGGGCGTCGTAGGGGTTGATGTCGCCCTGGTCGTCGCCGCCGAGGATGACGTCGTCCTCGCGCAGGTCCAGCCAGAAGGGCAGCGCCGGCCCCGTGCGGTTGTCGCGCGCGATGCTCGCGCGGAACGTGCGGTGATCGTCCTCCAGCCAGCGCTCGATGTTGTCGTTGCGATAGAGCGTGCGGCCGTTGACCACGAGCTTGACGCCGCCCAGGCGCCAGCCGCCGGCGACGCCGTCGCGCGACTTGGCGATCTCGACGTGGCGGATGTCGCCGATCGTCATCCCGGCACGGGTGGCGCCGTCGATCGGGACGCTGTAGGTGTCGCGGTCGCCGCGCTCGAAGTCGTCGTAGGCGCGCTTGTCGAGGTTGAAGCTCAGCCCGGGGCCGAGCCGCAGGAAGACGTCGTCGTCGGTGCCGGCGAAGCGACGGTTGCCCGTGCGCAGCTCGACTCGGATCTCCGACACGGGCTCGCGGTAGCGGCCGTCGACCGGCACGGCCTTGATGAACGTGAAGGGGTAGTACGGCCTGGGGAACGAGAAGCTGTCGTGCCCGTTGATGATCGCCGAGGTGTAGCGCTGGCCGGCGATCACCGCGCGCGCGTAAAGGTCGGCGTCGTCCGGACCGGGATCGCCGAGGCCGCCGAAGCCGACGCCGCGCATCCGCAGCACCCGCGCGCGCACGAACTGCGTCTGCGCCTGCAGGTCGCGCGAAGACTGGACCGGCACGGCCGAGAGCGGCACGTCGGCCGGAGTGTCGGCGGCGATCTGCTGCACGATCCGCTCGAACGTGCGGCGAAAGACGGTGCGGCCGCGCTTGAGGAAGTAGGCCTTGACGGCGAGGTCGAGGCCGACGAGGCTGCCGCCGGCGCCGCTGTCCTCGCCGCAGAACGGCGTGCACACGCTGCCCTCGCCGGCCCAGCGGCCGGCCTGCCAGGAGATGTTGAACGCGCCGTCGATGTCGTGGTTGAGCGCCGCGCGGTTGCGCGCGTAGCGCTGCGCGCGGACCCAGAAGGCCTCGTCGCCGACCCACGCGCGGACGGCCCGCACCCACTGCCGCGTGCCGAAGTACGCCGCCATCTGCGCCTCGGCATTCAGCGGCCGGCCCGGCCAGTCCTTGCCGGTCGCGGTCTTGAGGCTCGTGTTGCCGTCCTCGCGCCAGCTGCCGTGGCCGCGGTGGCCGGGCGCGCTGTCGCCGGTCACGAGCACCTTGTCGCGCTCGGACTTCGGCACGTCGAACCACGTCGGCACGTTGCCCTGGCCGCGCCCGAGCCAGCCGGGTCCGTCGCCCGCGGGCGGCGCGGACGGCTCGACCCAGTTGGTGTGCGCGTAGAAGTCCTGGACCTGATGGGTCGTCATGCCGATCGCCGCCAGCAGCTCCTCGGGGCGGTTGTTCGCGGCGGCCGCCCGCACGACCTTGAAGGTCGTCTTGCGCAGCCGGTCCCACTCGGCCTCGACGCCGACGGTGCTGTCGAGCGCCGGCACGCGCGGCATGTAGTCGAAGTGCAGCCGCTTGGACGCGTCGATCAGCGCCTGCGACCAGTTCTCGCGGCGGACGAAGCCGAGCCCGATCAGCGTCTTGGCGATCCCGGCGTGCCCCGACGAGGGCACGTTCTCGGCCTGGAAGTACAGGTCGGGAAACCAGTTGTTGACGCGCGCGACGTCCGTCGCGCGGGAGCCGAAGCCCTCCGCCCGCAGCACGTCCACGGTGATGTCGTTGTGCGACGCGGTGTCGAACGCCTGTGCGGGCGTTGCCATGGCGCAAGATGCGAGCAGGGCGGCGGTGGCCGCGCGGACGGCGTGCGAGGGCTTCATGGCGCGACACTACGCTCACCGGGGAGCCCTGTCATCGGGCGCGCCCCGGTCTTCTGCGCGGGCGGCTTCAGCCGCGCACGAGCAAAGCGCAGCCGTGCGCGCGGCGAGCGGCTGCCCGCGGTGTCCGTCGCGCTGACCGACAGCCGGTGCGGTGCAGCGACCTCCACGCAGCGCTCGATCGCCGTGCTGTGGCGAACTCGCCGCGGATATCGAGGTCAAGTCGCCATAGAGCCCGAACCGGTGGATCGGAGCTCAGCCTCGATCCACCGATCCAGGCTCAGGCGGGCTTGACGAAGCGAAGGCTCGTGCGCGCGACGGCCAGCGTGTCGCCGATCGCGGGCCCGAGCGACTCGCGCCACGTGCCGGCGTGGCATTCGCTGCCCTTCGTGGAGCGCGCGGACACGCGGATCTCGGTCCACGCGAGCTGCCCGCTCGGCGCGACGTCCGCGCGCCGGGTCAGCACGCCGGCCCACAGGGCGTCGACGCGAACCTGGCCGCCGACGGTCTTCTGGCGCACGACGCGAAAGGCCCGCCCGTCGCGCGTGCCGCTGTCGAGCAGGTAGCGAGAGCCGGGCGCCGGCAGGGCCGCCGCGACGTAGCTCGCGTGGTCCTGTCGCGGAGCGAGAGCCGACCTCACCGAATAGGTCAGGGCGTAGCCACAACTCGGGTTCTGCCGCACGGAGAACCGCAGCCGGCCGGCCGGCGCGCTGCGCGCCCGCCAGTCGGCGGGGACGACGACGCGGGCCCTGGAGACGGCCACGAGATCGTCGAGCGGACCGGAGACCGCCAGTCCGGCGCTCGCCGGCTGGGTGATCGTCCGCGTCTTGAACGTCGTCGTGGCCGCACCGGCGGGCGTAGCGGCGACGGCAAGCGCGGCGGCGAGTGCCGCCGTCACAGACGGAAGCGAGCGGTATGAGGACATGCTCGCCAGGATGACGGCGGCTCGGCTGACGGCCATCCGTGGAAATTGCGAGTGGGCCTGCGGGGAGCCCCGCTGCGTTCGGGCGCCCGCTGCTCGGTCTCGATCCCGTTTGCCGGTCCGCCCGCTGCACAAGGGCAGCCGGCCGCGGACGGGCGCTACGCTGGATCTGGTTGTCTGAGCAACTTCTTGGAGGGAGCGCCGTGCACGTCGAGATCTGGTCGGACATCGCCTGCCCCTGGTGCTACGTCGGCAAGCGCCGCTTCGAGGCCGCGCTCGCGCGCTACGAGCACCGCGACGAGGTCGACGTCAGCTGGCGCAGCTTCGAGCTCGATCCCGCCGCGCCGGCCGAGCGCAGCGGCGACGGCGCCACGCACCTCGCGCAGAAGTACGGCATCAGCCGTGACGAGGCGCTGGCGATGCAGGCGAAGATGACCGAGACGGCGGCCGGCGACGGGCTCGACTTCCGCTTCGAGATCGCGCGCGGGGGCAACACCTTCGACGCCCACCGGCTCGCCCACCTCGCCGCGGCGCACGGGCTGCAGGACGCGATGCAGGAGCGCCTGATGCGCGCCTACCTCACGGAGGGCGAGCTGATCTCCGACGGCGCGACGCTCGAGCGCCTCGGGATCGAGGTCGGGCTGCCCGAGGACGAGGTGCGCGATCTGCTCGCCGGCGACCGCTTCGCGCGCGAGGTCCGCGACGACGAGCGCAGCGCCGCGCTGCTCGGCATCCAGGCCGTTCCGTTCTTCGTCGTCGACCGCGCGATCGGCGCCTCGGGCGCGCACCCGCCCGAGCAGCTGCTCGAGCTGCTGCGCCAGGCACGGGCGCAGGACCCGCCGATCGAGGTCGCGGCAGCGGCCGAGACGTGCAACGCCGACGGCAGCGGCTGCTGACCGGCCGCCAGGGCCTGCTGCTCAGCCCGTGCGCCTGCCCTCGGCGCCCGCGCGGCGCCGCGCGCGCCGCTCGAGCTCCTCGATGTCGGGCGCGCAGACCGGCAGCGGCGTCGCCGCGGCGGGCCGCAGGCCGTCGAGCATGATCGCCAGGTAGCGCCGCGACAGCTCGGGTTCGCACGACGGCATCACGCAGCCGGCGCGCGCGGCGGCCTGGATCAGCACGGGGATGTCCTGGTGCTCGATGTCGCGGCGCACGACGCCCGCGTTCTGCGCGCGCTCGAGCAGCGCCTCGACCTTCGGATTGATCTGCTCCTTCAGAGCCCGCACGCGCGGGTCGCCGAAGAACCGCTCGCCGATCGATTCGAGCATTCCGCGGTCGCGCACCTGCATCGTGACCGCGGCGTCCATGCATTCGGCGAAGCCCGTCCAGGGGTCCGGGTGCGCGAGCGCCGTGTCGAGCAGCGCGCAGATGTCCTGGATGCGCTGCTCGAGGATCGCGATGACCAGGTCGTCCTTCGTCGCAAAGCGGCGAAAGAGCGTCCCCGGACCGACGCCCGCCCGCCGCGCGATCTCGGCGACCGGCACGTCCAGGCCGCCGTCGGCGAACGCCTCGGCGGCGGCCTGCAGGATGTGCAGCCGGTTGCGCTCCGCGTCGGCGCGCAGCGGCTTGGCGGGCGTGATGCCCATCGACGGATCCTACGCCGCGACGACCACCGGCTCGTCCAGTTCGATCAGCGCGAGGTGGCGGCGGCGCAGCATGACCGTCAGCAGGACCGCGCCGAGCGCGAGCAGCCCGGCCGCCGCGACGTAGGCGATCTGGAAGCCGTCGACGAGCGCGACGTTCGTCTCTACGAGCGACGGCGGGCGGCCGAGCTCGGCGAGGTCGGCCGACGTGCGGTCGGTCGCGAGCGTCGACAGGATCGCCAGCCCGAGCGCGCCGCCGATCTGCTGGGCGGTGTTGAACAGCCCGGACGCGAGGCCCGCGTCCTCGTCGCGGATCCCGCTCGTCGCGATGATCGTGAGGGGGACGAACGCGTTGCCCATGCCGAACGCCATGACCGCGAGCGCGGGGAACATGTCCGTCCAGTAGCTCGCGGTCGCGCCCGCCTGCGTGAGCGCCAGCAGCCCGCCGGCGGCGACGGCCATGCCGAAGATGGCGGTCGTACGCGCGCTGAAGCGCTTGACGAGCACCGTCGACACGCCCGACCCGGCGAGGATCAGGGCCGACACCGGCAGGAAGGCGAGGCCGGCGTCCAGCGGCGAGTAGCCCAGCACGCGCTGCAGGTGGATCGTCGCGAAGAAGAACATCGCGAACAGCCCCGCGACGACCAGCAGCATGACCGCGTTGGCCGCGGCAAGGGTCCTGATCCGGAAGATCCCCAGCCGCACGAGCGGCGCGACCCGGCGCGACTCCCAGACGAGGAAGCCGGCCAGCAGCGTCAGCGCGATCGCGCCGAGGCCGAGCGTCTGCAGCGACGCCCAGCCGGCCCGCTCGGCCTTGACGATCGCGAAGACGAGCAGCAGCAGCCCCGCGGTGACGGTGACGGCGCCGGTCAGGTCGAACGAGCGCGCGGCGCCCTCCGCCCGCGACTCGGGCACGAAGCGCATCGCGACGGCGATCACGCCGAGGCCGACCGGGATGTTGACGAGGAAGACCCACTCCCAGGACAGCGCCTGGGTCAGCACGCCGCCGAGCAGCAGGCCGACGGCGCTGCCGCCCGCCGCGATGCCGCCCCAGATCGCGAGCGCGCGGGTCCGCTCGGTGCCCTCGGCGAACGTCGTGGTGATGATCGACAGCGCCGCCGGCGAGACGAGCGCCGCGCCGAGGCCCTGGAAGGCGCGCGCCACGATCAGCGTGACCTCGCTCGTCGCCAGCGCGCAGCCCAGCGACGAGACGGTGAACAGCGCCACGCCGGCGACGAACAGCCGGCGCCGGCCCAGCAGGTCGGCGGCTCGGCCGCCGAGCAGCAGAAAGCCGCCGAAGAGCAGCGTGTAGCCGTTGACGACCCACTGCAGGTTGGCTTCGCTGAAGCCGAGGTCGGCCTGGATCGACGGCAGCGCGACGTTGGAGATGGTCGCGTCGAGCACGACCATGAACTGCGCAAAGCAGACGATGACGAGAACGAGCCACGGGCTCGCGTCGCGGGTTGACAGGCGTGGCATCCGGTCCTCCGGGTTCGTGCTTCGATATACTCAAGCGGACCGTCCGCTCCGCTTGCTCGGCGAGCACCGTAGCACAAGTGGAGTGAGCGATCCGCTTTTCTTTCCGGCTTGCCGGTCCGCTGACGGGGTAGCCAGGGCGGTGATGTCCATCCCCCCGCCGCCCTCACCCTCGCCGGACCCCTCCCCGGTTCCGCCGGCCCCGGATCCGGCCCCGCCGACCCCGGCGCCCGATCCGGGCCCGCTTCCTCCGGACCCGAACCCGCGGCCGATCTAAAGGAGAGACGACATGGCGACCTGCGACATGTGCGGCAACGACTACGCCGATGCGATGCAGATCACGCTGAAGGGCGAGACGCACACCTTCGACTCCTTCGAGTGCGCGATCCACGTGATGGCGCCGCGCTGCAAGCACTGCGGCTGCACGATCCTCGGCCACGGCCTGCAGGCCGACGGAACGATGTTCTGCTGCGCGCACTGCGCGCGCGAGAGCGGCGTCGAGGGCCTCTCCGACCACGCCTGACCGGGAAGCGGACCGCTGCTGGCATACAGTGGGGGTGGAGGCGCCCGAAACCGGGTGCCGCACAGCGCCCGCTCAGAAAGGAACCACAGCGATGGTTCGCAAGTCCGCCTCGGAGACCCCGGCCGCCGCCCGCCGCCGGCTCACCAACGAGATGCTCAAGCTCGGCACCTCGATCGACAAGCAGCAGCCCGGTCCCAAGCGCCTCGAGCTGCTGCGCCGCCAGGCCAGCCTGAGCGACGAGCTCGAGACGCTGCGCTCCGGCCGCGCCTGACGCACGGCCGCGACGCGTCAGCGAGCGCGAGCCCCCAGCGGGCGCGACGCGTCTCAGTCGCCTTTCGCCGTGCGCGGCCGGGCGCCCTCGCGCTCGGCATGCAGCAGCCGGGCATCGGCCGCGGCCGATGCCCGCTCGAGCTCGCGCAGCCGCGTCATCGACGTGGGGCGCGACCCGTACATCTTCGCCCGGTACAGGTCGTAGCGCTCGCGCGCGTAGCGCGCGTCCGCGCGCAGGTCGGCGATGTCGTCGGGATCGCTCATGACACGGTGCACGCTACTCCCGCCGCCGGGCGGGCGCTCGGCGTCAGCCGCTCTGCGCGCCGAAGAGCTGCGCACGCAGCGTTGCGATCTCGCTCACCACGAGCCCGGTGTACGAGGCGCGCGCCGCGACGAGGTCCTCGTCGAGTTCGCGCATGTAGACCGCGTTGTCGCCGAGGCCCGCTTCGATCGCGTCGAGGCGCTCGGCGGCGAGGCGGCCGAGGCGCAGGCGGACGTCGAGAGCGGTCATGGCGCGTACCTTTCCCGGTGCCGGAGGGTGATACGCAGCAAGCGCCGCGGCGGGCGCTCGGCGCGGCGCGCGGCGTCGCGCTCGCGGCGCCACTCGGCGAGCGTCTGCCCGGCCGGGACGTCGCAGTCGATGTAGGCGAAGGCGGTGGATGCGGGGCTCGAGGGCGTCATGGTTGCCTGCTCGGCATCGCGCGCCCGAAGATCGATGGCGATCCCGGATCCTGGACCGTTAGGCGATCCGCCTGACGATCTCGTCGTGAGGGCGTGCGGATCCGAGCCCGCGGATCGCGTCACGCAGACGAGCGGCGCGGCCGCGATCCGCTACGCCGCGATCCGCTACGCCGGCGTCTCTCGCGGGTGCGCGCGAGCAGCGTCGTAGATCTGTCCATCTCGACGCTTCGCGCGATTCCATCGCACGTCCAGCGCCCCACGAAAGACCTGCAAACAGCCGCAATCCGAGGGGCTGCGGTCGCGTCCTGACAGGCCTCCGTAGTTGGCCGTGTCGACGATCGGTAGCTGCCACCGACGTCGCCGGCCCGCCGTTTGAGGATGCTGGATGCGATGCTGAGATGCGCGCCGGAGACAGGATGATCGCGCCGCCGGGGACGGCGGCGACGGATGGATCGAGCGAGGGTGCGACGCGCCCTGAGCTCGCTCTTCTCGAGGACCTGAGCGCACCGCCCGGCTGGCCGGCGCTCGAGCACGATGCGCCGCCGATCCGCGGCCCGAGAGTCGAGCAGGTGAGCGTCCTGTCACGCGCGGACCGCGTCGCCTACTGGGCACTGGCGGCACTGTGGCTTGGCGTTGCGGCGCGCTTCTGGTCGTGGTGGCTGGAGCCTGCGCACCGCGGGTCGCCGGCCCTCTTCATCGTGGCGACCGTGTGTCTCGCGTACCTGTCGACGGCGCTTCCCTCGTTCTTCTGGTACTTCGTGCGGCGCATGCGGCGCCCGATCGAGATCGCGGCGCCGCCCGGGCGGCGCGTCGCGATGATCACGCTCTGCGTGCCCTCGCACGAGTCGCACCACGTGATCGCCGAGCAACTCGAAGCGCTCGCCGCGGTCGACTACCCACATGACAGCTGGCTGCTCGACGAGGGAGGCGATCCCGAGCTGCGGGCCCTCGCGGAGGCGCGCGGCGTGCGCTACTTCACGCGTCACGGCAGGCCCGAGTACAACGAGGCCGATCCCCCCTTTCAGGCGCGCACGAAGGCCGGCAACGTCAACGCATGGCTCGACCACATCGAGTCGCTCGGAATCGAGTACGACGTGTTCGTCCAGCTCGACATCGATCACCGCCCGCACCGCGACTACCTGCACCGCACGCTCGGCTACTTCGAGGACCGCGACGTGGCATGGGTCCAGGCGCCAAGCGTCTGTGGCAACCTCGAATCGTGGACGGCGCGCGGACTGGCCGAGCAGGAGGTCGTGTTGCAGGGCCCGCTGCAGATGGGCTTCTACGGTCACAGCGGCACGCCTTTCATCATCGGCTCGCACACGAGCTACCGGACGAGCGCCGTCTACGCGATCAACGGCTTCCAGCCGACGCGCGCCGAGGACCACCTCGACACCGTCGTCCTCGCGGCCTCCGGCTACCGCGGTGTCTACGTCCCGAGGGTCATCGCCGAGGGCGACGGCCCGGACGACCTCGGCACGTACCTGCGTCAGCAGTTCGCCTGGGCGTACTCGATGGTCCAGATCTTCGTGCACCACACGCCGCGACTGCTGTTCAGCTACGCGCCGTCGCAGAGCTTCCAGTTCCTCATGGCGCAGAGCTGGTACCTGCTGTGGTCGGTCTCGCTCGGCGTGCTCTGGGTGCTGCCGATCGTCGCGCTGCTGAGCGACCACCACATCGCCCGCGTGTCGCTGCCCGAGTTCCTCGCCTACCAGTGGCCCGTCATGCTGACGGGCCTGCTGCTGTGGTGGTGGACGAGGCGCTTCTTCCAGCCGGCCGGGATCGGCCTGACATGGCGCGCGATCCTGCTCGAGATCGCACGCTGGCCCGTCGTCCTGCTCGCCGTCGTCACGGCGCTGCTCGGCATCCGGCGCTCGTACATGATCACTCCGAAGGGACGGGACCGCAGCCCGATCCACTACGGGCTGCGCCTGTACGGGCCGTACCTCGCCCTGGTCGGCGTCGCGATCGCTGCGGTCGCCGCGTCGTTGGTCGTCGTCGAGCCGACGTCGACGCGGCCGTACGTGATCCTCGTGCTGCTCAACGCGCTGACGTTCCTGCTGCTGCTGATCTGCGCGCTCGCGCTTGAGGTCCGCGAGGGGCGACGCGCCGAGGGGCGGTTCTCGGTCGCGCTGCGCAGCCGCGCCGACGTCGCCTGGGCGATCGTGCTGACCGTCGCCCTGACGGCCGCGACGACAGCGCTCGCCTGGACGCCTGTGGTGGCGAGCCTGGGATGAAGGGCCATCTCGTGACGATCGCGCTGATCGCGCTCATCGGCGGCCTGGTGGCGCTGCAGGTGACGACGCCCTGGGAGCAGCGCCGGTCGGTCGCGCCGCCATGGCAGGCGCCGGCGGGGGCGCAGCCGCGCCTACAGCTCGGCGTCACGACGCCGGCGCTGGCGACCAACAGCTACCGGCGGTGGCGCAAGCGGGATCTCGAGGAGGTCAACGCCTTCGAGCAGGCCGCGCGCCGCCACACCGACATCGTCATGTGGTTCGCCGACTGGGAGCACGTCGCGGACTTCGACCCCGAGCAGGCCGAGGCCGTCGCAGCGCGCGGCAGCGTCCCGGAGATCTCCTGGGAGCCGTGGGACGCCGACCGCGGTGTGAACCAACCCCGCTACCGGCTCGCGAGCATCATCGCGGGCAGCCACGACGACCACATCCGCCGCTGGGCGAGGCAGATCGCCGCATACGGCAAGCCGGTGCGGCTGCGCTTCGCGCACGAGATGAACGGGCGCTGGTATCCGTGGGCCGAGCGCGCCAACGGCAACGTCCGCGGCGAGTACGTGCGGGCCTGGCGCCACGTGCATTGGATCTTCGCCACCGAGCAGGCGCACAACGTCACGTGGGTCTGGTCGCCTGTCGCCGGGCGCGTCAACCGCGCGCTGTATCCCGGCCGCCGCCAGGTGGATGCGCTCGCGGTGTCCGGCTTCATCGCCGGCAGGGGGGTCTTCCGCGGTCGCTGGCGCTCGTTCTCGGCGGCGTTCGGGGAGACGCTCGACGAGCTGCACCGGCTGGACCCCGGCAAGCCCGTCATGCTCTCCGAGATCGGGGTCGCGGGATCGCCGCAGGACAAGGCCGAATGGATCCGCGGCATGTTCGACGACATCCGCCGGCGCCCCTACGTGCGTTCGCTGGTCTGGTTCGACGTCCACAAGGAGGCCGACTGGCGGATCTCGAGCTCGCTGCCGGCGCGCGCGGCATTCAGGAGCGGCCTCAGCGAAGCCGCCTGACGAGGCTGCGGTAGGCGTGGAACGCGGGCTTCGGCGTGTAGTCGTCCGTCGTCAGGCCGTACTGGCTCTCGAAGCTCGGGTTCGACGAGTCCGCGTCGCGCAGGTCGAACCAGCGAAAGTCGGTGACGCCGTACTTGCGGCGGTACCTCGAGACGGTGCGGATCGCCGAGCGCATGACGGTCCTCTGCATCGCATGCGTGCGCCCCGGGCCGGTCGGATAACCGGACTCGGAGAAGTGGATCTTCGCCCTTTGCAGCTTCGCACGCGGAAGCAGACGCGTGCGCAGCCGGCGCATCGTGCTGATCGTCGCCTTGCGGACGGCCGACGTGAGGTTGCCCTTCGGCAGCGCCGGGCCCCACGTCCCCGGATAGGCGTCCACGCCGACCCAGTCGACGGCCGAGGAGAACTTTCGTCCGCCCTTGGCGTACAGGGACGCGAAGAAGCGCTTCGGCGCCGAGCCGCCCTCGTCGGCCCAGTTGAAGCCGATCCGCAGGTGACGGTGGCGGCTGCGGCGAGCCTCGCGCTTGGCGACGATGACGCCGCGTACGAGGGCCGCGACCGCGCCGCGGTATGCGCCGTCGGCGGCGTTCGGCGCGCCCTCGATGTTCGCCTCGTTGGTGACCTGCAGGTGCGTGACGTTGCGGTTGGGGCCGAGCTGGCGCACACGCGCGCGCACGAAGTTCAGGTAGCCGGCGACGTCGCCGCCGGGCCTCGACGGCCGGTAGGGCAGGACGAGCTCGATCTTGAAGCCGTCGGCGGTGTAGCCCGCGATCTGCGTCGCAAGCCACGCGGGCACGGCGGCGGCGTCGGCGGGCGTGCGGTACTCGTCGTACAGGTGCAGGACGAACGGCCGGCCGGCGGGGCGCAGAGCGAGCAGGGCCTGGCGGCGCAGCTCCGGCGTCTCGGGGCGCGTCTCACCGCTGGGACCGACAGCGCCGGCGCCGCCGCCGGGATAGATCCCGAAGACGATCGGCTTGACGGCGGCGTGCGCGGACGCGGTAACCGTCGCCGCGAGCCCGAGGATCGCCGCCACCGCGAGCACCGTGATCCGGGCACGGCGAAGCACGCCGCGCGCCGGCGCCTCCGGGGAAGATGGACGGGTGTTCGAGAGCATCCCTGCCAGATCTCTCGAACAGAAAGTCAACCACCGTGATCAAGACCCTCGACGAGTGGTCCATCCGTCTATGCCGGCGCGTCGGCCGCGGAGAAGGCCAGGATCGCGCCGCAGACGAGCGTCGGCGTGCGTGCGGCCGGGCGTCCCCGGCCGGGCGTCCGCGCCGGGCGTCCGCGCCGGGCGCCCCGCCGCCGCGGGGGAAGGTCCTCAGTCGTCGTCTTCGGCGAACGTCACGACGCCGACATACCGGCGCTCGTAAGCCGACGATCCGAGACGGCCGTATCCGCGCGTGGTGCACCGCCACCGTCCTGGCGCCCGCGCACCGTCCCCCACCCCGGTCACGCGTCCGCCCGCGCCGAGGAACTGGCGCAGGCCGGCGGGACGGTACGAGCCGTCCGCGCCCACGCGTTCGACCGCGCTCGACGCCACAGACTGCGCGTTCTCGGTGCCGAGCCGACGGCGGCGGCGCCCGAGCAGTCGGTACTTCAGGGTGAACGAGTCGTGCTGCCTGCCGAGGGCGTCGGGGGCCACGCGCTGGGCGAGCGTCCGGCGCACGTCGTCGGCAGGCAGCCGCTGCATCACGACGAAGTGATCGGGCTCGAACGCGAGCCCCCGGGCGCGAGCGCGGTCGACCATCCACAGCAGCGGTATCTCGGCGAGCTCGGGCTCGGGGTAGCCGCCGCCGACGTCGCTGTGCGCGCCGGCGAACCAGACCTGCTCGAGCAGCTGGCCGTCGGCGTGGTCCTGCCTCGTCCAGAGCGTCGGCGTGAACGGCCGGCGCTGCTCGTCGATCGCGAGCGCCTGATAGGCGGACGCGACGTGGCTGCTGAGGTCGGTGTCGTGAAACGTCCAGTGCCTGCTGATGATCTGCGGAATCGGCAGCCCGTCGATCGGAACCCCGAGCGAGCCGACCGTGTCCCAGACGCCGAGAAAGTGGATCGGCGCGTCCTCATGCGAGTACATGCGGCGAAACAGCCGGGCCTCGAGGCTCTCCGGGCCGGTCCGCTCGGTGTCGCGATCGCGGTACAGGCTGTAGGCGTCGTCGATGCGGTCGCGGTGCTCGGCGCGCAGGACGCCGCAGTTGCGGATCAGCCCGACGGTGCTGCGCGCGGTGTACGCGCCGCGGCTGAAGCCGAGGAAGTACAGCCGGTCGCCCGGCTCGTAGTTGTCGACCACGAAGCGGTAGCACGAGCGCACGTTGCGCGAGAGCCCGAAGCCGAACATCCCGCCGCGCACGTGCTCGAAGCGGCGAGTGCCGACGCCGCGCTCGTAGTGCAGCAGCTGCGGCCTGCCGTCGGCGTCCTCGCGCGCGAGTCCGAGCGCCATCTTCGCGACGTTCGTGGGCGCCTTGATCCCGCGACGTCCCTGGTCGGGTGTGTTCCAGGTTCCGTCGCAGCAGATGACGAGGCTCTTGGTCATGACGCCGGTTTGACGGTCAGGCCGGGGCCGATCTTCTCGTCGAGCGTCCTGACGCCCTTCTGCGCGAGCGCGTCGAATCGCGTGAGAAACAGCCCGGCGATGCTGTCGGCGCTGTAGCCCGCGAAGAGGTACAGGTAGACGACCTCCGTCGCCTCGATCCGCGCGAAGCCGTTGAGGCCCATGCCGAAGACGACGATCACGGCGCTGACGAACGTCCACGCGACGCCGGCCCAGCGCGTGTGCAGCCAGTCCAGCGGGTTGCCGAGCGGCAGCGGCGCCCCGGAGTTGCCCTGACGCTCCTTCTGCGCCGTCACGACCAGGTGCATCGCGACGCCGGCGAGGACGAGTGCGTAGGCGCGCAGCGCGTCGGCCGGCTCGTTCCAGAGCCCCTCCGTCAGGTCAAGCCAGAACGGCAGCAGCACGACGCACCCTCCCAGCAGCGTCCAGGCGACAGGTGCGAGGTAGGTCGCGACGCGCGCTCCCCGACTGGTCGACTTCTTGTAGAGGACGGCGCGCTGCTCGTCGACGAAGAGGTCGCCGCAGCGCACGTTGAGCCGGTGCGCGAGCTCCTTCTGCTCGACGGGATCGTCCTTCAACTCCGGGAAGAGGTCGGCGAGCAGAACCGGCGTGCCGACGGACCGGCCCGCCATCGCGTCGCGCGCCTCCGCTGCCGCAGTGACCCTGAGGGCGCTCCTGCCGACGTCGCGCAGCGTGGCGCCGGCCTCTTCGAGAGATCCGAGGAACGGCACCAGATCCACCGTGTCGCCCTCGTGTTGGGCGAGGACACGCAGCGGGCCGGCGCCTGAGGCCTGCGTCGCCGCGCCCCCCGTGAGGTTCTCGATCAGGCGCTGCGCCTCCAGCAGCGAGGCCCGCACGTCCCACAGCGCGGGGTCGTGCTCCTGGTCCTCGCAGCCCGGCCACGGCACGCTCAGCAGCTCTTCGGCCAGCGTCGCCACGCCCGTGGTCTCGATGACGTGCAGCGCGTGCGCCGCAGCCGACGCCTTCTCGTGCGCGTTTGCCCTCCTCATCGCGCCGGCGACGGCATCGAGCGCTCTGCCGACGGCGAGCGCCGCGCGGCGGATGCGGTTCAACTCGGCCCAGAGGTCCGGCCGCTCGGGCCTGCCGTCCGCTTCGAGGACGATCAACGTCTCGGTCGCCATGATCGCAGCGTCCAGCAAGGCGGCGCCTGCGGCCACCGCAGCGACCCGCACGTCGGCCACGGTGAACTACTGAAGGCCTGCGCACGGGCCGTCGGCGCACAACCCGCACGGGCCGGCGACCATCGTCACGGGCGCGGGACCTGCGTCGGTCTATGACGACGCCGAAGCCACCTCGTAGCGCTCGACGGTCGGACCGGCAGCCGCTCCACCGCTCCGCGCGGCACGCTCGCGCTCCTGCTTGACAGCATCCTCGCTGGCACGCAGGGCCTCCTCGGACTCCCAGTACGTGATCGCCATCGCCACACCGGAAGCACGGTCGCCGAGCAGGACATAGCCCGTGTAGCCGTCAAGGCCCTCCAGCACCGGGACCGTCTGCTGCTCGAACTGGCGCACCATCTCGTCGAGCAGGTCCGCCGCTGCCTTGATCCGCGTCACTCTCGCATGCATGACAACCTCCTTCGCCTGTGACCCGTCGAAGCTAGTCCGGCTTCCTGCGACGGTCAAGCGCATCCGGATGCCTTCTGCTCGACGGCGGACGGGTCCTCGTCCGGGGGGACGGTGGTCGCGAGCGGCTGGCCGCGGCGGCGGATGGTGAGGCCCTGCTGCGCGCGCCCCGGCGGCGCGCCGGCGTCACGGGGTGCGCTCGGCTGCGTCGGAGGTGCGCAGTGGGGAGTTTGCCGAAGCCTGGGGCGTAGTCCGGCCGGATGGAGGGCCGAGCGCACGCTCGTATGGTCGGGCTGACGATCGGCGGCTGCGAGGAGGTTCACGATGCACGTTGAGACCGGGCGCCATCGCCCACCGCTCCGGCTGGCCTTCGGGCTCGACGGCCTTGTGTTCGCTGTTCTCGCGGTCTACGCCGTGGTGACGGGGGCTCGCGGGCGGCGGGACGATGGCTTCTTCGCCGACCCCGTACCAGATGGCCTGGCGCTGCTGGCCCTCACCGCCGCGATCGCCGCGGGGCTCGTCGCGGCGAGGGCGCTGGTGCGCGAGCCGCCGGACACGCGAGCGGGTCGCTGGGCCGTCAGGCTGGCGATCGCCTTCACGCTGAGCTTTCCCGCCCTCGGCCTGATCACCGCGACGCTCGGCTTGGAAGCGGGCTGGGCGGAGCCGGTCGTCCCGCTCCAGATCGGCGCGGCGCTCGGCGCGATCCTGCTGGGGTCGGTGGCGCGTGAGGCCGACCGGCGGGGTCTGCTGCTGATCCCGTTCGTGATCGGCGCGGCGGCTCTGATGTTCTTCCTGGTCGATCTCCTCTTCCCGTACTAGACGGGATGGAGCCGCGTGTGTTGCGGCTCCGTCCGCTCGGCGCAGAGAAGTGGTCGTCGCCTGCGCATCTGCATCGGTTGCGGGATCGCCCGAGGACCTACCGGTCGTCGAGGATCTGCGGCTGCGCCGGCGCCGTCGCGCAGCGACTCCAGGCCGGCCTTGCGGTCGACCGGCGAGATCCCGTCAACCCGCCCGTGGCGACGGTGTACGGCCGCGGCGGACGACGTTGACGCCGTCCGCCGGAAAGACGATCGACTCGTGCTCGTCCTCCCAGCGCACGCGGTAACGCTCGTGGCCCGGCTGTCCGACGACCTCGGCGATCTCGCCGCGACGCGGGCGCTCACCGTGGATCCCGCGCGCCTCCAGCAGGTCGCCGACCTTCGCTTCGACTCGGCTGTGCATGTTGTTCATCGCAGTCCTCCGATAGGGGTCACGATCAAAGCGCCTCGGCATCGGGGCAGCATCCGCGGCAAACCCGCAAGCGCCATGCGGAGAAGTACCGATCCTTTCGGCGTCGCAGCGACGCAGCGAGCCGATCGGCCGTCGCGACCGCCGGTTTCACTCGTCGGCGGTCGACGTGCCGCGCCGGTCGCCCAGCGCGCGCGCGCTGCCGGCGCCCGCCGGTGTGCCCGCCTTGTCGCCCTCGGTGCTCGTCGTCTCGCCCTCGGTGCTGCGCCGGCGGGCGAACCGCGAGCGCAGTTCGCCGGCGGCGCCGCGGAGCTTCTTCGGCGACGACCGCGCGAACCGTCGCAAGCGGCCGTCGGCGCCGGGCTCGGCGTTCCTGGTCGTTGTGTTCTCGGTCATGGGAACTCGTCTCCAGAGTGGTGCGCAGGCGTCGCCGCCGCCGGCGGCGACGCCGGTCGCAGATGGTCAGCGGGCGTCCTGCATGTGCTCGCGCAGGCGGCCGAGCAGCTGATCGATCTGCACGCGCTCCTGTGCGGCGAGCTCGCCGAACATGTCGGCGCAGTCGCTCATCCCGTCCTCGCGAGCATCGTCGGCGTAGAGCCCGTAGCGGGCCGCCGAGTCGATCTTGACGCTGAGGCACTGGATGATGTTGTGGAACGTGTTGGTGACCGGGCGCTCGGTATGGATCTGTTCGAGAGTCATCGACATGTCGTCTGCTCCTTTCGACTCGCGCGGGGCGCACGCCACGGAGCCGGCGGTGTTCGTTGATCCTCGTGCGAACCGTGCGCCGTGTCCGCCGTCGTCCTTCGTCGGCAGGTAGGGGGTGAGAAGTCCGCTGACGTCGTGCCACCGCCGCGACGGCGCGGCGTCCCCCCGTCCGCTGTCAGAGGCTGCGTGCTCGGGCCCAAGCTTCGGGTGATGCGGGTCATCTCGGGTCTCCGTGCATCTCGGTGTGCGACACGCCCGTCCGCGGTGCCCGTGGACTCGGGCATTCGGTCGCAGGGCAAGGGTGCCGGACGCTATGTCGGCGGCGGCGTTCGCGAATCGGGAGTTGTACGCAGCCAGCCGACGGAGAACTACGGAGGCCGGCTGAACCTCACACCCCCGCTCGACGAACGGTTCCACCCGAGCTCGAGTCGATCCCCCGACGCACACACCCTGGGGGGACATCCGGTGGCAACCAGGGAGCGTTGCCGCAGCCACCCGCGGGCGGGCCGCCACACGACCTTCGCGGCGGGGCGGGCGTCTGTGCCGGAGCGCTTGCACGGCCCTGGCAAATGCGAGATGTTTGGCGCCGGCGCGTATCAGCGCCGAGCCTCATCGCTCTATCCCGACAGCCCCGCGTTCGCGGACAGCGCGTACGTCGGCGTCCAGGATTTCTCGAAGGTGACGTGACACAGAAAAGCTGCAATTCGCGGCTGCGACCAGGTCTGCCCGTTCCACCCCCCAGGAGGTAGTGATGCCACAGGCCAAGAAGAAGCGCACGGCTGACAAGAGCGCGGCGCTTCCAGACCTCATCTACGCGCAGGCCTCTCCGCGCTCGATCGGCGGCACGTCGCTGTTCGACGCCGGCAGCGCGGTCAACTCCGGCAACGTCACCGCCTTCTTCTCCGAAACCCAGGTCGTCCAGAGCGCCGTCCAGCGCCTGCAGGAGGCGGGCTTCCAGGTCCTGCAGGTCACGGCGACGACGATCAACATCGCCGGACCCGCCGCCGCCTACGAGCAGGTCTTCGGCGCGAAGCTGGCGTCGGAGGAGCGCACGGTGCTGCTCGGCGACGGCAGCGAGGCGTCGACGACCCGGATCGTGCCGCAGGCCAGCACCCTTCCCGGACTCATCGACACCAGCGCATCGGCGTTCAGCGACGTCCTGGAGGGGGTCGCGATCGAGGAGAAGGTCGTCTACTTCGAGAGCGCCTTCCCGCCACCGGCGAAGTACTGGCACCTCGACGTCCCGGGCGACGTCTCGCTGGGCGTCAACGCCGATCCTGCGCACCGCGCGGGCACGACCGGCAGCGCGATAAACGTCGTCATGGTCGACTCGGGCTGGTACCGCCACCCGTTCTTCACCCAGCGCGGGTACCGGGCGAATCCCGTCGTGCTCGCCCCCGGCGCGGCAAACCCCAACGACGACGAGTCCGGCCACGGCACCGGCGAGTCCGCGAACATCTTCGCGGCGGCGCCAGACGTGCAGTTCACGATGGTCAAGCAGAGCCCGGTCAACGCAACCGCCTCGTTCAACGCGGCGGTCGGCCTGGCGCCTCACATCATCTCGTGCTCGTGGGGCTTCGACATCCAGAACGGGCCGCTGAGCGCAGCCCACCAGGCGCTCGCGGCGGCGGTCGCGGCGGCGGTCGCCAGCGGCATCATCGTCGTCTTCAGCGCCGGCAACGGGCACTACGGCTTCCCCGGCCAGCACCCGGACGTCATCTCGGCGGGTGGCGTGTTCATGAACCAGGACGGCTCGATGCGCGCGTCGGACTACGCCAGCGGCTTCGCCTCCAACGTGTACCCGGGCCGCAACGCGCCCGACGTCTGCGGCCTCGTCGGCCTGTCGCCGGGCGCGAAGTACATCATGCTGCCCGTCCAGCCCGGCGACGACATCGACACCGGTGGCGCCGGCGGCACGCACCCCAACGGCGACGAGACCGCCAACAACGATGGCTGGGCGTCGTTCAGCGGCACCTCCGCCGCGGCCCCGCAGCTCGCCGGCGTCTGCGCGCTGATCAAGCAGGCGTGCGCGAAGCTCACGCCGGCCGACGTCAAGGACATCCTCAAGAAGACCGCCCGCGACGTCACGACCGGAACCTGCAGCCCGCGCCCGGGCATGGGCTCGGCGGCCACGGTCGGACCGGACCTGGCGACCGGCCACGGGCTCGTCGACGCGCACAAGGCCGTGCTGATGGCGAAGGTGCGCTGTCTGCGGCCGATCCGGCCGATCCAACCGGTCCAGCCGATCCAGCCGATCCAACCGATCCAACCGATCCAGCCGATCCAGCCGATCCAGCCGATCAGGCCGATCCAACCGGTCCAGCCGATCCAGCCGATCCAACCGATCCAACCGATCCAACCGATCCAACCGATCCAACCGATCCAGCCGATCCAGCCGATCCAGCCGATCGGGCCGATCGGGCCCGGTCCCCTGGGCGCCGAGGCCGGACAGCAGAGCCTGTCCGACGAGGACATCGCCGCACTCGAGGACCTCATCGTCCGCGGCGAGGGCGACGTCGAGCTCTGACCGACATGCCGCGAGTGCTGCTCGTCAGCATGCCCTACGGGTCGCTCGAGCGCCCGTCGATGGGGCTGGGCCTGCTTCAGGCCCAGCTTCATCGGCGGGGCATCCCGTGCGAGACGCGCTATCTGGCGCTCGAGTTCGCGCAGCTCATCGGCGTCGACGAGTACCTGTGGCTGGCGTCGGAGCTGCCGTACACGGCGTTCGCCGGCGACTGGCTGTTCACAGAGGCGCTGTACGGGTCGCGCCCGGCGGCGGACGCAGCGTACGTCCGGGACGTCCTGCGTGGCCAGTGGCAGATGGCCGACGCGTCGATCGCCCGGCTGCTGGCGCTGCGGGGGCGCTGCGAGCCGTTTCTCGCCCGCTGCCTGAGCTCCGTGGCGTGGCAGCGCTACGACGTCGTCGGCTTCACGAGCACGTTCGAGCAGAACCTCGCCTCGCTCGCGCTGGCGCGGCGCGTCAAGGCGCGCCACCCGGACACGACGATCGTCTTCGGCGGCGCCAACTGGGAGGGCGAGATGGGCGTCGAGCTGCACCGTCGATTCGCGTTCGTCGACGCCGTCTGCTCCGGCGAGGCCGACGAGTCGTTTCCGGCGCTGCTCGCGGCGCTCGACGCGGGCCGCCCGCTGGCGAGCGTGCGCGGCATCGTCTTTCGCGACGGCGGCCGCAGCGTCGCCACCAAGCCGGCCCCGATCGTGCGCGATCTCGACGCCCTGCCGGTGCCCGACTTCGAGCCATGGATGCAGGCGCGCGCGCCGATCGCCGGCCACGTCCCGGCGCTCATGCTGCTCGAGACCGGCCGCGGCTGCTGGTGGGGCGCGAAGTCGCACTGCACGTTCTGCGGCCTCAACGGCGGCTCGCTCGCCTTCCGCTCCAAGACCGCCGAACGGGCGCACGACGAGATCGCCGAGCTGCGGCGGCGCCACGGGATCGCCCTGTTCTCGGCCGTCGACAACATCCTCGACATGAACTACTTCGGCACGCTGCTGCCGATGCTCGCGGCCGAGCAGGCGGGCACGACGTTCTTCTACGAGATCAAGGCCAACCTCTCCGCCGACCAGGTCGCGCTGCTGGCGGCCGCCGGGGTGACGATGGTGCAGCCAGGCATCGAGAGCCTCTCCGACCACGTGCTCAAGCTGATGGGCAAGGGCACGAGCGCGCTGCAGAACGTCGCGCTGCTGAAGTGGTGCCGCGAGCACGGCGTTCGCCCGGAGTGGAACGTGCTCTACGGCTTCCCCGGCGAGACGGTCGGCGACTACACGGAGATGGCCGCGCTGATCGACGACATCTGGTTTCTCGAGCCGCCCAGCGGCTGCGGACCGGTGCGGATGGACCGCTTCTCCCCCTATCACTCGGACCCGGCGGCGTACGGCATGGTCAACGTGCGCCCGCTGGCGCCGTACCGTTACCTGTATCCGTTCGAAGCGGAGTCGCTCATGCGGTTGGCCTACTACTTCGACTACGACCACGCCGACGGCCGCGATCCGCGTGTCGCGGCCGCGCCCGTCCTCGAGCGCATCGAGCGCTGGGGAACCGACCGCTCGCGCGGCCGGCTGACCGTGACGCACGACGGCGACGGCCGCCTGATCGTCGACGAGCGCCCCGGCCTCGGGCCGCGCGCGATGCGGCTGCACGGCTGGCAGTCGATCGTCTACGACGCCTGCGACCGGCCGCGAACCGTCCAGGGCCTCGCGCGGATGCCCGAGCTCGCGCGCGTCGGCGTGCCGCTCCTGACGGGTTTCCTCGAGGCCTGCGTGGCCGGCAGGGTCATGCTGCGATCCGCGGACCGCTACCTGGCGCTCGCCGTCACGCAGCCGGCCCGCACGTGGCAACCGGCGCGGCCGGCGACGGCGACGCGGGTCGCGGCATGAGCGACCGCACGCTCACCGTCGTGCTGCGCCCGATGTCGGGAGAGGATCTGCCGCCGGGTGGCCTGACGTCGCAGACCGTCGCCCGCTTCCTGCCCGACGCCGACGCGGCCGAGCGCGTCCGCGCGCTGTTCGCAGCGCGCGGCTTCGACGTCGGCCGGCTCGTCGGCATCGCGTTCTCGATCACGGCGCCGCAGGACGCTGTGCGCCAGCTCTTCGGCAGCGTTCCCGAGGTCGGCTCGCTGCCGCTGGACCGGCTGCCCGCCGACGTCCGCGAGCACGTGCTCGCCATCGAGGCCGAGCCGCCGCTGGACTTCGGACCGACCTCGTTTGGATGAGCACCTTCGCCCCCACAGCCGAGGACGTCCTCCGGCGCAGCCCGCTCGGCGCCGCCGGCGGCTGGATCGTGGCGCCGCTGCTGGGCGAGCGCGCGGTTGCGGCGCTCGCGCGCGATGCCGCACGGGCGCACGCGGCGGGTGCGACCGAGGCGCGGCTCGACAAGTCGCCCGACGACGATCACCGGCGCGGCAACCCGGCGCGCTGGCTCGAATGGGCCGCGGCCGGGCCCGCGCTGCGCGCCTTCTACAGCGCGCCCCTGCTGCCCACCTGGCTGCAACGCCTCACCGGTCTGGACTGGGTGCGGACCGGCGATCTGCCGAGCTACTCCTACTACCGCCGGCCCGGCCACTTCCTCGGCGTGCACCGCGACATCGACACGTGCGACCTGGCGATCATCACCTGCATCGCGGACGACGGCGCCGCCGCCGACGCGATCGCGGGCACGCTGTCGCTGTGGCCCGGGCGCAGCGGCGATCCGATCGCCGCGGTGCGGGCCGACCCGGACGACGGCCGCGTCACCGTGCGCCTGCGCCCCGGCGAGGCGATCGTGCTGCTCGGCGGGATGATCCCCCACGCGCTCGAGCCGCTCGGCCCGCGCCACACGCGGATCACGAGCCCGCTCTGCTTCCACCTGACCTGAGCCCCCCGCTCGGCGATGCTGCGACCACACGTCCGGCGCTCGCGCAGCGCGAGGCCGGCGGTGGCGACCAGCGCGGCCGCGTAGGGGCGGCAGGGCGTTCCGGCGCTCGGCAACCCCGCACGAAGGAGCGGTGCACGAACTTCACGTGGATTCGCTGCTGGCAGGGCTTCGTGTTGCTCAGCCTCGTGCCGGACTGCTACTCGCCAATGATCGTCGGCTGACAGCTCGCGAAGCACACGCGCACGGCGCTCTGCCGCAGTTCAACGACGTGCTCGCCTACGACGGCGTCCTCGCGTCGCCGCGATCGGCCGGCGACGCTTACGACATCAGTCGAGTTGATGATCACAGGTTTGGAGGTGATGTAGTGTGACTGAGATGCCGACAAAGGAATGACGGGAGCTTTCGGCATCGTGCCGCTCCAGGTCTGATAGACCGAGGCTGAACGCGTAGCGCCCACCTGAACCGTCCGTCCCAATCGCGGCCGTCGTTTCGCCGTAACAGGAGGACCAAAATATGGTTAACCAGCGCAACGGCGTGGGGCCCACGCCTCCGCCACCGGCTCCTGCTCGGTCGTCAGCGACTGGCTTCGCGGCGCCCCGTGTCGTCCGTGGTCGACCTCCACACGGCTGCATGCGTGTAGCCAACAGCGCCATCTGTCGCCTGTGGCGGCTGATGTCGACCGGGACCACCGTCGTGATTCGCTGATGGCGCTCTCCGACGAGCCTTGCCTGGCCGACGTCAACGCGACCAGCACCGGGAGGCCGGCCTGCACGGGGCCGGTGCCCGCACATGCTCGCGACGAGACGGCCGGCGCCCGCGACGCAGCGGCACAGAAGCGCGACGACCTCGCCACGCGGCGTGACCGCGATGCGGACATCGCCGAGCGCAGGAGCCTCGAGCGCGAGGGTGACGGCGTCGCGGGGGATGAGCCGACGCCGCAGGTGCTGGAGCTGCATGCGCGCGCGCTTGCCGACCACAGGCGCGCTGCGGGCGATCGCGTGCTGGCCAAGCACGACCGCGAGTTCGGCCAGCGTGACAGAGCGGACTCCAAGCGCGACCGCGAGCACGACTGGCGCTCGCTTGCGGACGCCGAACGCATGGGTCGTGATCTCGAGCTGCAGCGAACGCAGCTCATCAACGCCCAGTCGGTAGGACAGTTCGGCAGCTGGGAGTGGGACATCGCGACCGACCGAACGGTGTGGTCGGGCGAGCTGTGGCGCACGCACGGACACATTCCCAGCGGCGAGACGATGAGCTTCGAGGACTTCGTCGAGAGCGTGCACCCCGACGACCGGGCCAGCACGCGGGCGCGGATCGGCGCGGCCTTCGAGACCGGCGAGCCGTTCTGCTTCGAGCATCGCATCGTGCGCGCCGACGGCAGCGTACGGACCATCCACGCCCGCGGCGAGGTCGTCATCGGGCCGGACGGGACGCCGGTGACGATGCGCGGCACGGGACAGGACATCACCGAGCGCCACGACGTCGAACGGGCGAAGGACGAGTTCATCTCGATCGTCAGCCACGAGCTGCGAACCCCGCTGACCTCGATTCGCTGCGTGCTCGGGATGCTTGCCGGCGGCGCACTCGGGCCGCTGGCGGACGAGGGCCGCAGCATGGTCGAGATCGCGGTTGCCAATACCGACCGGCTCGTGCGCCTGATCAACGACATCCTCGACATGGAGCGGATCGACTCGGGCACGATCGACATGCGCCCGCAGGCCTGCGACGCCGCCGAGCTGATCAGGCGGGCGATTGAATCTGTCGAGCAGGTCGCGGGCGACGCCCAGGTGGCGTTGACCGCCGCCGGCGAACCAACCGCGTTGTGCGCGGATCCCGATCGGGTGCTTCAAATCCTGACGAACCTGATCAGCAACGCGGTCAAGTTCTCCGCTGCGGCCGGCACGGTGCGCGTCAGCTGCGCGCCGCGCGGCGACGAGGTGCTATTCGAGGTGGCCGACAACGGCCGGGGCATCCCGGCAGACAGGCTCGCCGCGATCTTCGAGCGCTTTCAGCAGGTTGATGCCTCCGACGCGCGCGAGCACGGCGGCAGCGGGTTGGGGCTTGCGATCTGCAGCAAGATCGTCGAGCGCCTCGGCGGACGCATCTGGGTCCACAGCGAGCTTGGGGCCGGCAGCACCTTCGCGTTCGTGCTGCCGGCGGAGCAGCCCGTCGGCTGGACGGCGCCATGGCAGCGTGGACCGCAGCGATGAGCGACACGCACATCCTGCTGATCGATGATGAGCGTGACATCCGCGCGGTGGTCGCCCTCTGCCTGCGAAAGACCGCCGGCTGGCGCGTCTCGAGCGCCGGCAGCGGAGTTGAAGGCCTCGCCATGGCGTGCGTCGAGCAGCCTGACGCGATCCTGCTGGACGTCATGATGCCCGACCTCGACGGACCAGCGACCCTGCAGCGTCTGCAGGCTGACGCGCAGACGCGTGACATCCCCGTGATCTTCCTGACGGCGAAGGCGCACAGCGCCGACCACCGCGGCTTCGCCATGCTCGGTGTCACCGGAATCCTCACCAAGCCGTTTGATCCGATGACGCTCGCCGATCAGGTCCAAGCCATCCTCATACGGAAAGTGACGACACTCCATGACGCAGTTCCTTGATGGCATGCAGGCGATCTTCGAGGACAACGTCGATGACTTTCGGCTTGCGATCACGTCGCTGCAGACAGCGGTCGCCGCGACCCTCGCCGGCAACCTCGACGAACAACTGCGAGCCTCCGCGCAGCATGACGCACACAGGCTCGCGGGCTCGCTCGGGACCTTCGGGCTGCGGCGCGCCTCCCAGCTCGCTCATCAGCTCGAACTGCGATTTGCGTCGTGCCAGCAGGCGGTTCAGGGCGACGACGAGCACCTGCGGCAGGTCGTCGGAGCGCTTCGCGCCGAGCTCGACAGCAAGGCGGGCCGACAGGAGACGACCGGCCCCGGCAGCCGACGAGGTTCGTCGGTCGACGTCAGCCGGCTCGCCACGACCGTCGGCGACGATCAGGAGCTTCGCCGCGCGGCGTTCGCGACCGGCCTGCGCGGGACCGACGCGGCCGCCGTGACATCCGCACGCGTGCTGGTCGTCGACGACGAGCCGTCGGTCCGACGCGCGCTCGCGATGATCCTCTCAGGCGCCGGCTATGAAGTGCAGGATGTCGGCAGCGCGGCGGAGGCTCGCCAAGCGCTCGCGTACGACACGATCGACCTGCTGCTCAGCGACGTCAGCATGCCGGGCGAGACGGGGATCGACCTGATCCGGTTCGCGTTGTGCGAGCACCCCCACACCGCGACGCTGCTGATCAGCGCGCTCGACGACCCCGGGATCGCGCAGGTCGCGATGGACTACGGCGCCTACGGCTACCTCAGCAAGCCCGTGCGACGCACAGAAGTGCTGATCGCCGTCACGAACGCGCTACGGCGCCGCGATGTCGAGACGCGCGAGCGCACCACACGCGAGAACCTCCAGCGGACCATCGATCGCCGCACCAGCGCGCTGGCCGACGCGCTGGCCCGCGTCGATGCGGCCGCCACGCACGGACGCGTTCTGCAGGCCGAGACGATCCATCGCTGGGCGCAGTCGGCAGAGCATCGCGATCCCGGCATCGCCAGGCACGTCAAACGCGTCGGGCACTACTGCGCCGTGCTGGGCGAGGCGTTCGGGCTGCACGCCCAATCGGTCGGCCTGGCCAGCGTGCTGCACGACGTCGGCAAGCTGGCGATCCCTGACGCCATCGTGCTCAAGCGGGGCCCGCTGACCGCTGACGAACGCCTGGCGATGGAGACCCACGCCGACGTGGGTGCCGAGATGCTGCGCGGGTGCTCCAGCAGCCTGCTCGAGCTGGCCGCCGTCATCGCGCAGACGCATCACGAGAAGTTCGACGGCAGCGGCTATCCGCGCGCAATCGCGGGCGCCGACATTCCGCTGGAGGGACGGATTGCCAGCGTCGCCGACGTCTTCGACGCGCTGACGTGCGACCGCGTCTACCGCCCGGCCTGGTCGGTGCAGTCGGCGGTCGCATGGATGGTCGGCGAACGCGGAAAGCACTTCGACCCCGACGTCCTCGACGCCTTCCTGGCCTCGATCGACGAGGTCCGCGCCGTCAAGGCGCTCCTGAGCGACGCCTGACGCGGAGGTACCGGTCAGCTGCAGGGCGCCGACACCACCGGCGCACGACCGAGCCCGCGTGCTGCGCGGCCACGCCGCCCGCCGGCGCGTTGCTCGAGATCGTCGTCGCGGAGGATCGTCCTCCAGTGCGTCAGGGCCTGGAGTCGCTGCTCCCGCGACTCGGGTTCCGGATGATCGGATCTGCCGGCTCGGCGCGCGACGGAGCGCGCATGATCGGCGCCCGCAGGCCGCTCGTCGCGCTCGTCGACATCGACCTTGGAGACGGCAGCGAGCGCCGCCGCAGCGCTCGTCGTCGCGCGCTCTCACTCGCGTTCTCGAGGTTCGCGCGGCGGATCGACAGTGCGGCGGCAGCAAGCCCACGCCGCGGTCGCTCCACGTCACCGTGGTGGAGCGCTCGCGGAGTTCCCGCGGTCGTTCGGCGCTGGGGCGAGCGCCGGGCGCCCTGGCGAAGGACCGGCGATCGGCGATTCAGGCCGAGCGCGAGCGTTCGAGCACCGGGGCGGATCGGATCGACGGGTCGACGGGATCGACCGGGCGCTCGTATCAACGCGGCGTCGGCCCACGCGCCGCGCGCGCTCGCGGCGCATCGGTGAGCTGCCCGGTCACAGGATGCCGATGCTCACGCGCACGGTGGCGTCGGCAGCGGTCCAGGCAAGCGCCGTGTACCGTCCGGCCGCCGTCAGGTCGCGGTTGCGCACGAAGTCCTCGCCCATGTTGCTCGGCCCGGGTCCTGCCGGAACGGGGGCGGAAGCGAACCGCCCGCCGCGTTCGAGGGCGATGCCCCAGCGATTGCGCGGAGCCTCCCACGCGACGATGGCGCCGCTGCGGTAGCTGCGCATCACCGGGTAGCGCACGAGTCGGCGGTCGAGGACCCGGCGCGCGCCGAAGGCGCCGCCGCGCGAGGCGGTGACCGCGTAGAGCGGGGCCTTGCGGCTGAACGGGCTGGGATCGTCCTTCTCCTGGTAGACGAGGACGCTGCGGCCCGTGCCGTCGATCGCGACGACCGGCCCGAACGCGCGGCCGGGGTTGGTCACCGGCGCCGCCAGCGGCGCTGCGAACGCTCCGCGCGCGTCGGCGCGCAGCAGCCCGGGCGCGCCGCTGGTTCCGGCGTCGCCGCTGTGGCGCACGTCGACGGTGCCCAGCGAAACGTCGCCCAGGCCAGGGCTCACGGTCTCGACGACCTGACGTGGTCCGAGCGGCGGCGCGAGCACCCTCCAGCGCGCGCCCGGTGCGTAGGTGGCGACCTTGATCGGGCGCATCGCCGTCGTGGGAGCAGTCGGCTCGGTCAGGCAGCACACCGTGACCTGTCCGGCAGGGCTGGCGCCGAAGCCGTCGCGGCTCGCGCTGCCGGCGCCGACGGCGATCGACCGTCCGGGGCGGCCGCTCGGCGCGATCCGGACGCTGCGCAGCTGCCTCTGGTAGCCGAGCGTCGGCGTCCGGTCCGCGGCTTCGTAGAGGACCAGCGTCGCGCCGTCTGGCTGGATCGCGGCCTTCGGGAAGTCGTCGCCGAGCCTGCTGACGGGCGCCACGAGCTGTGCCGGCCGCGTGAAGCGGTGGCCGGGCGATCGCCGCACGAACCGCAGCCGGGAACTGCGCGACCAGGCGACCACGACGGTCCCGCCCGCCGAGATCGACACCGTCGGGCGGAAGGCCTTCTCGAAGACGACCGGGCGCGAGAAGCGGCCGCGCCTGTCGCCCGTGGCGGCACGGACGCGGCCCGTTGCGTCGACCCACGCCACGACCGACTGCCCGCGAGCGTTCACGGCGACTCGCGGCGACGTCTCCATCGGACAGTTGACGGCGTTCTCGGCGCAGCGCGGCTCGAGCACCCGCGGCGCCGACCAGCCAGCCGACGCACTGCCGACGCAGGTCGCGAAGATCGCGGTCGACGCCACGAACAGCGCGCGCAGACGAAACCGGCCGCTCATCGTGCCGACGGTAGGCGCCGACCGTGATGCGCACACCGGTACATGGCCGCACGGCGGACCGTACTTGCCCGCACGCCGTCCGCGCCCGGCGGGCGACGGCTGCGGCATGCCGATCCGCCGGACGGCACTGCTCGACGCAGCGCCGCGCGCCGCTGATCGCTCTGCGTGCGCACGAGCTGTGATCGCCCAGCGATCACCGCTCTGTGCAGTCGCCTACGCACCACCAGCTCTCGCGGCCGGGTCGATCGATGAACGTCCTGCGGTCGGCTGACCCGTCGTCGTGATCGTCGTTGTCGTCGTGAGCGGCGGCATGCTTGCGGGATCTTGCAGCGCAAGGCTCCGGATCGCGCAACGGCTGCGACGCAGAGCGGCAGCGAACGTGCAGCCTTGGCCGATGACATGTCCGAGGCGCTGTGAGACTCTCCGCATCGTTTCTGGCCGCTTGGCCATGTAACGATCAGGGGGCTCATATCCATTGCTGTCAGACCCAGCGCGACGGGCTGCACGCCGTGCGCGCGCCTCAGAACACGGATGTTGGATGAGACTGGATCTTCATGAAGGTCAGGGGGCGCGCATCCGCAGTGCAACGCTGATCGCCGCCGTCGGCGAGAGCGACTTCTGTGC
Source organism: Thermoleophilia bacterium (assembly GCA_046565905.1). Taxonomy (GTDB): domain Bacteria; phylum Actinomycetota; class Thermoleophilia; order Solirubrobacterales; family Solirubrobacteraceae; genus CADCVQ01. Next base: position 14,230 of record JBKHXR010000008.1, on the reverse strand, counting down.
GCACGCCGTCGAAAGCCTGCCGGTGCACGACGGTATGAGCGTCGAGACCCGAGGTCGCAGCCATGACGACATCGGTGGCTCAGATGCACGCGATGCCGAGGTCGTTCTTCACCTTCGATCGCCGCCATGGGCAGCGCGTGCACGGTGGCGCGCGATGAACCCCCACGCTCGGCGGCGGGGCGAGGCGACTGCATGAAGCAACTGCTGATCATCGCGGACCACTCGATGGTCGCCGACTCCATCCGACTGGCGATCAAGCAGACGGTGGGCTTCCGGATCGCCGGCGTCGTCGACGGCCGCACGAGTGCCCGGACCGTGCTGCTGGGCGCGCGCGTCGACGTCGTCGTCGTCGACGACATGCACGACGCGCGCGTCGTCGACGAGCTGCGCGACGGCGACCACGCGCTCGCACGGCTGCGCGAGGCGAGCGAGCACGCGCCCGCCGCACAGCGCCTGCTGCTGACGGCGCGGATGGACGAGGCCTGGATAAACGACGCCTTCGAAGCGGGCGCGCACGCGGTGCTGTCGAAGTCGATGCACCCGGTCAGCCTGGGGACGATGCTGCGCGAGGTCGTGCGCGGCAACGTCGTGCATCGCTTCGAGCGCCACTCGGCGGCGGTCGCCGACCGGCGGCTGACGCTGCGCGAGAAGGAGGTCCTCGCGCTCGTCGCCGAGGGCGCGACCAACGGGCAGATCGCACGGATGCTCTGGGTCACCGAGCAGACGGTGAAGTTTCACCTGTCCAACACGTACCGCAAGCTCGGCGTGGCCAATCGCACCGCGGCGAGCCACTACGCGCATGTCAACAACCTCGTCACGGCGGCTGAAGAAGTTGCCTGCTGATCTCGGTACGACCGTCGGGTCCACCGCGAGTGCGGCCCAGCCCACGCGGCCGCGCAACGCAAGCCAGGAGATGAACCACGTCTTCACGGCGGGGATCGCCGGTACCGGTTCCCGCCACTGCACCGGCTGGACATTCACTTCGCGTGAATTCACCTCAAGACGTGCTCGACGACAGCTGTGATCAGGGAAGGGAAGATGCAATGAAGATCGGCATCATCGGTTTGGGGTACGTGGGCCTGCCGTTGGCGGTCGCTTTTGCCGAGGCGGGACATGAGATCGTCGGCGTCGATACCGACTACCGCCGCGCCAGCGGCATCGCTCGGGGCAACAGCCACGTCGAGGACATCTCCGACGCGCGCCTCGCGGCAGTGCTCGATCGCATCCACACGACGACGCGCATGGCGCGCCTCGCGCTGACCGACGCGATCCTGATCTGCGTTCCGACGCCGCTGACCGCCAACGGCGTGCCCGATCTCACGGCCCTGATCGATTCCGCCACCAGCGTCGCGAACATCCTGCAGGCCGGTCAGCTCGTCGTGTTGGAGTCGACGACCTACCCCGGAACTACGCGCGACCGGGTCGCTCCGATTCTTGGTGAGGCCGGCCTCGTCGCCGGCGTGGACTACAACCTGGCGTTCTCGCCTGAGCGCGTCGATCCGGGCCGGACGGACTTCACGCTGCGCACGACGCCGAAGGTCGTGGGCGGCATGACCGAGGGCTGCGGTGACCGCGCGGAGGCGCTGTACCGCGAGATCTGCGACACGGTCGTTCGCGTCTCGACGCCCGAGGCGGCTGAGCTGACGAAGCTGCTGGAGAACATCTTCCGCTCGGTGAACATCGCGCTCGTCAACGAGCTGTGGATGCTCGCCGACCGCATGGGGATCGACATCCACGAGGTCATCGATGCCGCAGACACCAAGCCGTACGGCTTCATGCGCTTCGACCCGGGCCCGGGCATGGGCGGCCACTGCCTTCCGGTCGATCCGTTCTACCTCACCTGGAAGGCGCGCGAGTACGGCCTGTCGACGGAGTTCATCGAGCTCGCCGGCAAGGTCAACCACCGCATGCCCGAGTTCTGCGTGGACAAGATCCAGCGCACGCTCAACGACCTCGGCAAGCCGGCGCGGGGCGCGCGCATCCTGATCGTCGGCGTCGCCTACAAGCCCGGCGTCGGCGATGTACGTGAGTCGCCGGCGCTGCGAATCCTCGCTCAGCTGGGGGAGCTTGGCGCCCAGCTCTCCTACCACGATCCCTACGTGCCGGAGCTGCAGCAGTTCGGCCTGCGCAGCGCGCCGCTGGCGCCCGCCGCCGAGACCGCCGACGTCGCGGTGATCGTCACGGCGCACCCCTCTGTGCCGCACGAGGCGATTGCGGAGGTCGTGCCGACGGTCGACCTGCGAGCGGTGCTACGCGCGACGCCGCACCGCGACTTCGGTGCGCGGCTCGACGCCGCACCCGAAGCGGCCTCCGCATGATCTGCAGCGAGCCCCCGCACCGCGCGGAGCCGGCCGGATCGAGGTGGCGATGACGCCGACCGTCGAAACGGACGCGCTCCGCACGCCGCATCCGCCCCGGGCATCGCGTACGCGGGCCGCCGCGGGTCGTTTGGCGGGCAGCACCGAGCCCTCGCCCCGCCGCCTGTCGCGCGGCCGCGTGCGCTCGCTGCTGGTCGCCGACACGGTGGCGATCGGCGTCTCGCTCGCGGGCACCTACGTGCTGGCCGAGCTGATCGGCCCGCCCGCGATCATCGCGCCTGCGGGACTGGTGCCCCTGCTCGTCGCGCCCGCGATGATGTGCTGGATCGCGTTGTTTGCGATCTACGGCCTTTACGAGGGCGAGACGCGCGCCATCGTCCCCAACTCGTTCGACGAGGTGACGCGGCTGTTCAGCGCGCTGATGGCCGGCTCGCTGATCGGACTGGTCATCGGTCAGGGCGTCGAGAAGTTCACGCCGTACTTCATCTACTCGCCGCTCGAGGCGGCGTTCTTCATGGCCTTCGCCGTCGTCTGCGTGCCGCTCCTGCGCGGCGCGGTGCGGACGTGGCTCGTGCCCGCGATGATGCGGCCGCGGCGGGCGCTCATCGTGGGCGCCGGCCCCGTCGGGCAGACGCTGCAGCGCAAGATGCAGGCCCATCCCGAGTACGGCCTGCAGGTCGTCGGCTTCGTCGACGACGAGCCGTGCGTGGGCGACGGCATCGTCGGCGCCACGAACGACCTCACCCGCCTCGTCGACGAGCTCGACGTCGACTGGGTCGTTCTCGCATCGACGGCGGGCGCCGCCTACCAGCAGGCGCTCGACCAGGTGCGCGCAGTGCGCCGGCCCGACGTGCACCTCTCGATCGTGCCGAACTACTTCGAGCTGTTCGCGTCCAATGCGACGATCGAGGACCTCGAGGGGATCCCTGTCGTCTCGCTGCCGCCGATGCGCCTGTCGCGCAGCGTCGTGGCGCTGAAGCGCAGCTTCGACATCGCGGTGTCGGGGCTCGGGCTGCTCGTCGTGACCCCGCTGCTGGCTGCTGTCGCGGTGCTCGTCAAGCTCGACTCGCGCGGTCCGGTGTTCTTCCGCCAGCGCCGCGCGGGCCGCGGCGGCGAGGAGTTTCGGATCGTGAAGTTCCGCACGATGATCGACGGCGCCGAGCTCCAGCGCTTCGAATTGGCGCAGCTCAACGACATGAAGGCCGGCGGACCCCTGTTCAAGATCAAGGACGACCCGCGCGTCACGCGCGTCGGGGGCTTTCTGCGCAGGACCTCGATCGACGAGCTGCCGCAGCTGTGGAACGTCCTGAAGGGCGAGATGAGCCTCGTCGGTCCGCGGCCCTTCGTCATCCACGAATCCGAGCAGATCACCGGCTGGGCCGGGCGGCGGCTGGAGACGACGCCGGGCATCACCGGGCTGTGGCAGGTGCTCGGGCGCAACGACCTCCCCTACGAGGAGATGGTCAAGCTCGACTACATCTACGTCACGAACTGGTCGCTGTGGTGGGACGTCAAGATCCTCTGCAAGACGATCCCGGTCGTCTTGCGAAAGCGGGGCTGCTGATGGCCCAGTTCGTCATCCCCGCCTACAACGAGGAGGCCAACGTGCCGCGGCTGCTCGCCGACCTCCGGTCGCGCCCGGAGCTGTGGCGCGGCGGGCACGTCATCCTCGTCGACGACGGCTCGACCGACGGCACGGTCGCCGCCACGCGGGCGCACGCCGGTGAGCTGCCACTGATCGTCGTGCGGCAGACCCCCAACCAGGGCGCGGGGCGCGCGTTCGACCGCGGCTTCCGCAGCGCGCTGCAGCTGGCGCCGGCCGACGGCCTGATCGTCACGCTGGAGTCCGACACGACGAGCGACCTCGACGCCTTGGCGGAGATGCTCGCACAGGCACGGGCCGGCGCCGACGTCGTGCTCGCGTCGCACCACGACGGCGGCGAGCTCGTCAATGTCGGTGCGCACCGCCGCTTGCTCTCCAAGGCGGCCGCCTACGCGATCCGCCGCAGCGCCGGCCTGGAGGCGCGCACGGTGTCGTCGTTCTTCCGCGTCTACCGCGCCTCGGCGCTGCGCGCCGCCTACGTCCGCTACGGCGCGGACTTCATCCGCGAGCCCGGCTTCGCCTGCAAGGCCGAGATCCTGATCAAGCTCAACAACATGGGCGTCCGCGTCGCCGAGGTACCGGTGTCGCTGGACTGGTCGCGGCGCGAAGGTGAGAGCAAGCTGCGCGTGCTGCCGACGATGCACGGCTACGCGCGGCTCATGATGCGCCAGGTCGGCGCCGCGCGGGAGCGGGCGTGATGTCAGGCGTCGTGCGATCCCTGCCGAGCGCCGGCCGCGGTCGTGGCGTCGGCATCGTCGGCGGCGGTCTGCTCGGGCTGCGCATCGCGCACCGGCTGAGCGGCCACGGTGTGCCCGTGACCGTCTACGAGGCCTCGCCGCAGCTCGGCGGGCTCGCCGGGACGACGAACATCGGCGGCTTCGACGTCGACCGCTTCTACCACGCGGTCACGCTGTCAGACGATCGCGTGCTCGCGCTGGCGGACGAGCTCGGGCTGCGCGACGGCATGCGCTTCCGTCCGCTCGGCGCCGGCTTCTACCACGACGGCCGCATCGCCTCGATGTCGACGCCGCGCGAGCTGCTGACGTTCCCCGGCCTGCGGCCCGACGATCGCGTGCGGCTCGTCGCGTTCATCCTGCGCTGCCGGCTGATGAAGGACATGGCCCGGCTCGACGACGAGCCGCTGGAGGGCTTCGTACGCCGCACCGCCGGCGGGCGGCTGTGGGAGCGCCTGTGGCGCCCGCTGCTCGATTCGAAGTTCGACGGGCGCTATGACGACCTGCCCGCGACCTACCTGTGGTCGCGCATGCGGCGCGTGTCGGGCACGCGCGATCGCGCCGGGCGCGAGGTCATGGGCTGGATCCGGGGCGGCTACCAGGAGCTCGTCGACCGGCTCGCAGACGCGATCCGCGAGTCTGGCGGGGAGGTGCTGACGGCCATGCCGGTGCGCTTCATCCCGTCGCTGGACGGCCGTGCGCAGGGCGTGCTGCTCGACAGCGGGCTGCGTCGCCACGACTGGGTGATCACGACACAGCTGCGGCCAAACCTCGCCGGGATGCTCGCACCGGAGCTCGAGGGCGCCCTCGAGCCGGACCGCTGCCGCTACATGGGAGTCGTCTGCGTCGTCGCACGCGTGCGGCGCAGCGTCAGCCCGTTCTACGCGCTGAACATCACAGACCGGCGGATCCCGCTCACGAGCGTCGTCGAGACGACGCACGTCGTCGATCCGCAGCACGTCGGCGGCCACCTCATCTATGTGCCGCGCTACGTGCGCCCCGACTCGCCCGATCTGCAGCGTTCCCCGGCCGACCTCACGCAGGAGTACCTCGGCCACGTGCAGACGATGTTCCCGGGCTTCTCACCGCGCGACGACGTGATCGCAAGTCAGGTTGCCCGCGCCGTGGTCGCCGAGCCGATCCACCGCGTCGGGGTGCGGCCGCGCCACGCCGAGCTGATCCCCGCGCCCGGACTCGTCATGGCGAGCTCCGCGCACGTCTACCCCGACATCGTCCACGGGCAGGCCATCTTCGGCGTCGCCGACCGCGTCGTCGAAGAGCTGACACCCCTGCTCGCCATTGCCCACCGCACGAGCACGCAAAGGAGCGCGGCATGACCCTGCCCGCCACCGTCGGCGTCACCGGCGCCGCCGGCTTCATCGGATCCAACCTCGTCCAGCGCCTGCTCGACGAAGGAGCTTCGGTGGTCGGCATCGACGACATGTCCATGGGGAGCCTGCGCAACCTGACCGGCTGTCTCGCAGACCCCCGCTTCACCCTGCACAACTTCGACTGCCGCGACACGGCGCGCATGGCCCAGGTGTTCGCCGGCTGCGACGCCCTCGTCCACCTGGCGGCGATGAAGATCCCGCGCTACGGCGGCGCGCTGGAGACGCTCCAGCTCAACGTCGACGGGTCGCACGCCGTCTTCGACGTCGCCGCCAGGACCGGCGCCTTCGTCGTGCTGGCCTCCACGTCGGACGTCTACGGCAACGCCGTGCCGCCGTTTCACGAGGAGGACCCGATCGTGCTCGGCCCGCCGACGAGCCGGCGCTGGTCCTACGCCGCGTCGAAGTACTTCGACGAGCACCTCGCGCTGCGGCTCGTCGAGGAGCGCGGCCTGCGCTGCACGGTCCTGCGCTTCTTCAACGCCTATGGCCCGCGCAACCACCCGACGTGGTGGGGCGGCCCGCTCTCGATCTTCGTCGAGGACCTCCTCGACGGCAAGATGATGGAGCTGCACGGCGACGGGCGCCAGGTCCGCTCGTTCACCTACGTGAGCGACACGGTCGAGGGCATCGTCCGCACGCTCGACCGTCCGCAGACCTCCGGCGAGGTCCTCAACATCGGCAACGACGAGCCGATCTCGATCATCCGCCTGGCCCAGCAGGTCCAGGACGCGATGGGCGTCAGTGGCCCGCTGCGCGCGAAGGTCGTCCCGCTCGAGCGCATCGGCGGCAAGTACCAGGACGTGCGCGTTCGCATCCCGGACACCGAGAAGGCGGAGCGCCTGCTCGGCTTCCGGGCGCAGGTCGGACTCGAGCAGGGCCTGCGTCAGACGATCGCGTGGCACCGTCTGCTGCGCGACGAGGCGCCGCTGACCGGGGAGGCCGCGAGCGCATGAGCGCGGCGGCGATCGGCGTTGGGGCGCGCCTGCGCGCCGTCGGCCCGCGATTGCAGTCGCTCGACCGCAGCGATGCGGCGATGATGTCGCTGGGCACGCTGGCGTCCGGCGTGCTGGCATACGCGTTCAACCTCCTCGCCGCGCGCTCGCTGGGGCCCGAGAGCTACGGCGCGATCGGCGCGCTGTGGGCGGGGATGTTCCTGCTCGCGGTGCTCCTGTTCCGCCCGCTCGAGCAGACGATCAGCCGCGCGGTCGCCGACCAGCTCGCCCGTGGCCTGGACGCGCGCCAGACAGTGCGCTCGGCCGCCTGGCTGACCGCGTTGGTGACGGCGCTTGCGCTCGCGGCCTGCGCCGGCGCCTGGAGCCCGCTCACCGACACGATCTTCGGCGGCCGCCCGGCGCTGACGATCGCGCTCATGGCCGGGCTCGCCGGCTATGCGGTCTCCTACTTCGCGCGCGGGGTCGCCGGGGGCGTGCGGTGGTTCGGCGGCTACGGCCTCGTCCTGCTCGCCGACGGCGTCATCCGGATGCTCGTCGCCATGCCGCTGATCTTCATCGCCTCGCCGACGATCGCGGCGATCGCGATCGCGGCGGCGGCGATCGGGGGCGCGGTCGCGCCGCTGGCATCGCGCCGGCGCGGGGCCCTGCGCCGGCTCGAGGGCGCGCCGGGCGATCGCCATCCGATCGGCTCGGCGGTGCGCTTCGCGGCGCCGGCGGCGGTGATCGCCGGCTGCGAGCAGATCCTCGTCTCCGGCGGGCCGCTGCTCGTGCTGATCGCGGGCGGCCCGGATGCCGCGGCCGCCGCCGGCGTCCTGTTCGCAGCGACGCTGATGGTGCGCGCCCCGGTCTTCCTCTTCCAGGGGGTGCAGGCCTCGCTGCTGCCGAACCTCGCCACCTTCCGGGCCAACGGCGACCACGCCCGCCTGCATCGCGCGACGGCGCTGACGGCGCTGGCGATCGCGGGCCTGGCGTGCCTGCTGGCGCTCGGCGCGCTCGCCGCCGGGCCGGCCGCGATGGCGCTGGTGTTCGGCGACGGGTTCGCGGCGACGCGGATCGACCTCGTCCTGCTGTCGCTCGGCATCGGCGGCTTCCTGGCGGCGTGCACGTTCAACCAGGCGCTGCTCGCGTGCGGCCATGCCGTCGCCACGGCGCTGCTGTGGTGCGTGGCGGCGGCCGGCTTCGTCGCGATCGAGCTGCTCGTCGCAGGCTCGGACTTTCACCGTGTGAGCGTGGCGTTCGCGGCGGCCAGCACGCTCATCGCGGCTCTGCTGATGGTCGCCGTCTGGAGGCAGCGCTGATGACCCATCCAGCGATCACCGGACCACCGTGGCGGCCTACGATCATCCATGCCGTCGGCGCGCGCCCGAACTTCGTCAAGATGGCGCCCGTCGTCCAGGCGCTCGGCCGTACCGGCGAGTTCAACCAGGTCGTCGTCCACACCGGGCAGCACTACGACGCCAAGCTTTCCGACGACATCCTCGCCGACCTCGAGTTTCCATCGCCCGACTACTACCTCGGGGTCGGCTCTGGATCGCACGGGGAGCAGACGGCGAAGGTCCTCGCCGCCTTCGAGCACATCCTGCTCGACGTGCGCCCCGACGTCGTCCTCGTCGCCGGCGACGTGAACTCGACGCTGGCCTGCGCGCTGGCGGCCGTCAAGCTCGGCATCCCGGTCGCGCACCTCGAGGCCGGCCTGCGCTCGGGCGACTGGTCGATGCCCGAGGAGGTCAACCGCGTGCTGACCGACCGGATCTCGAACGTGCTGCTGACGCACAGCCCCGAGGCGCTGGAGAACCTGACCGCCGAGGGGATCGACGCCAACCGCGTCTACTACGTCGGCAACACGATGATCGACTCCCTGCGGCGCTGCGAGGGGCGCGCACGCGCGCGGGCGGCCTTCGGCGACCACGGCCTGAAGGAGAGCGAGTACGTCCTCGTCACGTTCCACCGTCCGGGCAACGTCGACGATCCGTGCCGCCTGGCGCAGATCGTCAACGCGCTCGTCGAGCTGTCGCTTCACGCGCCGGTCGTCTTTCCGGTGCATCCGCGCACGCATGCGCGGCTGGCCTCCAGCGGCGACCTCGGCCAGCTTGAGACAGCGGGTGTGCGCTGCATCGGGCCGCTGGGCTACCTGGACTTCCTGTCGCTTCAGCTCGGCGCCGGTGCGATCGTGACCGACTCGGGCGGCATCCAGGAGGAGGCCTCCGCGCTCGGCGTGTCGTGCTACACGTTCCGGCCCAACACCGAGCGTCCGGTGACGATCACCCATGGCAGCAACACGCTGATGGGCGACGATCCGATGGAGATCGCGCGCGTCCGCCCCTCGCGCTGGGACCGCACGCCGTGCGCGATCCCGCTGTGGGACGGTCACGCCGCCGAGCGCACCGCCGAGGTGCTCGTCGCGCGGTTCCGCAGCGAGCAGCGGCCCGTGGCGGCGGTGGCGTGATCGCCTGGCTGCCGCCGTCCCGCGCTGGGCGCGAAAGCGGCCGTCAGGCCGTCATGATCGTCTGCTCGCCGGGCGGCCATCTCCTGCAGATGCTCGAGCTGCACGAGGCGTGGGAGCCGTTCGAGCGGGTCTGGGTCACGTTCGACAAGGCCGACGCACGGTCGCTGCTGTCCGGCGAGCGCGTCGTGCACGCGCACGGGCCGACGAACCGCAACGTCCCCAACCTGCTGCGCAACATCCGGCTCGCGTTCGGCGTGCTTCGCGCCGAGCGCCCGTCGGCGATCCTGACCACGGGAGCGGGCGTCGCGGTGCCGTTCGCGTGGGTTGGCCGCATGATGCGGATCCCGACGATCTACGTCGAGAGCGTGACGCGGATCGACGAGCTGTCGCTCAGCGCGCGGCTGATCGCCCCCGTCGCGTTGCGCGTGTACGCGCAGTGGCCGGAGCTCGCCGACCAGCCGCGCAGACGCGCGATCCGCTTTGCCGGAAATCTCCTCGCCGACCGATGATCCTCGTCACGACCGGAACCAACGAGCAGCCGTTCGACCGCCTCGTCCGAGCGGCCGCCGGCCTCGACGTTGCCGAGCCGCTGCTCGTGCAGCACGGCGCATCGCGCGTGCCGCACGGCGCCGGCGAGTGGGTCGACTTCCTGCCGTTCGAGGAGCTCGCCGCCTGCGCCGGCCGCGCACGCGTCATCGTCTGCCACGCGGGTGTGGGGTCGATCATGCTCGCGCGCCGCTGCGGTCACCGGCCGATCGTCGTGCCTCGCCGCCACCAGCTCGGCGAGGCCGTCGACGACCACCAGCTCGCGCTCGCGCAGCGGCTGAGCAGCTCGGGCGTCGTCACGCTCGTCGAGGACGTCGACGAGCTGGCCGACGCGATCCTCGCAGGGCGCGCCTGCTCCGACGAATCCGACGTCGGAGGAGGGCTGCGGGGCGCCGGCGGCCTCGCTGCCGAGGTGCGGTCCCTGCTCGCGGACCTCGGCTGCGCGCCGCTCGGCGGACGCGCAGCCTGACGGGCGGTCCTCGTCCTCTCGGGCGCTGCATTCGGCGACCCGGCGAGAACGGCCGGCGCGAGGTCACCGTGACGCGCGACCCACCATCTCGGCCAGGCCGCTGACCGGGAGATCTCCTCGCCGCCGCGCCGGGTCGGGCCCTGGCGAACCCGCCCCGACCGCTCAGCGGACGCGCAAGCCGATCGTCTTCGAATGCAGGCGGCGGCCCGCGGCGTCAGTGGCGACGACGACGATCCGGTAGCGACCAGCGCCGAGCCCGCGAGCTCTCACGCGCACCGCGTGCGTCGTGCCTGCGGCCAGCTTCGTCGTGCGAACCGTGCGCGCGGAGGCGCGGCGGCGCAGCCGCCGGATGCGAGCCGTGACCCTGGCGGGCGCCGAGAGCCTGATGCGCAGCTTCGTGGTCGAAGGGCAGCGCCTGCGCGCCTTGACGCAGATCGGGTTGCGCCCGACACGTGCGGTGCGGACGCGGATCGCGCTGCCGGAGCGGGTCGGCACCGCCGGACCGCCCGCCCCGAACTCGTAGGCGCCCGCGTCCGGGCGGCTGTCGCGCGGATGGCCGTCGCGGTCGTCGGCGGGCGCGTCGCCCGGATCGGCGGCGCCGATCGCCGGCGACTCCGCCCGCAGACGGAAGTCGTTGAGCGCCGGGGCGACCCACCCGAAGGGGGCCACCCGCGTGCGCGTGCTCGCGGCGGGCGTGATCGCCTTGTCGGTCGACGAGCAACGCGTGCCAACGTTGTGGCGGTACTCGACGCCGGCGACGCAGTCCCAGCTGCCGAGGTTGCCGACCCAGCGAGAGCCGCTCGATGACTCGCGGCTCACCGCGGCCGGGATCTCGAACGTGTTGTTGCGGACCGTCCAGTCCTTCAGCGTCCCGCCGCCGTGCGCGGTGTTGCCGACGCTCAGCGAGTAGTAGTGCCAGGAAGGATCGGACTGTTCCATCATCGAGTGCGCGAAGACGTTGTTCTCGAGCGTGACGCCGCCGTACGCGGGCGGCAGCGGCGTCCACCAGTCGCCGTAGGTGAAGAACAGGTCCATCGTGGCGCACGCCTGGAACGTGCTGTTGCGAACGGTCATGCCGGGCACGACGATCGCGTAGACGCACTCGTTGTGCACGTTGGGGTCGGTCAACCGGACATCGTGGAAGACGACGTTGTCGAACGTGAAGTTCGTGCCGCTGACGACCGCTCCCTTCTCGTCGGTGACGTTGCCGATGCGTCCGTTCTCGAAGGTGACGTCGGCGGCGCCGTGGTTCTCGAAGCCGGCGACCTTGGCGAACTGCGCGTCGACCTCGATGCCGTCGAACGTCACGTTGTCGGCGAAGTTGTCGAGCTCGCGCAGCCTGGCGCCCGCAGCGCCGCGGAATATCACGGCCTTCGTGCCGGCCGGAACCCGCTGCGGCGGATAGAGGCCCGCCGCCACTTGCACCACGTCGCCGGCGGCGGCGGTCGCGTACGCCCTGGCGAGCGTCGCGCACGGCGACGCCTGGCTGCAGACGGCGGAGTCCGAGCCGCCGGCGCTGACGTGCCGGACGGTGGCCGCCGCCGGCGTGGGCGTTGGCATCAGGCCTGCGACAACGACGCCGACCGCCACCATGCCATGCCGTGCGGATCTGCGAAGACGGCTCGTAGCCGGGATCACGGGAGCGTATCGCGAGCGTTTCGGGGATCGGCGAGCACCGTCAGCGGTCCATCGGCGCGATGCGTTCGCCACTTGAGCGAACCTATCGGACCTTCGTGCGGACGGCGACCACGGAGCGCAGCCGGACCGGTGCTCGCGCGGGACGCCGCTCAGCTAGGGCCGACCGGGGCGAAGCCGCCGATGGCGGTCCACGACTTCACGAGCCCGCCGAAGCGCTCGCCGACGATCTGCGCGTCCGGGAAGAGCCGCTGCAGCTCGCTGCGGCGCATCAGCCTGTGCTCGCGGACGATCTGACGGGCAAACTCAGGATCCTCGCAGCGGCCCGCCCAGCCCACGCCGCGGCGCCGCAGGATCGCGACGCGCGCGTCCTCGCTCAGCCATTGCCAGGCGGGGACGAGGAAGTGCGGTTCGATGGGAAACCAGAAGTTGGGGGTTTGCACCCAGTAGGCCCGGGCGACGCGCTGCACCTCCCGCGCCATCCGCGCCTGGCTGTCGAGGTCGGTGAGGTGCTCGATGACGGAGTTGCTGTAGGCGACGTCGAAGCTCGCATCGGCGTGATCGCGCAGGTCGGTCGCGTCACCGGCGGTCGGGATGATGTTCTCGAAGCTCTGCTCTTCGGCCTCGAGGTTGACGAGCGTGATCGTGACGTCGTCGCGGCGGGCCCAGCCGCGCTGCTGCCAGTACTTCGTCGTCCCGCCGATGTCGAGGACGCGGATCGGCGGGGGAAGCGCGGCGACGAGCTGATCGAAGAGCCGGAAGCGACGCTCCCGCAGGCGGTGGCTGAGCGAGTTCGCATGTCCGTCGTCGGCGAGCTGCTGCAGCCGAGTCGTCAGGCTGATCGGCACGCTCCGCACCCTAGTCGCCGTGCGCCGACACCGACCTAGCCAACGGTCCAGTACAGCCGCAGGTCCGGGCCACCGGGGTGCCTGAACGTCGAGCCGTGGCGGCGCCCGCCGGCCCGAACGTCCAGACCGTGCAGCGGCGCCTCACATGATTCCGGTGCGCTGTCGATCGGACCTCCGTGGCAGGACCGTCAGGAGTCCAGCTCGACGACTGGATCCCGCCGCAGTCCAAGACAGCCCGGTCGGAGACCAGGCCTGTGCCGCCGGCAGCACCTCCCGCCGGCGGCGCCCTCAAATACACCCGTACGGGAGAATCGCATGCGTCGCATACCGCTGGTCCTTGTGCTGTCCCTCGCGCTGTCAGCTCCTGCGTCTGCGGAGGCCGCCGTGCTGAACGTCGATCCGACCGGTTCGGACGCGTCGACGTGCACCACGGCGGCGCCGTGCCGCAGTCTCGCCCGCGCCTACACCGTCGCCGTGAGCGGCGACGTCGTGTCCGTTGCGCCGGGCGTCTACCCGCGCCAGGACGTTCCCTCCGGGTCGAAGTACGTCACCTTCAACGGCCAGCCGAACGCGATCGTGCGGCAGATGATCGTCAACGCGTCGAACGTTACGTTCGACGGCGTCAACATCGACGCCAACGGCGCCAAGACCGCCGGGGCGGCCTACGAGCCGCACGCGCCGAACATCACCTTCAAGAACGCCTCGATCGGCAATGTGACCGACGAGAAGGGCGCGCTGTCGGGCTCCGGCTGCGTCGGCTGCGTGTTCGACAACGTGAGCTTCCGGGACGTGCGGATCGCGACCGACGGCGTCCACAACGAGTGCCTGTACTCGCAGTCGCCGAACATCACGATCCGCAACTCGCGGTTCGAGAACTGCGCGACGATGGACATCTTCTTCACGCGCGGGACGTGGTGGGGACAGCCGTACTACGGCGGCTTCACGCTGACGAACAACTTCTTCGGCAAGACCTACAAGCTCGGCGGCGGGGTCCACTACTACTCGGTCGTCTGGGGCGACGTCGGCGGCGGCACGATCAACAACGCGACGATCCGCAACAACACCTTCGAGCTCCCGGCCTCCGCCGAGGGCACGTTCGTCAACTCCGTCGAGTCCTGCAACCTGCCCGGATTCAGCGCGGCGGGGATCGTGCATGAGCCGTGCTCCGGCGATCCGGCTCCGGCACCCGAGCCGACGCCCGAGCCGACCCCCGAGCCGACCCCCGAGCCGACCCCCGAGCCGACGCCCGAGCCGACCCCGGAGCCGACCCCGGAGCCGACCCCGGAG
>JBKHXR010000007.1:0-43612 GCA_046565905.1 Thermoleophilia bacterium | reverse complement strand
TCGGTCAGGATGTAGGCGCCGGCCTCCTCGGCCACGCGCTGCTGGTAGCGCGCCATCGCCGCCACCGACACGACCTCGTTGCCGTGGTTCTTGAAGGGCGGCGGGGTCGGGATCTTCACCGCCTTCTTCGCGCTCGGCATGAGGTACACGGCCTCCTTGTTCACCTCGCCGAACGCGAAGCCCTCCGAGCGCCACTCCTCGCGCGACACGTCGGGGAACAGCTCCTGCAGCGGCCCCGGCCGCATCACCGCGCCCGACAGGTTGTGCCCGCCGCAGGTCTTGGCCTTCTCGATCACAGCCACCGGCACCTCGCCGAGCGACTCGAGCAGCTGCTCGTCGTCGGCGAGCAGCTGCATGAGGCGGTTGGCGGCGGCCAGCCCGGCGGTGCCGCCGCCGACGATCGCGACGCCGACCTCGATCAGCTCGTCCTCCGGATCGAGCCCGCGCTTGATGAACTCGCCCGTCGGATCGACCGGGGGCGGGTACTGCGCGGGTGCGGGAGGACCGCCGTTGGAGCCGGCCATCGCTAGCCCTTCTTCGCCTTCACGGCGTCGGTGAGCTTGGGCAGGATCTTGTTGAGATCGCCGACGACGCCGAGGTCGGAGTACTCGAAGATCGGGGCGTTGGAGTCCTTGTTGATCGCCACGATGTTCTCCGAGGACTGAAAGCCGACCTTGTGCTGGATCGCGCCCGAGATGCCGGCGGCCAGGTAGAGCTTCGGCGACACGGTCTTGCCGGTCTGCCCGATCTGCGTCGAGTACGGGTACCAGCCGGCGTCGACGACCGCGCGCGTCGCCGCGACCGCGCCGCCGAGCGCGTCGGCGAGCGCCTCGCAGAGCTCGAAGCCCTCGGGCTTGCCCAGGCCGCGGCCGCCGGCGACGAGGATGGTCGCGCCCTCGATGTCGACGTCGGCGCCGCGCTGCTCGCCACGCTGGACCATCGTCAGCTTCGTCGAGGCCTCCGACAGCGTCACGTCGACGTCCTCGACCGCTGCCGTCGACTCGCTCGGCGCCGCGATCGCGAACGCGTTGAGGCGGCCGATGATGATGCCGCGGTCCTTGTAGCGCGAGGTCGAGATCGACGAGTCGCCGTGGATCGGGCGCTCGGCCGTCAGCCTGCCGTCCTCGACGTTGACCTGCGTGACCTCCATCGTCACGCCCGCGTTCAGGCGCGCGGCGAGGCCGGCGCCGATCTCGAAGCCGAGCAGGCCGCCGCCGAACAGCGCGTAGTCGTGGCCGTTGTCGTCCATGACCTTCGCCATGACGTCGACGACCGGCTGCGCGAGCCCCTCGGGCGCGTCCTTGGCGCGGAAGACCTTCGTGGCGCCGTAGTTGCCCAGCGAGGCGGCGAGCTCGTCGCTGACGTCGCCGATGACGACGGCGTGGGCCTCGCAGCCCAGCTCGCCGGCGAGCTTGGCGGCCTCGGAGACGCCGCCGAGCGAGTTCTTGTTGAAGGCGCCCTCGTAGTGCAGGGCGTAGGCCAGGATCCCGCTCATGCCAGCAGCTTCCTCTCGTCCAGCCAGGCGACGATCTTCTCGACCGTCTCGTTGGTGTCCTCGTCCTCGATGATCTCCCCCGCGGCCTTCTGCGGCGGGGCCTTGAAGTCGCCGCAGACGACCTTCGAGCCGGCCTCGCCGACACGCTCGGCCTCGATCGCGACGTCGCCGATGCCGACGTTGTCCAGCGGCTTCTTCTTGGCCCCCATGATCGCCTTCAGCGACGGGTAGCGCGGCTCGTTGATCGCGTCGCCGACGGAGATGACGGCGGGCAGCTCGATCTCGACCGTGTCGTAGCCGTACTCGGCCTGGCGCTCGCAGCGCAGCGTTCCCGGCGTGACGTCCATCTTGATGACCTGCGTCAGCGACGGCATCTGCAGGTAGTCGGCGACGACCGCGCCGATCGTGTAGCACTCGCCGTCGTCGGACTGCTGGCCGAGCAGCACGAGGTCCGGGCTCTCACGTTCGAGCACCTTGGCGAGCGCGTAGCCGGTGGCCACCACGTCGGAGCCCGCGAGCGCGTCGTCGCTGAGGTGGACGGAGCGGTCGGCGCCGAGCGAGACGGCCTTGTGCAGCGCGCGCACGGCGGTGTCGGGGCCCATCGTGACGGCGACAATCTCCTCGACCTCGACCTCGCCGCCCTCGCGGACCTGCATCGCGGCCTCGATCGCATGCGTGTCATACGGGTTGAGGTTGCGCTCGCCGCTGCGGTCCATGCGCCCGGTCGACGGATTGATCCGCTTCTCGACGGCGGCGTCGGGCACCTCCTTCACCAGGACGCAGATCTTCAACTGAAGCCTCCTTCGCGATCGGACATGCCGTCAGGGTAACCGATTGACTGACCAGTCAATCATATAGAGGCGCGGTGCCGGGTCAGGCGGGGACGGCGGATCGGATGAAGTCGACGATCGCTTCGGTGCTCGCTCCCGGCGTGAAGACCTCGGCGATCCCGAGGCGCTTGAGCTCGGGGATGTCGTCGCTGGGAATCGTCCCGCCGACGATGACGACGACGTCGTCGACGCCCTGCTCCTCGAGCAGCTCGACGATGCGCGGCACGAGCGTCATGTGCGCGCCGGAGAGGACCGAGAGGCCGACGGCGTGGGCATCCTCCTGGATCACCGTCTCGACGATCTGCTCGGGCGTCTGGTGCAGGCCCGTGTAGATGACCTCCATGCCCGCGTCGCGCAGGGCGCGCGCGATGATCTTCGCCCCGCGGTCGTGTCCGTCGAGGCCGGGCTTGGCCACGACGACGCGGATCTTCTTGCCTGGGGGTGCGGGGTCGGTCATAGGTGCCGGCGGACGCCGTCGATCATATTGGCCCGAACGCGGGCGCGCCGATTGCGGGCGCGACGCGGTCCGGGCGCACAGCGCCGCGGGTTCCGGAGCGCGGCGCGCTCGTCCGGCCGGGCGGACGACGATCCTAGGCGGTTCGTGGTGTGATCGATCGGACTGCAGGGCAGCATGGGGGTCCGATGCCCCCGGTCGCAAGGCCCGGCGCAGCGTGCCGGCGGGCGGTCTGGATCGCCCGGCAGTCTGAAGTCAGACAGGAGGAGCAAGCGCGTGAACGACGACCATCCCGTCAGCTTCGCGGTCGACTACCCCGACCGCGAGCTCGACCGCCTCTCGACTGCCTTTCGCGTCTTCACGGTGATCCCGATCGCCATCGTGCTCGGGACGATCGGCGGCTACTCCGCCGGCGGCGGCGTCGGCGACTCGGGCTCCACGATCGTGCTCGGGGGAACGGGGCTGCTGTTCCTGCCGCCGCTGCTGATGGTCGTGTTCCGCGAGAAGTACCCGCGCTGGTGGTTTGACTGGAACCTCGAGCTGCTGCGCTTCACCAACCGCGTCGGGGTCTATCTCACGCTGATGAACGATCGCTATCCGTCGACGGACGAGCAGCAGTCGGTGCATCTGGACTTCGACTATCCCGACGCCCGGCAGGACCTGAACCGCTGGCTGCCGCTGGTCAAGTGGTTGCTCGCGGTCCCGCACTACGTCGCGCTCGCCTTCCTCTACATCGGCGTGGTCTTCGTCGTCATCGCGACGTGGTTCGCGATCCTCTTCGGCGGGCGCTACCCGCGCGCCCTGTTCGACTACGTCGAGGGCGTCATCCGCTGGCACAACCGCGTCGTCGGCTACGCCTTCATCCTCGTCACCGACCGCTACCCGCCGTTCCGCCTGGCTGCGTGATCGGCTTCGCTCCCTCGGGCACGGGGGTCGTCGCCCTCGCGCTCCCGGCGGTCGGCCTGTGGTCTGCCGCTCCCATCCGGGCTCGATATCCCGGCTAGCGCCGGCGCGCGTCGCGGACCGGCCTGCCCGTCGGCGACAGACAGAGGCCGGCGGCGTTCTCGCCGTGCGCACAGAAGTGGCGGATCCGCTCGCAGTTGCGCGTCCTGAACGCGCCGGTCGTGCGGATCCTCACCGTGTCGCGTCCCGGCCCGCAGTCGATCGTGCCCTTGCCGTAGTAGGCCCAGACGTAGTCCGTGCCGGCCCCGCCGCGGACGACGCTGCGGCCGTGGCTCGGGTACAGCCAGTCGTTGCCGGGCCCGCCGTCGAGGACGTCGCGCTGGCGCGTGTTGTTTCGCACCGGGTCCCAGTCGCCCCAGATGACGTCGTGGCCGGCGCCGCCGCGCAGCGCGTCGCTGCCATGGTGGCCGAGCAGCTCGTCGTTGAGCGGGCCGCCGCGCTTGGAGCGCGCCTGCTCGCTGCCGTCGACCACCATCCAGAGGATCCCGCTGATCGCGGGCCAGACCCGCGTGGCACGCTGGCCCCTGCGGCTGTTCAGGCCGTCGTCGTGCGGCACCTTGTCGCCCCCGCCGGCGCTGCGGCGGTTGTTGCCCGGACCGCAGTTGACGCCGGGCTCGCGCTCGGCGCAGAGCTGGGCGGTGGTCTGCGCGTGACCGCTCAGCGGCGCGCCGAGCGACGCGGCGAGCACGGCGCCGACGGCCAGCAGCAACGTTCGGGACGAGCGCGTCATGCGCCAAACCTTGCCATGCGATCGCGCCGCGCCGCCGGTTCTGGCCGTTTGTCGGACGGAAGCCGGCGCCCGCGCCTCGTGGACGGCGCCCGCGCATCGGGACGGCGCCCGCGCGCGCCGGCGCTCGCACGGCTCAGAAGACGGGCGTCTCGGTGTAGGTGCCGAAGACGTCCTGCAGCGCGCGGACGATCTCGCCTTCGCTGGCGTCGGCGCGTGCGCAGTCCAGCAGCGCCGGCATGAGGTTCGCCTCCGGGCGCGCCGCCTCGCAGCGCAGCGCGGCGAGCGCTCGCTCGACGTCGGCGGCGTCGCGCCGCGCGCGGACGGCCTGCAGGCGGCCGCGCTGCTTGCGCTCGAGCTCGGGGTCGATGCGCAGGATCGGGATCTCGGGGTCGCCCGAGTCGACGTAGTCGTTGACGCCGACGAGGATCCGCTCGCGGTCGTCGTACTCGCACTGCAGCGCGAACGCGGCGTCGGCGATCTCTCGTTGGGGGAAGTTGAGCTTGACGGCCTCGACCATCCCGCCGAGCTCGTCGATCCGGCTGAAGTAGTCGTAGGCCTCGCGCTCGAGCCGGTCGGTCAGCGCCTCGACGAAGTAGGCGCCGCCGAGCGGGTCGATCGTGTTCGTCACGCCGGTCTCGTGGGCGATGATCTGCTGCGTGCGCAGGGCGATCCGCGCGGCCTCCTCGGTCGGCAGCGCCAGCGCCTCGTCGTAGGAGTTCGTGTGCAGCGACTGCGTGCCGCCGAGCACGCCGGCAAGCGCCTCGATCGCCGTGCGGACGATGTTGTTGAGCGGCTGGTGGGCGGTCAGGCTGACGCCCGCCGTCTGCGTGTGGAAGCGCATCCGCCAGGACCGCGGATCGGTCGCACCGAACGTCTCGCGCAACTCGCGCGCCCAGATCCGCCGGGCCGCGCGGTACTTTGCGATCTCCTCGAAGAAGTCGATCTGCGCGTTGAAGAAGAAGCTCAGCCGCGGCGCGAAGTCGTCGACCGCGAGGCCCCGTGCGATCGCCTGCTCGACGTAGGTCAGGCCGTCCTTGATCGTGAACGCGAGCTCCTGCGCCGCCGTCGACCCCGCCTCGCGGATGTGGTACCCCGACACGCTGATCGGATGCCAGCGCGGCATGTTGCGCGTGCACCATTCGATCATGTCGCCGCAGAGGCGCATCGCCGGGTCGACCGGGAAGCACCACTCCTTCTGGGCGATGTACTCCTTGAGGATGTCGGCCTGGATCGTGCCGCGCAGGCGCTCGGCCGGGATCCCGCGCCGCTCGGCGGCCGCGACGTAGAAGGCGAGCATCACGACGGCCGGTGCGTTGATCGTCATCGACACGGAGATCTCGCCGAGGTCGATGCCGTCGAACAGCGCCGTCATGTCGTCGAGCGTGTCGACGGCGACGCCCTCGCGGCCGACCTCGCCGAGGCTCAGCGGGTGGTCGGAGTCGTAGCCCATCAGGCTCGGCATGTCGAACGCGGTGCTCAAGCCGTCCTGACCGTGGGCGAGCAGGTAGCGGAAGCGCTCGTTGGTCTCCTCTGCGGTGCCGAAGCCGGCGAACTGGCGCATCGTCCAGAGCCGACCGCGATACATCGACGGGTACACGCCGCGGGTGTACGGATAGACGCCCGGATGGCCCGGATCGCCCGGCGCGTCCCCGGCCGTGTAGAGCGCCTTGACCGGCGAGCCGCTCAGCGTCGTGAACGGCACGTCGCGCTCGGCCTGCAGGCCATACGCGGCGTGCCACTCGGCGGCGCTGCTCGGCGGGTTTTGGGTGGTGGCCATAGTGTCGGTTGCCAGATAGTCGGACGTCCGACTATACCGCACGCGCCGAGCGAGGCAAGCCGGCCACCGAGCGGGACCGACGGCCGCTATGGCGAATTGACCTCGATATCCGCGGTCAGTTCGCCACGGACGGATTGCTCAGGACGCCCGCGCGGGCGCGCCCGAGGGCTAGGCGAACGCGACGAACCGAAGCGATCGGGCAGATCGCCGGTCGGTCGTCGCGCTCGTCCGATAACGGGCGACGTGGTGTCGAACGGGCACGGGCTCGCCGAGGCCGAAGCGCGCGATCAGGTGCTCGGCGAGTGCCGACGCGGTCGCCGCCTCATGCGGCGTCGCGCCACGCTCGACCGAGACCTCCCGCAGCTTGGCCACACGCTCGATCGCCTTGTCTCTCGTCACACGAGCGATGGTGAACGCCGACCGGTACCTCGTCCTCACCCCGGCGGGGGGAATTTCGGGGGAGGCGGGCTCACCCCCGGCGCCCGCCAACCGCGCACCACTGCCGGTTGTGGAGGCAACCGGAGCCGAGACGGTCAGGGCAGCTCGACGTGCGCGATCTCGATCGTCGCAGGCGCCGTCTGCTGGCCGAGCTCGATCTGCTGCGCCGTCACCTCGACGGCGCCGAACTCGATCCCGCGCGTGAACGTCGCGCTGATCAGGTCGACGACGAACTGCAGGTCGCCCTCGTCCTCGAGCCGCAGACGCTCGGCGATCCGCTCCAACCGATCGTGCGGGAACAGCAGGGCGAGCTGCCTGGTGATGTCCTCGCGGATGTCGCCGCGCCCGGGCTCCTCGTCGGAAAGCCCGTCCTCGGGCGGGATCGCGTCGCTCACTCGCGTAGCATCCCAGTCCATCATGGGAGACATCGGAAAGCCGATCCGCGAGACCGAGCGTCCCGCGCCCGTCCGTCCCGCGACGCCCGACACCGAGCCGGTCAAGGCGCCGCCGAGCCCGGAGCCCGTCAAGACGTGAGCGCCGAGCCCGTCGCCGAGCCGCTGGTGGGGTTCCGGCGGTGGGGCGCGATCCGCGGGGCGCTGTACTCGGGCATCTTCGTCGCCGGCCGCTTCGTGCCCAATCCCGCGCTCGGCATGATCGCGCCGCGCGTCAAGCCGGTTCCCTGGCCGGCCGACGAGGACCGCGTCGCCAAGTGCTTTGCGCTGCGCGGCCACGACGCCCCCGCTCGCGACTGCAACTGCGGCTTCTCGGCGTACTACGAGCTGCCGGCCGACCCCGAGCTGGCGGCCCCCGAGGCGGTCTGGGGCGTGATCTCGGCCTGGGGCAGGGTCATCGAGTGCGAGTACGGGTTTCGCGCCCAGTACGCGCGCCCGATCGCCCTGCTCGACCTGCGCCACCCCGAGGACTACCGCGAGAAGGGGCGCCGGGTCGCCAACGCGGCCGACGCCTACGGCCTCCCGCTGCTCGGTCGCGCGGAGCTGCTCGCGTACGCCGGCTGGCACGGCGAGCTGCGGGCCGCCTGAGCCACGCGCAGCCGCGCCGCCCGGTCGCCGGCTGCGACCGGCGCGCTACTCGAAGTCGCCGGCCTCCTGGCGCAGCGTTCGCAGCAGCTCGGTCACGCGCTCCTGCTCGTCCTCGCCGAGCGCAGCGAGGCCGAAGCCGTCGGCGTTGAGCAGCTCCGTCGCGCGTTGCGCGACCTCGAGACCGGCGGCGGTGATCTCCGCTAGCGTCGTGCGGCGGTCGGACTCGTGCGCGATGCGGCGCACGAGCCCGTCGGCCTCGAGCTTGTCGACGATGTTCGTGACGCTGGTGCGGTGGACCTGGAGGCGCTCGCCGATCTTGCCGAGCGGCAGCGTCCCCTGGCGCGTGAACGACAGCAGCATGAGCGCCTCGTAGCGGGGGAACGTCAGCCCGAGCGGGCCGAGCAGCTCGTTGAGGCGCGCGAGCAGGATCTGCTGCGCGCGCATGATCGACGTGATCGCCGCCATCGGTCGCGCCGGGTCCGGCCCCCAGCGCTCGGTCCAGTGACGGCGTGCCTCGGCGATCGGGTCGATGTGCAGCGGCTTGGTCGTCACGTCGACCCGGAGCCTATGTCACTCGCGCGCCGCCTCGCCGAGCAGCGCACGCGCGATGACGAGGCGCTGGATCTCCGAGGTGCCCTCGTAGATCTCGGTGACCTTCGCGTCGCGGTAGTAACGCTCGGCGGGAAGGTCGCGCGTGTAGCCGTAGCCGCCGAGGACCTGGATCGCCTCGCCGGTCACGCGGCGCGCGACGGCGGAGGCGAACAGCTTGGCCTGCGCGCCCTCGACGGTGTGCGGTCGGCTTGCATCCTTCAGCCGCGCCGCGCGCCACGTCAACGCGCGCGCTGCCTCGATCTCCGTCTGCATGTCGGCGAGCTTCTGCTGGATCGCCTGATGGGCGCCGATCGGCTTGCCGAACGTGCGCCGCTCCTTGGCGTGGCCGACCGCGAGGTCCAGTGCGGCCTGCGCGATGCCGGTCGCCTGGGCGGCGATGCCGATCCGGCCGCCGTCGAGCGTCGCCAGGGCGATCCGCAGCCCGGCGCCCGGCAGACCGAGCCGTTCGGCAGGGGTGTCCTCGAACTGCAGGTCGGCGGTGCTCGAGGAGTTCAGGCCCAGCTTGTCCTCCTCGCGCACGGGTCTGAAGCCGTGCGCGCCGCGGCGCACGATGAATGCGCTCGGCCGATCGGGGTCCTTTGCGAAGACGATGTAGACGTGTGCGACCGAGCCGTTGGTCACCCACTGCTTCAGGCCGGTCAGGTTGCCGTCGTCCGCGCGCGTGGTGAGCGCACCGGGATCGGAGCCCGCGTTGGACTCGGTCAGCGCGAACGCCGCCAGCTCGTGGCCCTGCGCGAGCGGCGGGACGAGGCGCTCGATCTGCTGGCGGGTGCCGCGGGCGATGATCGGCAGCGTGCCCGCGCCGGTGTGCACGGCCAGCGTGACGCCGAGTCCGGCGTCCCCGCGCGAGAGCTCCTCGAGCACCAGCGCGTACGTCAGGAAGTCGGCGCCCGCGCCGCCGAGCTCCTGCGGCACGCAGACGCCCATGAGCCCCAGCTCGCCGAGCTGCTGGACGACCTCCTTCGGGAAGCGGTGCTCCTTGTCCCACTGCATCGCCTGCGGCGCGACGACCTCGTCGGCGAAGCGCGCCGCCAGCGCGCGGATGTCCTTCTGGTCGTCGGTCAGCCCGTGCGTGTTCATGTCCCGCAACCGTAGTCGTCAGCTGCGGATCGTCACCTGCGCTGCGCGCGGCGCGGCGGCGCGGCGGGCCTCGTGGCGCGCCGCTGGAGTCGGCGCGCCGGCACGACGGGCGCGGTCCGCCGTACGACCGCGCGACCCGCTCCGCTCGCCGCGGCGGCCGCGAGCGCCGCCGCCGCGAGCTTCAGGCGGCGGTGCAGGCGATCGAAGTGCAAGACCTCCCAGCCCTCCTCGGCGGCGACGCGCGCGAGCGTGCTGTCGGGGTTTACGGCCACCGGATGGCCGACCGCGCGCAGCATCGGCAGGTCGGACTCCGAGTCGGAGTACGCGAAGCTGGCGGCGAGGTCGAGGCGCTTGCGGTCCGCGAGCTCGCGGATCGCCTGCGCCTTGCCCTCGCGGTAGGTGAACAGCCCGCCCTCCCGGCCGGTGTAGACGCCGTCGAGCACCTCCGAGCGCGAGCCGATCCCCCCGTCGAAGCTCAGCACGAGCGACAGCAGGCTCGCCATCTCCTGCGAGGCGGCGGTGCAGATGTAGATCGGCCGGCCCGCGTCCTGGTGGGCGTAGGCGACGTCGAGCATCTGCGGGTACAGGCGCGGCAGCACGCCGCAGAGCACGCGCGGCGCCATCCGGCGCAGGTCGCGCTCGCTGACGCCCTCGAGGTACGTGCCCAGGCGGGCGCGGATCTTCGCCGTGCCCGCGTCCGTCGACCCCCAGAGGCGGAACTTCGCGGCCTCGACGAGGTCGCCCGCCAGCCGCCGGCGGTCGATCATCCCCTGCTCGTAGGCCGCGCGGACGAAGTGCCAGCCCGAGGAGCCGGCCATCAGCGTGCGGTCGAGGTCGAAGAACGCGGCGGACGCCGCCCGGTCCGCCTCGCCGCCGGCCCGCGTGGTGGCGCTGTCCCAAGCTGCCGCGCTCAGCGCGCTCAGACCCTCAGGATGATCGCGTCGCCCTGCCCGCCGCCAGAGCAGATCGCCGCGCATCCGAGCCCGCCGCCGCGCAGGCGCAGCTCGTGCACGAGCGTGCCGATGATGCGCGCGCCCGAGGCGCCGATCGGATGGCCGAGCGCGATCGCGCCGCCGTTGACGTTGACCCTGTCCTCGTCGATGCCGAGCATCCGCATCGAGTTCAGCGAGACCGACGCGAACGCCTCGTTGATCTCCCACAGGTCGATGTCGTCGGCGCTCAGGCCGGCCTTCTCGAGGGCGATCCTCGCGGCCGCGGCGGGCGTGCGCGCGAGGTAGGCGAAGTCCTCGGCTGTCTGCGCCTGGGCGACGACGGTCGCGAGCACCTCGCGGCCGTTTCGCTGCGCCCACTCGTCGGAGGCGAGGACGAGGGCGCCGGCGCCGTCGTTGACGCCGGGCGAGTTGCCGGCCGTGTGCGAACCGTCCCTGCTGACGAGCCCCGGCAGCTTGGCGAGCGTCTCC
Source organism: Thermoleophilia bacterium (assembly GCA_046565905.1). Taxonomy (GTDB): domain Bacteria; phylum Actinomycetota; class Thermoleophilia; order Solirubrobacterales; family Solirubrobacteraceae; genus CADCVQ01. The sequence continues at coordinate 32,772 of JBKHXR010000007.1, read as the reverse complement.
AGCGTGCTGCCGCGGCGCGGCGCCTCGTCGACCTCGACGACGGTCTCGCTCTTGCGGCTGCGGACGGTGACGGGCACGATCTCCTCGGGCAGGCGGCCGTTGTCGGTCGCCTCGATCGCGCGCTCGTGGCTGCGCAGCGCCCAGCGGTCCAGGTCGGGGCGGGTGATCTCGAGCTCGTCGGCGACCTCCGTCGCCTCGTCGAACATCTGCCGTCCGCTGAAGGGGTTGGTCAGCCCGTCGTGGACCATCGCGTCGAGCACCTTCGCGTCGCCCATCCGGTAGCCGAAGCGGGCCTTGGGCAGCATGTAGGGCGCGCTGGACATCGACTCCATCCCGCCGGCGACGCCGACCTCGAAGTCGCCGGCGCGGATCTGCGCGTCGAGCAGGCCGACCGCGCGGACGCTCGAAGCGCAGACCTTGTTGATCGTCTCGGACGAGACCTCCTTCGGGATTCCGCCCTTGATCTGCGCCTGGCGCGACGGGATCTGGCCCTGCCCCGCCTGCAGCACCTGGCCCATGATGACGTGCTGCACCTCGGCGCCGTCGACGTTGGAGCGCTCCAGCGCCGCCCTGATCGCGACCCCACCGAGCTCCGTGGCGTCGAGCGTGGACAGCGCTCCGCCCATCTTCCCGATCGGGGTTCTGGCAGAGCCGAGGATGACGGTCTTGGGCATTGGGCGGACTCTCTTTGATCGGCGACGCGGAGAGGGCGCAGTGTAATCGGCGATCGCCGCGGGGCGAGACGGGCCGCGCCTCCCGGCGTGATCGGCGGCGGGTAGATTCACGCTCTGTGATCGTCCAAAGCAGCACCGCACTGCCCCAGGACGCCGACGCCGACACCGTCGTCATCGGCGTGCTCGAGGGCGAGAAGGTCCACCACGACGTCGACGGGGTCCTCAACGGGCTCCTCACCGCGGGCGAGGCCAAGGCCAAGCACCGCCATCTCGCCGTCGCGCACGCCGCCGGCAGGCGCTGGGTCCTGGTCGGCCTGGGCAAGCGCGAGGAGCTCGACGGCGAGCGCGTGCGCGCCGCCGCCGCCTCGGCGCTCGGGCGCGCGCGCGAGCTGGGCGCGCGGCGGCTGTGCTGGGAGGTGCCGCACAAGGTGGCGCCGGAGATCGCGGCGGCGATCGTCGAGGGGACGATGCTCACCGCCTACCGCTTCGATCGCTTCAAGAGCAAGGCCCCGGACGAGGCCACCGGGCTGCAGGCGCTCGTGATCAGCGCCCACGACGACCTCGCCGCGGTCGTCGCCGAGGCCGAGATCGTCGCGCGCGCGGTCAACGCGGCGCGCAGCCTGCAGAACACGCCCGCCAACGAGATGACCCCGCGCCACCTGGCCGACGCGGCGCGGGTGCTCGGCGAGCTCGACGGCGTGGTCGTCGAGGTCGAGGGACGAGCGGGCCTCGAGCGGCTGGGGATGGGGTCGTTCGCCGCGGTCGCGCGCGGCTCGGTCGAGGAGCCGGCGCTGATCACGCTGCGCTATGACCCACCCACCGCGGACGCGACCGGGCCGGTGCTCGGGCTCGTCGGCAAGGCCGTCACGTTCGACACCGGCGGGATCTCGATCAAGCCGGCCAACAAGATGTCCGAGATGAAGTTCGACATGTCGGGCGGCGCAGCCGTGCTCGGCGCGGTCGAGGCGATCGCCGAGCTCAGGCTGCCGGTGCGCCTCGTCGCCGTCGTCGGCGCCACGGAGAACATGCCCGCGGGCAACGCGGTCAAGCCGGGCGACGTCATCACCGCGGCCAACGGCACGACGATCGAGGTCGTCAACACCGATGCCGAAGGCCGGCTCGTGCTCGCCGACTGCCTGACGCACGCCGTCAACGAGGGCGCCGAGCGGCTCGTCGACATCGCCACGCTGACCGGGTCGATCATCACCGCCCTGGGCAACACCCACGCCGGCCTGTTCTCGGGCGACGACGACTGGGCGCAGCAGGTCGCGGCGGCGGGCGCTGCCACCGGCGAGACCGTGTGGCGGCTGCCGCTGCACGACGACTACGCCAAGGCGCTCGAGAGCGACACGGCGGACGTGATGAACGTCAACGAGACGCGCAAGGCCGGCTCGAGCGTCGCCGCGCAGTTCCTGCAGCGCTTCACCGCCGACGTGCCCTGGGCGCACCTCGACATCGCCGGCACGGCATGGGGCGCCGGCAGGCCGTACACGCCGAAGGGCGGCTCGGGCTGGGGCGTGCGGCTGTTCGTCGAGCTGGCGCGGTCGCTGGCGCGCTGAGCGGCGCGGCTACGTGCCGCAGAACGTGACGTAGTCGCCGAAGCCCGGCGGCGCGGGCTCGGCGTAGCGCTCCAGCTCGCGTCGCTCGTCGAACGGTCGCGCGACCACTTCGACGAGCCGCCGCAACGGCTCGAGATCGCCCTCGGTGGCGGCGGCGAGGGCCTCCTCCACCAGGTGGTTGCGCGGGATGTAGAGCGGGTTGACGCGGTCCATCGCGTCGGCGATCGCCTGCGGGCTGCGGGCCGGCAGCTGCGCCCGCCAGCGCCGCATCCAGGCTTCGAAGGCGGAGCGATCGTCGAACAGCGCTGGAGCGCGATCGTCGTCTCCGCGCAGGGCCGACGCCAGCGCGCGGAAGCACGACGTGAAGTCGACCGCCTGCGCCTGCATCAGCGCCAGCAGGTCGTCGATCAGCGCGTCGTCCTCACCCTGGCCCCCGGCGAGGCCGAGCTTCGCGCGCATCCCCGCGCCCAGCTCGTCGTCATAGCGCCCCGCGAAGGAGCGCAGCGCGGCGGTGGCAAGCTCGATCGCCGCCTCGCGCTCGTCGTGCAGCAGGCCCAGCAGCGTCTCGGCCAGCCGGGCGAGGTTCCACTGCGCGATCTGCGGCTGGTTGGCGTACGCGTAGCGGCCGCCATGGTCGATCGAGCTGAAGACCGCGGCGGGATCGTAGGCGTCGACGAACGCGCACGGGCCGTAGTCGATCGTCTCGCCGGAGATCGTCATGTTGTCGGTGTTCATCACCCCGTGGACGAACCCGACGAGCATCCAGCGCGCGACCAGCGACGCCTGCGCGTCGACCACGCCCTGCAGCAATGCGAGGTACGGGTTGTCGGCGTCGGCCGCCGCGGGATGGTGACGGGCGATCGCGTAGTCGGCCAGGCGCCGCACGAGCGCCTCGTCGCCGCGCACGGCGGCGTACTCGAAGGTGCCGACGCGCAGATGGCTCGCGGCGACGCGCGTGAGCACCGCGCCCGGCAGCACCGTCTCGCGGATCACGTCCTCGCCCGTCGCGACCACCGCGAGCGCACGGGTGGTCGGGATGCCGAGCGCGTACATCGCCTCTGCGACGACGTACTCGCGCAGCATCGGCCCGACGGCGGCCTTTCCGTCGCCGCCGCGTGCGAACGGCGTGCGGCCAGAGCCCTTCAGGTGCAGGTCGCGGCGGCGGCCGTGGACGTCGAGCAGCTCGCCGAGCAGCAGCGCCCGGCCGTCGCCGAGGCGCGGCGAGAACCCGCCGAACTGGTGACCGGAGTAGGCCTGGGCGACGGGAGACGCACCGTCGGGCGTGGCATTGCCGGCGAGGACGGCGAGACCGTCGGGCGCCCTCAGCGCTGCGGCGTCGAGGCCGAGCTCCGCGGCGAGCTGCTCGTTGAGCGCCAGCAGCCGAGGCGCGGGCACGGATGCGGCCCGCCACGGCTCGTACAGGCCCTCGAGATCGCGGACGTAGGAGTTGTCGAAGGTCCAGGCGGGGCCGGCGGTGACGCTCACCCGGTCGAGCCTAACAACGCCGGCAGCGGCCGCTCGCGCGTCGCTCAATCGTCGTCGCCGCCGCGACCGCGCCCGCGCCCGCGCCCCTCGCCGGAGTCGTCGCCCTCGTCCGACCCCGAGCCGGAGCTGTCGTCATCGTCGTCGTCGCTGCGCTGGGCGGGCGCGGCGGGCCGCGACGGGACCGTGCCGGTCGAGGTGGTACGCGTCGGGCTGCGATCCGGCCGGGCGCGCGAGACGGTGGCCGTTCGCGCCGGCGCGAGCGCCTTGCCCGCCGAGACCGGTTCGCCCGGCACGCCGACCGGCGGCTGGGAGACGTGGCTCGTGAGCACCGCGAGCGCGACGGCGACAACGAGACCGAGGAGGCCGGCGGCGATCCAGATCGTGCGCTCGCTCATCGTCGGCGACGATCTCAGACCTCAGGCAAAGAGCCGGTAAAGGGCGGCAGCTCCAGGCGCGCCCGCGCGCCGCCGCCCGGCCGGTTGGCCAGCCGCGCGTCGCCGTTCCAGCAGCGCATGAGCTCGCGAGCGATCGCGAGGCCGAGGCCCGTGCCGTCCGGCGCGCCGCCGCTGGCGCTGCCGCGGTGGAAGCGATCGAACAGCGCGTCCTCCTCGCCCGGCTGCAGACCGCTGCCCTCGTCGAGGACCTCGATCGCGCTGCCGTCGGTGCGGATGACGACGGACCGGCCGCCGGCGCCGTAGAGGATCGCGTTCTCGATCACCGCGTCGAGCGCGCGGTCGAGGTCGGCACGCGCGCACCAGACCGGCTCGCTCGGTGACGTCGCCTGCACCTGCAGCGCGAGGCTCCTGGCGGCCGCGGTGGGCGTCCAGCGGCGTCCCGCGGCCTGAGCGGCGTCGACGAGGTCGAGCACCTCGCCCGGCGTGTCGCGCTCGCCGGTGCGGCTGAGGACGAGCAGCTCGTCGACGGTCTGCGCGATGCGGTCGACCTCCCGCAGGCCGGCGTCGAGCTCGTGCTCGACGGCGTCGCGGCCGGTGGCCGCGCGCGCCTCCTCGAGCCGCAGCCGCAAGCCGGTCAGCGGGGTGCGCAGCTGGTGCGACGCGTCCGCGGCGAACTCCTGCTGCGCCCGGACGGTGCGCCCGAGGCGCTCGGTCATCGCGTTGAACGAGGCTGCCAGCGAGCGCTGCTCGCGACTGCCCTGGACGGTCGCGCGGGCATCGAGGTCGCCGGCAGCGACGCGCTGCGCGACGGCGTCCAGGCGCGTGATCGGCAGCGCGATGCCGCGCGCGAGCAGGAACGCGACGACGAGCGCGACGAGCAGCACCGCGATCCCGACGGCGAGGATTCCGAGCATCGTGCGGTCGACGCGATCGTTGACGGCGCTGACGCTCTGCGTCAGGCGCACGGCGCCGACGACGCGCCCGCCGCTGTAGACGGCCTCGGCGCTGGCGAGGATCTCCTCGTCGAGCGTGTCGCTGGCGCGCTCGGTCTGCACGCGCCGGCCGCCCAGCGCCGCCCGCAGCTCCGGGCGCTCGGGCGTGGCGTATTGCGTCCCGCGCCGCGCCGCGCCCTCGCTGTCGGCGAGGACTCCACCGCCGCCGTCGACGATGACGACGCGCCCGCCCGCGGCGCGCGCCGCCGCCCGCGCGAGCCGGCGCAGGTCGCCCACGCGGCGCGCCGCGACCGGCTCCGACGCGCCGGCGGCGAGGACGCCGATCTGCGTGCGCGCGCCCTCGCGCACCTCCTCGCCCGCACGCTCGCGGATGTTCAGCGCGAGCGGCACGGCGAAGGCGATCGTCACCAGGACCACGAGGTAGCCGAGCGCGAGCAGCAGCCGCGTGCGCAGGCTCATGGCGCGCCGGGCGTTGCCAGCCGGAACCCGACGCCGCGCACCGTGTGCAGGTAGCGCGGGTCGTTCGCGTCGTCGCCGAGCTTGCGCCGCAGGAAGCCGACGTGCACGTCGAGCGTCTTGGTCGACCCGAACCAGTTCTCGTCCCAGACGTCGGACATGAGGTCCTCGCGCGAGACGACGCGGCCCGCGTCGCGCGCCAGCCGCGCGAGCAGGTCGAACTCCTTGCGCGCGAGACCGAGATCCTGTCCGCGCAGCGTCGCGCTGCGCGTCGCCGGGTCGATCGTCAGATCGCCGACCGTGACCGGCTGTGGGGTCGCCGCGACGCTCTCCGAGCGGCTGCGGCGCAGCACTGCGCGGATGCGCGCCGCCACCTCGGCGACGCTGAACGGCTTGACGACGTAGTCGTCGGCGCCGAGCTCGAGCCCGACGACGCGGTCGGTCTCGGTGCCGCGGGCGGTCAGCATGATGATCGGCACGCTCGTCTCGCGGCGCCATTCGCGGCACAGCTCGCGGCCGTCGCCGTCGGGCAGCGTGAGGTCGAGCAGGACGATGCTCGGCCGCCGCCGGGCGAACAGCTCGCGCGCGGCGGCCGCGGTCGGGGCGACCTGCGCGTCGAAGCCCTCGCGGCCGAGCGCGCGCGCGAACGGCTCGGCGATCGACGCCTCGTCCTCGACGAGCAGCACGCTTGGGCGGTCCATGCCGGCGAAAGGTAGCCCGCCGCGACCGGCGGGCTCGCGATTTGGACGAAGCTTTACCCGCGCTTGTCCGCGCCTTGCAGGCCGCGTCCGCAACATCGGCGTCGCCTCATCAGCGACGTTCAGGAGACGACATGCGCAGCTTGAAGACGATGATCGCGGCCGGCGTGACGCTGCTGGCGCTCGGCGGGCTGACCGCGGCGGCGCTCAGCGCGGGCACGAGCGAGCCGGCCACCACGACGGCGCCTGCGTCGACCATCCCGACGACCACCGAGGTGCGCACGCAGGTCGTCGAGCAGACCGTGCACCGCACGCGGCGCTCTGGTTCGGGCGGCGGCGGCGCCGTCCGCGCCTCCGCGCCGGCGACGGCCGCGACGGCCGCGGCGGCCGCGGCGCCGGGGACCGCGGCGGCGCCGACCGCCCGCGCGGCCGGCTCGCGGCGCGACAGCGGCTCCGACGACGGGCCGCGTCACGACGCGGGCGACGACGACGGCGACGACGACCGCGGCCGCGACGGCGACGGCGACGAAGACGACGACCGCGGCGATGACGACGACGACCGCGGCCGCGACGGCGACGGCGACGAAGACGACGAGCGCGGCGATGACGACGACGACCAGGCCGGCGACGACCGCCACGGCGACGATGACGACGAATGACGACGGACGCGGCGCGGATCGCGGGCGCGGCGAAGGCGACGATGACTGACGCCGTCCCAGCCCGTGGCGGCGGCACGCCGCCGCCCAGCGCCCCGCGCGCGCCTGCGCCGGCAGCCCGCCGGCCGGGCAGCGGCGGGACGCCCGCGCTCACCTGGCTCGCCGCCCTGACCGTGTTCGCCGTCGTGCTGATCCTGCTCGCCTGGCGGATGCTCGCGGGCGACGACCCGGCGCTCGGCTCCGGCCAGCCGCAGCAGGCCGCGGCGGCGCCGGCCAAGCGCGTGATCGTGCGACGGATCATCCGCCGCACGGTCGTCGTCACGACCGTCGCTCCGGCGCCAGGCGGACCGGTGCCGGCGGTGAGCGGCGCCGCAACCGGCCGACCGGTTGCGGTCACCGCCGCCGCGACCCCGGCGCGCGCGGCGCCGGCACCCGCCGCCGCCGCGCCTGCGTCCCCCGCGCCCGCGCCCGCTCCCGCGCCCGCACCCGTCACGCGGTCGTCCTGATGCTCACCACCTTCGACTGCATGGGCGTCGAGATGTCGCTGCGGCTGCCCGCCGACGCCGACGCCGCCGACGCGCGCCGCGCCCGGCAGCTGCTCGAGCGGATCGACGCGCGGCTGTCGCGCTTCCAGGCGCACAGCGAGCTCAGCCGCCTCAACCGCGACCCGCGGGCGACCGTTCCCGGCTCGCCCCTGCTGCGCGCCGCGATCCGCGCCGCCTGCTGGGCGGCCGAGCGCTCGGCGGGCCTCTCCGACCCGACGCTGCTGGCCGCGCTGGCCCGGCAGGGCTACGACGGCTCGCTGGCCGGCGCCAGGCCGCCGTCGCTGCGCGCGGCGCTCGCCGCCGCGCCCGCCCGGCGCGCCGCGCAACCGCACGCGGACGAGCGCTGGCGGACGATCGAGATCGATGACATCCGCGGCACGATCACCCGCCCACCGGGACTGCGGATCGACACCGGCGGCAGCACGAAGGGGCTCGCGGCCGACGCCGTGGCCGAACTGCTCGACGAGCAGGGCGCGTATGTCGTCGACTGCGGCGGCGACCTGCGGATCCGGGCGCACCAGCCGCTCGACGTCCACGTCGAGCATCCGCTGAGCGGCACGCTCGCGCACACGCTGCGGCTCACCGCGGGCGCCGTCGCGACGTCGGGACTGCGCCGCCGGTTGTGGCGCCGGCCGGGAGGTGGCTTCGCCCATCACCTGCTCGATCCGTCCACGGGCGAGCCCGCCTGGACGGGACTCGTGCAGGCGACCGCGCTCGCCCCCACGGCGCTCGAGGCCGAGACGCTCGCGAAGGCCGCTCTGCTGTCGGGCCCGCGGCGCGCGCGACGGCTGCTCGCGCCGCTCGGCGGGGTGCTCGTCCACGACGACGGAGCCGTCGAACCCGTCGGCGGCCGCGCCCGCCGAGCCTCGCTTCACATCGTCCGACAGGAGGTGGCCGCATGACGGCACCCGACCCCGCCGCCCATGCCTGGTGGCTGGCCAGCCGCGCGTCCGGCATCACGGCCTTCCTGCTCGTCTCGTGCTCGGTCCTGATCGGGCTCGCGATGGCGACGAAGATCCTGCGCGGGCGCGTCCGACCGCCCGTGCTCGTGAAGCTGCACGAGCACCTCGCCCTCGCCGGCCTCGTCGCGATCGCCGTCCACGCGATCACGCTGCTCGGCGACGCCTGGCTGAACCCCGGGCCGGCCGGTCTGCTCGTCCCCTTCGCGATCGATCACGAGCCGCTGTTCACCGGCCTCGGGACGATCGCCGCCTACCTGGCCGCGCTGCTCGGCCTCTCGTACTACGTGCGCCGCCGGCTCGGCACGAGGCGCTGGCGCTCGCTGCACCGCCTGACGCTGCTCGTCTACGTGCTCGGCGTCGCGCACACGCTCGGCGCCGGCACCGACGCCTCCACGCCGTGGCTGCGAGCGATCCTGCTCGTGACCGGGGCGCCGATCCTGTTCCTCGCGCTGCTGCGCTGGCTGCCGGAGTTCGCGCCGGATGCAGCGACGCGTCCGGCGCCGGCCACGCGGAGGGTCGGGCCGCCGGGCGAGCAACCGCTGCCGGGCGTGATGGCCGCGGCTGCTCGTCCCCGTGAAGCGACGCGTGCCGCGGAGCTGACGTCATGAGGGTCGTGATCGCCGGCGGCGGCCTCGCCGCCCAGCGCTGCTGCGCGACGCTGCGCCGCCTCGGGCACGACGGCCCGATCACGCTCGTCGGCGACGAGCCGCTGCTGCCCTACGACCGCCCGCCGCTGTCGAAGCAATGGCTGGCCGCAGACGTCGACGAGGACGCGCTCCTGCTGCGTCCGGCGAGCTGGTACGCCGAGCACGGCATCGACGTGCGGCTACAGGAGCGCGCGACGCAGCTCTACGCGACCGCGCGCCGCCTGCGGCTCGCAGGCGGCGAGGAGCTGCGCTACGACCGCCTGCTGATCGCCACCGGCGCCCGCGCCCGCTCGCTGCCGTCGGCCGAGCGCTTCGAGAACGTCTGCGTCCTGCGCAGCGCCGCGGACGCGACCGCCCTGCGCGCGCGCGTGCGCTCGGCCGCACGTCTCGTCGTCGTCGGCGCCGGCTTCATCGGCCTCGAGGCCGCCGCGACCGCACGCGCGCTCGGCGCCGACGTCACGGTGCTCGAAGCCGCCCGCGCGCCGCTGGAGGCGATCGTCGGCCCGCAGCTCGGCGCCTGGTTCGCGCGTATGCACCGCGAGGAGGGCGTCGACCTGCGCTGCGGCTGCGGGGTCGACGGCTTCGACGCCGCCGGCGACAGCATCCGTGCGGTCCGGCTGACCGACGGCACGCGCGTGGAGTGCGACGCCGTGCTCGTCGGCATCGGCGTCTCCCCCGCGACGGAGTGGCTGGCGGGCACGCCGCTGGAGGGAAGCGGCGTCGCGATCGACGCCGGCGCGCGGACCGCGCTGGACGACGTCTTCGCCGCCGGCGATGCGGCGGGCGGCGCGCACTGGGAGGCCGCGGCGCGGCAGGGCGCGGCCGCGGCGCATTCGATGCTCGGCCTGGCCGCGCCTCGCGCCGGACACGCGAGCTTCTGGAGCGACCAGTACGCCACTCGCATCCAGCTGCTCGGCGATCCCCGCGGCGCCACCGCGCTGCAGATCGACGGCGACCCGCGCAGCCGCGACTTCACCGCCCTGTACGTGCGCGGCGGCCTCGTCGTCGCAGGGCTGCTGGCCGGGCGCCCACGCGCCCTGCCGGCACTGCGCACGCAGCTCGGACATCCCCAGCCGGAGAGGAACCCCGCATGACGATCATCGCCCACATCGACCCCAACGCCTGCGCCGCGCACGGCGACTGCCTCGACCTCGCCCCCGCTGCGTTCGCGCTGGAGGACACGGCTGTCGTCGTCGGCAGCGCGCCGCACGAGCAGCTGCTCGCGGCGGCCCAGGCCTGCCCGGCCGTCGCCATCACGCTCGTCGACGACGCGACCGGCGAGCAGCTGTTTCCGTAGCTTGAAGGTGCACAGAGGCCCCCGCGGCTTCCCTTTGGCGCGCGGGCGCACTAGCTTGCGCCCGTGCTGAAGGACGACCTGCGCCGCCGCAACGCCGACGACCTGCGCCGCGAGCGCGACGAGCTGGGCTTCGTGCGCCGGCCCGAGGTGCGCTGGCTGAGCCCCGGGCTGCTGGCCCGCTCGGGCGTCGAGGTGATCGTCTCGGCCACGTTCGGGAAGTTCGCCGACAAGCGCGAGCTCCAGCGCGAGCCGCAGGACGGCCTGGACTACTCCGGCCTGGCCGGCGACCTGTGGGTCGACTATCTCTCCGACACCGGCGACGGGTGGGAGGCGACGTACACGATGGCGTGGCTGCTCGCGCAGCCTGTGCTCGAGGCCGCCGACGAGAAGCTGCCGCGCGGCACGATCCTCGTGCTCGGCGGCGACGAGGTCTATCCGTCGGCGACGCCGGAGGCCTACGAGGACCGCTTCATCGGGCCGTTCGCCTCGGCGCAGCCGAGGTCCGACCGGCTCGACAAGCCCGACATGTACGCGCTGCCGGGAAACCACGACTGGTACGACGGCCTGGCCAGCTTCCTGCGCATCTTCTGCACTCGAGAGGGCCGCGTCGGCGACTGGCGCACCCGCCAGCGGCGCAGCTACTTCGCGATCAGGCTGCCCAACGACTGGTGGATCTGGGCGATCGACATCCAGCTCGACACGTACATCGACGACGTCCAGCTGGACTACTTCCTCGCGCAGGACGTCGCGCCCGGCGACAAGGTCATCCTGATGACGGCAAAGCCGGCGTGGGTCAAGGCCGTCGCCGACCGCACCGAGCCGTCCTCCTGGCGCTACCTGTCCTACTTCGAGGAGCGTGTCGTGCGCGCGAAGGGCGCGAAGCTGCCGATCGTGCTGACCGGCGACCGGCACCACTACGCGCGCTACGAGCCGGCCGGCGACGACGAGGCGCCGACGCGGATCACCGCCGGCGGCGGCGGCGCCTACCTGTCGCCGACGCACACGCTGCAGACGTCGCTGGACCTGCGCTCGCTGGACCACGACACGTCGGTGGCATACGAGCGCGCGGAGATCTATCCGCGCGAGCGCGACTCTCGCAGGCTGTCGGTCGGCGTCCTCGGGCTCGCGCGGCTCAACCCGTCGTTCGCCGGGCTGCTGGGCGCGATCTACGTCCTGCTCGGCCTGGCGATGCTCGGCGCGCTGAACGCCGGCGAGGGCGGGCTGCTCGACGCGGTCGACGGCTTCGGCGGGCTGCTCTCCGAGGCGGCCGGGCCGCTGACGATCATCCTCGCGCTGGTGCTGTTCGGCGCGATCTACGGCGGCACGGACATCAAGCCCGACGCCCTGGAGGTCAAGCGCGGACGGCGCGGCGCGACGAAGCTCGCCAAGGGGCTCGTCGCGCTCGTGCACACGGTGATCCACCTGCTGGCGGCAGCGGCGCTCGTCTACCTCGCGGCGTCCGTCGCACCCGACGGCGCGCCGATCGTCGCCTGGCTGCTGGCGATCGCGCTGCTGTTCGCCGCCGGGTTCGCGCTCGGAGCCACGGTGTTCGCGCTCGTGCTGCTCGCGATCCACCGGATCCGCGGGCTGAAGGCGCCCGAGGCCGCCAACCAGGTCTTCACCGCCCAGTCGATCGCCGACTACAAGAACCTCGTGCGGATGCGCTTCGCAGCCGACGGCAGCCTGACGCTCTATCCGCTCGGCGTCGACCGGATCGGCCGTGACTGGCGCTACGAGGGCAGGCGCGAGGACGGCCCGCGGTTCGAGCCGCGCGGCACCGCGCCGCAGGCGCACCCGATCGATCGTCCGCTGACGTTCGACGCTGCCGGGCGCCGCTCCTATTAGATCCCGCATCTGATGCGCCGCGCGGCCGCGTTCTGGCTCGTCCTGCTCGCGGCCTACGCCGCGACGATCGGGCTGCCCGCATTCGGCGCCTCTCACTTCGGCGGCGACGAGCCGCACCACCTGCTGACGGCGGAGTCGATCGTCAGCGACCGCGACCTCGACCTGCGCGACGAGTACGCCACGAAGGCCTACCGCGACTGGTACCCCTACGTCCTCGAGCGCCGCGGGCGGCTCACGAACGGCCAGGCCAACGAGCCGCACGGCGCGGGATTTCCGCTGCTGATCGCCCCCGCCTACGCGATCGGCGGGCCCCTCGCGGTGCAGCTGCTGCTGGCGGCGATCGCCGCGCTCGCGTTCGTCCTGGCGGCGCTGCTGGCGCGGCGCGTCGTCCCCGAGCCGTGGGCCTACGGCGCGGCGCTGGCCTGCGGGCTGTCGCCGCCCGCGCTGGCCGGCGCGACGACCGTGTCGCCCGAGCTGACCGCGGGCGCCCTGCTCGCCGCGGCCTCGCTGCTGGCGCTGAAGGTGCGCGAGCTTCCGCGGATCCGCTGGGTCGTCGGGGCGTCGATCGCGCTCGGCATGCTGCCGTGGCTCGGATTGCAGTTCTCGGTCGCCGGCCTCGTCGTCGGGCTGGCGATGTTTCGCTGGCTGCGCCGCCGCGCGCGGGGCTTCGCGATGCTCGTCGAGGTCGAGGTGCTGCTGTTCTCGGGCGTGATGTTCGTGACGATCAACGACCAGCTCTTCGGCGGCTTCACGCCCGCAGCCGCCGCGGTCCCGGGCGACCGGCTGGGCGACCTCGACGCGGCCGACCTCCTCGAGCGCGCGCCGCGCCTGGTCGGCCTCTGGCTGGACCGCAGCTACGGCGTGCTGCGCTGGGCGCCGGTCGTCGCGCTGGCGTTCTACGGGCTGTGGCTGCTGTGGCGCTCACGGCGCGACCACATCGCGCGCGCGTTGCCCGAGCGTGGCGGAGTCGAGATCGCCGCGACCCTCTGCGCACTCGTCTGCGCCGCGCAGGTGCTCGTGGCCGTGTTCGTCGCGCCGACGATGTTCGGCTTCTTCTTCCCCGGGCGCTACCTGCTGGCAGCGCTGCCGCCGGCCGTCGCGCTCGTCGCCTGGGGGCTGCGCCAGGCGCCGCGCGCCGGCGCCGCGCTCTGCGCGCTGACGCTGGTGACGAGCATCTGGTGGTACGCCGAGCTGCGGCTCGACGGCGGCGGGATGGTCGGGCCGTCGTCGACCGCTCCGCTCGGCCCGCTCGACGACGCGCTGCCGCTGTTCGGCACCGGCTCGGCGGGCGCGACCGTCGCGATCGCGCTGGCGGCGGCAGCGCTCGCCGGGCTCGCCGCGTGGGAGTGGCGCACGCGGCCGGCGCGCCAGACGAGCCGTTCGTGACGGCCTGCGACGGCACGTCGCCGCGGGCGCGAACCGGACGGGCCTGACGACGCGCCGCGCGCAATCCGCGCCGACCGAACGGTCAGCCGCCCTTCGCGTAGTCGGCGTCGTCGCCCTCGCCGAGGTCGACCGTCACGCACGGCTCCTCGCCGACGACCTCGGCGTCGTGACCGGGCGGCACGTTCGCGACGTCGCCGGCGCGCAGCTCGACCTCGCTGCCGTCGTCCATGACGACTCGCATCCGCCCGGAGATGACGTAGAGGAAGTGGGGGAACTGGCAGGACGCCGTGCCGGCGATCGGCTTGACGTGATCGCTCCAGCGCCAGCCGGGCTCGAAGACGCCCTTGCCGATCTCCTTGCCTGCGACCGTCACGAGGCGGATCTCGCCGTGGCTCTCGAACGGGCGCGCCTCGTCCGGGGAGTCGAGGTTCTTGACCTCGATCGTCGTCGTGCTGCCGGTCATCTCGTGCTCCTTGATCGCGTGATCGGACGCGACCGACCGTACGCGCGGTCGCCGGCGCGCGCATGAGGCACCCGCCTCATCTGTGCCGGTTCAGCCCCGATCGCCGATCAGGCCGTGCCGCACCGCGAAGAGGCTCGCCTGCGCGCGGTTGGAGACGCCGGCCTTCGCGTAGATGTTCTGCACGTGGTTGCGCGCGGTCTTGCGCGAGATCACGAGCTGCTCGGCGATCCCCTTCGTCGAGACGCCGCGGGCGAGCAGCGCCAGCACCTCGAGCTCGCGCGCGGTCAGCCCGGCCGGCCCGGAGCGCCGGCGGCTCACGCGGTGGCCGCCGACGGCCAGCACGCCGTCCACCGCCTGCTCGTCCAGCCGGCCGGCGCGCACCTCCTCGCGCAGCAGCCCGGCCGCAGCCTCGGCGCCGAGCGCCGGGCGGTGCGGGCGCGGCTCGGTCATCGCCGCGTAGGCGTCGGCGACGGCCAGCAGCCGCGCGGCCGGCACGAGCGCGTCGCCGTGCAGTCCGCGTGGGTAGCCCGAGCCGTCCAGCCGCTCATGGTGGCGCCCGGCGATCGCGCCCAGCGCGGCGAGCGCGGGCGACGCGCGGAGCATCCGCTCGCTGAGGTACGGATGCAGCCGGACGCGCTCCCACTCGCCGGCCGTCAGCGCGCGCGGCTTGTCCCAGATCGTGTTCGGCACGCCGAGCCGGCCGAGGTCGTGCAGGAGCGCGGCACGCCGTACGAGCCGCGCCTCGGCCTCGCCCGTGGCGCCGCGCTGCGCTGCGCCGCCGGCGAGCTCGGCGACGCGCCGCGAGTGCCCGAGCGTGTAGGGCGACTTGAGGTCGACGAAGTCGGCGACCGCCTCGAGCGCCGGGTCGATCCGCTCGGCGGGGATGCGCCGGTGCAGCGCCGGCTCGGCGTCGATGACCACGTCCCACGCGACGATCGTCTCCAGCCCGTCGAGCAGGTCGGGCGCATCGTCGCAGAACAGCGCGGCGAGGTCGGGGTCGAACTGCGTGCCGGCCCGGTCGCGCACGGCGGCCGAGGCGGCCTCGACGCCGCCGATGCGGTGGTAGACCTCGGCGACGTCGACGAGGATCGTCACGCGCGCCGTCAGCGGACACGCGGCCCCGCGCGCGCCGAACAGGCCGCGGCCGTCCCAGCGCTCGAAGGTCTGCGCGAGGCTGTCGACGACCGGGCGGCCGAGGCCGAGCGCGCGCGCGAGCCCCTCCGTCGCCAGCCAGTGGTTCTCGAACATCGCGTTGACCGCCCGGCGCCCCTCGCCGCCGAGGTACGCCAGGCCGAGGCGCAGGCGTTCCAGCGGAGCGCGGCCGGCGCCGAGATGGCCGACGAGGTAGGCGGTGCCCCCGCGCACGGTGTCGACGTCCGACAGCCGCGCGTCGCCCTTGGCGACGAGGTCGTCGCCGAGCCAGCGCGACTGCTCGTGCGCGTCGACGTGGCAGCCGACGTACGCCAGCAGCGATGTGTAGTAGAGGACCGCGCGCTCGTCCTCGGCGAGCGCGAGCCGGTCGGCGATCCGCAGCGCGATGAGCGACTGGCGCAGGACGTGCTCCATCGGCTGCCCGAGCCCGAGATCGGTGCCGAGCGAGAGGACCGCCACGAGCTCGGCGAGACGCATCCCCCGCCGGTCGACATCGTTCACGGCGCGAGTCTACGGCCGGCCGTCCAGCTCGTTCTCGAGGATCGCGCCCGCCGCGCTCGCCGGGTCCAGGCGCCGGGCGACGACGTCGTCGATCAGCGCCTCGAACGTGGCGTCCTCGCGGATCCTGTTCTCGAGCCGCCGGCGCATCCGCCCGGTCGCGATCGCCAGGACCTCGTTGCGCAGGTTGTGCCTGCGACGCTCGGCGAGCGTGCCCTGCTGCTCGATGTGCGCGCGGTGCTCGAGCAGCTTGTCCATCAGCTCGTCGACGCCGGTGCCGTCGACGGCCTCGGTCTGCAGGATCGGCACCTTCCACGGCCCCTGCGGCGCGAGCGACAGCACGCCGCGGATCTCGCGCACCATCGTCTGGGTGAGCGGGTGGTCGGCCTTGTTGACGACGATGATGTCGGGGATCTCCATGATCCCGGCCTTCAGCGCCTGCACCGAGTCGCCGCCGCCCGGCATCAGCACGAGCAGGACCGTGTCGGCGTGGTCGATGATGTCGACCTCTGCCTGACCGACGCCGACGGTCTCCAGGAAGACGTCGTCGCGGCCGGCGGCGTCCATCAGCAGCGCCGCCTGCAGCGACGCCTCGCTCAGGCCGCCCAACGCTCCCCGGTTGGCCATCGAGCGGATGAACACCCCTGCGTCGAGGAAGTGCTCCGTCAGCCGGATGCGGTCGCCGAGCAGCGCGCCCTGCGTGAACGGCGACGTCGGGTCGATCGACAGCACGGCGACGCTGCGGTCAGCCGCGCGGCGGTTCTTCACGAGCTGGCCGATCAGCGTCGACTTGCCCGCGCCGGGCGCGCCGGTTACGCCGACGATGCTGGCCTTTCCGGTGTGCGGATAGACGTCGCGCACGAGCGCCCAGCCCGCCGGATCGTCGTTCTCGACGAGCGAGATCGCGCGCGCGAGCGCCCGGCGGTCGCCGTCGAGCAGGCGCTGCGCGAGGTTCGGATCGACCGCCACGAGGCGACGATCATGCCAGGGGCGCAAGCGGCGTAGCATCCACGACGTGTCCGTGCCCGTCCCGCTCGAGGAGCTCCCCCAGGCGGTCGAGCGCTTCGGCCGCAGCCCGTACATCGTCACCGTCGGCGCGGACGGGCGGCCGCGCGCGACCTCGGTCACCGTGAAGTGGCACAAGGATCTGCTGATGGTCCCGGCGGGACGACGCACCGTGGAGAACGTGACCGCCAACGAGCAGGTGGCGCTGCTGTGGCCGGCGCCCGCGCCGGGCGAGCACGCCCTGATCGTCGACGGCTGGGCCGCCGTCCTGACGAGTCCGGAGACCAACGACGTGGTCTTCGTCCAGCCCGGCAAGGCGGTCCTGCACGTGACGTCCTCGGCGCCGGACGACGCATGACCGGCGGCGAGCGCTACCACGCCGGATCGCGCGAGCTGCAGGAGCGCTTCGACACGCGCCGCCTTGCCGATCGCCTCGACGAGCGAACCACCCGCGACCACATCGACCCCGAGGACGCGGCGTTCATCGAGCGCATGGACATGTTCTTCATCGCGACGGCCGACGCCGACGGGCAGCCGCAGTGCTCATACAAGGGCGGTGCGCCGGGATTCGTGCGCGTGATCGACGAGCACACGCTGGCGTTCCCCGACTACGACGGCAACGGCATGTTCCTGTCCTGGGGCAACGCGCTCGTCAACCCGCGCGTCGGGCTGCTGTTCATCGACTTCGTCGCGGCGCGGCCGTCGCGGCTGCGGATCGAGGGCACCGCGTCGGTCGCGCTCGACGACGAGTTGCTGCCGGCGTGGCCCGAGGCCCGCTTCGTCGTCCGCGTGCGCGCCGGCCGGGTCTTCCCGAACTGCCCGCGGTACATCCACCGGATGGCGCTCGTGGAGCGCTCGCCGTACGTGCCGCGCGCGGGACGCCCGACGCCGGTGCCGGAGTGGAAGCGCGGGCCGCTGGGCGAGGGAGTGCTGCCGTCCGGGGATCCCGCCGCCCGTCGCGCGACATAGCATGGCGACGGTGCAGCCGACGCTCACGATCGACGACCGAGCACACGCTTTGGCGCCCGACGTGCGCGGTGAGCCCGCGCCGCTGCACGGCGGCCCGCTCACGCTGTGGCGCTTTATGCGCTCCCACGGGATGCTCAGCCGGCGCTACGCGCTGCTGATCGCGCGCTGGCTGTGGCTCAAGCTGCGCTGGCGCGGGCGGCTGAAGACCGACGGGCTGTGCTTCGTCTGCCCCGGCGTCACGATCGAGATCGGCGCAGACGCGACGCTGCACCTGGGCCGCTGGTCGTGGATCGGCCACGGCTCGAAGATCCGCGCGCACGAGGGCGAGGTGCGCGTCGGGGCCAAGACCGTGCTCGGGCAGGAGTGCACGATCTCGGCCTTCCAGCACGTCTCGATCGGGCGCGAGTGCATCGTCGCCGACCGCGTGATGCTGATCGACTTCGACCATGGCGTCGTCGAGCAGGACCGCCCGGTCCGCGAGCAGGGCATCTACAAGCGCGACGTGCGCGTCGGCCACAACGTCTGGATCGGCTACGGCGTCTCGATCCTGCGCGGAACGACCGTCGGCGACAACTGCGTCCTGGGCACCTCGACGGTCGTCACGAAGGACGTGCCGGACAACGCCGTCGCGGCCGGCGTCCCGGTGCGCGTGCTGCGGATGCGCAAGACGCCGCGCACGCTGCGCTGGCACTAGGCAGCCGCCGTCAGCGCTCGCCGTAGATGCGGTCCTCGTACTCCGACACCATCCGTGTGGCGGAGAACGCCGGGATCAGCGTCCGCATCGACCGCCTCACCCGCGCGATCCAGGCCTGCGGGACCCCGTCGGCGTCGCGCTCGTAGAACTCCGGCACGACCTCGCTCTCCATCAGCCGCAGGAGCTCGCCGGCGTGCGCGGCGTCCTGGCGCGCGTGATCGTCGTCGACTTCGCCGGTCAGCGCCCAGCCGTTGGCGCCGTCGTAGCCCTCCGCCCACCAGCCGTCGAGCACGCTGAGCTGCAGCCCGCCGTTGACCGCGGCCTTCATCCCGCTCGTCCCGCTCGCCTCCAGCGGCGGGCGCGGCACGTTGATCCACACGTCGCAGCCGCGCACGAGCCGCGCAGCGACGCCGAGGTTGTAGTCCTCGAGGAAGACGACGCGCTCGAACGCGCGCTGCTGGGAGCGGACGGCGAACAGCTGCTGGACGAGGCGCTTGCCGTCGTCGTCGCGCGGGTGCGCCTTGCCGGCGAGCAGCAGCTGCACCGGGCGCTCGCCGCCCAGCAACCTGAAGCTGCGCTCGATGTCGTGCAGCAGCAGGTGCAGCCGCTTGTAGGTCGCCAGCCGCCGGGCGAAGCCGATCGTCAGCACTCCCGGGTCGAACGTGCGCGCGGCTGCCTCGACGTAGTCGCGCGGCTCGCCGCGGGCGATCCGCTGAAGCTGGCTGCGGTCGCGGACGTGCTCGACGAGCACCCGGCGCTGCTCGCAGCGAACCTCCCACAGCTCGCCTGCGGGGATCGAGTCGACGGCGTCGAACGTCGCGCGGTCGGCGGCGCGCAGCGGCCAGTCGGCGCCGAGATGGCGGTCCAGGAGCCGGCGCATCGGAGCGCCGACCCACGACGGGATGTGGACGCCGTTGGTCACGTGCCCGATCGGCACGTCATCGGCCGCCCGATCCGGCCACAGCGCACGCCACATCTCACGCGACACCGCGCCGTGGCGCGCGCTGACGCCGTTCGCCGCGCGGCTGGCGCGCAGCGCGAACTGCGTCACGCCGAACGGCTCGTGCTCGTCGTCGGGCCGCGTCCGTCCCAGCCGCAGGATGTGCTCGACGTCCGTGCCGAGCGAGGCGGCGAGCGGCCCCAGCGCGCGCCGCACGTCGTCGGCGGGATAGGTGTCGTTGCCGGCCGGGACGGGCGTGTGGGTCGTGAACACCGTGTGACGGCGGACGTCCTCGAACGCCGCCTCGAAGTCGCTGCCGGCGTCGATCGCCGGCCGTGTCATCTCCAGCGCGGCGAAGGCAGCATGGCCCTCGTTCATGTGCACGACGCCGGGCCGGATGCCCAGCGCCCGCAGCATCGCGGCGCCGCCCGCGCCGAGCAGCGCGTACTGCGCCAGCCGCGTCCGCGGGTCGCCGTCATACAGGCGCGCCGTGATCCAGCGCGCGACGCGGCTGTTCTCGGGCACGTCGGTGTCCAGCAGGAACAGCGGCACGCGCCCGACGTCGACGCGCCAGACCTGTGCTGCGACCGCGTCGGTGTCGATCGTCACATGGATGCGCAGCGGCGTGCGCTCCTCGCCGGTCGTGACGAGCACGGCGGGCGAGCGCTCGGGGTCGGTCGGCACCCAGTACTCCTGCTGCCAGCCGCTGTGGTCGACGCGCTGGCGGAAGTAGCCGTGGCGGTACATGAGCCCGACGGCGACGAACGGCAGCGCCCGGTCGGACGCCTCCTTGACGATGTCCCCCGCCAGCGCACCGAGCCCGCCGGCGTAGATCGGCAGCGACGCGTGCAGCCCGTACTCGGCACAGAAGAACGCGACGGGCCGGTCCTCGCTGGCGACGCCGGTCGCCGGCGGTCGCGCGAGGTCGTCGAGGATCGCCTGCTCGAGCTGCTCGGCGCGGGCGACGAGCGCCGCGTCGCCGGCGGCACGCAGCAGCGCCTCGGCCGACACCTCCTGCAGCAGGCGGACCGGGTTGCGCCCGCACGCCTGCCAGCGATCGCGGTCGACCGAGCGGAAGATGTCGGGCCCGTCGGGCAGCCAGCTCCAGCGGTAGTTGTAGGCCAGCCGCGCAAGCACGGCGAGCGGCCAAGGCAGCCGCGACGCCAGCGCCCTCTTGGCCCGGACGACGTCGTCTGCGCCTGCGGTCACGCCGCGATGTTGGCACGATCGACGCCGGTGGCGCAGCACCGCCTCATCCGATTGCCCGCAGCGCCGCGGTCACCGCGACCGCCGTCACGACGGCCGGCAGCACCGAGGCCCCGCGCCAGACGACGAAGCCGGCGGCCGCGACGCCTGCGGTGTCGGCTCCGACGTGCAGGCGCTCGCCGTCGGCCAGCGCCTGCGTGACGACGAACGCCGCGAGCAGGGCGGGCGCCATCAGCACGATCACGCGCCTGAGCCGCGGCGGCAGGTCGCGCCCGCCCAGCGCGACCGGCCCCGCCGCCTTGATCGCGAACGTCACCGCGGCGCAGCCCGCGACCACGGCCCACAACTGACCGCTCATGCCGCCGTCGCCCGCGCGTGGCGCCGCTTCAGACCGACGAGCGCCGCCACGCTGGCGGCGAGCACCGGGACGCCCGGCGGTCCGAGCGGCACCAGCGCGAGCGCGATGAGCGCGCCGGCGAGCGCCACCGCGCGCGAACGCGCATCGCGCAGCTCAGGCAGCAGCAGGGCAAGGAAGAACGCCGGGAAGATCGCGTCGAGGCCGAGCTCGCGCGGATCGCCGAGCGCGGCGCCGCCGAACGCGCCGATCGCGGTGCCGAGCAGCCAGGTCGCGTACTGGACGGCGCTGGCGCCGAAGAGGAAGTGGCGATCGAAGCGCCCGTCGCCCTGGTGGGCCATCGCCCACGACGCATCGACGACGGTCTGGCCCTGCGCTGCCCTGATCAGCGCCGGCCCCGGCAGCGAGGGCGCGAGCGCGATGCCCATCGGCAGGAAGCGCGCGTTGATCAGCGCCGCGGCGCCGATCGCGGCGCCGAGGCCGCCTCCGGCGGCGATGATCGAGATCGCGGCGAACTGCGCCGCACCGGCGAACACGACCGCCGACATCACCAGGGCGCCGAGCGCCGAGAAGCCGGCGTCCCGCGCGAGCACGCCGAACGTCAGGGCGAGCACGCCGCCGGCGAGCGCGTACGGGACGCCGGCGCGCAGGCCGGCGCGAAACGACTCGCGAGCCACCTGCCCGGTCAGGGCTTCAGACCCACGACCGGCTCGAGGTCGCTTCCTGCAGCGCCTTCAGACCTCCGGGTTCGTCGCCCATCGGCTGCCGACCCTACCGCGGGGTGCCTCCCTCGACGAGGGCCGCCAGCTCCGCGTACTGGGTCTGCAGGCCCCCGCAGACCTGCTCGCAGAGCTCGTAGACGCCCTCGTCGGCGACGCTGTAGAGCGAGCTCGTGCCGACCTTGCGGCGGCTGACGACGCCGGCTTGCAGCAGCACGCCGAGGTGCTTGGACGCGTTCTGCTGGCTGGTGTCGAGCGACTCGGTGATCTGCATCACCGACAGCTCGCCGTCGCGGAGCAGGTCGAGGATCCGGATGCGACTGGCATCGCCGATGACGCGCAGCCGCGTCGCGATCAGATCGGCGAGCTCCAGCGGTATGGGTCGCGGCAGCTTCATCGCGTTGACGCTCCTGGTCGCCTGCATCAGCGTGTCGAGCAGCTGTTGGCGCCCGTCTCCAGCTCTGCGTCCAGCGGCTGCATGCCGGCGTTGGCGGCGATCACCGCCTCGTAGTTCGCCGGGCGCGGCGGCATGTCGGCCAGCAGCGCCTCGGCGAAGTCGCCCGGGTCTGAGATCTCGAGCTCCGGCACGCGCCGGCGGACCTCGCCCAGGGTCGGTGCGATCGCTGCCGCGTGGACGCCCGGGGCGGTGTGGCCCGGCAGCAGGACGACGTCGTCGCCGAGCGCCAGCACGCGCTCGTGCAGCGTCGCATGCAGGATGCGCCCCATGGCGCGCGCCCCGCCGGGGTCGCCGCGCTGCAGGTCGGGCCGTGCGAGGCCGTCGGCGAACAGCGAGTCGCCGCCGATCAGCACCCGGCCGGCGACGACCAGGCCCGTCATGTCGGTCGTGTGTCCGGGCAGCGCGAGCGCGCGCACCGGCACGTTCCCGAGCGCGAGCTCGTCGCCGTCGTTGAGCGCGGTGACGCGATCGGCGTAGGCGACGCCGCGCTCGAGCGCCGCTGCCGGCAGCCGCAGCGCCGCGCCCGTCCGCTCCGCGAGCTCGCGCGCGCCGGACAGGTGGTCGGCGTGCAGGTGCGTGTCGACGACGTCGGTGATCGTCGCGCCGAGCTCGGCGGCGAGCGCGACGTAGAAGCCGGCGTCCGGCGCCGGGTCGACGACCAGGGCGCGGCCGGCGGAAGCGAGCACGTAGGACAGGCAGCCGCGGCCGGGACGCTGCACCTGGTGGACGGTCAGCTGATCGATCTCCAGCGGCACCGGCCATGCCTGCAGCGCGGCGATCCAGCCGCGCATGCCGCCCTCGACGAAAGCGGCGTCGACGCCCTGCGCGCGCAGCGCCTCGGCGACGGGTTGCGCCGTCAGACCGCGGTTGCAGACCACGGCGACCGGACCCTGCAGCTCAGTGGCGCTGCGGGCGGGGTCGGCGAGCACGTCCGCGGCGAGAACGTGGCGGTGGGTGATCGTGGAGGCGTCGATCCCCCAGCTCGCGTCGTCGCGGATGTCCAATACGGTGATCGGCTCTCCGGCGGCGAGCCGGGCGGCGAGTTGCGACGGACCGATAGCGGGGCGGGCGTTCGTGGAGATGGTCATGCGTGCTCCCGGTGACGGAGGACGGACTGCGTGCTGACCGCCATCCTACCGTACAAACGGCTAGTTGTGAAGGGCTGGGCGCGGAGCTCCGCGGCCCGGGCTCAGATGCCCGCGGCCGTCGTGCCGCCACGACCTGCGCCGGTCAGGCGCAGGCCGCGTGCGAGGCCGGGGCGCGCCGGTCGGGCGCACGCCGTGCCGCGTCGAGGTCGCGGCTCAGGCGCAGTTCGGCCACGGCTGCGTCCCGGCGCGGCGCAGCAGCTTCGCCGCCATCCTGTCCTGCACGGCCTCCGAGGCGCGGGCCGGGTCGCCCTTGCCGCCGATCTCGCGCCAGGTCTGCCGTGAGAACTGGTACTTGCCGCGGTACATGCCGTTCGCCGAGACGGCCCTCGGGTCGCCGCCGGACTCGCAGTTCGCGATCCGCTCGAGCACCGGGTCCGCCGCCGACGAGCTGCGCGCACGGACCTCGTCGACGGCGATCGACTCGATCCCCAGCGCCTTCAGGGTTCGCGGCCCGATGACGCCGTCGGCGACCAGCCCGTGGCGGCGCTGGAAGCGCTTCGTCGCGGCGCGCGTGCGCGGACCGACGACACCGTCGGCGGCCACGCCGAGCGCCTTCTGGGCGGCGGCGATCGTGTTCGTGCTCATCCCGCTGCGCGAGGAGACGCCCTGTTGCGCGACTGCCCCGGCGCTTGCGAGCAGCACCCCGGCCAGTGCGATCAGCAGCGAGCCGCGGCCCCGCAGCGTTCGCCGCCGGCGCAGCCGCGCCGTCGCACGGCGGACGCGTGACGCGCGCAGCGACCGGCGGTAGGCGATCGTGTGCGCCACGTCCGGTTTCTGCGGCACGGCATCGGGGGTCGCCCGAACGTCGTCGCTGGCTGTCATGTGGCGCTCCTCTCGTCGTCTCGGCGCCTACGGGGTTAGCTGTCGGGCTCGCACTGTGACGTGCGCTACGCCGCCGGCACCGCTCGCTGGCGGTGGGTGGCGATTCGCCCCGGGGCCGGAACTGCTCCGGCCCTTTGGGTCCCCCGTTCCCGGCCGCGCTGGGCGCCCGGGACTCGGCTCGTTATGCAAGGCAGCGCTGCATGGTAGGGATCTCGCGGACCGAACGGGTTGCTCGTGCTCGCACGTAGCGGGAAAGACGCGCTGCGAGTGCGCCGCATGCTGGCGCCGCAGGCCGGTTCCGAGCCTCGCGCGGCACCGCAGCGCGCGACCGGGTCGCAGGACTGTGTCGGCTATGGCTCCGACAGCGCGGCGGGCGAAGCGTGCGGCGCGAGGTTGCGCACGAACGGGTCGTGCGCGTCCGGTGCGTCGAGCGCCGCGTCGAGCGCCGCGCGATGGCCGCTCGCGCGCTCGCGCCCGTAGGGCTCGGCGAGATCGCGGCTGACGAGGAAGGCCCAGTCGCTGGACTGCAGGGCGAGCAGCTCGCGCACCGCGCGCGGGCTCGCGCTGCCGGCGCGGGCGGCGGCGACCGTGCGCAGCTCGGCGTCGCGCGCGGCCCACGCCATGCCGGCCACCGGCGGGACGCTCCAGGTGCTCAGGTCGCGCGGCGTCCCCCAGGAGGTGGCGGGCAGATCGGCGGGCGCCGCCACCGGCTCGTGGCGCGCCAGCGCGTCGTCGAGCGGGGCGATCGCCAGCCCCTGGAGATCGGCCTCGTCGAGCACCGCCGCCAGCCACTGCGGTCCCTCGTGCCACCAGTCGCCGAGCAGCTCGGTGTCGACTGCGAAGACGCACAGCCCGCCGGCGGCGAGCCGCTCGCGCACGCGCGCCACGAAGTCGGCCGCGTGCTCGCGCGCGGCGCGCGCGGCGCGCGCCGGGTCGTACGGCGCGCTGTCGTTGCTCCATGCGCGGTGGCGGTGGCGCGTGAACGCGTGGTAGTTGCGGTAGCGGGGATCGGCGGGGTAGCCGCCGGCGCCCCAGACCAGCTCGATCGTCGCGCGGTCGATCGGGACGAGCAGCGGCCCGGCGGGCGAGCGCAGCGGTCTCAGGTGCTCCTGCGGCGGCAGCACGTCGGTCAGATCGACGCAGACGGCACGCACGCCGGACGCCTCCAGCAGCCGATCCAGCCACGGCGCGTGCGCGCACTCCGGCAGCCACAGGCCGCCGCGCCACGCGTCGCTCCCGAAGCGCCGGCGGTGCGAGGCGATCCCCGCACCCAGCTGCAGGCGCACGCCGGCATCCGTGGCCAGCAGCGGCAGCACGGCGTGGGTCGCCGACGACGTCCAGGCGGCGTGCCGGCGCAGCGCGCCGAGCAGGTCGCCGCGCAGCTGCGCTAGCCGCGCGCGTGCCCAGGCGTAGCGCGATGCCGAGTGCTCGAGCGCGGCGACGACACCGCGATCGCCCGCCGCCGCCTCGATGTCACGGCGGTGGGTCTCGACGCGGGTACCGGCGAGGAAGCGGGCGCAGCGCGCCATCGCGCCCGGCGCCTCGAGCTGGTCGCAGAGCACCGGCGTGAGCGACAGGGTGATCGGCCCCCGCCGCCCGCCGGCGTCGAGGATGTCCAGCAGCGGCAGGTAGGAGGTCGCGATCGACTCCCACAGCCACTCCTCGCCGAAGGGCCAGACGCCGAAGCCCTCGACGTAGGGCTGGTGCGAGTGCAGGACGATCGCAAGCTCGCCGGCGGCGGGGGTCACGGCCGCAGCACGGCGACGAGGTCCAGCGCCCCGTGCAGGTCCTGGCCGCTGCCCGGGCGCAGCGCGAAGTCGCGCACGTCGATCGCCGGCGTGAAGCGGTCGTAGAAGCGCTTCGTGATCCCCAGCCGCGCGTGCACCTGGTCCCAGCCCAGTCGCAGGGCGGCCGCATGCAGCGCGAGCTTGCGCGCGTGGAAGAGGCCGAGGACCCGCACCGAGCCGAAGTGCAGGCGACACAGCGCGGCGAACTCCTCGGGCCGGTACTCGTGGACGTGCCACGGGTTGCCCGAGCGCTCCGCGCCCGGCGGCGCCAGCGTCATGACGTTCGGCGTGGAGACGAACACGACCCCGTCCGGCGATCCGGCCACGAGGTCGCGGAAGCGCGCGAGCACCGCGCCCGGATCCTGTACGTGCTCGATCGTCTGCAGGAAGACGAGCGCGTCGCACGGCTCGTCGAAGGTCTCGACCAGCGTGCGCGCGAAGCGCAGGTTGTCGCGCACGTAGCGCAGGCGGGCGTGCTCGAAGGCATCCGGGTTGGCGTCGACGCCGACGACCTCGGCCGCGCCGGTGCGTGCCAGCACGTCGGAGCCGTAGCCCTCGCCGCAGGCCATGTCGACGACCCGCAGGCCGGTCACCTGCGCGGCGATCCACTCGTAGACGACGAGGTGGCGCTGAAACCAGTAGTTCTCCTCCGGCACGTCGGGCAGCGTGCGCTCGCCGGTCAGCGCCAGCGGCGGGACCCCCGGCGGCTGGTCGCGCTGGAGGTAGATCTGCGGTTCGTCGTCGCCCGCCACGGCGCGGGAGCCTACGACGCCGCCGCCGCCGTCGCCGCGGCGCGCGCCTCGAGGTAGCGCGCGCGGTCGCCGAAGGTCTCGCGCAGCGAGGTCTCCAGGTCGTCGAGGAACTCCTCGCGGTACGTCGCGTCGCTCAGCACGGCGATCGCGTAGTACAGGCCGCTGAACGCCGCCAGGCCGCTCGAGACCTTCAGCAGCTCGACGCTCGTCGAGGCGTTGCCGGCGATCGCGTGCGGCCGCTGGCCGATCCACGACTCGACCACGTCCGGCGTGATCGCCAGCGCGCCGAACGCGACGAAGAACGCGCCGACCAGCGCCGCGACGACGATCACCTGCAATCCCTGGCTGACGAACATCACCAGGCCGACGTTGAAGCGCTGGCGCGTCGTCAGCGGCGGGTCGGCGCCGACGTCGTGCTCGAGCTCGCGCACCTCGCGCGGCAGCCGCGAGATGACGAACGCCGAGGCGACGCCGATGAACAGCGCGATCACGCCGAGCAGCGCGCGATCGGAAACGTCGGAGAAGACCTGCCACATCTCGGTGTTGATGAACAGCACGATCATGAAGATCAGCAGCACGGGGACCGCGCGCGTCAGCAGCTTCAGCGAGGCGGCGAGCTGGCCGACGAGGCGCGCCGCCGTCCAGCGCACGATCGACAGCAGCCCGACGCCGACGACGAGGTAGATGACCAGCAGCAGCGCGAGGTTGCCGCCCGCCGTGACGAGCGCGCTCGTGACCTGCCCGCCGAAGACGAGCGGCAGCAGCGCCGGCACGAGCACGAACGCGGCGAGCTCGATCGGGCCGACGCGGTCGGGGATCGACAGGCGCGGCCGGCCACGGCGATGGTTGACGACCGCCACGCCGGCGACGACGATCGCCATCGCCCCGAGCAGCGCGAGGATGTTGGCCCACCACGGCCAGTCGCGATCGACGGCGCCCAGCAGCTGTCCGGTGACGACGAGCGACAGCAGCGGGGCGGCGCGCGTGAAGATGTCCTCGTAGGCGGAGTAGTCCTCGATCAGCAGCGGCAGCCCGGCGCGGCGCAGGCGCCGCTCGTAGGCCGCGAGCTCGTCCATCGGCCAAGGATATGGTCGCGGCGGCGCACCCACGGCGCCCGGTGCGCCTGCAGGCACAGCGGTGCGTTGTGCATCGTGCTGAGATACACGCAGATGGCAGATCGGACGGTACGCGACTTCCCGCTGTTCCCGCTGGAGCTCGTCGCGCTTCCGCACGAGCTCGTGCCGCTGCACATCTTCGAGGAGCGCTACCGGATCATGTTCGAAGAGCTGCTCGAGAGCGACGGCGAGTTCGGGATCGTCTGGTCGACGGAGGAGGGGCCGCGGCCGGTCGGCTGCGCCTGCGAGATCGAGCAGGTGCTCGAGCGCATGGAGGACGGGCGCCTGAACGTGCTCACGCGCGGCACGCGGCCGTTTCGGATCGTCGAGCGTCAGGCCGACATGCCCTATCCGGCCGCGACCGTCGAGTTCCTCGACGACAAGGTCGAGGAGCACGACGTGTCGGCCGCCGAAGCCGCGCGCAGCTCGTACGCCGAGCTCGTCGCCGAGGCCACGGACACGACCCCGGATCCGGACGAGCTCGCCGCCAAGACCGCCTACGAGATGGCGGCGACCGTGGACTTCGGACTGCAAGCCAAGCAGGGCCTGCTCGACCTGCGCTCCGAGAACGCCCGCATGCGGCTCGTCACACGGCTGTTCCGGGCGGCGGTCAAGCGGCTGGACTTCGTCGAGCGCGCGCAGTCGCGGGCCCGCTCCAACGGCAAGGTCCACTTCGGCTGATGCGGTTGCACGGCCGCCCGGCCGGAGCCCCGACTCAGGCGGGAGGAGGCTCGAGCGGCGCCACCGTCGTCGCGCGCGCCCGCCCCGGCAGCCGCCCCTCCGCGGCCACCCACGAGCCCGTCAGGATGAGGACGAGCCCGACGATCGCGCCCGCGCTGATCGACTCGCTCAGCAGGGTGACGCCATAGACGACCGAGAAGCCGGGCGCGATGTAGGCCACGAGCGAGGCGCGGCCGGGCCCGTTGTCGCGCACGAGCGTGTAGAAGACCCAGAACCCCACGCCGCTGCTGCCTGCTCCGAGCGCGAGCATCGCGGCCAGCGCGGTTGCGCTCGGGCCGTGGTCGGGGATCGCGAACGGCGCGACGGGCGCCATCAGCAGCGCGCCGAGGCTGACGGTCGACGCAGCGATCCCGATCGGCTTCATGCCCCGCAGCCCGTGCTTGAGGTACAGCGAGCCGACGGCGTAGCCGAGCGCGGCGAGGACGACCATCAGACCGCCCGCAAGCGCGGTGGCGTCGCCGCGCAGGTCGATCCCGAAGAGCAGCACGACGCCGATGATTCCGACCGCGACGCCGCTGATCGCGATGCCATACGGCCGCTCCTCGGCGTCGTAGCGGGCGGCGATCAGCGCCGTGAAGATCGGCGACGAGGCGATCAGGATGCCCGCCAGCGACGACGCGATGTGGCGCTGGCCGAAGGCGATCAGCAGAAACGGCAAGACGACCTGGACGACGGCGACGAACAGGATCGCCCGCCAGTAGCGCATGGCGCCGGCCAGGGCGTTGTCGCGCAGCGCGAGCGGGACCAGCACCACCGCGCCGAGCGCGAGGCGGGCGAACACGAGGAAGACCGGGGACATGCCGTCGTCGAGGTTGACCTCGATGAACATGTACGAGGCGCCCCAGAGCGCGGCCAGGAGCGCCATAAGCAGCCACGAGCGCCGGTTCATGGTCCGCTGAGGCTAGTCGTTGCCCCCGCAAGCACGCACCGGCCCGGCACGTACCCACGCGGGCAACCACGTGTCGCCGAGACCGACCCGGATCGAGCGCGGGGGCGAGGGCGCGTGAGCTCGAGGTCAGCGCTCCAGGCCGCAGGTGTCGATCGCCACGCGGCGCGTGAAGCGCGACAGGCGCGGCAGCACCGGCGGGCGCTGCGTCGTGTCGGAGTAGCGGACGGTCCCCTTCTCGGTCGTCACCGTGAACGAGAAGAACTGCGCCGGCGGCGCCCTGAAGCCGGCGAGCTCGTCCTGCGCCTCGTGCAACGCGTCGCGGAGGTCGCGGGCCTCGAGGATCTGCTCGCTCGTGAGGTTCTTCACCGGGCCGTCGTTGCAGCGCGCGGTCTGGTCGGATACGAGCAGCTCCAGCCGGGCGCCGGGGACCGTGCCGTCGCGCTTGACGACGAACAGATCCGGCGACGGCGTGCCGCACGCCGCTGCCCCGCTCGCCAGCAGCGCGGCCATCGCCGCGAGGCCCCGGCGCCGTCCGCTCACGCGGCCACCGCGACGCCGCCGCGACGCAGGTCGCCCGCCCCGCTGAGCTCTCCGGTCCCAGGGTCGCAGCCGACGATCTGCACCCCGCCGAAGAACATGCTCTTCGCCCGGAACGCCTGGATCTCGTGCGGGTCGCAGCGCAGCTCGTCGAGCGGGATCCCAGGCTCGGCGTAGATCACGCCGTCCTCGAAGTGCACCCGTGGCTCGGCCAGCGCGGCGGCCGGCGGCAGCCCGTGGTCGACGACCGCGACGATCGTCTGCAGCAGCGCCGAGCGGATCCGGTTCGATCCCGACGAGCCGAGCGCCACCTCGACGCGCCCGTCCGCCATGACGACCGTCGGCGACATCATCGAGGGCATCCGCCGGCCCGGGGGCGCATGGTGGAAGCCCAGCGGGCTGAGGTCCTCCTCGCCCATGATGTTGTTCAGGTGGATGCCGGTGCCGGGAACGACGATCCCCGAGCCCTCGCCGTTCGTGCAGGTGACCGAGACCGCGCGGCCCGCCGCGTCGAGCACCGAGATGTGCGTCGTCGAGCCCAGCCGCGAGCCGAGGAAGCGCCCGCCGAAGCCGGGCTCGGCGAGGCCGTCCATGAAGTCGGGCGTGCGCTCGGCCTGCGCCTCCTCCATCGAGAGGACGATCGACTGCAGCGAGGGAGGCGACGGCGCCGCGTCCAGGCGCCCGAGCGCCAGCGCGAGCAGGACGCCGCCTGCCGACGGCGGCGGGTTGGTGTAGACCTCGCGGCCGCGGTAGCGCATGCACAGCGGGGCCCGCTCGATCGGCTCGTAGCGCTTGAGGTCCTCCGCCGTCAGGCCACCGCCGCGGTCGGCGATCCAGTCGACGACGGCGTCTGCGATCTCGCCGTCGTAGAACGGCCGCGCACCCTCGGCGCCGAGCCGCTCGATCGCATCGCCGAGCTCGACGTCGCGCCACATGCCGTCGATCTCGAGCAGCCGTTCGCGCGGCGCGTAGATCGCGCGGCACTCGGGCGTCGTGCGGAGGATCGCCTCGAGCAGGTGGATGACCTCTGCCTGCTGGCGGTTGACGACCACGCCGCCGCGGGCGAGCGCGGCGGCGGGCGCGGCGATGTCGGCGAGCGGGATCGACCCCCACCGGCGCATCGCGCTGTCGACGCCGGCCGGGTTTCCGTAGGCGCCACAGGACGCCGCGCCGACGTGGAAGACCTGGCGCGCGTCGCCGCCGAAGTCGACCTCCACGGGCACGAGCGGCGCGCGATCCTCGTCGCGAAACCCGTGGCCGGGCGCGGCGACGAAGCAGTCCAGCAGCACCGGTTCCTCGCCGGGCCCGGCGACGAGCATGTAGCCGCCGGCGCCGGGTCCGCTCAGCAGCGGCTCGGCGACCCACGACGTCAGCATCGCCGCGACCGCCGCGTCGACGGCGTTTCCGCCGTCGCGCAACACCTGCGCGCCGGCCCGGGCGGTGAGCGGGTGCCCGGCGGCGACGATGCCCTGCGCGCTCGCGTTCACGCGACGAGGCTACCCCCCGAGGAACGCTGAGAGCGCTGCGTCAGAAGCGGCGCGGCATGAACTCCGGCACGTCGAGCTCGGTCACCCCGAGGCCGCCGCGGCGGGACACCGCCGGCTCGGGCGTCGAGGCCGGCGTCGGCGGTTGGGGCGCCGGCGCGCGGCGGTACTCCTCGCGCTCGCGGCGCGTCGGCTGCGAGACCGGGCGCTGCCCCGTGCCGCGCGAGACGCGCGGCTCGCCGCGCGGCTCCTCGAATCGGTGCGGGCCGGCCTGGCCGCCGTAGCGCGTCGCCACGACCGTGACCCAGACCTGGTCGTCGAGGTCGTCGTCGACCATCGCGCCGAAGATGATGTTCGCCTCCGGATGGGCCGCCTCGGAGACCGCCTTGGCGGCCTCGTTGATCTCCCACAGCGACAGGTCGCGGCCACCGGTGATCGACAGCAGGATCGAGTGCGCGCCCTCCATGCTGGTCTCCAGCAGCGGCGACTCGACCGCCTTCTGCGCGGCCTCGACGGCCCGGTTGTCGCCGGTTCCCATGCCGATGCCGAGCAGCGCGTTGCCGGCCTCGGACATGATCGTGCGCACGTCGGCGAAGTCGAGGTTGATGACGCCGGGGAGCGTCACGAGGTCGGAGATGCCCTGCACGCCCTGGCGCAGGACGTCGTCGGCGACGCGGAACGCCTCGACCATCGACGTGTGCTTGTCGAGCACCGACAGCAGCCGGTTGTTCGGCACGACGATGAGCGTGTCGACCTCGTCCTTGAGCGCCTGGATGCCGGCCTCGGCCTGGTCGCGCCGGCGCGAGCCCTCGAAGCCGAACGGCTTGGTCACGATCCCGACCGTCAGCGCGCCGAGCTCACGCGCGATCCGCGCGACCACCGGCGCCGCGCCGGTGCCGGTGCCGCCGCCGGCGCCGGCCGCGACGAAGATCATGTCCGACCCCTTCAGCAGCGCCTTGATGCGGTCGTACTCCTCCATCGCGGCGCTGCGGCCGACGTCCGGGTCCGAGCCCGAGCCGAGGCCGCGCGTGAGCGTCGAGCCGATGTGCAGCGTGATGTCGGCGAGCGAGTCCTGCAGCGACTGCAGGTCGGTGTTGATCGCGACGAACTCGACGCCCGCGACCTGCGCCTCGACCATCCGGTTGACGGCGTTGGAGCCGCCGCCGCCGACGCCGACGACGCGGATCACCGGCTGGCCGGCGGGCTTGGCCTGGCCGAACGGCTGCACGCGCTCGCCGCGATCGCCGCGGGCGAAGGGGTCGTCGTCGAGCGCGTCCGCGGGGGTGCGGATGCGGCCCGCGGCCGGCGTCGCCGGGACGGGCGCCTCCATGAGGTTCTCCGGCAGCTCGGACGAGAACGCGGCGCGCAGGCGCTCCTGCGGCGTCGGCACGTGCGGCTCCTCGATCGCGGGCGGCTCGGCGGGCGCGGCCAGCGAGGGGTGCGGCACCTCGCGGCGCGGGATCTCCTCGACGGGCGTCGGC
>JBKHXR010000006.1:0-8479 GCA_046565905.1 Thermoleophilia bacterium | reverse complement strand
CGTAGAGCCTGGCCGCCTCCCTGGCGGGCCCGCGCCGCTCGCTGACGCCGCGCACGATCACGACCCGGCGCGTCTGCCCGATCGTGATCTGCAGCTCGTCGCCCGCGGCGACCTCCCTGCTCGGCTTCACGCGCGCGCCGTTGAGCTGCGCGAGACCGCCGCTGACCGCGCCGGAGGCGAGCGAGCGGCTCTTGTAGAACCGCGCCGCCCAGAGCCACTTGTCGATTCGCACGCGCTCGATCGGGCGATGATCGCAGCCTATCCTCGGCTGCCGGATGGCAACCGCGACGCCGCACATCAGCTACCCGCCCGAGCTGCCGGTCAGCGCGCGCCGCGACGACCTGCTGGCGGCGATCGGCGGCCATCAGGTCGTCATCGTGGCGGGCGAGACCGGCTCGGGCAAGACGACGCAGCTGCCGAAGATCTGCCTCGAGCTCGGACGCAGCTCGATCGCGCACACGCAGCCGCGGCGGATCGCCGCGCGCACCGTCGCGCAGCGGATCGCAGAGGAGCTGGGCGTCGAGCTCGGCGGCGCCGTCGGATACGCGGTGCGCTTCGAGGACCGCTCCAACCGCGAGACGCTCGTCCGGCTGCTCACCGACGGCCTGCTGCTCGCCGAGATCGGGCACGACCGCCTGCTGCGCCGCTACGACACGATCATCGTCGACGAGGCGCACGAGCGCAGCCTCAACGTCGACTTCCTGCTCGGCTACCTGCGCTGGCTGCTGCCCCAGCGCCCCGAGCTGAAGCTCGTCATCACGAGCGCGACGATCGACCCCGGCCGCTTCAGCGCGCACTTCGGCGACGCGCCCGTCGTCGAGGTGTCCGGCCGCACCTTTCCCGTCGAGATCCGCTACGAGCCGGTCGCCGACGAGACCGACCCCGTCGACGCGATCGGCGACGCCGTCGCGCAGCTGCTGCGCGACGCGCCCGGCGACGTGCTCGTCTTCCTCAGCGGCGAGCGCGAGATCCGCGACACCGCCGAGGCGCTCGCCGGGCGGCTGCCGCAGGAGGTCGGCGTCCTGCCGCTCTACGCGCGCCTCTCGCCCGCCGAGCAGCAGCGCGTGTTCAAGCCGCATTCCGAGCGCCGCGTCGTGCTCGCGACGAACGTCGCCGAGACCTCGCTGACGGTCCCCGGGATCGGCGCCGTCGTCGATCCCGGGACGGCGCGGATCAGCCGCTACAGCGCGCGGCTGAAGGTCCAGCGCCTGCCGATCGAGCCGATCTCGCAGGCGTCGGCGAACCAGCGCGCGGGCCGCTGCGGGCGCACGTCGGACGGCATCTGCATCCGCCTGTACTCAGAGGAGGACCTCGCGCAGCGGCCGCAGTTCACCGACCCCGAGATCCTGCGCACGTCGCTGGCCGCCGTGATCCTGCAGATGGAGGCGCTGCAACTGGGGGAGGTCGAGGACTTCGGCTTCCTCGACCCGCCCGACCGCCGCCAGGTGCGCGACGGCAAGCTGCTGCTGCACGAGCTCGGCGCGCTCGACCTCGACGCGGACCAGCCGCGCAAGCGCCTCACCAAGCTCGGTCGCCGCCTCGCGCAGCTTCCCGTCGACCCGCGCATGGGGCGGATGGTGCTCGAGGCCGGCCGCCTCGGCTGCGCCGACGAGGTCATCGTCATCGCCGCCGCGCTGTCGATCCAGGACCCGCGCGTGCGGCCCGCCGACAAGCGCGCCGAGGCCGACCGGCACCACGCCCGCTTCAAGGACGAGGGCTCGGACTTCGTCGCCTTCCTGAACCTCTGGCGGCACCTGCGCGCGCAGCAGAAGGAGCGCTCGCGAAACGGCTTTCGCAAGATGTGCCACGCCGAGTTCCTGCACTACCTGCGCGTCCGCGAGTGGCAGGATCTGGCCGGGTCGCTGCGCCGCTCGGCGCGGTCGGCGGGGGTGACGATCAACCAGCAGCCCGCCGCGCCCGACGACGTCCACCGCGCGCTGCTCGCCGGGCTGCTCTCGCACGTCGGCCTGCGCGATGCGGGACGGCGCGAGTACGCCGGCGCGCGCGGCGCCCGCTTCACGCTGTCGCCGGGCTCTGCGCTCGCACGCAGGCCGCCCGCATGGGTGATGGTCGCCGAGCTCGTCGAGACGACGCGGCTGCTCGGCCACACCGCCGCGGCGATCCAGCCGCGCTGGATCGAGCCGCTCGCCGAGCACCTCGTCAAGCGCTCGTACTCCGAACCGCGCTGGGAGGCCAAGCGCGGCTCGGTCGTCGCCACCGAGCGCGTGACGCTCTACGGCGTGCCCGTCGTCAACGGGCGGACGGTCGCCTACGGCCAGATCGACCCCGAGCTGTCGCGTCGCCTGTTCATCCAGCGTGCGCTGATCGAGGGCGACTGGAGCGCGCGCCACCGCTTCCTGGCCGACAACCGCGCGCTGCTCGAGGACGTCGAGGAGCTCGAGCACCGCGCCCGGCGGCGCGACATCGTCGCCACGGAGGCGCAGCTGTATGACTTCTACGACGCGCGCATCCCCGAGCAGGTGGTCTCGGGCGCGCACTTCGACCGGTGGTGGAAGGACGCGCGGCGGCGCGACCCGGTGCTGCTGACGTTCACGCGCGAGCTGCTCGTCGGCGACGCCGGGATCGATCGCGACGCGCTGCCCGACGAGTGGCGCCAGGGCGACGTCGCCCTGCCGCTGACCTACCGCTTCGAGCCGGGCTCGGAGACCGACGGCGTGACGGTGAACGTCCCCCTGGCGACGCTGCCGCGGCTGCGCGCAGACGGCTTCGACTGGCTCGTTCCGGGGCTGCGCGAGCAGCTCGTGGTCGCCCTGATCCGCTCCCTGCCCAAGGACCTGCGCCGGGCGCTCGTGCCGATCCCCGAGACCGCTGCGCAGGTCGTCGAGGGGCTGCGCGGTGCGCGCGACGGAGCGATCGCGGAGGCGGTCGCGGGCGAGCTCGAGCGCCTGCGGGGCGTGCGCGTCGACCCGTCGCAGTTCGATCTCTCGCGGCTGCCGGTCCACCTGCGACCTCGCTTCGAGGTGCGCGACGAGGCCGGCGCCGCGGTCGCCGCAGGCGAGGATCTCGACGCCCTGCGCGACGAGGTCCGCCCGCGCCTGCGCGCACAGCTCGCCGAGCGGACGGCATCGGTCGAGCGGACGGGGCTGACCGACTGGACGATCGCAGACCTGCCGCGCAGCATCGCCCTGCCGGCGACCGGCGACGCGGTGCGCGCGTACCCGGCGCTCGTCGACGAGGGCGACAGCGTCGCCGTGCGCGCCCTCGAGACGGCGGCCGCGGCGGCCGTCGCGATGCGCGCCGGCACGCGGCGGCTGCTCGCGCTGACCGTGCCCTCGCCGCTGCGCTCGGTGCAGCGCGGGCTGGACACGCACGCGGCGCTGACGCTCGCCGGCGCGCCGCACGGCGGTGCGGCGGCGGTGCTCGACGACGCGCTCGTCGCGGCGCTCGACGCGCTGATCGCCTCCGGCGGCGGGCCGGCCTGGGACGAGGCGGGCTTCCGCGCGCTGCGCGCCCATGTCGCGGCACGCCTCGAGGAGACGGTCGCGCGGATCGTCACCGACGTCGTCGGCGTGCTCGACACCGCTGCGCAGCTGCGCCGGCGGCTGGACGAGCTGCCCGCCGACCCGGCGCTCCAGCCTGCGCGGCTGGACGTCGCCAGGCAGCTCGGCGGCCTCGTCCATCCCGGCTTCGTCGCGGCGACCGGCGCTGCGCGGCTGGTCGATGTCGTGCGCTACCTGCGCGCCGCGCTGCGCCGCCTGGACCGGCTGCCCGACGCCGTCGCCGCCGACCGCGACCGCATGCGATCGATCCACGAGCTCGAGGCCGAGTACCGCGCGCGCGGTGGCCGTGCAGCCGCGCCGGCCGTGCACTGGATGCTGCAGGAGCTGCGCGTCGCGCACTTCGCGCAGGGGCTCGGCGTGCACGGCAGGGCGACGCCGAAGCAGATACGGCGGGCGCTGGCGGCGACCGGCGGCTGACCCTCGCTCCCGCTACCCGTCAGCGCCCGGACATCAGGGCGGCGAAGCGGGCGGCGTCGACGTTGGCGCCCGACAGCAGCACGCCGACGCGGCCACCTCGGACGGGTACCGCGCCGGCCAGCAGGGCGGCCAGCGCGCTCGCGCCGCTCGGTTCGGCGACGACCTTCAGGCGCTCGAACAGCAACGCCATCGCGCTGACGATCTGCTCGTCGGAGACGGTGACGACGTCGTCGACGAGCGCCTCGATGATCGGCCACGTGCGCTCTCCCGGCGTCGGCAGCTGCTGGCCGTCGGCGATCGTCTGACCGACGTCGACGCGCTCGCGCCGGCCGCTGAGCTTCGAACGCCTGACGTCGTCGCTGGCGGACGGCTCGACGCCGACGACGCGCGTCGACGGCGAGACCGCCTTGGCGATCGTCGCGCAGCCGGAGATCAGCCCGCCGCCGCCGACGGGGACGAGCAGGACGTCGAGCTCGCCCGCATCCTCGAGCAGCTCGAGCGCGGTCGTCCCGGCGCCGGCCATGACGAGCGGCTCGTCGTAGGGGTGCACGACGCGCAGCCCGCGCTCGGCCGCGAGCTGGGCCTGCAGCCGCTCGCGGTCGTCGCCGTAGCGGTCGAACGCGACGACCTCGGCGCCGTAGCCCTCGGTCGCGGCGCGCTTGCCCGGCGGGGCGTCGTCGGGCATCAGGATCACCGCGCGCGTGCCGCACAGGCGGGCGGCGAGCGCGAGCGCCTGGGCGTGGTTGCCCGATGAGGCCGCGCAGACGCCGTCGATCGCGCCGCCGTCGGTGAGCGTCCGGACCGCGTTGTAGGCGCCGCGGAACTTGAACGAGCCCGTGCGCTGAAGCCCCTCGGCCTTGAGCGCCACGGTGGCGCCGACGCGGTCGTCGAGGGTCCGCGAGCGGATGACCGGGGTGCGGTGCGCGACGCCGTCCAGGCGCGCGGCGGCGCGCCGGACGTCGGCAGGCGTGACTGCGGCCGTCGTGCTGATCGGCCTGACGCTACCGCGTCGCGCCGCCGTGCCGCGGGTAGCGTTGCGGGACCGATGCCCGCTCCAGATCTGGCCGGTGTGCTCGAGACCGCGCTCTATCACGACAGCGCCGATCGCGAAGCCGTCGAGCGCTTCTACCGCGAGGTCCTCGGGCTGCCGGCCGTCGCCGCGTGGGAGGACGGGATCGCGTTTCGCGTCGGCGCGGGAGTGCTGCTGCTCTTCGACCGCCAGCGGCTCATGCGGCGCGGAGGGCCGATCGCAGACCACGGCACGACCGGCCCCGGGCACGCCTGCCTGCAGGCGGCTGCCGGCGGATACGACCGCTGGCGCGAGCAGCTCCAGGCCGCCGGGGTGCCGATCGCCCACGAGCACGGCTGGGGCGACCGGCGCTCGTTCTACTTCAAGGACCCGGCCGGGAACCTGCTCGAGATCGCCGACGGCGACCTCTGGCCCTGACGCTGACCGCCGCGCGCGTGCTGCCACGACGCGACAGCGCGCGGCGGGCCGGCGGCTAGCCACGATGTTCGTCGTCGCAGCCGCGACGGCGGCTCCAACGCGACCGGGCGAGCCGTGCCATCCAGGTCCCCGCCGAGCTGGCGGAGCAGCTCGACACAGCGGGCGCGTCACCGTCCTGAGCCGAGTGGCGAGAAAGTGAGCCAGAGCCTCACTTTCTCGCCACTGAAGATTCGTGGGCGCCGGCGAGCATCAGAGGACGTGCACGACCCGCCGCGCCTCGGCGATCGCTCAAGTCTCGCCACCCGGCGCCGACTAACCGTGCACCTCGATGGATCAGCGCGTCCGCACAGAGACCGGCCCGCCGCCGGGCGTGCCCGAACGGCGGGGTCGTCGCGGCACGGCCGCGGTCGCTCCCGAGCGGATCCCGTTCCAGCAGCCCGAACTGCCGCCGAGCCACGCGATCATGGCCTACTTCCAGCTCTCCGTCGAGGCTGCCTACTTCGCCAACGGCGGTCCCTGCGCTCGTGAGCTGACGGCGCGCATCGAGGAGCGGCTGCTGCACAGGGCGCACTGCGTGCTGGTCTCGAGCGCGACGACGGGGCTGATGGCGGCCCTGCGCGTCGTCTGCGGCGCGCCGCGCGCTCGCCGCCGGCTGATCGCCTGCCCGTCCTACACCTTCGCCGCGACCGCGGGCGCGATCGCCTGGGCCGGCTACGAGCCCCTGTTCGTCGACGTAGAGCCCGACGGCTACGGGCTGGACCCCGAGTCGCTCGACGCCGCGCTGCGAGTCCGTCGCGGGCGGGTCGCGGGGATCCTCGCCTGCGCGCCGTTCGGGACGGCGCCCGACGGCGGGCTGCGCGCAGCGTGGCGGGAGATCTCCGATCGCTACAAGGCCCCGCTGCTGATCGACTCGGCGCCCGGCTTCGGCGCGCTCGACGAGAACGCGATGCCGCTCGGCACCCAGGGCGACACCGAGGTCTTCTCCTTCCATGCGACCAAGCCGTTCGCGATCGGCGAGGGCGGCGCGGTGACGACGCCCGACCCGGAGGTCGCGGCTCGCATCGGCCGGATCGTGAACTTCGGCATCGAGCCGTCGACGCGCACGAGCGCCGAGCCCGGCTTCAACGGCAAGCTCTCCGAGCTGCACGCCGCGACAGGGCTCGCCGTGCTCGACGGCTACGACGAGATCCTCGCCGGGCGCCGCGAGCTCGCCGCGCGCGTGATGCAGGCCGCCGAGCCCTCCGGCCTGCGCTACCAGCGAAACGCCGCCGGCTCGACCTGGCAGTACTTCCAGGCGCTGACGCCCGACACCGCCACGCGGGAGCGCATCCTCGAGACCGCGGCCGCGGCGCAGGTCGACGCGCGCACGCTGCACGACCCGCCCCTGCACCGCCACCCGGCGTTCAAGGACGCCGACCGCGGCGCGTCGCTCGTCGCCACGGAGGCGATCGCGGCGCGCTCGATCTCGCTGCCGCTCGCCAACCGCCTGGACGACGACGACGTGTCGCGGATCGCCGCCGTCGCGAGAAGGCACTAGGCCATGCTCAACTGGCTGACCCGCTACTCTCCCGCCGCCGCCGTAGTACTCGGCGACGCCGGCTCGATCCTCGACGTCGGCTGCGGCCCGCACGGCCTGGCCTGCATCGCGCCGGACGTGCCGTTCGTCGGCGCCGACGTCGCCTTCCCCGCGACGCCGGCCGACTCGATGGTGCCGGTCGTGCTCGAGCTCGGCCCCGAGCTGCCGTTCCCCGACGCCAGCTTCGACACGGTGCTGTGCCTCGACGTGCTCGAGCACGTCCCGCCGGCCGACCGAGTGCCGTTCCTGCACGAGCTCGCGCGCGTCGCCGCGCGTCGCGTCGTGCTCGCCTGCCCGACGGATGCGGCACAGCCGCTCGACGACCTCCTGCGCACCCGGTTGGGCAGGCCGCTGCCCGACTGGCTCGAGGAGCACGGCGCGTGCGGGCTGCCGACGGATGACGAGCTGCGCGCGCTGCTGGGGGAGTGCTTCGGCGAGTTCGCCGCGACGCCGCTGGCGATGCCCAACGAGCTGCTGTGCTCGATGATCGTGCTCGCCGACACCGACGTCGCCCTCAGGCCGGCGGCCGTCGAGTCCTTCCGCCGCCACGGCGCCGAGTGGGCGAAGCTGCTCGAACAGGCGACGTTCGGCGCGAGCTTCCGGGCCGGGTGGGTGCTGGAGCGCAGCGCGCCCCGCGCCGCGCTCGTGCCGGGCGGCGTGGATCGTGACGAGCTCGAGCGCGCCGTCGCCGCGCTCGCCGGGACGGTCGCGCTCGACACCGACGCCGAGCTGAAGCTCTGGCTGAGCCCGGACTGGGGCAGGCCGGAGACCTGGCTCGGCCCGCTGGCGCGCTATCTCGCGCACGCGCCCGCCGACGGCAGCGTCTGCCTGTGCCTCCACGCCGGGCCCGATCCGCAGCTCGCCGCGCAGCTGGCGTCGGCTGCCTGCGAGGTGCTGGCCGCCGGGCGCGAGTTCGGCGACGTGCTGCTCGTCGACGGCGCTGCCGACCGCGACGCGGTCGTGCCGGTGCGCAGCGGCGGCGACGTCCTCGCGGCGCTCGGCGTGCCCGCGCCGCCGCCGCCGGCCGCAGCGGCGCAGATCGTCGAGCGCGCGCGCCGGGGCAAGGCGATCGCCGACGAGCTGCGCGCGATCGCCGACAGGCACGTCTTCGCCCGCGCCGGCGATCCGTGGCTGGACCCCGAGCCGCTGGTCAGCGTGCGGATCCCGACCTGGAACGGCCACGAGCGGCTCGTGGCCCGCACGATCCCCTCGATCCTGCGCGGCACGTACGGCAACGTCGAGGTGCTGGTCTGCTCCGACGGCCCCGATCGCGCCGCGCGCGAAGCCGTCGAGGCGCTGGCGGCGCGCGATCCCCGCGTGCGCTACCTCGAGCTGCCCGAGCGCCCGACGCATCCGGCGAACCCGTGGTCGTTCTGGCAGACGACCGGCCTGCGCGCGGCCAACCGCGCGCTCGACGAGGCCCGCGGGCGCTTCATCGCGCCGCTGGACCACGACGACGAGTTCACCGAGACGCACATCGCCGACCTGCTGGCGCGCGCGCGCGAGCGCCGCGTCGAC
>JBKHXR010000005.1:0-34550 GCA_046565905.1 Thermoleophilia bacterium | reverse complement strand
GCGCGAAACGGGCGGGTCGTGGGTGTTAAGATGGCTGCGCACTATCCGCTTGGGGCTGTAGCTCAGCTGGGAGAGCGTTCGGCTGGCAGCCGAAAGGTCAGGGGTTCGAGCCCCCTCAGCTCCACTGGATCGCCGGCGACCATGTCGGATCGCCGCACGACGCTTGAGGGCCGACGCGAGCGGGAACGCCAACGCCGCTGTGGCGGTTGACGCAAGCGACTTCCTGCCCGACGAGCTCGACCTCGACGCGCTGCGCGAGGCGGCGCGCCACTGCCGTGGCTGCGACCTCTGGGAGCCTGCGACGCAGACCGTCTTCGGCGAGGGTCCGCAGGACGCGCGCATGGTCCTCGTCGGCGAGGTGCCGGGCGATCGCGAGGACCGCGAGGGGCATCCGTTCGTCGGGCCGGCCGGCCGCGAGCTCGGCCAGGCGCTGGAGGCCGTCGGCATCGACCGCGCGCAGGTCTACGTCACCAACGTCGTCAAGCACTTCAAGTTCGAGGAGCGCGGCAAGCGGCGCATCCACCAGAAGCCGAGCGCGTCGCAGATCAAGGCCTGCCGGCCGTGGCTGCGGGCCGAGCTCGACGTGCTCCGGCCCGAGGCGCTCGTCGTCCTCGGGGCGACTGCGGCCAGGACGCTGCTCGGCAGCTCCTTCCGGCTCTTGGCGCAGCGCGGCGCGCCGCTGGACTGCGACCTCGCGCCGATCGTCGTGGCGACGATCCACCCCTCGGCGATCCTGCGCGGCTCAGACCACGAGTCGCGCCGGGCGCAGCGCGACATGTTCACCGCGGACCTGCGCGTGGCGGCCGACGCGATGCCGGCGCGTTGACGCGCCCGAGCACCGGTTGTATATGCAAGCGACCATGGGCGTCCGCCGCCGGTCCGCTGCCTGGCTCGCCGCCTTCGCGACGGCGTTCGGCGTGGGCGGCTGCGGCGGGGGCGGAAGCGGCGACGACGGGGCGTCCGCGGAGCCGGCCGACCGCGCGACCGAGCCGGCAGCGCTCGCCAGGCGGGCGTTCGGTCCCAACGCGGCGGCCGCGAGCGGCCGGATCGACGGCCGCGTCACGCTCGCAGTCAAGGGCGTCCGCCGCTTCGGCGAGCCGGTCACGACGAGCATCAGCGGGCCCTACCGGCAGCGCAGGGGCAGCGCGCTGCCCGACTACGCGATCCACATGGGCGTGCGCGACCGCGGCGTCACGCTGACCTCGCTGCGCGGCCGCGCGTATCTCAGCCTCGGCACGGCGGGCTACGAGATCCCCGCAAGCGTCCGCCGCCGCCTCGTCAGGTCGGCCGCGAAGGGCCGCAACGGGCTGACGCGCACGCTCGAGCAGTTCGGCGTCGCGCCCTGGCGCTGGGAGATCGACAAGCGCTTCGCCGGCACGGAGCGGGTCGCCGGCGTGCAGACCGCGAAGGTGCAGACCGGCGTCGACGTCGAGCGCGTGCTGCGCGACGCCGACACGCTCGCCGGCCTGCTCGGCGCGCTCGGGCTCGCGCGCGCCAACGGCCTGCCCTCCGAGATCCCGCCCGCCGCGCGCCGCGTGCTCGCGCGGTCGGTCACCGCGGCCAGGGGCGCCTCGTGGATCGGGCTCGCCGACGGCGTCATGCGCCGGGCCGCGATGACGATCGACTTCGCGATCGCGCGGGACGAGCGCGCCCGGGTCGGCGGGATCTCGTCGGTGAAGGTCTCCGCGCGCGTCGCGATCACGCAGGTCGGCAGGCGCCAGGCGATCGAGGCGCCCGCCTCGCTCGCTCCCTTCTCGACGCTCCAGGAGGCCTTCGACGCGCTCGCCGACGACGCGGCGGGCTAGAAGGCGTCAGACCGTGCCGGCCGGCGCCGGCTCCACCGTGCGCGCCGGGACCTCGCCCCACAGCTGCTCGAGGCGGTAGTAGTCGCGCGCCTCGGGCGTGAAGATGTGGACGACGACGTCGAGGTAGTCCATCAGGATCCAGGTCGCCTCGCGCACGCCCTCCACGCGCCGCGGGAGGATTCCGTGCTCGTCCTTCAGGGCCTGGTGGATCCCGTCGTGGATGCCCTTCACCTGGCGCGCCGTGTTGCCCGAGCAGATGAGAAAGAAGTCCGTGTAGCCCACGACGCTGCGCACGTCGAGCTCGACGACGTCGATCGCCTTCTTGTCGGCCGCCTGCGCGGCGATCGTCTCTGCGAGCTGTTGTGGCGTCATCGATAGAGCTTTCTCCGAGCGATCTGCTCGGCAACGGGGTCTGGGACGAGGTAGCGGATCGGCCGCCCCTCGGCGACACGGCGGCGGATCTGCGACGAGGAGATGTCCAGCCGCGGCATGTCGAAGAACGCCGGCGGCGGCGCGTCCGGGAAGCGCTCGCTGAGGCGTGCTGCGATGTCGCCGCGACCGGTCCCCGAGCGCTCCGCGATCGCGAGCCGTGCGAGACCGAGGACCGCCTCGGGCTCGTGCCAGCTCGGCAGTCCGAGGGCGATGTCGCCCCCGACGATGAAGGTCAGATGGTCCTCCGGTGTGCGTGCATGAAGCTCCCTCAGCGTATCGACCGTGTACGACGGTCCGCCCCGCAGGACCTCGAGATCGCAGACGCCGAGCCGGTCGTCGCCGGCGATCGCCAGGCGGCAGAGCTCGAGCCGCGCGCGTGGCCCGGGATCGCACTCGGCGTCCTTGTGCGGCGGCGATGCGACCGGCGTCAGCAGAACGCGCTCGAGCTCGAGCTGCTCGGCCGCCTCGGAGGCGCAGACGAGATGGGCCAGGTGCGGCGGGTTGAACGAACCGCCGAAGATGCCGACCCGCGCCACCGCCGGCCGCAGCTAGGAGCGCACGTGGCCGTCGCCGGCGACGACGTACTTGAACGTGCACAGCTCGCGCACGCCGATCGGTCCGCGAGCATGGAGCTTCTGCGTCGAGTTGCCGATCTCGGCGCCCATCCCGAACTCGCCGCCGTCGGTGAAGCGCGTCGACGCGTTGACGTAGACGCATGCGGCATCGACGCCGCGCTCGAACAGCCGCGCCGAGCGCGCGTCGTTGGTGACGATCGCCTCC
Organism: Thermoleophilia bacterium; assembly: GCA_046565905.1. Classification (GTDB taxonomy): domain Bacteria; phylum Actinomycetota; class Thermoleophilia; order Solirubrobacterales; family Solirubrobacteraceae; genus CADCVQ01. Next base: position 31,533 of record JBKHXR010000005.1, on the reverse strand, counting down.
GAGTGACCGGAGCCGTAGGCGTTGACGTGCTCGATCGCCTCCTCGATGCAGTCCACGACGCGCACGGCGAGCACGAGCGCGAGGAACTCCGTCGCCCAGTCCTGCTCGGTCGCATCGGCCAGCGACGGCGCTAGCGCGTCGCCCGCGAGCGCCCGCGTGCGGCCGTCGACGCGCAGCTCGACGCCCGCGTCGCGCAGGGCCGTCAGCGCGCGCGGCAGGAACGCCGGTGCGGCGGCGGCGTGGACGAGCAGGGTCTCGGCGGCGTTGCAGACGCCCGGGCGCTGCACCTTAGCGTTGAGGACGATCGCCTCGGCGGCGTCGAGGTCGGCGTTCGCGTCGACGAAGACATGGCAGTTGCCCGACGCGGCGTAGATCACCGGAACGGTCGCCACCGCCTTGAGCGCCGCCTTCAGGCCCTCGCCGCCGCGGGGGAAGATGAGGTCGACGACGCCGTCCTGCGTGGCGAGCTGCGCGAGCTCCTCGCGGCCGCCGCCGGCGACGAGCCCGACCGCGCCCTGCGGGACGCCGGCGCCGGCCGCCGCCTCGGCGGCGATCGTGGCGAGCACGGCGTTGGAGTGGGCCGCCGACGAGGAGCCGCGCAGGACGACGGCGTTGCCCGACTTCAGGCACAGCGATGCGGCGTCGATCGTGACGTTCGGCCGCGCCTCGTAGACGACCGCGACGACGCCGAACGGCACGCGCAGCTTGCGCACGTCCAGGCCGTTGGGCAGCCGCCTGCCCTCGACGACCTCGCCGACGGGGTCCGGTAGCGCGGCGATCGCGCGCGTACCGGCGGCGATCCCCTCGATCCGCTGCGGGTCGAGCGCGAGCCGGTCCAGCAGCGCGGCGTCCAGCCCGCTTGCACGCCCCGCCTCCATGTCGCGCGCGTTGGCCTCGACGATCTCGTCTGTGCGCGCGATCAGCGCGTCGGCGATCGCCAGCAGCGCCGCGTCCTTCGTGTCGGTGTCGAGGGTCGCCAGCGTGCGAGCGGCGTCGCGCGCGGCGAGGCAGACCTCGGAGACGGTGACCGGGAGATCGCTCGCGGGCGGATGCGCCGGGCGTGAGCGGGCGAAGCCCTCTTGGGTGGCCATCGCCGAAGGGTAGATCAGTCGCGCCGGCTCAGCTGAGCACGAAGTAATCGCGGTGGATCGCCTCGTCGGTCGCCCGCGGCAGCACCTCGCGCACGGCGGCGGACTTCATCCCCATGACCTTGACGAGCTCGTCGGCCGCGTAGTTGCAGATCCCCTTGCCGATGACGATCGCCCCGTGCGCGACCTGGACGGCGTCGCCCGCGCCGAACGACCCCCGCACCTCCGTGACGCCGACCGGCAGCAGCGACGTGCCGCCGTCGCGCAGCGCCCGCGCCGCGCCCGCGTCGACGACGACCGTCCCGTGCGAGGGCTTGGCGTACTTCAGCCACAGCTTGAACGAGGAGTAGCGCGTCTCGCCCGCCTGGAAGCGGGTTCCCACGGCCTCGCCGCCGAGCGCGCCGCTCAGCGCGCCCTCGCGCAGCCCGCTGCAGATCACCGTCTCGACACCGCCCGCGGTCGCCATCTCGGCGGCGACGACCTTCGACCGCATCCCGCCCGTTCCCAGCGGCGAGGTCGTATGGCCGATCGCCAGCGAGTTGAGCGCGTCGAAGTCCGTGACGCGCGCGACGAGCTGCGCCGCCGGGTCGGTGCGCGGGCTGGCGCTGTAGAGGCCCTCGACGTCGGTCAGCAGGACGAGCAGGTCGGCGCCGACGAGCAGCGCCACCTGGGCGGCGAGGAAGTCGTTGTCGCCGAAGGAGATCTCGTCGGTCGTCGTCGTGTCGTTCTCGTTGATGACCGGCAGCACGCGCCACTCCAGCAGCTTGCCGAGCGTCTGGCGCGCGTTGAGGTAGTGCGTCCGCGCGCTCATGTCGAAGAACGTCAGCAGCACCTGCGCCGACGTGATGCCGTGATCGCGCAGCAGCTCGTCGTAGACGCGGTAGAGCTTGCCCTGGCCGACCGCGCTCGCCGCCTGCAGGTCCTCGATCGCGCGCGGACGGACTGCTCGCACCGGCAGGTCCATGACGCGCATGCCGCGCGCGATCGCGCCGCTGGTCACGAGCACCACGTCGTCGCCTGCCGCATGGCGCGCCGCCGCCTCGGCGCAGATGCGCTCGATCACGCCGGCGCGCAGCTCGCCGTCGTCCTCGGCGACGATGCTCGATCCGAGCTTGATGACGAAGCGGGCCACGGCGCCGCTCAGCTTATGTTCTGGCGCGCGCGGCGCCGGCCGTCAGGGCCTCGCGGGCAGCGAGGAGTTCGCGATCCGGCCGTTCTCCGGGTTGACGTAGACGGCGCGGTACTCGCCGCCGACCCCGGGCGCCGCGACCGTGCCGGTGAAGTAGCCCCGCGGTGACGTCGGCGCGGGCGTGCCGATCTGCTGCCAGGGCGCCTTCCTGTTGGCGCGCCACATGACCACGGCGATGTCCTGGGCGCCGTTTGGCCGGAAGCGCAGCTGTCCCCAGAAGCCGGTCACGCCCGGTCCCGACGGGAACACGACGAACGGCAGCGCGTAGGCGAATGCCGCCGGCTTGGAGCGCCCGCCGTTGGTCACGAGCCCCGACTGGTAGGTGAACCAGTACAGCCGCGAGTTCTTCGGGTAGCGCCTGAGCGGCGCCACGTCGCGCAGCAGGAAGTGCGTCATCGCCTGCACGCGCGGCTCGTTGTAGGCGAGGAAGTCGCCGAGCTGGTTGAACTGCGCCTGCCGCGTGTACGAGATGCCGTTGCGCTTGTCGGGCGGGTTGGACTCGTAGCCGAACTCCGTCAGCAGGATCGGCATGCCGGCGGGGATCTTCCCGGCCGACTGGGCCGACAGCGTGTCCAGCAGCGGGCCGAGCGCGCCGATGTTCGCGATCGTCACCTCGTCGGGGCTCGACGGGGCCTTCGTCGGCGCGACCTTCTTGGTGTAGGGATGGTGGGCGTACGCGGTCGCCTTCAGCGCGCCGTTGCGGGCGAAGTCGTCGCAGTCGCGCCGCGCCGCGTCGGCGCCGTCGTAGGTCGTGCCGTCGGGCTTCAGGCACAGCAGCTCGCGCAGGAACGGCACCGGGCGCATGCCGTTGCGCGGCCCCCGCTGGGTCGAGCCCAGCGGCGCCGTCTCACCGATGAAGATGCCGTCGGACTGGGTGTTGTGGCCTGCGCGCTCGAGGCCCTGCACGCCGGCGTGGTAGAGCTTGCGAAACAGCGCGGGCGCCGCCGGCACGACCTGGCCGTCGCGCTTCTCGTACTGCGGCGTCAGCCAGCCCGGCTGGTTGGGCTCGTTCCAGATCGACCACAGCGAGACGCGCGGCAGCGCGCGGCGGACGCCGTTCTCGTCGCGCGTCCTGCCGGAGTAGCGGCGGCCGACCGCCTCGACGAAGTCCCTGAAGCGCGTCGGGAAGGGCTTGTAGGTGCCGGCGTTCCTGCGCTGGCTCTTCGGCGCCCTGCGGTGCGCGTACGACGGTCCCGGGCCCGTGATCGTGAGGTAGACGCGCATGCCGAACTTCGTCGCGTCCTTGACGAGGTTGTCGTAGCGGTCCCAGTTGCGGGTCGGATACGTGCGCGGGTCCTTCGGCTTGAAGCGCTTGCGCTGCTTGCGGGCCTTGGCCCTGGCCTTGGCGCCCTTGAGGCGATTTATCTCGGCGTTGGTCAGCTTCGCGCCCTCGGCGACGTTCTTCCACAGCACCGTCGCGCGGACGACGTCGACGCCGAGCTTGCGCATCTGCACGAGCGTGCGGCCGCGGATCTTGTCGCTGCGGTACAGCAGCTGGTCGTCGTCCATCATCACGGAGACCTGGTCGGGCGACGCGTGCGCGGCGGGCGCCTGCAGCGCCGTCAGCATCAGCGTCGCGGCCACTGTCAGCGCGGCGAGCGTGATCGTTCGAAGAGTCATCGGCGCGCAACGGTAAAGGGTCGCGCCACCGCGCGCACCGTCGATGGCGTTGTCGTACTCGCTGCGTTGCCGCACAGAATCCTCCCCTGGTCGTTGCCTGCGCCTTGGCGACAACACGGCCGGGCCCGCGAAGGTTGCGCCACCGCGCGGTTCAGCCGGGATGCAGCTCGAAGAGCACGCCGGCGATCTCGACGTCGTCGCCCGGCTGGAAGCCCTGCGCCTCGAGGGCGCTGATGACGCCCATCCGGCGCAGGCGACCCTCGATGTGGGCGAGCGCCTCGTCGTTGTCGAGGTCGTGGCGCAGCAGCAGCCGCTCGACGCCGTCGCCGGCGACGCGGAAGACGCCGTCGTCGTCGCGCTCGACGCTGAAGCTGCGGCCGGCCGCGGGACGGAAGACCCGGTGCTCGGCGGCGGGGACGTCCTCCGCGGCGATCGCGTCCTGCGGTCCGGGAAGGAGCGGGACGCGCCGCCCGAGCTCCACAGACAGCTCCTCGAGGCCGAGGCCGGTCGCCGCGGACGTGACGAAGACCGGGACCTCGTCGCCGAGCCGCTGGCGCCATGCACGCGCGGCCAGCTCGGCGTCCTGCGCCGGCACGAGATCGGCCTTCGACAGCGCGAGCAGGCGCGGCAGCGCGGCGACCCGGGGGTCGTGCGCGCGCAGCTCGGCCTCGATCGTCGCGTGGTTCTCGACCGGATCGGAGCCGTCGACGGGAGCGAGGTCGAGGACGTGGACGAGCAGGCGCGTGCGCTCGACGTGGGCGAGGAAGTCATGGCCGAGCCCGGCGCCCTCGCTGGCCCCCTCGATCAGCCCGGGGATGTCGGCGATGACGAGCTGTCGCTCCGCCCCCTCGAGCGTGCCGAGCACCGGCTCGAGCGTCGTGAACGGGTAGGCGGCGACCTTCGGCGCGGCACGCGTCAGCCGCGCCAGCAGCGACGACTTGCCGGCGTTGGGCAGCCCCACGAGGCCCACGTCGGCGAGGAGCTTGAGGCGCAGGTCGATCCAGCCCTCCTCGCCCGGCAGGCCCTTCTCGGCCAGCCGCGGAGCCTGGCGCGTCGACGTCGCGAAGCGCTTGTTGCCGCGCCCGCCCGCGCCGCCGCGGGCGACCACCACGCGCTGGCCGGGGACGAGCAGGTCGTGCGTGCTGCCGTCCCAGGACGTCAGCTGCGTGCCCGGTGGCACGCGGATCTCGAGATCCGGGCCGTCGGCGCCGTGGCGCTGGCCGCCCTCGCCGTGCGCTGCGCGGCGCGCCTTGTAGTGGGCGCGGCGCTTAAAGGACTGCAGGTCGCGCAGCGAGTCGTCGCAGACGACGACGACGTCGCCGCCGTGGCCGCCGTCGCCGCCGTCGGGACCGCCGTGCGGGACGTGCGCCTCGCGCCGGAAGCTCAGGCAGCCGTCGCCGCCGCCACCCGCCTGCACACAGATCCGCGCCTTGTCGTAGAGCATGTCCGCGTCCAACGTAGTAGGTCGCGCGCGAGCCGCCGGCGCCACGTGGCATGATCGGCGGCGACCATGGATCACCCCGTATCGAGCGCCGCGTGACACCGCAGTTCGCGGGCGCCCCCGACCCGATCAGGCTGAGCGACCGGCTGCTTGTCGAGTGGGTCGCGCAGGCCGCCCCCGGCGACGCCTTCCCCGAGCCGTGGTCCTACGCGCACTCGCCGCTGCAGTCGATGGTCAGGCACCTCGTCGAGCTCGGCGTCCTCGAGCCGCCCGTGCCGGGCACGCCGGTGGCGCAGATCGCGCGCGACGCGACCGCGGCGGCGAAGCTCTGGCTCGAGCGCCACCCTCCGCCCCCGCCGCAGCCCGATCCGACATCGCCGGCCGCAGCACGGGGTAGGAGCTGGGGCCGGTAGCGGTTGCCCGCCGCGCGCACCTGCGACGACAAGGAGCTTCCATGGCCGACGATCCCGTATTCCTCATCACCGGCGCCTCGAGCGGCATCGGTGCCGCGACCGCGCGGCACGCCGCCGGCGCCGGCTACCGCGTCGTGCTGGCGGCGCGCTCGACGGACAAGCTGGACACGCTCGCCGGCGCGCTCGGCGGCGACGCCAGGGCGATCTCCGTCACCTGCGACGTGACGGACTTCGCGCAGCAGGAGGCGATGGTGCGGGCGGCGCTGGACGCCTTCGGGCGGATCGACGTCGCCTTCGCCAACGCCGGGTTCGGAGCCGCCCGCGGCTTTCTCAGGGAGACGCCCGAGCACTGGCGCGAGATGGTGCTGACGAACGTCCTGGGCTGCGCGTTCACGATCCGCGCGACGCTCCCCGCGCTGACCGAGGCACGCGGCCACCTGCTGCTGACGAGCTCGGTCGCCGGACGCCGCGCGCTGCAGGGCTCGCTCTACAGCGCCACGAAGCACGCCGTCACGGCGATGGCCGAGTCGGCGCGCCAGGAGCTCAACGACACCGGCGTGCGCGTGACGTCGATCGAGCCGGGGATGGTCGACACGCCGTTCTTCGACAACCCCGTCGCCAACGCCCTGCAGCCCGACGACATCGCCCGCGCGGTCATGTACGCCGTCGGGCAGCCGCCGCACGTCGACGTCAACGAGATCCTGATCCGCCCGGTCAGCCAGCCGACCTGAGCCGGCGCCCGGGCGCGCCGGGAGGCGGCGTCCGTCCATCCGTCGAGCGGCGGACCCGGCGCTACACCCCGCGGGCCGGCACGACCGATGATGCAGGCGTGGGGCGCTTCCGGGTCACGGCTTGTGGTGTGCTGCTCGTCGCCGTCATGGTGTTCGCGAGCGACGCCCGCGCGGGGCCCTCCGCCGGTGCCGGGGACTCGCCGGTCGCGGGGCGCTACATCGTGCTCTACGACCAGAGCATCGACGACGGCGCCGCGGCCACCGCGCGACGCGAGCGCGCGCAGGGCTTTCGCGCCCGGCTGCGTTACTCACGCGCCGTCAGCGGCTTCGCAGCGACGCTGACGGCTGAGCAGGCCGAGCGGCTGCGCAGCGACCCCGCCGTCGCTTCGGTGACGCCCGACCGCATCGTGACCGCGGCGGCGCGCGTGCCGCTGGCAGCGGGCGAGCCGCTGCCGCCGACCGGCACGCGCCGGATCGGGACCGCCACGGCAACGACGACGCGCGAGCGCAGCAGCGTCAACGTCGCGGTGATCGACAGCGGAATCGACCTCGACCATCCGGATCTCGACGCGGCCCAGGGCCGCAACTGCGTCACCCCCGGCGCAGCGGCCGACGACGACAACGGGCACGGCACGCATGTCGCCGGCACGATCGCCGCACGCAACCAGGGCGCCGGCGTGACCGGCGTCGCGCCGGGCACCAGGGTCTACGCCGTGAAGGTGCTCGACGCAGAGGGATCGGGGACGATCTCCCAGGTCATCTGCGGCATCGACTGGGTCACGGGCACGCTGAGCGACGCGATCGCCGGCAACGACGTTCGCGTCGCGAACATGAGCCTCGGCGCGACCGGCGATCCCGTGAGCTCGTGCGCCACGACCAGCGACCCGATGCACCAGGCCGTCTGCGCGTCGACGCGGGCCGGCGTCACGTACGTCGCCGCGGCAGGCAACAGCGGCTGGGACTTCGACTACGCGCCGCAGCCCGATGTCCCGGCGGCCTACCCGGAGGTGCTGACCGTGACCGCGATGTCGGACACCGACGGGCGCTCCGGCGGCCTCGGTTCCAGCTGCTCGTCGGCCGACGACAGCTACGCCGACTACTCGAACTACGCGCTCACGACGGCCGCATCCGCGCACACCGTGGCCGCGCCCGGCAGCTGCATCCGGTCGACGTTGCCCGGCGGCGGCCACGGCACGCTGTCGGGCACGAGCATGGCGACCCCGCACGTCGCCGGCGCCGTCGCGCTGTGCATGGGAGAGGGCGGCACGAGCGGTCCCTGCGCACGCCTGACGCCCGCCCAGATCATCGCCCGCATGCACGGCGACGCCGGCGCGCGCAGCACGACCGACGCCGGCTACGGGTTCGTCGGCGACCCGCTGCGCCCCAGCGCCAACCGGTACTTCGGGCACCTCGTCGCGCCGCGCGCGCCGCTGCCCGCCGTCAGCCTGACCGAGCCCGCAGATGGCAGCACGAGCGCCGACAGCACGCCGACCTTCTCCGGACTGGCCGGTGACGCCGACGGCGACGCCGCCGTCGTCGACGTCGACGTCTTCGCCGCAGCAGACGGCAGCGGGACGAGCGTCCGCCAGCTCCAGGCGACGCGCAGCGGCGGCGCATGGTCGTTCACCCTTCCCGCCGACCTGGCGCTCGCGCCCGGCACCTACAGCGCGCGCGCACGTCAGGCCGCGGCCGGCGGCGACGAGGCCACGACCGCGCCGCGCACGTTCACGATCGACCCCGGCCCTGCAACCGAGCCTCCGGCCGCCGACCTGACGCCTGCGCCGAAGGCCGCGGCGACGGTCGCGCCGGCGCAGCCCGCCGTCGTCGCCGCCGCCCCGGCCGGCCGCGCGCCCGACGAACGGCAGCCGGCAGCCTCCGTGCCCGCCAAGGACGCCGCCAAGCTCCAGGTCGCCCGTGCCCGCGTGCGCACGGACCGGCGCGTGCTCGATCTCGTGGCGCCGATCAGCCGCCGCGCGACAGGCGCGGTCAGCGTGACGTTCCGCGCCGCCGGGGTGCTCACGCGCTTCAGGCAGCCGATCCAGCCGGGCAGCGACCGGCTGCGCATCACGCGCAGCATCGCGCGCGCGCAGGCACGGTCGGCGACCGGCATCGTCACGCTGCGCTACCCGGGCAACGACCGGACGCGTCCGCAGGAGGTCCGCCTGCGCGCCGCCGCCCGCCACGCGGAGCTCGCGGCGCAACGACCGCGGCTGTCAGGCGGCCGTCTGATCGCTCGCGGCACGGTCTCACCGCGCGCCCGCGGCGTCGTCCGCGTGCAGCTGGACTGGTCGCGCGCCGGGCGAGGACGCAGTCACGAGGTGAGCGCGCGGATCCGCAACGGCCGCTGGCAGCTCGACAGCTCGCTGCCCGCCGACGTCCGCAGCGACATCGCCGGCCGCGACGGCACGCTGCACTCCTACGTGCTGTTCACCGGCTACGAGCCACGCCGGATCCGCGGCGAGATGCGCTCGTTCCAGGTCCTCGACGTTCCCTGAGCGACTCGAGCCGCGCTCGCGGCGACCCGCTGGCTCGCTGTCGCGCCTGAGCCGGGCGCAAGGCTGACGCGTCGAAATCTCCTTACATCTGCGCGCCGCCGGCGTTGTCGTCGTACAGAACTCACCGACAACGGCAAACCCGTCGCGAGGCGGGGACGCAAAGCCTGGGACCTGTTCGCAGGGCGCCCGGCTACCGAAGGAGCACGATGATCAGGACGAATCCCTCCCAGCACGCGGACCCCGGCTGACGGCGCGCGTCTCGATCTGCCCCTGACGGCTCGGTCCCCGGGGGTGCTGGAACCAACATCCTCGCCTCGCGGTGCGGCGTGGCGGCACAACCGTCGTCTCGGACTGCGAGTGTCTCATGTCACCTGCATCGCGCCGCTGCGCGGTGGCGATGATCGCCGCCGCGATGCTGGCACCCGTCACCGGCGCCACGCCGGCCACGGCAGCGCCGCTGCCGCCCGCTCCACGCGACGGCGTCGCGCCGGTCGCCGGTCCCGTCAGCGCCGACCCGGTCGGTCCCGCGCAGGGCACGCTGATCATGGTCCACGCCGGCGGTTGGGCCGGACACGACGCGGCGGCGCAGCATCAGCTCATGGCCCGCCCCGGTGCCTTGTTCCTGCGCCGGGGGTGGCGCGTCGTGTCGATCGACTACCACGCGGGCGCGCCCGGCCTGCAGGACGTTCTCGCTGCCGTCGGCACCGAGCTGGCCCGCCGCACCGGTGAAGGACCGCTGTGTCTCTACGGCGAGTCGGCGGGCGCACATCTCGCGCTCGTCGCAGCATCGCGGCTGAGGGCGATCCGCTGCGTCATCGGCATCGGCGCGCCAACCGATCTGCCGCTCTATCAGGCTGAGGCAGCGAGCAGCGCGGACGGCCTGGTCAAGCTCGTCGCCAGCCAGGCGACACGGTCCTTCGGGACGACGCTCGGCGACCTCTCACGCTGGGATCCCGTGACGCTGGCACCGACGATCAGCGCGGACACGATGCTCCTGCACGAACGCGACGACCCGATCGTCTCCGCGCAGCATGCCCGCCGCATGCAGGCGGCGCGTTCCACGATCGAGATCGTCGAGCTCCAGTCCGGCGATCGATCCAGCCGGTTCGTTCACGGCAGCGTCTCGGCCTCCGGACTGACTCGCTACAGCTCCGCTCTTGCGGCGTTTGCCGACCGCGCCGTGTCCGATCGCAAGGCGGAGCGCATCGCCCGGCGGACGCGCTGCCCGCGGGTCGGCCGCTCTCTTGCCGAGATCGGACCGCGCAGGCTGCGAGACGCGTTGCGTTGCCTCGCGCGTCGGAGGCCAGCGCGAGATGCGGCGCGGCACACGCGCTGGAGGGGCACGCGCGTCCTGCTGCGCGGCGAGATCAACGCCGCACGCGTCTGGTGGAAGCTGTGCGTGACGAAGAACGGCCGCAAGGCGCTGTCGGCCCTCGCCGCCGGGCGGGCCACGGTCGCCGCTCGAGCGGGGCAGCGCTCGCAGGTCACGCTCCGCTCGACGACGCGTCGTGGTGACATGCGATGAGCCCCGTGTCGCGCGGCTCTTCGCGCGTCACCGCCCGCAGGTCGGCGGCGTCCGCCGACGTAGGCGAGCTCGGAGCGGGGTTCGCGGCGGGCGCCTGTCAGTCCGGGCGCGCGAGCCGCTCGGCGGACAGCAACCGCAGCGCCGCCGCCGGCGGGGCGAGAGATCCGCGTCCGGCGCTTCCTCGTGCCGTCGTCGAGCGAACCCCATGTCGCCGGACGAGTTTGGACTCATACAGACGTCCAGACATGCCGATCGGTCCTTACGCGGGGCAGATCGCTGCGTTGCAGGCCTTGAAAGGTCGCTCGGCGCTGGGCAGAGCTTCCACCTCGACCGCAAGGAGCTCTCTGTGTCCTCTCATCTTCGTATCGGCGCGTGCTCGCTGATCGCCTGCGGCGCGCTGGCGCTACCGGCCGGCGCCAACGCCGCCGACATCAGCACAGCCGTCAACCAGGTTCGTGCCCACACCGACCGCGCCGACGCCGCGCTTGATCGCGCCGTCGTGCTCTTCCAGAACAACAGCGACCGCAAGGCGCGCGTCGCCTACGCCAAGAGCCGCAGGGAGATGGGCCTCGCGAAGGCCGACGCCGCCACGGCGCGCCGTCAGGCCGGCAGCCCCAGCGAGCACGGCCAGGCCGCTCGCGCGCAGGCACTGCTCGCAGCCCAGCAGGATCAGAACATCGAGACGCTGACCAGGGCGCTGCGCCGCGCCGACGGACGCGACGAGAGCAGGATCGCGGCCGCCGCACGCGCCGACACGAAGGGACGCGAGAAGGCGATCGCGATCCTCACCCAGCTGCTCGCGCAGGTTCCCGAGCAGGCCCGCAGCGGGATCGCCAAGGCGATCGCCAACCTCTCGACCGACCGTGTCGACGAAGTCAGCGCGATGAGCACGGCGCTGCGCAGCAGCCACGTCTCGAAGGCCAACAAGCGCCGCGTCGTCTCCACGCTGAAGACCGACGTCGAGGGTCAGACCGACGCCGCCACGATCCTCGCGGCGCTGATCGCCAGCCCCGACATGCCCGCCGAGAGCAAGCAGGGGCTGCAGAAGGCCTATGACAACGTGACGGCAGAGCACGGCTCGGTCGCCGACATCCTCAGCCGCTTCAACAGCCGCATGCCGTCGTTCGTGCGTGACTTCGTCAGCAAGATCGTCGCCCAGGCGCGCACCGACGCCCAGGGCATGCGCGACAACCACCCGACCGGACCGCCCGCCGGCATCCCCGGCGGCGCACCCACCACCACCCCCGGCGGCGTACCGGCGACCACGCCCGGCGGTCCGCCCAGCAGCATCCCCGCCGGACCGCCCAGCGCGTAGCCTGCGGCAACGTCCAGCAGCGACAGAGGGGGCCGGGCACACGCCCGGCCCCCTCTCATGTCGGCGGTCGACTGCGAACATGCTCACTCCCGAGGTCACCGAGATCAGCGCCGCGACGGCGCATCCGATCAACCCGGGCGCACGCGTGCGGTCTGTGCCCGCAACCTGCCGGCCCTTAGGCATCGCGCCTTCCCTGTCGGTATCCCCTGACTTTCGCGATCCCGTCGCGTTGCCGATAGGCAGTGCATGAAGACCGTCAGCGTCCCATCGGCAACGTCCGCGCTCCAGCCCCCTGTGGCGGCGCTGAAGCTGCTCTCCGACGAGCGTCTCGCGCGCTGGGCCGCCAAGGGCAGCGAGGCGGCGTTCGCGGTGATCTTCGAGCGCCATCACCAGGCGCTGCATCGCTACTGCCACTCGATCGTCGGCAACGGTCACGACGCCGCCGATGCGCTGCAGAGCACGATGCTCAAGGCGCTCGGCGCGCTGCCGGGCGAGACGCGGACGATCGCGCTGAAGCCGTGGCTGTACCGGATCGCGCACAACGAATCGGTCTCGCTGCTGCGCGCACGCCGCGGCGACAGCACGCTCGACGCGGCCGCGGAGGTCGGCGATCCGGCGGCCGACACGATCGCGGAGTCGCGCGAGCGCCTGCGCGACCTGACCGCCGATCTGGGCGAGCTCTCCGATCAGCAGCGCGGCGCGCTGCTGATGCGCGAGCTCGGCGGACTGGCGTTCGCCGACGTCGCGGGCGCCCTGCAGATCAGCGCCACGGCCGCCAAGCAGAGCGTCTACGAAGCCCGTTGCGCGCTGCAGGCCATGGAGGAGGGACGAGCGATGGACTGTGACGTCGCGCGCCGCGCCCTCTCCGACGGCGATCGTCGGACGCTGCGGGGCATGAAGCTGCGCGGGCATCTGCGCGCCTGCGCGGGCTGCCGCGACTTCGCGGCGGCGCTGCGCCATCGCCCCGCCCACCTCGCTGCGCTTGCACCGCCGCTTCCGCTGGCCGCGGCCGCCACGATCCTGCACGGCCTGCTCGGCGGAGGCGCAGGCCAGGGCGGCGGCGGCGGCCTGCTCGCCGGCCTCGGCGCGGGCGCGCAGACCGGCAGCGCATTCTCGCTGGGCGCCGCCAAGGTCGCCACCGTCGCGGTGCTCGCGGGCGGCGCCGCCGGCGGCGCCATCTACGTCGCGCCCGACGGACCCGTCCAGCGATCGGACGGCACACCGATCACGCGGCAGAGCACAGCACCAGCCAACCGCACGAGCTCGCCGGTCGCGGCGCGTCGTGGCGCGGACGCCGCCGCCGTTCGCGCGGCGAAGCCCGCCGCCTCCGGCTCCGGATCGGCGCGCGAGGCGGCGGCCGAGGACGACCGCACGGACGCGGCCGGCGGGTCCGCGCAGCGGCCGTCCACCCGGTCGGCTCCCGCGCCGGCGTCGTCGCCCAGCCGGCAGCCCGCATCCGAGACCGACGCTCCCGCCCGACCGGCCGCGGACAGCGCCGGCGAGGACGGTGCGGGACGGCGACCGCAGACCGTGCCCGCGCCTGCGGCTCGCGAGGTTCCCGCGACACGTCCTGCGACCGCACCGGCTACGGCACCGATCCCCGCGACCACCCCGGCCCCGACGACCGCTCCCCTGCCCACGAACGTACCCGTCCCCACGCCGGCACCGGCCCCTGCACCCGCACCCGCACCCGCACCCGCACGGACGGACGCGATCGCGGCCCCGCGTGCGCGCTGATCTCCGAAGATTTTCGCCGCTAGGCCCTTACCGGCGCCGCGCGGCCCCGTTGTAACCCGTGAAGGACCTCACGACAAAGGCAAACCCGCCGCGAGGCGGGGGCGCAAAACCAGGGACCTCGCGCCGCGAGGTCGCCCAGTTGCCAACGGAGGCACACCATGAACCACTCCAAGCTGACGGCCGCGCTCGCGGCGACAGCAGTGCTGGCAGTGCCGGCCACCGCGGCCGCACACCAGAAGTCCTCGACGCAGAGCGTCCGGGCGCACATCCGCAGCGCCGATCAGGCCCTGACGATGGTCGCCGAGCGCGTCAAGCACAACCAGGACGCCGCCGCGGCGATCCAGATGGTCAAGAACCGGCGTCAGACGCAGGCGGCGACGCGCGAGGCCGGTCGCGTTCGCGGCCGCAGCGCAAAGGCGTCGGCGCTGCGGATGGTCGCCAAGCAGCGCGACGCGAACGTCGAGACCTACGCCGCGCTCGTCGACGAGGTCGCCGGTGACGCACAGGTCGACATGGCCAACGCGATCAGCCAGAACGTCAACGGCCGCGAGAAGGCGCTCAGCACGCTGACCGGCCTCCTGGCGAAGCTTCCCGTGCAGGCGCAGGCCGGCATCGCGAAGGCGATCGCCGCGATCTCCGGCGACGGCCAGGACGAGGTCGTCGACATCGTCAACGCGATGAAGTCCGATCAGCTGTCCGATGCCGCCAAGCCGGCGCTCACCGCCGCGCTGACGACCGCGACCGGCGCCATGTTCACCGGCGTCGACCGCCTCCAGAGCCTCGTCGCAGGCCTGCCGGGCCCGGCACAGGGTCCCGTCCAGAACGCGATCAACCGCGTCACCGGGATCCTCCAGGGCATCTTCGGCGGCGGCACGACTTCCCCGGGAACGACGGGACCCGGTGGCGTCACCTCCGGCCTGCCGATCCCGAGCAACCTGCCGATCCCGGCCAACCTGCCGATCCCCAGCGGTCTGCCGATCCCCAGCTTCCTGCCCTTCGGCGGCGGCAGGTGATCAAGGGGCCCGATCGATGATCCTCGAGGAGGATCAGGCGATCGCAGAGCCCTCGTCCAGCGTCCACCGGGGCCGCCACTCGTGGCGGCCCCGCGTCGTTCCCAAGCTTGATCAGGCCGTGGCGTCCGGCTGCTCCTGCGCCTCGCCGGCCGCGATCTCTCGCGCGGCCCAGAGCTGGCCGGCGGTCGCGGCGCCCGCCATCGCGACGATCAGCGGGCGGCTGTAGGCGGGCAGCGCGCGGCGCGCGGCGACGGTCGCGACGAGGTCGACCGCGTCGCAGGCCGCCACGGCACGCAGCCAGCGCGGCCCGGCCTGCGGCCGGTCGATCGTGTGCAGCAGCATCCCGCCGAGCACGAGCTCGCGGATGCCCAGGGCGCGGCCGACCGGCGCGACGCCTGCAGCGGCGGCGTCACGGCCGATCCACATTCCCAGCGACAGGCGCGGCGCGGCGAGCAGGCCGGCGGCGATCGCGATCCGACCGCCGGCGAGCACGCGGGCGAGATCCCGCGCCGACAACGGCTACCCGGCGTCGGGCGGGGCGATCGAGACGACGCGCTTGCCGCGCTGCATGCCGAAGACGACGGTGCCGGGCGAGCGCGCGTAGAGCGTGTCGTCCTTGCCGATGCCGACGCCCTCGCCGGGGCGGAAGCGCGTGCCGCGCTGGCGCACGATGATCTCGCCGCCCGTGACGGTCTGGCCGGCGAACGTCTTGACGCCGAGCCGCTGTGCGTTGGAGTCGCGCCCGTTGCGCGAGGAGCCGAGGCCCTTCTTGTGTGCCATTAGGAGGATCCCTCCGCGGAGCGCCCGGCGGCCCCGCGCTCTGATTTGGACTTCGCCGCCACGGACAGCTCCGTGATCTCCAGGCGCGTGAGCTCCTGACGGTGTCCCGTCGTCCGCTTGTAGCCGCGCTTGGGCTTGAACTTGAACACGCGCAGCTTCTCGCCGCGCTCGTGGCCGACGATCCGCGCCTTGACGGAGACCTTCTTCAGGCCGTCGGCGTCGAAGACGGCTTCGTCGGCGGCGTACAGCAGCGGCTGGAGCGCGACGGTCGCGCCCTCCTCGTCGGCCAGCCGCTCGACGAGCAGGGTCTGGCCCTGCTCGACGCGGTACTGCTTGCCGCCGGTCTTGACGATTGCGTAGGGCATGGTGAAGGAGTCGTTCAGCTTTCCGGAGCAGGTGTCGCGCTGGGTTCGGTCGTCGCGCGCGAACGGCGCCGTCCGCCTCTGCGACCGCGGCGCCGAGTCGTCGATTCTACGCCATCGTCGCCGTCACCGTTCTCGGCGTCGTCCTCCGGCTCGCCGGGCTGCCCGGCGACCGTGGGGTCCTTCGCCGCCGCCTTGGGGTCCTTCGCCGCCGGTTTGGGGTCCTTCGCCGCCGCCTTGGGCTTCGCGGACCGGGGCTCCTTGGCTGCCTTCGGCTCGCTGGGCCCCTTGGACTCCGGCTTTTCCGGCACGTCGAGCATCGTCGCCGTCACCGACGTACGCCCGGCATGCTCGATGCGCACCAGCCGCTTGGCGCCGACGAAGCGACCGCCGCCCGCGACGGAGATGATGTAGCCGTCGATCTTGGCGACGGCGTCGTCGACGTCGTACATGTGCGGCTCGACGATGTGGACGAGCACCTCGTCGCCCTCGCGAAACGGCACGGCGCGCTCCATGACCTCGTCGCGCGAGCCCTCCATCACGATGTCGAAGTAGTCGATCGGCAGGCCCTCGGAGCCGGTGAAGTGAAAGCGCCGGCCCGTCTCCTCCTCGAGCGCGCGCAGGACCCGCTTGGCGTTGCCGGTGAAGACCTGGCTGACGCGCGGGTTCATCTGCACGAGAAACGCCTCGTGCTTCTTGGGGGCCTTCTTGGCGAGCACCCGCAGCCGGCGCTCGAACTCGATCGCGATCGTGTCCTCGGACTTGATCACGCCGTCGCCGTTGCACGTCGGGCACGGCCGCGAGATGATCTCGCGCACGCCCTCGGTGACGTTCTGGCGCGTCATCTCGACGAGCCCGAGCTTGGAGATCTCGGCCGTGAAGGTCTTCGTGCGGTCGTCGTCGAGCGTCTTGCGCAAGGTCTTCAGGACGGCGTCGCGGTTGCGTGCGCGCGCCATGTCGATGAAGTCGATGACGATGATCCCGCCGATGTCACGCAGGCGCAGCTGGTTGACGACCTCCTCGGCGGCCTCGAGGTTCGTCGTCGTGATCGTGTCCTCCAGGCGCGCGCCCTTGCCGCGCCCGATGAAGGAGCCGGAGTTGACGTCGATGACGGTCAGCGCCTCGGCGTAGTCGATGATCAGGTAGCCGCCGCTGGGAAGGTCGACGCGGCGCGTCATCAGCCCGTCGATGACCTTCTCGACGCCGTAGGCCTCGAACAGCGGCTGCTTCTCGTCGTAGAGCTCGACGCGGTCGACGAGCTCGGGCGCCGTGCGCGTGAAGAAGGAGACGAGCCGCTGGTGCTGCTTGGGGTCGTCGACGATCGCGCGCTCGAAGTGCTCGGAGAAGATGTCGCGCACGACGCGCACCGAGAGGTCGGCCTCCTGGAAGACCAGGCCGGGCGCGGGCGTCTCCTCGACGCGCTTCTGGAGCACCTCGTGGAGCTTGAAGAGGTACTGCAGCTCGCGCTGGAAGTCCTCGCGCTTGGCGCCGCTGGCCGCGGTGCGGATGATCGCGCCGCCGCCCTGCAGGTCCAGCCCCTTGGTCTCGCGGCGCAGGCGCTCGCGCTCGCGGTCGTCGAGGCGGCGCGACACGCCGACGCCCTCCCCCATCGGCGCGTAGACCATGTAGCGCCCGGCGACGGTGACCTCCATCGACAGCCGCGCGCCCTTGCTCTTCAGCGGGTCCTTGACGACCTGCACGACGATCTCCTGGCCGGGCTTGATCAGCTCGGTGATCTTCGAGCCGCCCTCCTTGCCGCCGCGGCCGCGGCGGCTGACCTCGACGCCGGGCACGACGATCTCGTCGACGTGCAGGAAGCCGTTCTTGTCCAGGCCGATGTCGACGAACGCGGCCTCCAGGCCGGCGAGGACGTTGTCGACCTTGCCCTTGTAGATGTTGCCGACGATCGAGCGCGCGCCGCGGCGCTCGAAGTACAGCTCCGCCACGCGGTAGCCGTCGGCGGGGTCGAGCTTCTTGGAGCGCGTCGGCTTCTTCGCCGCGCCCGGGTTACCGGTCGCTTCCAGCAGCGCGACACGTGTTTCCCCACGGTCGACGCTGACCAGCACTTGCTTCTTCATTGGGAACGAATCCTTTGTTCAGAATGGGAGGCTCCGGCGTTTGGCTGCAGCCGCAAAGCGCCCTTGCGCATAGATCGA
This sequence comes from Thermoleophilia bacterium, assembly GCA_046565905.1. GTDB lineage: Bacteria > Actinomycetota > Thermoleophilia > Solirubrobacterales > Solirubrobacteraceae > CADCVQ01. The sequence continues at coordinate 13,668 of JBKHXR010000005.1, read as the reverse complement.
CTGCAACAGGCCGATGGCCAAGAGTGTGGAAAGCACCGAGCTGCCGCCGTATGAGAGAAGCGGCAGCGGGATGCCGGTGATGGGCATGATTCCCACGTTCATGCCGACGTTGATGAAGACTTGGAACAGGAGCATGGCCACGATGCCTCCGGCGATCAGCGCGCCGTAGAGGTTCTTGGCCACGGTGAGAATCCGCAGACCGCGCCAGATCAGCAGCGCGTACAGCGAGAGGACGAGTCCCGCGCCGGCGAAGCCCCAGCGCTCGCCCACCACGGCGAACGCGAAGTCGGTGCGGTCCTCGGGCAGGAAGTTCAGGGTCGACTGGGTCGCGCGGTCGCCGCGCCCGGTCTTCTGGCCGGAGCCGATCGCGATCCGCGACTGGTTCTGCTGGTAGCCGGCGTCGCCGGCTACCGCCGACGGCTCCAGGAACGACGTCAGGCGCTCGACCTGGTACTTCTCGAGCACCGTGACGCCGAGCGCCGGGCCCGCCACGAGCACGAGCGTGATCGACACGACGCCCAGCGTCAGCAGCCCGGCGAAGTGCCGCCAGGACACCCCGGCGATGAAGAGGACGGCGAAGAGGATCGCGATGTAGACGAGCCCGGAGCCGAGATCGGAGGACATCACGAAGATCGCGGGGATCATCGCCACGAGCACGAGCCGCGCCGTCGTGTCGCGCTCGCCCAGACGCCGCGACCGGTCCACGACGAAGGCCGCCAGCGCCGCGACCAGCAGCACCTTGCCCAGCTCGGAGGCCTGCACCTCGAAGAACGGCAGCTGGATCGCGCGGCGCGACCCGCGGGTGTTTCCGCCGAAGACCGCGACGAGCAGCAGGCCGGCGATCATCAGCCCGTAGATCCCGTACTTCAGCTCGCGCAGCCGCGAGTAGTCGATCCGGCTCAGGACGATCGCGATCAGCGTGCCGACGACGAAGAACACGCATTGCCGCGTGACGTAGTAGTGCGGATCGCCCGGGACGTCTGTGCTCGTCGATGCGTTGAGGGTAACGAGCGACGCGGCCATCAGCCCGACGGCGGCCAACGCCAGCAGCGGATCGAAGGGCAGGCGCAGCCCGGCGGGCAGGCGCGTGGCGGGCGGCTCGTTCATTGCGTCGCGGATGCGCCGCGGGCGCAGGCGGCGGTCTTCACGTCGTAGAAGTCGGCGAGCATCCGGCAGGCGATCGGCGCCGCGGTCTCGGCGCCGAAGCCGCCGCGCTCGACGGTCACGGCGACGACGATCGGACGCTTGGCGGGGACGTAGGCGACGTACCAGGACTGGTCGCCCTTGGGCGTCTGCGCGGTTCCCGTCTTGCCGTAGATCGGCAGCTGACCGTGCGGCCAACCGGCGAAGACGTCGGTCGAGGTCCCGCCGGGCTCGCCGGCGGCGCGGCGCAGCCCCTCGGCGACGGCCCGGCGATCGTCCTCGTCCATCTTGATCCGGCGCGCCGGGTCGCGCTCGATGCGCTGGACGAGCTCGCCGTTGGCGCGCTCGATCTCGAGGCCGAGGTGCGGCACCACGACGCGACCCCTGTTCTGGATCGCCGCGTAGGCGACCGCGAGCTGCAGCGGCGTCGCCTGCAGATCGCCCTGGCCGATCGCGATGTTGACGGTGTCGCCGAGGTTGTAGGGGCGCCCGTCGGCGATCCCGCAGCCCCGCGCTCCGGCGGCGTACACGTTGATGTTCAGCGGGATCTTCTTGTCCTTGCGGCATTCGATCTCGGCCTTGTTGCGCTCCTCGCGCCAGCTCTTGTCGGGGACGACGCCGCTGTCCTCGCCGGGCAGGTCGATGCCGGTCGGCTTGCCGAAGCCGAGCTTGCGCGCGTAGCGCTGGATCACGACGTCGCCGCGGTCGCCGTTGTTGTAGAAGGCGTTCATCCCCAGCTTGTAGAAGTAGATGTCCGAGGAGACCTGGATCGCGCGCGAGAGGTCGACCGCGCCGTAGCGCTGCTTCTTGGCGTTGCAGCGCTCGACCTCGCCGACCTGGATGCAGCCCTCGTCGTTGATCACCGCGCCGGGCGTGACGAGGCCCTTCTCGAGTCCGGCCATCGCCGTGATCGCCTTGAACGTCGAGCCCGTCGGATAGCGCCCGGAGATCGCGCGGTTGAACAACGGCCCGACGCCGCCGACGCCCACCAGCTGCTCGTAGCGCTTCTGCGTGATCGGCTTGGTGAAGACGGCCGGGTCGAACGTCGGGTAGGAGCCCATCCCGAGCACCTGCCCGTCGCGCGGGTCCAGTGCGACGAACGCGCCCGGCCTGCCGCCGCCGATGTTCGACATCGCACGCTGCCCGGTCGCCTGCAGGGAGAGGTCGAGCGAGAGGCGCAGGCGCTGGCCGGCGATCGGCTCCTCGCGCTTGAGCGCACCGTTTGCAACCGGCCGGCCGAATGCGTCGACCTGCACGCGCTGGATGCCGTCGACGCCGCGCAGGTAGCGGTCGTACGTGCGCTCCAGCCCGTCGCGGCCGATGATCGTCCCCTGCTTGACGCCGCGGTAGCGCGGGTCCTTGAGCTCCTTCGGCGTGATCTCGTTGACCGTGCCGAGGATCTGGGCGGCGAGCTGGTCGTGCGGGTAGTCGCGCAGGTAGGTCTTCTCGACCTTGACGCCCGGAAAGCGCTCCGGGCGCTCGGAGATGTGCGCCAGCACCGACTCCGGAACGTCGGTCTTGATGCGGATCGCCGAGTACGGGACCAGCACGAGCGAGCGGACGACCTCGCGGTGGATCTGGCGCGCGGACTTGCCGACGACCTTGCCGAGGTTGCGATAGCGCACCTCGAGCGCCCTGGTCGCGATCGGCGGGTAGGGGATCGGGTCGCCGCGCTTGCCCTTCGGCCGCGCGGCGCGCTCGCCGGCCTCCTTGCCCCAGGCCGCCGCCGCCTCACGTTCGGCGTCGGGCAGCCTGGCCGGATCGAGCTCGACGACGACCGCCTGGCGGTTGCGGACGATGACCTTGCCGTTGCGGTCGACGATCTTGCCCCGCGGGGCCTGGATGCGCAGCTCGCGGACGCGGTTGCTGCTGGCCTCCGCCAGGTACTTGTCGCCCGACAGCACCTGGAGGTACCAGAGGCGGAAGAAGACGACCGCGAAGAGGGCGAGGGCGACGCCGCCGAAGATCGCGACGCGCAGCGCGAGCTGCGGCGTGATCGGCGTCCGGCGCTCGCCGGTCGGCTCCATCATCATCGGCGGATCTCCATCCCGCGCGAGAGCGGGCTCAGGCCACCGGTCGTGTAGGCGCGCCGGCGCCGGCGGCGCGGATCCTCGGGCAGCGCCGCCTGCAGCGAGCGTCGTACGAGCGCGTAGACCGGCAGCGCCAGCAGCGTGTTGATCACGAGCGTGGCCAGCAGCTGGCGCAGCAGCGGCCAGCTGACGGGCGAGTCGACGCCGAGCAGGAACTGCAGCAGCGCGAAGCCGATGCCGAACGCCAGCGTCGCGGCGGCGCCGACGGCGATCGGCACGAGCGTGCCCTCCGGGTCGCGCGCCTCGCGCAGGCGGCCCGCGCCGTAGCCGACGCCGAGCAGCACGAGCGACGAGACGCCGAGCGTCTGCAGCGACACGACGTCGACGAAGAGGCCGACGCCGAAGCCGAAGCAGCCGCCTGCCAGCGAGCCGCAGAGCAGCCCGACCGCCATGACGAGCAGCGGCGACAGGTCGGCGTTGGACCCGGCGATCGGCAGCTGCGAGATGAACGCGGTCTGCACGACGACGCCGAGCAGGCCGACGCCGGCCAGGCGCGCGAGCAGCTGCGGTGCGGGCGCGGTCACCGCTCGCCCCCGCGCGGGTTGGTGAGGATCTGGACGAAGTCGAGCCTGCGCATGTCGGCGTACGGGCGCAGGTGGATCTCCTGCGTGTCGGTGCCCTCGTTCTCGATCCGCCTGACCTCGCCGATCGGCAGGCCGACGGGGTACAGCGATTCGGCGCGATCCTCGGGCTCCGTGCCCCGCGTGACGACGCGATCGCCGATCCGGATCTGCGCGCCGGGGTTGGTGAACCTCATCACGAGGTCGTTGGGATTGCCCGCGCTCGACGCCTCGACGATCCCGAACTCGCCGCGCCGGCCGGCGCGTGCGGGCACCTTCATCGTCGTGTCGGTGATCAGCGTGACCTGGGCGGCGCCGCCGAAGACCTCGGTCACGCGCCCGATCAGGGCCTGCTCGTTGATCACGGGCTGTCCCACCTCGACGCCGTCGTCGGATCCCTTGTCGACGCGCACGGTCGCATACCAGACGGTCGGCGACTGGAAGATCACGCGGCCGGTCTTCAACCCCTTGGCCTCCAGCCCGAGGGCGCCGTCGAGCTGCACCATGCTGGCGAGCCGGTCGTAGTCGGACTCGCGGACCTCGTTGGTCGCCAGCTCGCTGCGCAGGCGGTCGCGCTCCTTGCGCAGCTCCTCGACCTGGCCCTTGGCCGCGATCGTGTCGCCGAACCACCCGAACAGGTCGCGGATCGGCTTGAGCGCGCGGCTGGCTCCTTCCTGGATCGGGTTGAGGACCTCGCTCGTGCCGCGCTGGATGCCATGCAGCGCGCCGCCGCCGGTTTCACCGAAATAGGCGGTGAGCAGGATCAGGGAGCAGGCGACGAGCAGTCCGAGGACTGCCCGGCGCCGGCGGACCGTTTTGTCGTACACGCGAGCGTTGACTCCAAGGCAGTGGTTCTAGTACCGCTTGCGGCGGTTCTTCGTCGAGTTGCGGTTCGTGCGGTGGATGACCTCGAACTCCTCCAGCGATCGGCCCGAGCCGACGGCCACGCACGTCAGCGGCGACTCGGCGAGGTGGCACGGCATCTGCGTCTCCTCCCGCAGGCGCTCGTCGAGGCCCTGCAGCAGCGATCCGCCGCCGGCGAGCATGATCCCGCGGTCCATGATGTCCGACGACAGCTCGGGAGGCGTGCGGTCGAGCGTCTCCTTGACGGCGTCGATGATCTGCGACAGCGGCTCCTCGAGCGCCTGGCGGATCTCCTCGCTGGTGAGCACGACCGTCTTGGGCAGGCCCGACACCATGTCGCGCCCGCGGATCTCGGCCTGCACCTCCTCCTCCATCGGGTGCGCCGAGCCGATCTCCAGCTTGACCTCCTCGGCGGTCTGCTGGCCGATCAGCAGCTTGTACTCGCGCTTGGCGTAGTTGATGATCGCCTCGTCGAGCTCGTCGCCGCCGATCCTGATCGACTGCGAGACGACGATCCCGCCGAGCGAGATGACGGCGACCTCGCTCGTGCCGCCGCCGATGTCGACGACCATCGATCCGGTCGGCTCGCCGACCGGCAGCCCGGCGCCGATCGCGGCGGCCATCGGCTCCTCGATGAGGTAGGCCTGGCGCGCACCCGCGCTCAGGCACGCCTCCTCGACGGCGCGCTTCTCGACCCCGGTCACCCCGGAGGGAACACATACGACCACGCGGGGGTGCGCCCAGCGGTTCTGATGCACCTTCTGGATGAAGTGACGCAGCATCTCCTCGGTGACGTCGAAGTCGGCGATGACGCCGTCCTTCAGCGGCCGGATCGCCGAGATCGTCCCCGGTGTCCGGCCGAGCATCCGCTTGGCCTCGATCCCGACGGCGTGCACCTCGCCGCTGCGCGAGTCGATCGCGACCACCGACGGCTCGCTGAGGACGATCCCGCGCCCGCGCACGTAGACGAGCGTGTTCGCGGTGCCCAGGTCCACGGCCATGTCGCGGCCACCGAATCCGGTGAGGTAACTGAAGAAGCCCATTGAAGAGGTGGCTCCAAGCCGTTTTCGACCCTGTGCAAGCCGTGCTCGCGGGGCCTGGCGCCGCCGCTGAGTCTAGCGGCGGAGGGGCCGCCGCCAAGCCATCCCTCTAGTTCTCCCTGAGCATAAGGGTCAAGTCGAGGTCGAGTAATTTCGCCACCGGTAGCCCGACCACGTTCAGGTAGTCGCCCATTATCCGGCGAACAAGGCCAGCGCCTATGCCCTGTATCGCGTAACCGCCTGCTCTGCCGGACCATTCGCCGGTCTCGACGTAGCGGTGGACGAGCGCGTCGCCGAGCACTCGGAACTCCACCTTCGTTACCTCATGCACAACGTGAGGGTTCGTCGATTTCGCGAGCGCGAGGCCGCTGACGACGTCGTGGGTGCGACCAGACAGCCGCTTCAGGGTCTCGATCGCGGCCTGCGCGGTCGGCGGCTTGCCGAAGATCTCGCCATCGAGCGCGACGACGGTGTCGACGCCGAGGACCGTACGCTGCGGGCGCTGCGCGGCGCCGGCCGCGGCCTTGCGCAGCGCGTTCGCCTCGGCGACGCGGACCGGGTCGCCGTCCGCGAGCTCGTCGACGTCGACGTACAGGACCTCGAACGGGATGCCAAGCTGCTTGAGGATCGCGCTGCGCTGCGGCGAGCGGCTCGCGAGGACGAGGGGTTCGGGCGGGCTCATCTCTGCGCGGCAGGCTAGTGGGGCGTCGCGGCGGCGCCGGTCGCCGCGCGGGGGCCGCTCCCCGGCGCCGTGACGGGCGCCGGCGGCGGCCTACTGCTCGCCGAAGTAGATCGCGATCTCCCGCTCGGCCGACTCGCGGGAGTCGGAGCCGTGCACGAGGTTGCGACGCACCTCGAGCGCGTAGTCGCCGCGGATCGAGCCGGGCGCGGCCTCGATGCCGTTCGTCGCGCCGATCAGCTGGCGCGCGGCCTCGATCGCGTTCGGGCCCTCGAGGATCATCGCGACGAGCGGGCCGGAGGTGATGAAGGCGACCAGGCCGTCGAAGAACGGCTTGCCCTCGTGCTCGGCGTAGTGCGCCTTGGCGGTCTGCTCGTCGAGCGTCATCAGCTTCAGCTCGGCGAGGTGCAGGCCCTTGCGCTCAAAGCGGGCGATGATCTCGCCGGTCAGCCGGCGCGCGAACGCGTCGGGTTTGACCAGGATGAGAGTCCGGTCCATCGATCAATCTCCTCGGCAGGTCGGATTCAGGCTTCGGAGCGCAGCCGCGGCGGGCGCGACACGTCGCCGGGCTCGGCCTCGCAGTACGGGCAGAGCTTCCAGGTGGGGTCCAGCGGACGGGCGCAGCTCGCGCACGGGTCGCGCAGCTTGCGCATGCAGTTCGGGCAGCGAAGGAAGTCCTCCTTGACCTCGTAGTCGCAGTGCGCGCACAGCATGTAGTTGAGCTCGTGCAGGCGCGCCTCGGCGGCCTGCATCTCGAGCTCGCGCTCGCGGACGTCCTCGAGGTACTCGGGCGGCCGCACGATGACGTAGAGGATCGTCCCCACGAACGGGAACAACGATGCCACCGTCACGCAGATCACCAGCATCGGGTCCTCGATCCGCCTGATCGCATCCATGTACGTCCAGTACACGAGCGCCAGGTAGATGACGACGAGAAACAGGATGAGCATGTTGACCGCGAGGTTCAGCCCATCGCTGTTGATGCCGAAGACGGCTAGCACGATGCCGGGAGCTTATCCGTCGGCGGGGATGGCGGGGTGGCCGCGCGTCAGGAGGGCGACCGCAGTCCGTCGACGGGGTCGTCTAGAGAAACATCCTGCCGAGGATGTATCCGATCGCGAAGAACACGAGGATGACGAGCGCCACGATCAGCGCGACGACCGCGATCAGCGCCGGCGCAGATGGTCCCTCGCGCTTCACAGCGTCGATGCGCGGCCCGCCCCGGCGGGACGCATGAGGTCGGCGACGAGGTAGATCGAGCCCGTCGCGAGCACGACGCCGTCCGGTTGCGCGATCCTCCCGGCGAGCGCGACGGCGCGCCTCGGATCCGCCTCGACGCGGGTCACCGGCGGCGCGCCGATCTGGCCGGCGAGCGAGTTCAGCGTCGCCGGCGACAGCGCTCGCGGGTTGGCGTTCGCCGTGAAGACGGCGCCCGCGCACAGCGGCAGCAGCGCGCCGAGCATCGCGGCGGCGTCCTTGTCGTCGAGGATCGAGACGACGGCGACGAGCGGCCTGCCCGCCAGAAAGCCCGGCAGCGTCTCCGCGAGCGCGGCGATCCCGCCCTCGTTGTGCGCCCCGTCGAGCACGATCTCCGTGGCGCCGCCGCCACCACCACGGACGACCTCGAAGCGGCCCGGCACGACGGTCGACGCGGCCGCCGCGCGCACCGCCGCATCGTCCAGCTGCCCGAGGTGGGCCTCGGTCGCGGCGCACGCCACGGCGAAGTTGCGCCGCTGGAAGTCGCCGCGCGCGCGCAGCCCGTCGCGCAGCGCCGCCGGAGGCTCGGCGGCGGCGCGCACGATCGTGGCGCTCTGGCGTTCGGCGACGACCTGTGCCTCGTGCTCGGCGGCCGGATGCAGGTCCGCGCCCAGCACGAGGGTCGCGCCGGGCGAGACGACCGCGAGCTTCTCGCGCGCGATGTCCTCGACGGTCGGGCCGAGCCAGCGTGTGTGCTCGAGTCCGACGTTCGTGAGCACCACCACCTCCGAGCCGATGACGTTCGTCGCGTCCCAGCGCCCGCCGAGCCCGGCCTCGACGACGGCGACGTCGACCGGCGCGTCGGCGAGCAGCGCGTAGGCCGCCGCCGTCAGCGCCTCGAACTGAGTGACGCGGTCGTCCTCCTCCAGCGTGCGATCGACGAGCTCCGCCGCCCGCCGCGCGCGCTGTACGGCGGCCGCGAACCGCTCGTGCGAGACGTCGTCCACGCCGACGCGGATGCGCTCGCTGAACGACACGAGGTGCGGCGAGAGGTAGGCGCCCGTCCGCACGCCGTGGTGGTACAGCAGTGCCGCGATCATCCGCACCGTCGAGGACTTGCCGTTCGTCCCGACGACGTGGATCGTCGCGAAGGCCTCGTTGGGCGAGTCCAGCGCGGTCATCAGCCGGCGCATCCGGTCAAGTCCGAAGCGCATGCCGAAGAGCTCGAGCGACAGCAGCCAGCGCTCGGCGTCGCGCGCCGTCCAGCCAGCCATCGCGCCGGCCTCGCGCCCGGCGGCGTTCACAGCGACTCCAGCTCGCCGCGCAGGCGCGCGAGCTTGTCGCGTTCGGCCTGCACCACGGCGGCCGGCGCCTTCGCGACGAACGCCTCGTTGGCGAGCTTGCGCTCGGCGCGCGCGATCTCGTCGCGCAGCTTCGCGCGCTGCTCGTCCAGCCGCCGCCCGGCCGCCTCGAGGTCGACGTCGCCGGATTCGAGCACCGCGACGCTGCCGCCGGGAACCGGCACGCTCGCGACCTCCGTCCCGCCTCCGGCGCCGTCGAACGAGAAGCGGGCGAGCGCGCCGACGCGCTCGGCCGTCGCCTCATAGCCGGCGGCCGTCAGGACGGCGGGGATCACGGCGCCGTCGCGCACCCCGACCGAGTAGCGCCAGGCGCGCAGCGATCGGACGGCCTCGATCGCGCGCTCCATCGCCGCCTCGGCCTCCGGATCGGCGAGCGCCGCGTCGAACGCCGGCAGCGTGCTCGTCGCCAGCAGGCCCTCGCTGCCGGGCAGCAGGCGCCACAGCTCCTCGGTGACGAAGGGGATCACGGGATGCGCGGTCGTCAGCGTCTCGCGCAGCACGTGCAGCAGCGTCGCGCCGAGCGCTGCGCGGTCCTCCGCGTCGGCGTCGGCGGGCAACCGCGGCTTGACGAGCTCCAGGTACCAGTCGCACAGCTCGCCGTAGATGAAGTCGTAGAGCCCGAGCGCCGCCTTCGCGAAGTCGAAGCCGTCGATGCGGGCCTGTGTCTCGGCCTTGATCGCCTGCAGGCGCGACAGGATCCAGCGGTCCTCCACCGCCCGCGGCCGCGGCGCGGCCGTGACGTCCTCGCCGACGCGCAGCACGACGAAGCGCGTCGCGTTGTAGAGCTTGTTGGCGAGCGCCTGGCCCTGCTGCACCTTCTCCTCGCTGAAGCGCACGTCCTGCGTCGAGGACATCGCCAGCAGGCCGAAGCGCACGGCATCGGCGCCGTAGGCGGGGAAGTCGCCGGGCGAGCCGGTCGGACCGCCGTAGACCGGTGGCCGCGGGCCGCCCTCGACGAGCGCCAGCGGATCGATCCCCGTGCCCAGCGACTTCGACATCCGCCGCCCGTCGGGCGCCTGGATGATCGAGTGCACGTAGACGTGCTCGAAGGGGATGTCGTCCGCGAAGCGCAGCCCCATCATCACCATCCGCGCGACCCAGAGAAACAGGATGTCGCGCCCCGTCGAGAGCACGTCGGTCGGGTAGAAGGCCTGCAGCTCGGGCGTTCTGTGGGGCCAGCCGAGCGTCGCGAACGGCCACAGCGCCGAGGAGAACCAGGTGTCGAGCACGTCGGCGTCCTGCTCCCAGCCGTCTCCCTGCGGCGGCGCCGCACCGACATGGGTCTCGTCGCCGCGGTACCAGACCGGGATCTGATGGCCCCACCACAGCTGCCGCGAGATGCACCACGGGCGGATGTTCTGCAGCCACTCGATGTAGCGCCGCGACTGCGACTGCGGATGGATCTTCACGTGGCCGGACCTGACGGCCTCGATCGCCGGCCCGGCGAGCTCGTCCATGCGCATGAACCACTGCAGCGAGATCAGCGGCTCGACGCGCTCGCCCGAGCGCTGGCTGAACGGCACGGTGTGGACGTACTCCTCGCGCCCGCGGATCGCGTCGAGCTGCTCGAGGTCGGCGACGACGCGCTCGCGGGCGTCCAGCGCGGTCAGGCCGGCGTAGCGCTCGCCGGCGGCCGCCGTCATCAGCCCGTCCTCGCCGATGACGCCGATCTCCTCCAGGCCGTGGCGGCGGCCGATCTCGAAGTCGTTGGGATCATGTCCCGGGGTGATCTTCAGAGCGCCGGTGCCGAAGTCGCTCTTGACGTACTCGTCGGCGATGATCGGCAGGCGGCGGCCGACGAGCGGCAGCAGGACCTCCTGTCCGACGAGCTGCGTGTAGCGCTCGTCGTCTGGATGCACCGCGACCGCGGTGTCGGCGAGCATCGTCTCGGGGCGGACCGTCGCGACGACCACCTCGCCGTCGCCCGACGCGAGCGGGTAGGCGATCGAGTACAGCGTGTCGACGACGCCCTCGCGGTCCTCGACCTCGAGGTCGGAGATCGCCGAGCGCAGGCCCGGGTCCCAGTTGACCATGTAGTTGTCGCGGTAGATGAGGCCCTGCTCGTAGAGCTCGACGAAGACCTTCAGCACCGCCTCGTGGTACTGCGGGTCAAGCGTGAAGCGCTCGTCCTCGTAGTCGCAGGTCGCGCCCAGGCGCTTGAACTGCTCGATGATCTGGCCGCCGTACTTCTCGCGCCACTCCCAGACGCGCTCGACGAACCGCTCGCGCCCGAGCTCGCTGCGCGAGATGCCCTCGGACTCGAGCAGCTTCTCCACCTGGCGCTGCGTCGCGATGCCGGCATGGTCGGTCCCGAGGATCCATTTCGTGCGCCTGCCGCGCATGCGGTTGGAGCGCACGAGGACGTCCTGGATCGTTCCGTTGAGCGCGTGACCCATGTGCAGCGCGCCGGTGACGTTCGGCGGCGGGATCGCGATCGCGAAGTTCTCGCCCGCGCTGCCGGCGGCGGGAGGATGCACGAACCCGTCCTCGAGCCAGCGCGCGAGGATGCGCGGCTCGAACTCGGCAGGCTCAAATCGTGTGCGATCCTGAAGGTCCCCCATAGAATGACTGAGTCTATGGAGCGTCGATGAGCACCGATCTCGCAGCGTTCAAGGAGAGCCAGCGGCGCCTCTGGTCGGCCGGTGACTACTCGGTCACCGCGCGCCGCCTGGAGGGTGTCGCCCGCGAGCTCGTCGCCGCGTGCGGCCTGGGCCCGGGGATGCGCGCGCTCGACGTGGCCGCGGGAACGGGCAACGTGGCGCTCGCGATCGCGGCGTCGGGAGCGAGCCCCGAGGCCTGCGACCTGACGCCCGCCCTCGTCGCCGCCGGGAAGCAGCGCTGCGACGAGCTCGGCGAGTGGGAGATCCCCTGGACGGTCGCCGACGCCGAGGACCTGCCGTTCGCGACCGGGAAGTTCGACGCCGTGCTCTCGGTCTTCGGCATGGTGTTCGCGCCCCGCCCGGAGGTGGCGATCGCCGAGGCGTTTCGCGTGACGCGCTCGGGCGGATGCGTCGGCTTCACGAGCTGGACTCCCGACTCGGCGGCGGCGCGCTTCGGCGAGGTCGCGGCGCGGTACTTCCCGCAGTCGCAGGACGCGCCGCCGCCGCCGCACCTCTGGGGCGACGAGGAGACCTGCCGCGCGCGCCTTTCGCCGTACGCCGTCGATGTCGACTTCGAGCTGGGCAGCGTGCACTGGCGCTGGCCGTCGGCCGCGGCCGCGCGCGAGGAGGCCGAGGACTCCAACAACTTCGTCGCCGCCGCTCGCGCCGCGCTGTCGCAGGAGCGCTACATGGCCTACCTCGACGACGTCGACGACCTCATGCGCTCGATGAACACCGCCACCGACGGCGGGCTGGCGTACGAGGCGCAGTATGCGCGCGTGGTCGCGCGCAAGGCCGGCTGACTCGCCGGCCGACCAGACGGGCGGGTCGAACACCGACACGATCCCTGCGCCCGCCGCGAGCCGGCGCGGACGACGGCCCGCCCGCTACAGGCGGCGGCGGGCCTTGCGGGCGCGCCGCCCGATCGGCACCATGCTGCGCGCGATCTGACCCGGCTCCAGCTTGGCGACGAGCCGGCGGACCCGCTGGCGCTCGCTCGCATCCAGTCGCGTCGGGCGGCCCTGTGACTTCTTGATCAGGGCAGCGAGCTCGGCGCGCTCGCCGGGCTCGAGGCGCTTCCAGTGCCTGCGCAGCGTGACGGCGAGCTCGAAGACCATGATCCACGGCATCGTGCGAACGCGACTGAGGGCTGGCATGCGGCGGATGCTACCCGTCGCGCTGCGGCCGGCGGCCGGCAGGCTCGTCGGGCCGGGCGAACGCCGGTCGTGCTGCTGCGGTCGTCGCCGGCTGCCGTCGACCGGCCGCAAAGGCGCGCGACCCGGCGCCGCTAGGCGGACTCGGCGCGGCGCGACTGCTGCTCGTCGGGGGCCGCCTCGGTGACGAGCGTGGGCGTGATGCCCTTCTCGATCGTCTCCTTGGTGACCACGCACTTCTTGACGTCGCGCCGGGAGGGAAGTTCGAACTGAACCTCGAGCAGGACCTCCTCGATGATCGAGCGCAGGCCGCGTGCCCCGGTCTCGCGCGCGAGCGCCTTCTCGGCCACCGACACGAGCGCGTCGTCCGAGAACACGAGCTCGATCCCGTCGAAGGAGAAGAAGCGCTGGAACTGCTTGACGAGCGCGTTGCGCGGCTCGGTGAGGATCGTGATCAGGTCGTCTCGCGTGAGCTGATGGACGGCGCTGACGACGGGCAGGCGGCCGATGAACTCGGGGATCAGCCCGTAGTTGACGAGGTCCTCCGGCAGCGTCTTCTCGAACAGCTCGCCCTTGTCGCTGTCGGCCTTGGACTTGATCGAGGCGCCGAAGCCGATGCCCTTGGAGCCGATCCGCCGCTCGATCACCTTGTCGAGGTTCGCGAAGGCGCCGCCGCAGATGAACAGGACGTTCGTCGTGTCGATCGACAGGAACTCCTGGTGGGGGTGCTTGCGCCCACCCTGTGGCGGGACCGAGGCGGTCGTCCCCTCGAGGATCTTCAGCAGCGCCTGCTGCACGCCCTCACCGCTGACGTCGCGCGTGATCGACGGGTTGTCGGCCTTGCGCGCGATCTTGTCGACCTCGTCGATGTAGATGATCCCGGTCTCGGCCTTCTTGACGTCGTAGTCGGCCGCCTGGATGAGCTTGAGCAGGATGTTCTCGACGTCCTCGCCGACGTAGCCGGCCTCGGTGAGCGCCGT
>JBKHXR010000004.1:0-34005 GCA_046565905.1 Thermoleophilia bacterium | reverse complement strand
CTTCTCCGCGCGCGGGTTCCGCGCGGCGGCCGCTGGGTACCTTGGGGCGGATGTCAGCCGCCGCCGAGCCGTATCCGTGGGAGCGCCGGCTCGGCGCGACCCCGCTCGACGACGACGCCGTCGAGTTTCGCGTCTGGGCGCTGGGCGCAGAGAACGTGCGCGTCCGCGTCGGCGACGACGTGCACGCGCTGACGTCCATCGGCGAGGGGGTGCACGAGGGCTGCATCGACGCCCACGGCGCCGAGGACTACGCGTATCTGCTCGGCGACGGGGACCGCGACGACGAGCTGCCCGACCCCGCCTCGCGCCACCAGCCGGCCGGTCTGCGCGGCCCGTCGCGGATCGTCGACACGAAGGCGTTCGCGTGGACGGACGACGAGTTCTCGCCGCACTCGCTGGAGGACCTCGTGATCTACGAGCTGCACGTCGGCACGTTCACCGGCGAGGGGACCTTCGACGCGGCGATCGAGCACCTGCCCGGCCTCGCGCAGCTCGGCGTGACCGCGATCGAGGTCATGCCGATCGCCGAGTTCCCCGGTCGCCACGGCTGGGGCTACGACGGCGTCTACCTGTCGGCGGCGCAGTCCAGCTACGGCGGGCCGCAGGGCTTTCAGCGCCTCGTCGACGCCGCCCACGGCAGCGGGCTGAGCGTGATCCTCGACGTCGTCTACAACCACGTCGGCGCCTCGGGCAACCAGGCGCTCGCCGCGTTCGGTCCGTACTTCACCGGGCGCTACTCGACGTTCTGGGGAGAGGCGATCAACTACGACGACGAGTACTCAGAGCCCGTCCGCGAGTGGGTGCTGCAGTCCGCCGAGGGCTGGGTCCGCGACTTCCACGTCGACGGCCTGCGCCTGGACGCGATCCATGCGATCTACGACACCGGCGCCGTGCCGATCATGGCCCAACTGGCCGACCGCGTGCACGCCGCTCGCGCCGGCGCGCTCGTGATCGCCGAGTCGGGCCTCAACGACCCCAAGGTCGTCCGCCCGCGCGAGCTCGGCGGGTTCGGCCACGACGCGCAGTGGGCCGACGACTTCCATCACGCGCTGCGCGTCCTGCTCACCGGCGACAGCGCCGGCTACTACGCCGAGTTCGGCGCGGTCGCGGACCTGGCGAAGGCGTTCCGGCGGCCGTTCGTGCACGACGGAACCTACTCGACGTTTCGCAAGCGGCGCTTCGGCGCGCCCGCCGGCGACCGCCCGCCGCCGCAGTTCGTCGTCTTCGACCAGAACCACGACCAGGTCGGAAACCGCGCCTTCGGCGACCGGCTGCCCGCGCACGCGCGCCCGCTGGCGGCGTTCTGCACGCTGCTGTCGCCGTTCACCCCGATGCTCTTCATGGGCGAGGAGTACGGCGAGCCGGCGCCGTTCCAGTTCTTCGCCGACCACATCGACGAGGAGATCGCGATCGCCACGCGCGACGGGCGCCGGCGCGAGTTCGCCGCCTTCGCCGAGTTCGCCGGCAAGGAGGTTCCCGACCCGCAGGATCCCGCGACCTTCGAGCGCTCCAAGCTCACGCGCGAGCGAGACCCGGCCGTCGCGGACCTGTACGCCAGACTGTTGCGCGTGCGCCGCGAGCTGCCAGACGACGAGGTCGTCACAGACCACGACGAGGACGCGCGCTGGCTGGCCGTCGACCGCGGGCCGTACCGCCTGGCCTGCAACTTCGCCACGCACGAGGTCGCGGTGCCGCTCGGCGAGAGTCACCGCGAGCTCGTCCTCGCCACGCACGGGAACGGCGTCCGGCTGACCGCCGGCGAGGTGGTGCTGCCCGCTCTGGCCGGCGCGCTCCTGAGCCCGCGGCCGGCCGAGACCACGCCAGACGCCGACAAGCCGACGAACAACGGAGCGCCATGAGCAGCGAGCATCAGGACGACGGCCCCGAGGTCTGGCCCGGGCGCCCGTTTCCCCTCGGCCCGACGTGGAACGGGCACGGCACGAACTTCAGCATCTTCAGCGAGAACGCCGAGCGCGTCGAGCTGTGCCTCTTCGACGAGCACGACGACGAGACGCGCATCGAGCTGGTCGAGCAGACGGCGCACAACTGGCACTGCTACCTGCCCGGCGTGCGGCCCGGCCAGCGCTACGGCTACCGCGTCCACGGCCCGTACGACCCGGAGAACGGCAAGCGCTTCAACCCGACGAAGCTGCTGATCGACCCCTACGCGAAGGCGATCGAGGGTGAGGTCCGCTGGGAGCTGGGCAGCACCCTGCCGTACATCCCGGACCAGTCCGACACCGCCGACCTCGAGGCCGACGACGAGGACGACGCCGACGCGATCCCCAAGTGCCTCGTCATCGACCCCGGCTTCGACTGGGAGGGCGACCGCCTGCTGGGCACGCCGTGGAACCAGACCGTGATCTACGAGACGCACGTCAAGGGCTTCACGATGCTGCACCCCGAAGTACGCGAGGACCTGCGCGGAACCTACGGCGGCCTGGCCTCCGAGCCCGCGATCGAGTACCTCCAGGAGCTCGGCGTGACGGCGATCGAGCTGCTGCCGGTGCACCACAACGCCGACGAGCACTTCCTCGTCGAGAGGAAGCTCTCCAACTACTGGGGCTACAGCTCGATCGGCTTCCTCGCGCCGCACGCCGACTACGCCGCGACCGGCTCGACCGGCGAGCAGGTGCACGAGTTCAAGGGCATGGTCAAGGCGCTGCACAAAGCCGGCATCGAGGTGATCCTCGACGTCGTCTACAACCACACGGCGGAGGGCAACCACCTCGGGCCGATGCTCTCGTTCAAGGGGATCGACAACCAGAGCTACTACCGCCTGATGCCCGACGACCCGCGCTTCTACATGGACTTCACGGGCACCGGCAACTCGCTGAACCCGGTCCACCCGAGCGTCCTGCGGCTGATCATGGACTCGCTGCGCTACTGGGTCATCGAGTGCCACGTCGACGGCTTTCGCTTCGACCTCGCGTCGGCGCTCGCGCGCGAGTTCTACGACGTCGACCGCCTGTCGGCCTTCTTCGACACGATCCACCAGGACCCGGTGCTGTCGCAGGTCAAGCTGATCGCCGAGCCGTGGGACGTCGGCCCGGGCGGCTACCAGGTCGGCAACTTCCCCGTCCTGTGGACGGAGTGGAACGGCATCTACCGCGACGTCATCCGCGACTTCTGGCGCGGCGAGGCGAGCGCCGCGGACTTCGCCAGCCGGATCACGGGCTCCAGCGACCTCTACGCGCAGGACGGGCGCGCGCCGTCGGCCTCGATCAACTTCATAACCGCGCACGACGGCTTCACGCTCGCCGACCTCGTCTCCTACAACGACAAGCACAACGAGGCCAACCTCGAGGACAACCAGGACGGCACCGACGACAACCGGTCGTGGAACCACGGTGTCGAGGGGCCGACCGACGACCCCGAGATCAACGCGCTGCGCGAGCGCCAGCAGCGCAACTTCCTCACGACGCTGCTGCTCTCGCAGGGCGTGCCGATGCTGCTCGGCGGCGACGAGTTCTCGCGCTCGCAGGGCGGCAACAACAACGCCTGGTGCCAGGACAACGAGATCTCCTGGTTTGACTGGGACCTCGACGATCGCGCCGCAAGCATGCACGCCTTCGCCAGGCGCGTGATCGCGCTGCGCCAGGAGCATCCCGTCTTCCGTCGCCGGCACTTCCTGCTCGGCGAGAGCACGCCCGGCACCGGCCTGCCCGACGCGTGGTGGTTTCGCCCCGACGGGCGGCACATGACGCAGCGCGACTGGCACGCCAACGGAAGCGTGCTCGGGCTGTTTCTCAACGGCAAGGAGTTTCCGTATCCCGGCCGCCGCGGCGAGCGCATCACCGACGACTCATTTCTGCTGCTCTTCAACGGACACCACGAGAACGTGACGTTCACGCTGCCCGCGCGGCGCTGGGGGCTGGAGTGGGAGCTCGAGCTGTACACCGGCGACGCCGAGGCCGAGCGCGGCTCGCTGACTCGCTGCGCGCGGCAGGACCTCGAGGTGACGGCGCGGTCGGTGACCGTGCTGTGCCGGGTGGACCCGCCGCGTGAGTGACCTGCGCGCGACCTACCGCCTGCAGCTCGGCCCCGACCTGCGCTTCGACGACGTCCGCGAGCTCGTTCCCTATCTGACGTCGCTGGGCGTGACCCACCTGTACCTGTCGCCGTCGCTGACGGCCCGCTCGGGCTCGACCCACGGCTACGACGTCGTCGACCCGACGCGGGTGTCGGAGGCGCTCGGCGGCGAGGACGGCCTGCGCGCCCTCGCCGGCGCGGGGCTGAAGATCATCCTCGACATCGTCCCCAACCACATGGGAATTGGCGACGAGAACCGCTGGTGGGCCGACGAGCGCGAGCGCGTGCGCGTGTTCGACGTCGATCCCGAGACGGGCCACTACCGGCGCTTCTTCGACATCGACGACCTCGCCGGGGTGCGCGTCGAGGACCCGGAGGTCTTCGAGCTGACCCACGCCAAGGTGCTGTCGCTGCTCGCCGACGGCGTGATCGACGGGCTGCGGATCGATCACCCCGACGGCCTCGCCGACCCGGCGGGCTATCTGGAGCGGCTGCAGGAGGCCGCCCCCGCCCGCCCCGCGCGCGTGTGGGTGGAGAAGATCCTGAGCCATTCCCGCCCACCCGAGCGGCTGCGCGACTGGCCGGTGTCGGGCACCGTCGGCTACGAGTTCCTCAACGACGTGCAGGGCCTGTTCGTCGACCCGGCCGGGGAGGAGCCGCTGACGGCTCTGCTGGCCGAGCTGACCGGCGAGACGCGGACGTTCGACGAGATCGCGCTCGAGGCGCAGCTCGAGCAGGCGCGCGGCACGTTCTCGCGCGAGGTGCAGCGCCTGGCACGCCTGTACGACCCCGGCGACCTGGAGCAGGCGCTGGCGCGCCTGCCGGTCTACCGGACGTACGTGCGTGGCGGCGTGTTCCATCCCGACGACCGCCACGCGCTCGCCGCCGCCGGCCGCCCGGACCTGTTCGACGGCGCGCCCGAGGAGTTCGTCTCGCGCTTTCAGCAGACGTCGCCGCCCGTCACGGCCAAGGGGATCGAGGACACCGCCTTCTACCGCTACGTGCGGCTGCTGGCGCTCAACGACGTCGGCGGCGACCCCGGACGCTGGGGCATCTCGGTCGACGAGTTCCACGCCGCCAACGCCGAGCGCGCGCGCCGCTTCCCCGAGGCGCTGCTCGTGACGCAGACGCACGACACGAAGCGCTCGGGCGATGCCCGTGCGCGCGCCGGTGCGCTGAGCGGGATGGCGGAGGGATGGTCGACCTGCGTCCGGCGCTGGTTCGAGCTGACCGACGCGCTCGTCGTCGACGGCGGGCGGTCGGGTCCGGACTCGCAGGAGCGCTACCTGATCTTCCAGACGCTGGCGGCCGCCTGGCCGATCTCCGAGGACCGGCTGACGGGCTATCTGGAGAAGGCGCTGCGCGAGGCCAAGCGCAACACGAACTGGGTGCAGCAGAACCACGCGTGGGAGGAGCGCGTCAAGGCCTTCGCGGCCGCGCTGCTGTCGCACGAGCCATTTCTGGACTCCTTCCGCCCGTTCGTCGCGGAGGTCGCGGCGGCGGGCGAGCGCTCGGCGCTCGGACAGCTGCTGCTCAAGCTCACTGTGCCGGGCGTTCCGGACGTCTACCAGGGCGACGAGCTGATCGACCTGTCGCTCGTCGACCCCGACAACCGCCGGCCGGTCGACTGGGCGGCGCGGCGGGCGGCGCTGGCCGATCTGCGCGGCGGCTGCGAGCCGACTCGCCAGACGATGAAGCTGCACGTCATCTCGCGGGCGCTGGAGCTCCGCGCGCGGCGCCGTGAGGTCTTCGGTCCGGGCGGCTCGTACACGCCGGTCGACGCGGGACCGGACGTCTGCGCCTTCACGCGCGGCGACAGCGAGGTGCTCGTCGTCGTGGCGCTGCGCGGGGTGGCCGCGGGGGCATCGCTCGACGCGCCGGCGGGTCGCTTCCGCGACGTGCTGGGCGGCCGCGAGCACGACCTCGCCGGGCTCGCGCAGGTCGACGACCTCGTCGGGCCGCACGGCATGGCGCTGCTCGAGCGCAGCTGAGGCGGGCCGGCGGCGCCCCGGCGCCGCCGTCAGCGGCGCTCGAGCGTGACGCGAGCGTCTCTGGGCGCGCGCGCCCCGCCTGGCGTGCGGTGACCCTGACGGTCGCCGCGAGCCGCCTGCGGCGCTTGAGCAGGACGCGCGCCGACCGCGAGATCGTCAAGCGCACGCTCGCCGTCCGCCGGCGCGAACGGGAGCCCGAGCACGGGAGCGGGTGCCGGCGCAGTTCCTGCGGGACCGGCGGCGGTGGTGGTGGTGGCGGTGGCGGCAACGGCTGTGGTTGCCTCATCCTTGCGCTGCATCGCTCTCCGACGCGCTGGTCGTGCTGCCGCTTTCGCGGCGCGCGCCGCTGCCGTCATACTGCCGTGCCGATGAGGCCGAGAATCCAACTCGCAACCGCCGCCGTGCTCGTCGCCGCCGCGCTTGCGCCCGCTGCCGCCGCCAGTCCCGCCGGAGACCTGCAGTCCGTCCTGCGCGACTACTCGCGCGACGCGAAGATCACGCCGTGCCGGTTCACGAAGGGCCAGCTCGAGTCCACGCGGACGCAGATCTCCGAGGACATCGAGATCTATGCCAAGGGCGTCCGCGGCGCGATCAGACGGGAGATCAAGCGCTGGCGGGACGGCCGCTGCAAGGGCAGCAACGCCGCCGCGCGCCGGCTGCGGATCGTCGCGATCAAGGCCGGCGGCGGTCCGGCCAGGGAGTCGGTCACGATCAGGAACACGGGCCGCAGGACGATCAACCTGCGCGGCTTCGCGCTGCGCGACGGCGCCGACCACACGCTGAAGTTCCGCTCGACGAAGCTCAGGCCCGGCCGCAGCCTGAAGGTCGTCACCGGCTGTCGCAAGGGCCACCGCGGCGCCGTGCGGCGCGGCTCGCGCTACTACGTCTGCCGCAGGAACGAGGTCTGGGACGACGCCGGCGACGTCGTGGAGCTGCTCGGGCGCGGCGGCGGGCTGCTCACGCGGAAGACCTACAGGTGAGCGTCGTCAAGATCAACGCGATCACCGTGCCGCGCGAGCGCTTCGGCGAGTTCGAGCGGCGCTTCGCGTCGCGCGCCGGTCGCGTGTCGAGCGCCGAGGGCTTCGAGGCGTTCGAGCTGCTGCGCCCCAACGACGACCGCGAGGTCTGCCTCGTCGTCACGCGCTGGCGCTCCGAGGAGGACTTCGAGGCCTGGATCGCCGGCCCCGACTTCGCGGCCGGCCACGCGCAGCACCGCAGCGGGGGGCCGGTCGGGACCGCCAGCGAGCTGTGGTCGTTCGACGTCCTCGAGCTCGAGGGACCGGCAACCGGCGCGTGAGCGGCCGGGCGCGCGCGGTGTGCGGCGCGGCGGCGGGCGCGGCGGCCCTCGCGGGCACGGCGCTCGCGGCCGGCGTGACCGCCGTCTCCGGATCTGCGCCGAGCGGCGGCGCGGCGCCGGGCGAAGCCGTCGCGCGCGGCTTCACGCTCGATGGCAGCGTCACCCCGCGGCGGGCCTACTTCGCCGGCCGGCGCGCGATCTCGGTCCGCTTCGCGATCGTCGCCGCGGGGCCGCTCGACCTGCGGCTCGACGTCGTCCGCGAGGCGACGCGCAAGCCGGTCCGGCGCCTGGCGCTCGGCGCCGTCGCACCGGGCACGCGCCACGTCGTCGAGTGGGACGGCCTGACGGCCGGCGGGAAGGTCGCGCCGAACGGGCGCTACCGGATGCGGTTGGTCGCGCCCGACGGCAGCGCACGCAACGCCGGCCGCGTGGACCAGCGCAGCCACATCTATCCGATCCGCGGCAGGCACGTCGACCGCGGCGCGGCCGGGCAGTTCGGCGTCGGGCGAAACGGCGGGCGCACGCACGAGGGCTTCGACGTCGACGCGGCCTGCGGGACGCCGGTCGTCGCCGCGCGCGGCGGCGTCGTGCGCCGCGCGGCCCACGACCCGGTGCTGTACGGCAACATCGTCGTCGTCCGCGGCGAGCGCACGCGGCGCGACTACTGGTACTCGCACCTGCTGCGCCGGCCGCGCCTGCGCGTCGGCGACCGCGTCCGCACCGGGCAGCGGATCGGCAGCGTCGGCGCGACCGGCAACGCGCGGACGATCGGCTGCCACCTGCATTTCGAGATCCGCTCGCGGGGCAGGCCGATCGACCCCGCGCCCGAGCTGCACGCCTGGGACCGCTGGAGCTGACGCCGTCCGCCGGCCCTCGGGCCGGCCCGGACGCACGAAGCGGGCGCCTGACCAGGCGCCCGCCCCGTGGTCGCTCTGCCACCGGGTGCTACTTGACGTCGAAGGCGAGCTTCTGTCCGGCGGCATAGTGGCCCGGCACGAAGCAGACCAGCTCGTACCTGCCAGGCTTCAGGTCGGCGGTGATGACCTCGCTCTCGCCGGCCGCCAGCGACTTGCCCTTGCCGAGCAGCTGGGACTCCTCGAGCATGCCGCCGTCGGCCTTGACCGGGGTCAGCGCCATCGCCATGCCGTGCATCGTCGCGCCGTCGTTCTTGACGGCGAACGTGACCTTGCCGGCCTTCGCCGACGTCTTGTCGGCCTTGATCCACATGTCGCCGAGCGTGACCTTGACGTCGGCCGTGGTGGCGGCCTTCGTCCCGTGCCCGGCCGCGCCGCCGGCGGGCGCGCCGCCCGTGTCATGGCCCGCGCCCTTCGGGGCGTTCTTCGTCTGCAGGACGCCGATCGCGCCCTTGACCGCGTCGCCGAAGGCGTGCGTCACGAACGGGTAGCCGCCCTCCTCGTCGAGCGTGAACTCGACCCAGCCGCCCTGCGACGGCGCGAGGTTGACCGTCTGCACGTCGCGGGCGACGCCGTTGTCGGTGTGGGCCTTGTCGAAGACGGTGCCGATGACGTGGAACGCGCTCCAGATGCTCGGCCCGGCGTTCAGCACGTACATGCGGATCTTCTCGCCCTTCCGCACGGAGATCGGCTTGGTCTTGTACTGCTCGGCGTAGCCGTTGAAGGCGATCACGTCGGGCGCCTTGGCCTGCATCTTCGCCAGGTCGCCGACCGCTCCGGGCTTGCCGATGTAGTACTCCTGCTGGACGGTCCACAGCTCGCGGTCGACCGGCGCGAGGTTCTTCGGCTTGACGACCATCATGCCGACCATGCCGTTGCCGGTGTGATGCAGGACCGGCTGCGTGGCGCAGTGGTACATGTAGACGCCGGGGTGCTTGGCGACGAAGCGGTAGCGCTGGCTCTTGCCGGGCGCGAGGTCGATGTAGCGCGTGCCGGGGTTGACCTCGGCGGAGTGGAAGTCCATCGAGTGCGGCAGGTTGACCGCCATCTTCTCCGACGAGCCGTTGGTCAGCGTGAAGTCGACCGTGTCGCCCTCGGTGACGACCATCGGCGCGCTCACGCCCGTGCCGCGGTACTCCTTGCCGTTGACCGAGAAGCTCCACACCTCGGTCGGCGCGAGGCCGTCGGCCACCTTCGTGACGTGGTGGTAGACGTCGACCTCGAACTTCTTCACCGCGCCGGCGGGAACGGGCGGCAGCGTCGGGTCGACCCATTCGAACTTCTCGAACGCGACGCCCTTGGCGGCAGGATCGTCGGCCTTCGGCGCCGGCGCGATGGCGCCGTCCGGCGCGGCGGCGGGCGTGGCGCCCGCGTACGCAGGGCTGTCGCGGCCACCCTCGGTGAGCGCGACGATGGCGATCACGATCGCCAGCAGCGCGAAGACCGCGACGAGCGCGACGGCGACCATCATCGATTCACGCCACAGCCGCGCCTTCGTGGCGGGCGCGTCGGGCGGCGCGTCGGTTGCGGACAGATCCTCGAAGAGGTGGTCGATGCTCTCCGGTGGCTTCTGGGTGATGGCCATGATGCGTTCCTCTCGACGTTCGAAACGTTTCTGCCAGGGTCGGCGCGATCGCCTCGTGCAGCAACCGCAGGCGGCCGATAAGTCATTCGCGCTGAAGCCGAAGCTCATGCACTGCGGGAATGAGGCAAACCACGGAGCGGATGCGTACTTCCCCGCAGCTGGGGGCGCCGCCCTCGATTCAACCGCGCCCGATCCATGCATGCCGAGAATGCCATGAGGGTGCCCTGCACGAGCTCGGCGGCGTATCCTCGTGCTCCTGATGCCGGCGCCGATCGTCCCGCCCGACCTCAACGAGCTGCGCGGCTTCTGCGTCGCCGCCGATCTGGGCAGCCTCGGCCGTGCGGCGGTCCGCCTGCACGTCTCCCAGCCGTCGCTCAGCAAGCGGCTCGCGTCGCTGGAGGCCAAGGCGGGCGCGCGCCTGCTGGAGCGCTCGCCGCGCGGCGTCGTGCTGACCCCGGCCGGCCGGCGCCTCTACGAGCACGCGCGCGCGCTGCTCGAGCAGGCCGACCAGGTGACCGACGTGCTCGTCGGGCTGAAGCGCTCGGGCGACGTCGTGCGCCTCGCCGCCAGCCACTCGGCGTCGGAGGCGTTCGTCGCGCGCATGCTGCACAGCTCCGATCGCGTGCAGCGCGCGACGGTCGAGCTGCTGTCGGCGAACTCGCAGGTGGTGCGCAGCCTCGTCGCCGACGGCCGCGCCGACGTCGGCGTCGCGGCGTCGCGCCCGAAGCACTCGCCGAACCCCGGGGTGCGCGAGGCGCAGCTCGCCGAGGACGCGATCGTGTGCGGCGTCCCGCAGGGGCACCGCTGGGCGCGGCGCGCGAAGGTGTCGCTCGAGACGTTCCTGGCGACGCCGATGGTCGTGCGCGACCCGTCGTCCAACGCGCGCTGGACCGTCGACGCCGTCCTCGCGGCGCGCGGGCTGAAGGCAGCGCCCGTGCTGCTCGAGTCGCCGACGCCGCGAGCGGCGATCACCGAGGCGCGGGCGCGCGGCGCGCCGCTGCTGCTCAGCCGTCACATCGTCGCGCAGACGGACTTCGTCATCGTCGCCGTCGAGGAGCTCGAGTTCCCCCGCAGCTACGTCCTCGTCACGCCCGCCTACGGCGATCCGACCGGGGAGGTGCTCGCGCTCGTCGAGCGCATCCGCCACGCGGTCGCCCTGTGGCTGCGGTGAGCCGCTCGCCGCGCAGGGGGCGGCCGGTTCACGGCACGAGCAGCGCGCGCCCCTTCAGCTCGCCCGCCTCGATCCGGCGGTGCGCCCGCGCCGCGTCGGCCAGCGCGAAGCGCTCGATCGCCGGCGCCGGCAGCCGGTGCTCGCGCACGAGCTCGACGATCGCCGCGATGTCGCGGCGCAGCTCGTCGCCGGTCAGGTTCTCCGAGCTCCAGCCGGTGAGCTCGAGCTCCTGGATGAGGTCCCATGCCGACAGCGTCAGGTGCGGTCCGGTCAGCGCCCCGACGAGGCACAGGCGCCCGCCGCGGCGCAGGATCGCGACGCTGTCGGAGAACGTGCGCGCGCCGGTCGTCTCGAGCACCGCATCGACGGACCGCGGCCCGAGCGCCTGCGCTTCGTCGAGGTGGACGACCTGCGCCGCGCCCAGCTCGCGCACGTAGTCGTCCTTGCCGGCGCGCGGCAGGACCGCGACCACCTCGGCCCCGCGCGCGGCGGCGAAGGCGACCGCCGCGGAGCCGACGCCGCCGCTCGCACCGTGCACGACGACGCGCGTGCCCGGCGCGAGCGCCAGCCGCGCGAGCCCCTCCGCCGCCGTCACCGCGGCCAGCCCGAGCGCGGCGATCTGCTCGGCGTCGACGTCGGCGGCGAACGTCGCCACGGCGTCGGCGCGCACGACGACGAACTCGCCGTAGCCGCCCGGTCGCTCTCCCCAGATCCCGCCGAGGCGCTGCATCATCGTGATCGCGTGGTCGCCGGCTGCGACGGCGGCCGGCGCGACCGCCGCGCCGACCTCGTCGACGACGCCGACGACCTCGAGGCCCGGGGTGTAGGGAAACGGGTCGTCGCGCGCGATCGGCCACTCGCCGCGGCGGATCTCGATGTCGGCCCGGTTGACGGCGGCGAACAGGGTGCGGATGCGAACCTCGTCGTCGCCCAGCGGCGCCCGGCGCACCGCGCGCCAGACGAGCTCCTCCGGCCCGCCGTAGCGGTCGATCTCGACGGCGTGCTCGTCGAGGTCGGGGCGCTCGCTCACCGCGGGGCCGCCGCGACGAGCACGCTGCGCGGGGCGACGGTGATCGTCGCGCCCGCGTCGAACCCGCTGCCGGCCGGCGGCGCTCCGTCCGCGAGGACGGTGTCGAGCAGCAGCTCGAAGCGGCGGCGCGGCGCGTCCGGGACCGCGAAGGCGGCCTCCGTCAGGTTGGCGTTGAGCACGACGAGCAGGTCGCGGTCGTCGGGCTCGTCGGCGTGGTCGCCCGCCAGGAGGTAGGCGACGAAGTGGTTGTCCGGGTCGGCCCAGCGCTCGGCGGTCATCGGTCCGCCGCTCGCGTCGAACCATGCGATGTCGCCGCCGCCGCGCAGGAACGAGCGCCGCCGCAGCGTCGCGTGGTCGCGCTGCAGCGCGATCGCGTTGGCGGTGAACGCCGTCAGCTCGTCGGCCGCGGCGCTCGGCGTCCAGTCATACCAGGAGATCTCGTTGGCCTGGCAGTAGGCGTTGTTGTTGCCGCGCTGCGTCCGCGCGCGCTCGTCGCCGCCGAGCAGCATCGGCACGCCCTGGGACACGAGCAGCGTCGCGACGAAGTTGCGCCGCTGGCGCGCCCGTGCGGCGACGACCTGCTCGTTGTCGGTCTCGCCCTCGACGCCGAAGTTCTCGGCGCGGTCGTCGCCGGTCCCGTCGCGGTTGTCCTCGCCGTTGGCCTCGTTGTGCTTGCGCTCGTAGGTGACGAGGTCGTGCAGCGTCTTGCCGTCGTGCGCCGTGACGAAGTTGACCGATGCGTCGGGACCGCGGCGGTCGGCGCCGTAGAGGTCGTCCGAGCCGGTCAGCCGGCGGCCGATCGCGCCGACGCCGCCGCGCCGCCGCCAGAGGTCGCGCACGTCGTCGCGATAGCGATCGTTCCACTCCGCCCAGCCGCGCGGAAAGCGTCCGACCTGGTAGTCGCCGATGTCCCACGGCTCGGCGATCAGCTTCACCTCGCGGACGACCGGATCCTGGTAGACGAGATCGAAGAACGAGGCGAGGCGGTCGAACGAGCCGCGGTCGCGCGCGAGCGTGGCGGCAAGGTCGAAGCGGAAGCCGTCGACGTGCATCTCGGTCACCCAGTAGCGCAGCGAGTCCATGATCAGCCGCAGGACCTCGGGGCGGTCGACGTCGAGCGTGTTGCTCGTGCCGGTGGTGTCGACGTAGCGCGAGAGGTCGCGGGGATCGAGCCGGTAGTAGACCTCGTTGGCGAGGCCGCGGTAGGCGATCGTCGGCCCGCCCGCGCCGCCCTCGCAGGTGTGGTTGTAGACGACGTCGAGGATCACCTCGATGCCCGCCGCGTGCAGCGCCTTGACCATCGCCTTGAACTCGCCGACCTGCGCGCCCGGCGCCGCCGCCTGCGAGCGATATCCCGCGTGCGGGGCGAGGAAGCCGAGCGTCATGTAGCCCCAGTAGTTGCGCAGCCCCATGTCCAGCAGCCGCTGCTCGGTGACGAACTGATGCACCGGAAGCAGCTCGACGGCGGTGACGCCGAGCCGCGTCAGGTGCTCGACCAGCGGCGCGCTCGCCAGCCCGGCATAGCTGCCGCGCAGCTCGGGCGCGACGTCCGGATGCGTCTTGGAGATGCCTTCGACGTGCGTCTCGTAGAGGACCGTCTGCGGCCACGGCACGTCCGGCGGGCGGTCGTCGCCCCAGTCGAAGGCGTCGTCGACGACCAGCGAGCGGACGTCGCGCGGTCCGACCGGCTCGAACGCGCGCGCGTAGGGGTCGGCGAGCAGCTGGCGGTCGTCGAAGCGCAGCCCGCGCGACGGCTCGAAGGGGCCGTGCGCGCGAAAGGCGTAGCGCTGTCCGGGGCCGACGTCCGGCACGCTGACGCTCCAGATGTCCTGCTCGCCGGACATCGCGACACGCTGCTCGCCGTCGCGCTCGTCGAGCAGGCACAGCTCGACGGCATCGGCCGTCGAGAAGACCGAGAACCTCGTGCCGGCGCCGTCGGCGTGCGCGCCGAGCGCGGCCATCAGGCGCTCAGGTCAGTCATAGCCGCCGAACATGAACAGCGAGGCGGGGATGTCGGCCGGGTTCATCAGCCCGTGCAGGTTGCCGCCCTTGAGCATCGCGAAGTGCCCGGGCGGCAGGCGGCGGACCTCGAAGGAGCGCGCGCGCCGGCCGGAGTCGGCCCAGTCGCCGATCACCATGATCCCCTCGCCGGCGAGCATGAAGAAGATCTCCTGGTTGTCGCGGTGGCGGTGCAGGCCGATCCCGCAGGCCGGCTCGAGGATGTGCAGGTCCATGTAGTCGACGGCCATGAACGCCTCGCGCTGGCCGCTCTGGTGGCCCTTGTTGCCGTGCGCGTCGAAGTTGTGGTCCTCGAGGACGCGCTGCAGCTCGTCCGAGCCGGCCCACCGTCCGTAGTTGCTCAGCAGCGTGCGGTACTCGAGCGTGCCGACGCCGCCGTGCGGGTTGGCGCTCAGTCCGACCGCCAGGTAGTTGTCCCAGCCGCGCACGAGCATCTCGAAGCCGAGGCGATGCGGCCCGTCGCCGGTGCCGCCGCCGTCGGGCTGCGCGGTCCAGGTGACGTCGAGGTACAGCGGCAGGATCGGATGCATCGAGTGCTTCGGCGAGACGCCGCGCATGTCGCTGTCGGCGACGGCGGCGCGGTCGAAGTCGCCCGCGCCGCCGGAGACGAGGTCCGGGCGCCCGACGAGCCGGCCGCTCTCGACGGCGGCCTGCCCGCGGTCGCCGAGCGGGCCGCCGAGCGCATTGTGGTCGCGACCCCACAGCTCGACGACGTAGCGGTCGGACTCCGGGTCGTACGGCGCGCGCAGCGTCGCCTCGCCGCGCCCGGGGATCGACAGCCGCAGCCCGATCGCGTCGCCGAGCGTCGCGCCGCGCTCGCTCAGCGCGCTGTCGGGACCGCCGCGGTAGGAGAGCGCGAGAAACGGACCCCGCCAGTCGCCCGCCGCCGCCCAGCCGCGCGCGGCCTGCGTGTCGGCGAGGTGGAAGCGGCGCACGTTCTGCTTCTGGAAGTCGGTCTTGTCGTCCTGGCTCTTGGCGTCGACGTTGTCGGTATCCGGCGGCGCGGGCCCCCAGAGCTCGAGCCAGGAGAGCGGCAGGAGGTGCTGCAGCGAGGTCGGGTCGTAGCACTCGCGCTCGGCGGCGAAGCGCACCTTCTCGACGACGGACAGGACGCCGAGCAGCGCGTTGTCGCGGTCGTAGTCGGGGCTCGTGCCGGGCTCGACCCGGAAGACGGCGTCGGAGTGGACGATCGAGGCCACGGTCAGCTCCCCTGGTAGAGAAAGGCGACGAAGCGCAGCGGCTCCGTGCCGGGGTTGCGGATGCCGTGCACGCCGCCGCTCTTGGTGTAGATGACGCTGCCCGGCTTGACCGGCAGCTCGCGGCACGGGCGCGCGTCGAGGCCGTAGATCGGGCGCTCGACGAGGGGGTAGCGGTCGTTGCGCGGATCGTCGCCGTCCTGCATGTACGCGATGCCCTCCCCCGCGACGATGTAGTAGAGCTCCTCCGAGCCGATGTGGCGGTGCGTGCCCTCGATCGTGCCCGGCGGGATCGTCACCTCGTGGAAGAAGACGACGTCCGAGCCGAACTCGCGCTGCAGCACCCAGCGCATCTCGATGATGTTGTCCTCGCTGCGGTCCGGGTCGCCGTCGTCGAGCATCGCGTTGCGGTAGCGGACGGGCAGGACCTCGTGGGCGTCCTCGAAGAAGAAGCCGCGCTGGAAGTCCAGCAGGTAGTTCTCGACGGGCTCGGTGTTCTCGCTCGCGCTGGGCTCCTGCGTCCTGGGGACCTGGTGGGAGCGCTTGAAGTTGTTGTCCCACTGCACGTCGCCGATCGGCCGCGACGTCGGGTACTCGCGCGCGTTCTCGCTGGCGGCGAACTCGACCTTGCGCAGCGTCTGCTTGACGTCCTTCAGCGCCGGCAGCAGCGCCGGCACGCGCGTGATCGGCGCATCGCGGCCGATGAGCGGCTCGACGCGGTGGTCGTGGGTCGCGCCGTCCGGCGGCTCGAGCGTCTCCCACAGCTCGACGGCGTACGCGCCGGCGACCGAGTCGTGGTGCAGCACGATCCCGTGCGACTCGACGGTCTCGCCCGTGGCGGTCGTCAACCGCAGCCAGGCGCGCAACCGCGGTCCCAGGCTGCGCCCCCGCTCGCGCGCCAGCTCGAGCAGGCGCTGCGCCGAGTACTCCAGGCGCAGCATCGAGCACAGCGGCTCGCCGCCGAAGAAGACGGTGCCCTTCATCGCGGTGAGCGTCGAGCCCGAGCGGACCTCGCTGACCGCGTAGCGGTAGCGCGAGGAGCGCGTCGCCGACAGGTAGCGCGCGTGGTAGATCCGGTCGGGGAAGAAGACGATCCGGAAGATCTCGTTCTCGGGCTCCTCGAAGAGCTCGTCGAAGCGGACGTCCATGGCGTGCCTACAACCTCCCGCGTAGCGCCTGGCCGACCCGCAGCGAGTTGGCCTGGATGGTCAGGGTGGGGTTCGCGCTGCCGGACGTCGGCATGAACGCGCCGTCGGTGACGTAGAGGTTCTGAAACTCCCAGGCGCGGCAGTCGCGGTCCAGGACCGAATCTGTCGGGTCGGTGCCGAAGCGCGCGCCGCCGAGCACGTGGTTGGCGATCCGCGAGACCTCGTTGCCGACATGGCCCTGGCCGTCGAAGCGAACCCCCTCGCCGCCGCGGCGCAGGATCTCGCCGCACTGGTCGGCGAGGACGTCCATCAGGACCTGGTCGTGGCCGTGCCAGTCCTTGATGACGTAGGCGGCCGGCCGTCCCCACTTGTCGCGCACGGTCGGGTGCAGCTCGATCCGGTTGTCGGGCTGGGCGACCTGGTTGGCCATGAAGCTGACCGACACGCGGCGGCCGAAGTTGGCGTCCATGTAGTCCTCGAAGCCGTTGCCGACGATCGACGTGTCGCCGAGGTAGCCCTTCCAGACGTTGTCCATGTCGCGCGCCTGCCACGTGCGCGCGAGCGAGATCGGCAGCGCGGCGTCGGAGGTGTTGTTGTAGATCGCGCCGCCGGCCCACAGACCCTGCTCGCGCACCCAGTCGGCTCGCGCGCAGTGGTCGGTCGCCCAGTCGGAGTCCAGCGTCTTGGACTTGTCGGCGCGCTCGGGCAGGACCGCCGAGGCGCCGCCGAAGCAGTGCGTCAGGAAGTAGCGGCCGAGCAGCCCGCTTGCATGGATCCGGTTGCCGAAGCCGCCCTGGTCGGCGGCGGCGGAGAGCTGCAGCAGGCGCACGCTCTCGATCGCGCTGCACGCGACGACGACGGCCCTGCTCGCCTCGACGACCCGCCGGCCGCCCGCCGGGTCGCGGTAGTGCACCTTCGTGACGCGGTCGCCGTCTGACTCGAGGTGGGTGACGTTGCAGTTCGCCCGCAGCTCGAAGTTCGGCTTCTCGCTCATCGGGGCGAGGATCGAGATCCAGGTGTTGGACTTCAGGCCCAGCGGGTCGCCGTAGCGGTTGACGAACGCCGTCTTGATCGACTCCTCGTCGGCGGGCACGGTGCGCCCGCTGGGCTCGTGGTCGCGCGTGATGACCGCCAGCGGCGTGCGGTAGCGCTTCATCGCGAGCGCGTCCATCCCGGCGGCGACGAACTTCGAGATCGGGTTGGGCTCCAGCGGCGGCTGGTAGTGGTCCTGCGACGCCGGCTTCTCCTGGTTCTCGCGCGTGCCGTTGAGGCCGACGATCCGCTCGGCCTCGGTGTAGAACGGCTCCAGCTCGTCGTACGAGACGGGCCAGTCGCGCGCCTCGCGCTCGACGTCGCCGCCGGGGTCGTTCTTCAGGTCGCTGCGGCCGGCGTTGAAGGACCGCAGGCGCAGGTCGTCCGTCGTGAAGCGCAGCGAGACGCCGCCGTAGAGCTGCGTACCGCCGCCGACGACCTGCGCCGTGTAGCCCTCGATCGTGGCGCGGTCGCGGCCGTCGGCGTCGCGGTAGACGTGCGGCTCGTCGTTGAGGTCGGGCTCGACGTGGCTGGAGAAGTACGCCTCGCCGATGTTCGCCATCCCGGGGACGGTGAGGCGCTTCTCGGCGCCGGTCGCGAACAGCTCGTCGCGCTTGAAGTCGCTCAGGCCGTCGGGCGACTGCTGCTGGGTGCGCAGCAGCGGGCCCTTCTCGAGCATGAGCACGTCATGGCCGGCGTCGACCAGCGTCTGCGCGAGCGGCGCGCCGCCGGCCCCGCTGCCGATGATCACGATCTCGCGCTGCTCGTCGGCCATCGTCGCTCGTCAGCCCCTGTAGTCGGTGTTGCGGCCGAGCGGTGCCTCCATCGCGGCCGCCCAGTCGAAGGGGTAGCGGTCGCGCAGGTACGCCCAGCCGGCGGTGCCGGAGTTGCCGCCGTGGCGGGGGTGGACGAAGGCGCCGGTCATCGCGTGGCGGCGCAGCAGCAGCAGGAAGAACCGGGGGCTGGCGTAGCGGCCGGTGTCCCAGCCGCCGACGTCGTCGGCCGCCATCTCGTCGTAGAGCTCGGCGAATGCGTCGCGCGGGAGCGTCAGCGGGTCCTTGCCGGGGTTGCGCGCCTTCAGCAGGCCGTCGACGATCCGCAGGCACGTGCGGTAGTCGTCGAGGTGGTGGCGCTCCGCGCGCGCGACGACCTTGTCGATGTAGTTGACGACGCCGACGTCCTCGTCGAGCTTGTAGGCGAGCGGAAACTGGTTGGCCCGGCTCTGGCGGTCCAGCGACTCGTACACGCCGCGGATGAACCTCTCGTTCTCGGGCAGGCGGAAGGGGAGCAGGTGCGAGACGAGGCGGCCCAGCAGCTCGCGCTCGCGGCGCGTGAACGTCAGCGGGATCTGGCAGCCCTCGGTGAAGAAGCGCGACCAGGCGCGGCCGTTGTCGAGCTCGGTGATCTGCGGGTTCAGCGGATCGACCTGCCAGGCGCCGTCGACGCGCAGCCTGTAGGTGTGGATCTGCCCCTTCGGCACGCGCACGGTGACGGCCTGGATGCCGCTCGGCTCGCCGAGGAAGAGGACGGGCCGCAGCGGCGTCCGGTCGTGCAGCTCGCTGAAGGTGCCCGTGACGGCGACCTCCTCGACAGCGGCGCTGCGCCCGTCGTGGACGAACGTCACCGCGTTGAAGGGATACGAGCTCTCGACGGACCGCCCGTCGAAGTAGGAGTCGATGATCGGGTAGCGCCACGCTTCGCAGACGCGCGCGCGCGGATCGCCGGCCGCGTACTGGCCGAAGTCGTGGCGCGGCTCGCCGTCGGCGTCGAGGTCGCGCGCGAGGAAGCGCGTGCAGTGGTTGAGGACGTACTGGTCGTCCTTGTCGATGACGACGGCGGGAATCTGGCCTACCTCCTGGGGGGCTGGACCGGCCCTGTCCGCGCCGAGTACCCCGGCGTCGGAGCGCGAAACGCCAGTTCTGCCGCGGGCGATCTCCCGCGGTCGTGGGGTGCGCTGCGAGTGGTGGTCATGCTTCCGTGACTCCGAGCGCTGTGAATGTGAGGGTCGCTGCGGTGGTGGCGGTGCGTGGTGTGAGTGGGTGGGCTTCGCGCGAGCCGCGCGCGATTGTGAGCGCGAAGGCATCTGCGCGAGCGGGGCCGGCGCGAGCGGGAAGGCATCTCCGCAACGGGCCGCGCTGCGACTAACATCAGCGCCGCTCGCGCGCGAGGCCGCGATCGCCCGTGCGCACTATCCGAACCCTTGCAGCAGGGAGGAAGTCCAGATGGCATTCGAGGTCGGCGATCGCGTGGTCGCAGAGAAGTCCGGACGGCGCCGGCGGACGGCCCGCCAGCCGCTGCGCCCGGGGCGCCACGGCGTCGTCACCCGCGTCCTGCGCGGCGACCCGAACCCGCGCTACGAGATCAGGTGGGACGAGGGCGTGACCACCGTGTACTCGCCCGCCAACAGCGGTCTGCATCCCGATCCGGACCACGACGGGGCGCAGTCGGAGTCCTAGCCGCAGGTCAGCTCGGCGCCCGCTGGGGAGCGGCGGTCGCGGCGGCTTCTCGACCGCTCGCGGTGAGCAGCGGCCGAAGCTCCGCTGCCGTCGCGGCACCGCGTTCGACGACGTCTGCGTACGTGTAGGCGAGGCTGTTCGAACGGCGCTTGCGTGCGACGTCGTGCTCGAACGCGTGGCGGGAGGCGTGGTAGCGGTAGCTGACCAACTCGACCGTGAGGTCGAGGTGCGCCCAGTAGCAGTCGACCTTGTCCTGGTTGTGCTCGATGTTCGTGCGAGGCGCCGGTAGGTCGTGCGCCGCCAGGAGCTCGAGCAATGCATCTTCGAGGAAGGACAGCGTCAGATCGGTGCCGAGCGCGCGGCGGAGCTTGCCGGCGCCGGGCTTGCGGGGATTGCGCAGGATGCAGGCCTCGATCTTGTCGGGCCCGCAGTTGTGGCGGACCCACGCCTCGTGGCATGCGCGGGCGAGTTGCGGGGGCGACATCGCCGGCGCGAGGTCCAGCAGGATCCGCGGCACGATCGTGATCGGGATGTTCTGCTCGCTGGCGACGTCCAGCCGGTGCAGCGAGCGGACGCGGTGGATGACGACGCCGGGGCGCCGCCGGTGCGCCGTCGTCGGCACCGTGATCTCCGGCCGCGGTGGAGTCCCGCGCAGCAGGTCGAGCTTGTGCGCCGCCGCACGGTGGCTCAGGACGGCGCCTTCGCCGCCGGCCGGCACTGCGGCGATGTAGTCCCCGTCTCGGGACGGCGCGGCGTGGCCGACGGCGTACACCCCGGCATGCACCCGGCGCAGACGGCCGTCCGCGAGCCACCTCGCGATGCGGTTGCGATCTATCCCCGCGGCGAGCAGCTGCCGGCGCGTGATGCGCCCGTGCTGACGCCCCGCGATCCGCGCGGCGGTGGCGAACAGCGCTCCAACCGCCCGCTCAGCCGCCGTCCTGCCGGAACGCCCGCCGCACCGCCGCCAGCGCCGGCTTGGGCCGCCCCGCGAAGTCGAACAGCCCCTTCTCGTTGAGCCCCGGCGTCAGGCGCAGCCCGGGGCGCAGGTCGAGCACCGACCCCCCACGGAAGTCCGGGCGCAGCGCGTAGTCGCGCAGGTTCCAGACGATCACGCCGCTGACGCCCGGCTCGTCGAGCAGCCCGCGTACGCGGCGGCCGAGCATCGAGGCCTGATAGCCCAGCCCGCCGAACTCGCCGCGCGCGATCCGCGACGTGCCCGCGGCGCCGAGCTCGGTCACGACGAGCGGCTTGCCCTCAAAGAGCGAGCGCAGCTTCGCCAGCCGCTCGCTCGCCATCGCCGCCTGGCCGGACTCGTCGAGATCGAGCCCCTCGTACCAGCCGATGTAGTCGGTCACGCCGATCGCGTCCAGCGAGTCGAACATCCCGCCGCTGCGGTTCGGCAGCACGCGCCCCCAGAGGTCCGCGGCGACCGGCCGCGTCGGGTCCAGCTCGCGCAGCGCGGCGGCGGTGCGCCGGACGTACTCCTGCAGCGCCGGCTGGCCGTTGCCGGCCACCTCGTTGGTCAGCGTCCACGTGAGCACCGACGGGCTGGCCTGCGCCGCCTCGGCGACCCGCAGCGCCCGGTCCCGCGCGGCGGCGATCCGGGCCGGCGTCGTGAAGCGCCAGCGCCCGCCGGGCTCCCACGGCCCGAGCTCCTGCCAGACCAGGATCCCCGCCGCGTCCAGCCGCGCCAGCATGCTCTGCGACAGCGGCAGCTGTGACCGTGTCGCGTTCGCCCCCGCCGCGCGCAGCCCGGCGACGATCGCCTGCTCGTCCGCCGGGCGCAGCGCATCCCCGCGGTTGCGTGCGTCCGGCGGCAGCGCCGCACCGCGCAGCGTCAGCGCCCTGCCGTTGAGCCGCAGCCCGTCTTCGTCCCAGGCGATCTCGCGCAAACCGATCCGGCGCCGCAGCGACGCCTCGCCGGGAACGTCGACGCGCAGGTCGTACAGCTGCGGCGAAGCCGGCGACCACAGCGCCGGCGTGTCGATCGTCGCGCTCGCGCGCAGCTCGCGCGACGTGCCGGCGCCGACGCCCGCCACACCGAAGTCCAGCCGGCGAACGGTGCGCTCGCCGCGCATGATCGCGCCCCGGACGCGAATCGAGCGCGGCGCGTCGCGGTTGCGCACACGCACGGCGAGCTCCACCCGCGCGCGCCGCCGCGCGCCGCGTCCGCGCAGGCGCGTGCGCACCGTCAGCGCGCCGAGCTCGCTGCGACCGAGCCGCATGAGCGTCACCGGGCGGTTCAGCCCGCCGTAGTTGAACCACGCCCGCGCCCAGCCGCTGTCGGCCTGCCGGCGCGGCCTGCGCCAGTCGACGCGGACGGCGACCGTGTGGCTGCCGCGCGCGAGCCTCACCCGCGCTGTGAACGGCTCGTAGGCGCCGACGTGCTCGCGCACCGCCTCGCCGTCGACGAAGACCGTCGCCTTGTGGTGGACGGACTCGAAGCGCACGGCGTAGAGCCCGCGTGCCGGCGCCTCGAACGAGGTCGCGTACCAGCCGACCGCGCCGTCGTACGCGCGTCGCCCGGCCGCGCCGCGGTGGGCGCCCGCGTTGGGCGAGTGGGGGACGCGCACGACGCGCCCGCCGAAGCCGCCGCGGCCCCAGCCGCGGTCGCGACCCCGGTTGTCGGGGTCGGCGCGGTAGCGCCAGCGGCGCAGCGTCACGATCGCGCTCCCGGCGGGCCCCGCGCCCGTGCGCAGCAGCGCCGTCTGCGCCGGGCCGAGCCGCGCGGCGTCGCCGGCGCGTCCCGGCGTCGCCGCCTCGTCGCCGTCGAGCACGATCACGAACGCGGCGGCGCAGGCGACGGCGATCAGCAGCGCGGCTAAAAGCAGGCGGCGGAGCATCCCTGATGCAACGCGAGGCTATGCGATCGCCTGCGCCCGACGACGCACCCCGCGGCACCGGCCCGGCGGCAGAGCACTAGGATCGCGGCGGGGCGAAGCCTCGCTCAGCGACCGTGACGCCGCGCATCCTCATCCTCTCGTGGGAGTACCCGCCGATCGTCGCGGGCGGACTCGCGCGCCACGTCTGCAAGCTCTCGGAGGCGCTCGCCGCGCAGGGTCTCGAGGTCCACGTACTGACGCGCGGCGGCCGTGAGCACGAGCAGCAGGAGCTCCGCGCGGGGGTGCACATCCACCGCGTCGTCGAGAAGGAGATGCCGCGCGACCTCGACGCGTTCGTCGCATGGGTCGAGGGGATGAACGCGCACATGCACGCGGCCGGGCGCCAGCTCGGCAAGCGCCTGCGGTTCGACGTCGTCCACGGCCACGACTGGCTCGTCGCCGGCGCCGCCGCGGGCCTCGCCGAGCGGCTGCGCTGCCGCTTGCTGATGACCGTCCACGCGACCGAGTACGGGCGCCACCAGGGCTGGGTCGACAAGCACCCGCAGTCCTACATCCACGGCATCGAGACCTGGATGGTGCGCCGCGCCGACCACGTGATCACGTGCTCGCACTACATGCGCGGCCACGTCGCCGACATCTACGACATCGACGAGGCCCGCGTCACGGTGATCCCGAACGGGATCGATCCGGCCGACCTGCAGCCCGTCGGCGACCTCGCCGAGCTGCGGGCGCGCTTCGCCGCGCCCGACGAGCGCCTCGTGCTGCTCGTCGGGCGGCTGGTCTACGAGAAGGGCTTCCAGCTCGCGCTGGATGCGTTGCCGCAGGTCATCCGGCACGCGGGCAACGTGCGCTTCCTCGTCGCCGGCTCGGGAACCCACGAGGCCGAGCTGAAGAAGCAGGCGCGCCGGCTCGGGCTGATGCGCCACGGCACGTTCATGGGCTGGATCGGCGACGACGTGCTGCACTCGCTCTACCGGATCGCTGACCTCTGCGTCGTGCCCAGCATCTACGAGCCGTTCGGCCTCGTCGCGCTGGAGGCGATGGCGAGCAACTGCGCGTGCATCGTCGCGGATACGGGAGGGCTGCGCGAGGTCGTGCCCGACAACGACGTCGGGCTGCGCTTTCGCTCGCGCGACCCGCGCGCCCTCGCGCGGATGATGCAGCGGGTTCTCGCAGAGGATGCGCTGCGCGACCGGCTCGTCGCGGAGGCCTCGGCGCACGTGCTCAGCTTCGACTGGAACGACATCGCCGAGCAGACCGCGCAGGTCTACGCGGCGCTGGCGGTCGCCGCGCCGCGCGGCGCCGGGAGGATGGGACGGCGCCCCGCCTAGGAGCGGTCGACGTCGCTGGAGTGGCGGCGGCCCCAGCGGCCGCGCAGCTCGTCGTCGTCGCGCTTCTCGCCCCTGGCGGAGACGATCGCGACGACGATCGCGCCGGTCGCGATCGCGGGCACCAGGACGACATACGTGAACACCAGGCCGACGGTGTCGGTCCAGATCCCGTTGGCGGCGATCAGCGAGGAGACCATGCGGGCGCAATCATACTCAGCGCTCGGGCGCGGCCACCGAGTCGCCGATCCACGCCAGGTAGTCCGGCGAGCCGCCGCTGACGTCCACCGCGACGAGCTCGAACGTCTCGTAGGGATGCATCTCGGCGAGCGCATCGTGCAGCGCGGGCAGCGCTGCGCGCGTCGTCTTGATCACCAGCAGCGACTCCTCGTCACGCTCGACGGCGCCCTTCCAGCGGTAGACCGACTGCACGGCGGCGACGATGTTCACGCAGGCGACGAGCTCGCGCTCGACGAGCGCCTCGGCGATCGGGAGCGCCCGGTCGGGCGGTGTGGTGACGAGGCAGACGGTCGGGTTCATCGGCGGCCGGGACTGGTTGCGCGGCGATCGCCACAGTAGCCGCCCGCGCCGGTGCGAGCAGGCGGGCGATCCGCCGTAACCGTCCGATCGCGCTGCCCCGGGTCCAGACCGACGCGCTCGACCGCCGAAGCAGCCGGCGACGCGGAAGGCGCCGCACGGACGTCTCGCCGCAGCGATTGGGCTGAGACGCCGGATTGCGGGCATACACAGAGGGCATCCATGAACCAGATCCCGCCCGGCGCCTCGTGCGCCGCGCGGGACGCACTCAACCGACGAAGGAGCACAAGATGGCGACAGAACGCACCGGCGGCAACACCGGCGGCATCGGACTCGGCGGAATCCTGGTCATCGTGGGAATCGTCGTGATGCTCTTCTGGAGCTTCCTGCTCGGGCTCGTCATCACGCTCGTCGGGCTGATCGCCTTCGGCGGCTTCGCGAAGGGCAAGTGGTACTGATCGCGGCAGGCTCGATGACCACCGCCCGGCGGGCGCCGCGGCGCTCGCGGCGCCCGGGCTGAGCAGGGGTGGCGCCGGCGAGCATCGGATGCCGGGCCCGCGGGTAGTGCACCAGCACGATGCCCGGCGCGCCTCCGACCCCGCAGTTCTGCGCATGGTGCGGCTCGCCGCTGGCATACGAGGCCCATCACCACGAGCCGCGCTTCGCGACGCTGCGCGACCAGGCGCGGGCAGAGGGCGAGCAGCCGCCGCCGCTGCCCGAGCGGGTGGAGGACCTCATGCGCGGCGACTCGTACATCGCCGCCTGCCCCGGCTGTCGCCTGCTGAGCCACGTAATCAGCCACCACGCGCGCGCGTAGGTCCATAACCTTCGCGCGAATGCGCCTGACCACGTTCCTGCCGCCCGGCTCGCAGACGCCGCGCGCCGGGCAGATCCGCGGCGACGAGGTCGTCTCCTTCGTGACGAAGCGCGAGACGGTCCTCGAGCGCCTGCGCACCGACGACCACGACCCGGCGCTCGGCGACGCCTACCCGCTCGCCGACGTCACGCTGCTCGCGCCGGTGCCGCGTCCCCGTGCGATCTTCGGCATCGGCCTGAACTACGCCGCGCACGCCGCCGAGCAGGGCAAGGAGCTGCCCGAGTTCCCGATCGTGTTCATGAAGCTGCCGAGCTCGAGCGCGCCGCCGAACGGGACCGTCACCTGCCCGCAGGTCGTCAAGCGCCTGGACTACGAGGGCGAGCTCGCGGTCGTCATCGGCAAGGGCGGCACGATCGCCGGTTACGCGGTCGCCGACGACGTCAGCGCGCGCGACCTCCAGCGCCGCGAGCCGCAGTGGACCCGCGCCAAGGGCGCCGACGGCTTCTGCCCCTGGGGCCCCTGGATCACCACCAAGGACGCGGTGCCCGACCCGCGGAACCTGCGCCTGACGACGCACGTCAACGGCGAGCTGCGCCAGGACTCCTCGACGAGCGATCTCGTCTTCGGCCCCCAGGAGCTCGTCGACTTCATCGCGCAGACCTGCACGCTCGAGCCCGGCGACCTGATCCTCACCGGCACGCCCAGCGGCGTCGGCATGTCGATGCAGCCGCGCCGCTTCCTCGAGAGTGGCGACGTCGTGCGGATCGAGATCGAGTCGCTCGGCGCGATCGAGCATGTCGTCGCCTAGCCTCGCGCCACCGCGCCTGGAACCCGCGCTCGCCGCACGCCTCGGCGAGCTGTCGGACCTGCGTCACGCCGGGCAGGTGCTGGGCTGGGACCAGCAGGTGATGATGCCGCCGGGGGGCGGGCCGGCGCGCGGCGAGGCGCTGGCGACGATCCGCCGCCTACACCACGAGATGCTCGTCGACCCGCGGCTCGGCACCCTGCTGGACGCCGCCGCCGGCGCCGAGCCGCTGATCGTCCGCACGGTGCGCCGCGACCACGACGTCGAGCGGCGCGTGCCGGGCGACCTCGCCGCCGAGATCTCGCGCGCCGGATCGGACGGCTACGCCGCCTGGCTTGCGGCCCGCGAGGCCAACGACTACGCGCTCTTCGAGCCCGCGCTGCGACGCAACATCGACCTCGCGCGGCGCTACGCCGCCTGCTTCCCGGAGGTCGAGCACCCCTACGACGCCCTGCTGGACCGCTATGAGCCGGGCACGACCGCGGCGCAGGTCACCGCGCTCTTCGACCGGCTGCGCGACGGGCTCGTCCCGCTGATCTCGCAGATCGCGATGCAGCCCGCGCGCCAGGCGCTGGCCGGCGAGTTCCCCGTCGCCGCGCAGCGCGAGCTCGGCCTGGAGATGGCGCGGTCGATGGGCTTCGATCCCGGCGGGTGGCGCCTGGACGACGCCGTGCATCCGTTCGCCACCGCTCCCGCGCCCGGCGACGTCCGCGTCACGTCGCGCTTCGACGAGCACAGCCTCACGGGCCTCTTCGCGCTGCTGCACGAGGTCGGCCACGGGCTCTACGAGCACGGCATCGACCCGGCGCTCGCGCGCACGACGCTGGACACCGGCGTCTCGCTCGGCGTCCACGAGTCGCAGAGCCGGCTGTGGGAGAACCTAGTCGGCCGCAGCCCGGCGTTCTGGACGCACTGGCTGCCGCGCCTGCGCGACCGCTTCCCGCTCAGCCTGCGCGACGTCGATCTGGAGGCCTTCATGCGCGCCGTCAACGTCGTGCGACCGACGCTGATCCGCGTCGAGGCCGACGAGGTGACCTACGCGCTGCACGTGATCCTGCGCTTCGAGCTCGAGCTCGACCTGATCGACGGCACGCTCGACGCCGCCGACGTGCCGGCGGCGTGGGCGTCGAAGGTCAGGCGCTTCCTCGGCGTCGACGTGGCCGACGACCTGCGCGGCGTGCTGCAGGACATCCACTGGTCGGAGGGCATCATCGGCTACTTCCCGACCTACGCGATCGGCAACGTGCTCGCCGCGCAGCTGTGGGTGGTCGCGCAGGCCGAGATCGCCGACCTCGACGGCGAGCTGCGCCGCGGTGAGCTGGGATCGCTGCGCGCCTGGCTGCGCGAGAGGATCCATCGCCACGGCCGCCTGTACACGCCCGCCGAGCTGATCGAGCGGGCCGTCGGCGGGCCGCTGGACCCCGAGCCGATGCTCGCGCACCTGCGCGCGAAGTACGGCGCGCTGTACGCGCTGTGATCGAGGCCGCGGGCGACCCTGCCCAGCGCCAGCGCCGGCGCGCCCCGGGCGCCGGGCGCCGGGCGCCGCAGCCTCAGTGGCTCTCGAGAACCCGGTCGATCAGGCCGTAGGCGACGGCCTCGTCGGGCTTGAAGAAGCGGTCGCGCTCCATGTCGGCGCGCACCTGCTCCTCCGGCTGGCCGGTGTGCTTGGCGTAGATCTCGTCCATCCGCTTGCGCGTCTTGATGATCTCGTTCATGTGGATCTCGATGTCCGTCGACTGGCCCTCGAAGCCCGCGGAAGGCTGATGGATGAGGATGCGGCTGTTGGGCAGCGAGAAGCGCTTGCCCGGCGCGCCTGCCATCAGCAGCAGCGAGCCCATCGACATCGCGATCCCCATGCACATCGTCTGGATGTCGGGCTTGACGAACTGCATCGTGTCGTAGATCGCCATGCCCGCGTAGATCGACCCGCCCGGCGAGTTGATGTACAGCGAGATGTCCTTGTCGGGATCCTCGGACTCGAGGTGCAGAAGCTGGGCGACGATCAGGTTCGCGACCTGGTCGTTGACCGCGGTGCCGAGGAAGACGATGCGCTCGTTGAGCAGTCGCGAGTAGATGTCGTACTCGCGTTCGCCGCGCGCGCTGCGCTGAACCACTGAGGGGACGAGGGGCATCCGGGCATCCTAGTCACCGCGGGCGGGCGCGCACCGCCGCGGCCCGGCGCAGCCCGGCGGCGCTAGCCGGCCGACGCCGACGCGACCGCGACGAAGACGATGAAGATGACCGAGCCGACCGCGCCGGTGATGATGCCCGCGAGCGCCATGCCGTCGCCGTCGATCGTCCTGTCCGCCGCGATCTCCTTGCGGGCGGCCACGCCGAGCGCGATCGCGATGACTCCGAGGACGATGCCGAAGGGCGCGAGCAGGCTGAGGATTCCGAGGACCAGCGCGGCGATCGCCTTGCCGGACTTCCTGCGTGCCACGATCGGTCCGCCGGAGGCATCGCCGGCGGGCGCGCCGTCGTCGTATTCCGGTGCGCGCGTGATGTCGTCGTCTGCCATCGAACCCCTCCCGGAAGCGTCGCTTGCGCCGCAACCTACTGGACCACCCGGACCTGGCGGGAGGGCGAGGAGACGCCCGCCGGCGGGCAGCGACCGACTAGCCTGGACGAGTGCCCAACGCGCTGAGCATCCGTGGCCTGACCAAGCGCTACGACGACGCCCCGCCGGAGCGCCTCGGCGGCTGGCGCAGACGACCGCGAACGCCAGGTCTGCTCGCGGTCCGGGACTTCGACCTGGAGATCGAGGCCGGCAGCTTCTTCGGGCTGCTCGGGCCCAACGGGGCGGGCAAGACGACGATCATCAGCGCCGTCTGCAACCTGATCCGCGTGACCGCCGGCGAGATCGACATCTTCGGCGAGCCGCACGACGCGCTCGCCGCGCGGCGGAGCGTCGGGCTGGCCGAGCAGGACGTCAACCTCGACCGGTTCCTCGACGTCGAGGAGACGCTGCTCTTCCACGGCGGCTACTTCGGCATGAGCCGCGCGGAGGCGCGTCGCCGGGCCGGCGTGATGATGGACGTCTTCGACCTGCGGGCGAAGGCCGGGGTGCGCGCGCCGAAGCTGTCGGGCGGCATGCGCCGGCGGCTGCTGCTGGCGCGAGCGCTGATGCACGAGCCGCGCCTGGTGATCCTCGACGAGCCGACGGCGGGCGTCGACTTCGAGCTGCGCCTGGAGCTGTGGCGCTACATCCGGCGGCTGCACGACGAGGGGACCACCATCCTGCTGACGACGCATTACCTCGAGGAGGCCGACGAGCTCTGCCAGGAGATCGCGCTGATCCGCGACGGCCGCCTGA
The DNA here is from genome assembly GCA_046565905.1 of Thermoleophilia bacterium. Classification (GTDB taxonomy): domain Bacteria; phylum Actinomycetota; class Thermoleophilia; order Solirubrobacterales; family Solirubrobacteraceae; genus CADCVQ01. Next base: position 4,491 of record JBKHXR010000004.1, on the reverse strand, counting down.
TCGCGCGCGACACGGCCGATGGGCTGCGCAGCCTCTACAGCGCAGACTCGCTCGCGGACGCATACGTGCGCGCGATGGGGTCGCTCAGCGGCGGCTGACGCGGCAGCGCCGCCGGCGCGCCGGCGCCATGGGTTCTGACTTGCACGTGTGTTTGACTTGACCGCGAGAGGGTACGGTCCGTGGCTGGAGGAGGGCGCGCGTCGAAGGACGGGTTGAGGGGGCGCGTCACAAGGCGCGTTTGGTCGATTCGAAGGGGAGCTCAGATGAGCCGAACCGCATGTGTAGGGCTGACTGCGCTGATGTGTGCGGCAGCGACGATCTGGCTGCTGCCTGCGGCGTCGAGTGGCCGGGGTGCCGACCTCCAAGGGGTCGACAACGTGCTGACGAGCACGACGCAGAAACTGGGCGCCGCCGTCCAGCAGGCCGTCGCTCCGACCCGAGAGGCGCTGAAGTCCACAGGCGCGAAGACGAAGTCCGCGCTTCAGCAGACCAAGCGCTCCACCGCGAAGGCCGGCGAGCGCGCGACGCGCGCAACCGCGACCGATCCCGCCACCGAGCCTCCGATGCACGGCACCAACCCGCACGGCCAGGGCGGCGTCGCCGTCGTCGACCTGAACCCGAGCGCCGAGCGTCCGCTCGGCGCCGACCCCGACGGCTCGGACTCCGGACCCGAGGAGGTCGTCGTCGGCCGCGCCCGCGGCGAGCAGACGGCCAGCGGCAACTATCACGGCCACATCACCATCCTTGCGCTCTTCGGCAACGAGCTTGCCGGCGTCGACACCAACGAGGGCGAGACGAAGAACGGGCCGCTCCAGCCGGTCCAGACCGGCATCCTCGACCCGCTCTGCACCGCGACCGGCGACCAGGTCTGCCTGAGCGTGCTGACCGCCAACTCGACGACGACCGCGAGCGGCTCGCAGAACGACTTCGCGATCGCCCGCGCCCGCGCCCTCGGGCTCGGCGTCGGCGCCGCCGAGAGCGGCGGCACGATCGGCGAGACCGCCGACTGCCAGAACGCGCTCGGAGGCGCGCGCACGGCGAACGTCGTGACCGCGGGCGGCCCGGTCGCCGCTGCCGCCAACTCGTCGGTGACGTCGCAGTCCTGCCGTGGCCAGGCCCCGCAGACGACCGCCAGCTCGCAGGTCATCGAGCTCGGCGGCAACGGCATCCCGCTTCCGGCGGCAGGCTGCGCCAACGGCACGCCGGACACCGTCGTCGAGATCCCGCTGCTGGCGAAGATCGTCTGCAACGCGGCCGATGCGGCGGGTGCCGCAGTCGTCCGCGAGGCGCTCGACGTCTTCGCGCTGAACGCCGGCGCGACGTCGCTCGTCAAGGAGACGACCGCCGCGGCCGAGGCGAACACCGTCGCACCGAGCGGCCCCGAGGGCGGCGCTCCGGCGTGCTCGGACGGCATCGACAACGACGGCGACGGCCTGATCGACATCGCCGATCCGGGCTGCCACACCGACGGCAACCCCAACAACCCCGATTCGTTCAACCCGAGCGACACCTCCGAGGCCAATCCGACCGGGACCGGCGGCTCCGGTGACGCCGGCGAGGGCGCCGGCAGGCCCGAGTGCTCGGACAATCGCGACAACGACAACGACGGGCTGATCGACGAGCGCGATCCCGGCTGTCACACCGACGGCAACGCGAACAACCCCGCGTCCTACGATCCCGACGACACGAGCGAGATCGACACCGTCCCCGACGGTGCCGGTAGCGGCGCCGCCGGTGCTCGCACCGCCGACGCCGGCGCGCTGCCGTTCACGGGCACGAACGTCGTCGGGCTCACGCTCGCCGGCCTGCTCCTGCTCGCCGGCGGCCTGTTGCTGCGCCGGCGCGAGGGGATGCGCACGAGTGCCTAGGTGCCGGAGGGCTTGAGCGAGACCCTCACGCGGCGCCGCCTCGGCGGCGCCGCGCTCGTTCTCGCCGGCCTCGTGATCGCGGGCGTCATCCTCTGGCCCGCGATCTCCGGCGGCGGCGATGATCCGCCGGCGTCCGCTGCGACGCCGGTCCGCCTCGTGTCGGTTCCCGATCTCGGGATCGCGTTCGCCCACCCGCGCAGCTGGACGCGCACCGTCAAGGGCAAGGTGATCCGGCTGCGCAGCCCGGGCGGCGCGGCCATCATGACGTTTGCCTCGCCGGTCGCCGGACGCAAACCGAAGGACGTGAAGGCGGCACTGCTGCGCGGCCTGCGCGAGCGCCTGAAGCCCTCCACGGTCGTCCGCGAAGGGCCCGGCCAGCTCGGTCGGCGCACGGCCACGACATTCGAGATCACCGGCCTCAGCCCCGTCGGCCGCGAGCGCGCGCTGGCGCTGGTCGAGGACACGAAGTACCGCACCTACGCGATCACGCTGCTGACGCCCGCGCGCCCGTCGCGCAAGCGCCTGCTCGAGGCGACGCAGATCCTCGCCAGCGTGCGCCTCACCAAGCCACTAGCCTCAAAGAAGTGACCGCACTTGTCGCCCGTCACCGCGGGCTGATCGCCCTGAGCGCGCGCGAGGCCGACCGCGTGCTGAAGCTCTGGTCGCAGACGATCGCGGCGCCGGTGCTCGCCTCGTTTCTGTTCATCGTCGTCTTCGGCCTGTCGCTCGGCGGCCGGATCCGCGGGATCGGCGGCGTCGACTACGACGTCTTCATCGTCCCCGGGCTGATCGCCATGGCGATGGCCCAGGCGGCGTACTCCAACAACGCCTCGTCGGTGTTCCAGGCACGCTCGGACCGCTACATCAACGACGTCCTGTCGGCGCCGATGCGGCCCTGGGAGGTCAACCTCGGGCTCGCCTTCGGCGGCATCCTGCGCGCCCTGGCGATCGGCGTGGGGCTGCTCGTGCTGTCGTTCGTCGCCACCGACGTTCCGGTGCGCCATCCCTTCGAGCTGGCGCTCGCGGTGGCGATCCTGCTCGTCCTGTTCTCCGCGCTGGGCGTCGTCATCGGCGTCTACGCCGAGACGTGGGACCAGCACGGCTTCGTCAACAACATCGTCATCCTGCCGCTGAGCTTCCTCGGCGGTGTCTTCTACTCCGTCGAGCTGCTGCCGTCGCCGTGGCAGGAGATCAGCCACGTCAACCCGATCTTCTTTCTGATCAACTCGATCCGCTACGGCTTTCTGGGCACGAGCGACATACCCGTCGAGATCGCGCTCGGCGTGACGGCGGCACTGGCGCTGGGATGCGTCGCGTGGAGCGCGACGATCTTCCGCTCGGGACGGCGGCTGAAGGCGTGAGCGACGCCGCGCGGCGCGCGCGCGTCTCTGCCAGGGTGCAGGCCAAGTGTTCGCGCTGAACCTGCCGAACGTCCTGACGCTGATCAGGATCCTGCTCGTGCCGGTGCTCGTCGTCGCGCTGCTCGACGAGACGGCCAACGGCGACCTGCTGGCGGCGATCGTCTTCGCGCTGGCCTCCGCGACCGATGCGATGGACGGCTACCTGGCGCGCACGCGCAACGCGATCACGACCTTCGGCAAGCTGATGGACCCGATCGCCGACAAGCTGCTGATCATCGCGGCGCTCGTTGCGCTCGTGTCGCTCGACCGCCTGGCCGCCTGGGTCGCGATGGTGATCATCGCCCGCGAGCTGACGGTGACGGTCACGCGCATGCAGGCCACCCAGCACGGCGTCGTGATCGCCTCCAACTGGTGGGGCAAGGCGAAGACGATCACCCAGGTGGCCGCGATCTTCTTCCTCATCGCGATCGGCCAGCCGACGCCGTTCTGGGTCGACGGCCTCGTCTACGGCATGGTCGCGATCACGATCGCCAGCGGCGTCGACTACTTCTTCGGCCTGCGGCGCGTGCTGCGCGAGGCCGAGGCGCGGCGCGACGCGGCGGTCGCCGCGGCACCGGTCAAGCCGACGGCGCGGTAGCGGCCGCGGTTCAGCGCCCGGCGGCGTCGAGCCAGTCGCGCATCGAGATGTGCTGCAGCGCGTGCTCGCCGGTCGCCAGCTCGTGGCGCAGCTCGCCGAGCAGCCCGAAGCGCTCGGCGACCACGTTGTGCTGGTGGATCGTCTCCAGGTTCTCCTGGCGGGCGGAGATGAAGGCGCTGTCGTCGAGGGAGGTGAACTGGTCGACCACGCCGCGCACCATCTCTCGCACGCAGTCCTCGACGAAGCGGGGGCGGCGGTGGGCCTTCTCGACCACCGCTCCCTCGTCGGAGCGCTTCATCAGCTCGTAGATCTCGCTGGACATCGACTCCTCGACGATGGCCAGCAGCGTGCGGGCGTCGAATTGCTCGGCGCAGCCCTCCGGGCACCCGACGTAGAGCGTGCCGATGCCGCGCCGGTTGTGGGTGGCGACCGGGACCGCGTCGATGATCTTCTCGATGTCGTCCTCGGTGAAGCCGTGTTCGACCAGCCGCTCACGCGACCGCGCCTCGACGAGCTTCTGGGCACACGGGCACGCCGTCATCCCCTGGGCGGTGACGCCGACCAGGCGCCGCGTCCCGGCCTCGGAGGCCACGGCGATGCCGTGCAGCGAGTAGAGCTCCTGCGT
>JBKHXR010000003.1:0-11487 GCA_046565905.1 Thermoleophilia bacterium | reverse complement strand
ACGGCGACGCCTCGGTCGCGGAGATCAAGCGGGCGCTGGACAAGCGCGCGCGGCTGATCGACTTCGTCGTGCGCGCGCAGGAGATGAAGCCCGCCCAGCGCCGCGCGGCCTTCCTCGACGAGTTCGGCGGCTCATGAGGGCGCCGTCCGCACCGCAGCTCGAGCTTCGCGACATCCAGGGCGACATCCTGCGCGCCTACGGCAACTCCTATGACTGCACCTCCTACGCGTTCGTCCGCATCGACTGCGAGCCCGAGCAGGCGCGCGCATGGTTCGCGGGCGTCGTCGACCACGTCACGACCGCCGAGCCGTGGTCGAGCAAGCCGCTGACGACGCTCAACGTCGCGCTGACCGCGGGCGGCCTCGCGGCGCTCGGCCTCTCACCGCAGGTCGGGGCGTCGTTCTCGCACGAGTTCCGCCAGGGGATGGCGGCGCGCGCCGGCCTGCTCGGCGACGTCGGCGCGAGCGCGCCGCAGCAGTGGGACGCGGGCCTCGGCAGCGGTGACGCCCACGTGCTGCTGACGATCAACGCGCAGACGACCGCCGACCACCGCCGCGCGCTGAGCAGGATGCGGGCGGCGATGAAGCAGGCCGGCGGCGTGCAGGTCGTCTTCCAGCAGGACGCCGAGCTGCTGCACGGCGCGCGCGAGCACTTCGGCTTCGCCGACGGCTTCGCCCAGCCGGCGATCGCCGGCGCGACCGAGGACAGGGCGGCCGGCGGCGGCGTGCCGCTGCGCGGCGGGCGCTGGCGCCCGCTGGCGGCCGGGGAGTTCATCCTCGGCTATCCCGACGAGGACACGAACGTCGACCGCAGCCGGCGGCTGCCGCCCGCGCCCGACGGCGCGCTCGGGCGCAACGGCACCTACATGGTCTGGCGCAAGCTGCATCAGGACGTCGCGCTGTGGCGGCGGACGCTCGCGGCCGCCGCGCCGCGGTACCCGTACGGCGACGCGCGCAAGCTCGCCGCCAAGGTCGTCGGGCGCTGGCAGGACGGCACGCCGCTGGTCAGCAACCCGCACGGGCCCGACCCCGGGTTCGACCCCGCCGCCGGCGACGCCAACGACTTTCGCTACGGCGCCGACCTCGACGGCCGGCGCTGCCCGCTCGGCGCGCACGTCCGCCGCTCAAACCCGCGCGACGCGCTCGGCCACGAGGGAAAGCTCAGCTTCCGCCATCGCATGATCCGGCGCGGGATGCCGTACGGCAAGCCGCTGCCCGACGGGGTGCTCGAGGACGACGGCGCGCAGCGGGGCCTCGTCTTCGTGAGCTTCCAGGCCAGCATCTTCCGCCAGTTCGAGGGCGTCCAGACGCCGTGGATCAACGACGGCAACATCTTCGGCCTCGGCACCGACAGGGACTTCCTGCTCGGCGAGCCCAGCGGGGCCGGCGGCAAGATGACGATCCAGGGCGAGAAGCCGTTCTTCCTCTCGCCGCAGGAGGCTTTCGTCGTCACGCGCGGCGGCGAGTACCTGTTCGTGCCGGGGATCTCCGGTCTGCGGGCGATCGCCGACGGCGTGGCGGGCTAGCTGGTGGCCACCGCGACCGGCACCGGCCGCGCAATCAACGATCTGGACGTCGTGTCCAGGGAGGTGGAGGTCGTCCCATGAGCCAGAGCCCGCAGGATCTCGGCGGTCCGGACCGCGTCGTGAGGGTGCTCGCGGCGATGGAGCAGTACATGAACATGGTGCCGGGTCACAGGCGCGGGCACGCGCGCGGAGTCGCGTTCCGCGGGCACTTCACGCCGACGCCCGAGGCGGGCGCGCTGTCGACGGCCGAGCTGTTCCACGGCGGCCGGATCGACGTGGTGGTGCGCCTCTCCAACGGCGGCACGAGCCCGTACCTGCCCGATCGGGTCGACGCCAAGCGCGGCAACCCGCTCGGGATCGGCGTGCGCTTCGAGCTGCCGTCCGGCGACCACTCGAGCTGGACGGCGCTGAACCTCGCCGCCTTCCCGCCGCGTACGCCCGATGACTTCCACGCGATGGTGGTCAACACGCGCGCGGCGCTGCCGGGCGGGTCGCCGCACCCGCTGCGGATGCTCGCCTTCCTCGCGCCGCGCATCCCGCGCGCGCTGCCCGGCATCAAGGCGGCGGCGACGCTGCGCCCGCCCGCGAGCTTCGCGACCGCGCGCTTCAACGGCTTTCACTCCTACTACCTCGTCGGCGCGGACGGCCGCCGCCAGGCCTTCCGCTTCCGCTTCATGCCCGTCGCGGGGACCCTCGACATGGATCCGTCGCAGGACAAGCTGCTGCCGCCGCAGTACGTCGTCAGCGAGATCAAGCAGCGCGTCGCGCGCGCCCCGGTCGCGTGGAAGCTCGTCTTCCAGCTCGCGCAGGACGGCGACGAGATCGACGACCTGCGGGCGCTGTGGCCCGAGAGCCGTCCGCAGGTCGTCGCCGGGCAGCTCGTGATCGACCGCCCGCACGAGGACCCGGATCTCGTCGACGGCTGGGTGTTCGACCCGACGCGGATGCCGGCCGGCATCGAGCTGTCAGGCGATCCGCTGCTGCATTTCCGCTCGGAGGCCTACTGGGAGTCGCACCGCCGGCGGGGCGCGGAGAGCAAGCCGGCGATCGTCTCCGAGTAGCCCGCCGCAGATCTGCGAGCGGCGCCGGCGCCCCTGCGACAGGTTCCGGGCGGTCGCGTCGGCGGGAACGCGGTCGGCGCGGTCGCGGCGGTGCTCAGGCGAGCGCGATCCGGGCCGTGGTGGCGGGCGTGCCGCGGAGGGTCCGCAGCACGACGCAGTAGCGCTCGGTCAGCTTGAGGAGCGCCGCGAGCTGCTCCTCGCTCGCGGCGGGCGCGTCGAGCTCGAAGCGCAGCGCGATCTCGCTGAAGCCGACCGGGGCCTGCCGGTCGACGCCGAGCGTCCCGCGGAAGTCAAGCGCGCCGTCGGCGGTGATCGTCCCGCCCCGGAGCGGGATCTCGAGCGCGGTCGCGACCGCCTTCAGCGTGACGCCGGCGCACGCCACGAGCGCCTCGAGCAGCATGTCGCCGGAGCACAGCAGGCTGCCGTCGCCGCCTGTGGCCGGGTGCAGCCCCGCCCTGGCGAGTGCGCGGCCGGTCTGCACGTTGCAGGCGATCTCGTCGTCGAGCGTCCCGGTCGCGGTCAGCGTGACGAGCGCCTGTTCGGGCTCGCTCGCGTAGCGCTCCTTCAGCGGCGCCTGGACGCTGCGCAGGGCATCGCGATCCATGACCTTGACGGTACCTTGTCGCGATGCCGAGCTGGGAGGACGTCGTAGCGATCGGGACGCGGCTGCCGGGGGTGGAGGTCGGGACCTCGTACGGGACGCCTGCCCTGCGCGTGCGCGGCAAGGGCATGTGCCGGCTGCGGACGAGCCCCGACGCGCTCGTGATCCGCGTCACCGACATGGGCGAGCGCGAGGCGCTGCTGCAGGGCGACCCCGGCGTGTTCTTCACGACCCCGCACTACGACGGCTGGCCGTACGTCCTCGTGCGCCTGGAGGCCGCCGACCCCGTCGAGCTGGGCGAGCTGATCGAGGACGCCTGGCGGGTGTTCGCGGCGAAGCGGGTCGTCGCGGCCTGGGACGCCGAGCAGGAGGCGGGCCCGAGCGCGGGGTAGGCGGCGGGCGCGGCACGGGCAGGCAGGGCAGGCGGCCAGCGGGGGCGCGGGCGAGCGCGGCATCGGCGAGCAGCGCGCGCGGCGGCAGCCCGAGGGGCGTGACGAGCGACCGTCGTCCCGCGACGACGATTCGTCACACCCGCGGCAGCTCCGCAGCTCCGCGCGTGATCCTGCGCAGGTTCGCCGTACTGCGGTCTGGTTCCGTGACGGGTGCTGCGGCACGCTGGCGTCGATGGCGCCCCCGCCCAAGCTGTCAACGTCGCGGGTGATCCCGCGGTCACGGTCGCGGGTGATCCCGCGGTCGCGGTCGCAGGTGATCCCGCGGTCACGGTCGCGGGTGATCCCGCGGTCGCGGTCGCAGGGGCGCACGCGGCCGCCGCGTCGCGAACCACCGTCGCCGCGCAACGACGACCGGTCGCGGTGTGACGAATGACCGTCGTCCCGCGACGACGAGTCGTCACACCCCCCGACGTGCGGGTCGCCGAGGTGGCCGCGCGCCAGCACGGCAGGATCTCCTTCGACCAGCTCGCGCAGGCCGGCCTCGACGACGCGGCGATCCGCCGGCGCGTCGCGAAGGGGCATCTGCACCGCGTGCACACCGGCGTCTACGCAGTCGGCCATGCAGGCGCGACGCTGCACGCCGACATCATGGCCGCCGTGCTCGCCGGCGGCGAGGGAGCGGTCGCGAGCCACTGGGCGTCGGCGGCGCTGCACGGGTTCGTGCGCGGCGACGGCCGTCGCATCGACGTGACCGCCCCCGGGCGCGGTACCCGCCGGCGCGCCGGCATCCGCTTTCACCGCTCGCGCACGCTCCACGTGCGCGACACGACGCGAGTCGACAGCATCCCGACCACGACCGCCGCCCGCGCCCTCCTGGAGATCGCGCCCCAGCTCAGCGAACGCCGTCTCAAGCGCGCGGTGCGCCAGGCCCAGGCCGAGCAAGCGACGAACGTCCGGCAGATCGCCGCGGTCCTGCGCCGCGCCAACGGGGTTGCCGGGGCGCGCAGGCTCGGCGCGATCATCGCCGCGGGTGCGGCGCCGACCGCCAGCGGCGACGAGGACGTCGTGCTCGACCTCATCCTCGCCGCGGGATTCGAGCACCCGGACGTCAACGCCCGCCTGGCGACGGACGCGGCGACGTACTTCCCGGACCTCCGCTGGCCGGCACAGCAGCTGATCCTCGAGATCGACAGCGCCTGGCACGACGGCCCGCTGGCCAACGCGCTCGACGCCGCACGCCAGGCCGATCTCGAAGCGGCCGGCGAGCGCGTCCTCAGGACGACCGCCGAGCAGGCGATCCGCGACCCGGGCAGGCTCGCGCGCAGGCTCCACGCCGCAGGAGCGCCCTACACTGACGCCCAGCCATGATCAGCACCAACCAGCTCAAGAACGGCAACCACATCGAGGTCGACGGCACGATCTTCAAGGTCCTGGACTTCCAGCACGTCAAGCCCGACAAGGGCGGCGCGTTCGTGCGCACGAAGCTGCGCCGCGCGAGCGACGGCAACGTGATCGACAAGACCTTCCGGGCCGGCGAGAAGTTCCGCTCGGTGCACACCGAGTCGCGCAAGATGCAGTACCTCTACTCCGACGGGACCGACGCCCACTTCATGGACGCGCAGTCCTACGAGCAGATCGCCATCCCCGAGGCCTCCGTCGCCGACGCGCTGCGCTGGACGAAGGCCAACGACACCGTCGACGTGCTGTTCATCGACGGCAACCCCGGCGACGTGCAGCTGCCGTCCTCGGTCGAGCTCGAGGTCACCGAGACCGAGCCGGGGCTGCGCGGCGACACTGCCTCCGGCGGCGGCGACAAGCCCGCGACGCTCGAGACCGGCGCCCAGATCCGCGTCCCGCTGTTCGTGAACATCGGCGATCGCGTCAAGGTGCAGACGGCGAGCGGCGACTACATGTCGCGCGCGTAGGTGCGCCTTCTCCCAGCGGTCCGCGTGAGACACCTCGAGAAGGGCCGGTAGCGATGTCGCGCCGCTCCGACCAGCGCAGGGCCGCGGTCTTCGCTCTCTACCAGGCCGCGGTCACGGAGCGCGAGCTCGAGGACGTCCTGGATCGCAACGCGTCCATGTTCACCCGCGCCCTCGCGTACGCCGCGCAGGATCGCGAGGAGGAGCTCGACGCGCTCGTCGCGCGCCATGCGAGGGGCTGGTCGATCGACCGTATCGCGCCGCTGGAGAAGGCGATCATGCGCGTCGCGCTGCTCGAGATGCTGCATCCCGACGCCGCGCCCGCGGACACGCCGATTCCGCCCGAGGGCGCGATCGACGAGGCGGTCGAGCTCGCCAAGACCTACTCCGGTGCCGATGCGCCGAGGTTCGTCAACGGGATCCTCGCCGCGGTCCACCGCGAGATGGGCGACAATCCGACCAACCAGTCCGGGGAGAACCGATGACCGACGCCGACGCCACCCTCGACGAACTCGTCGGCCGACTCGAGCGCGCCGCCGAGCAGCTGCGCTCCGGCGACCTCAGCCCCGATGCCGCCGCGACCGTCGTCGAGGACTGCGCGTCGCTCGCCTCGCAGGCCTCGGCCGAGCTCGAGCGCCGCGCCCGTGAGGCCGAGCGCGAGCCGCTGCCGGGTCAGGACACGCTCTTGTAGCGCCGGACGCACGCGTTGCCCTACCCCGACGAGCTGCAGGAGCTGGTCGAGCGCGAGCTCGGCGGGCTGACGTTCAGCGACGAGCCCGGCGTCGAGCGCCTGGTCGAGACGATGCGCTACAGCCTGCTGGCGGGCGGCAAGCGCATCCGCCCGGTGCTGGCGCTCGCCACCGCGCGCTCGATCGGCCGCGACGAGCGCGAGTTCCTGCCGCTGGCGGCGGCGCTGGAGCTGATCCACACGTACTCGCTGATCCACGATGACCTGCCGGCGATGGACGACGACGCGATGCGCCGCGGCCGCCCGACGGCGCACGTCGCGTACGGCGAGGACGTCGCGATCCTCGCCGGCGACGCGCTGTACGCCGAGGCCTTCCGCCACGTCCTGAGCCACCAGCACGGGGCGCCGGCGAGCATCCTCGGTGCGATCGCCGAGCTCGCCGCGGCGACCGGGGTCAACGGCATGGTCGGCGGTCAGTTCCTCGACGTCGCGGGCGAGCAGCACACCGCCGAGGACCTGCGCCGCCTGCACGGTCTGAAGACGGGGAGGCTCATCTGCGCGTCGGTAGAGTGCGTATTGCTTATCGCCGGTATGAGTTGCCCCGATACAACCTCCTACCACGAGTTCGCGTCCGAGCTCGGCGTGCTGTTTCAGATCGTCGACGACATCCTCGACGTGACGGGCACGGACGCCGCGCTCGGCAAGCCGCAGGGCTCGGACGAGCGCCACGGCAAGCGAACGTACGTCACCGAGTTCGGCCTGGACGGCGCGCGCGAGCTCGCGACGCGTTCACACCGCCAGGCGCGGGCATCATTGGCCTCTGCGGCACCGCACGGCGCGCCCGAGCTCGAGCAGATCACCGACTTCATCGCGACGCGGACGTCCTGACACCACCATGACCCTTCTGCAGCGGATCAACCGCCCTCAGGACCTGCACGGCCTCAGCGAGGACGAGCTCGTGCGCGTCGCCCAGGAGGTGCGCGAGCACATCATCGCCACCGTCGGCGAGATCGGCGGTCACTTCGGCGCGAACCTGGGTACGTGCGAGCTGGCCGTCGCGCTGCACTCGCTGCTTGACTCGCCGCGCGACAAGATCCTCTGGGACGTCGGCCACCAGGCCTACCCGCACAAGGTTCTCACCGGCCGGCGCGACCGGCTCGCGACCATCCGCCAGTACGAGGGCCTCGCCCCGTTCTGCTCGATCCCCGAGTCCGAGCACGACATCATGGGCGCGGGCCACGCCTCGACGTCGATCGGCTACGCCGTCGGGCTGAAGGAGGCGATGCGCGCGCTCAATCCGGGCGAAGCCCATCCGCCGAACGTCGTGGCGGTCATCGGCGACGGCGCGATGACCGGCGGCGTCGCGTTCGAGGCGCTGCACCAGGCCGGCGGCGCCGGCACCCCGATGGTCGTGGTGCTCAACGACAACGGCATGTCGATCGCGCCGAACGTCGGCGCGCTGTCGCGCTACTTCAACCGCGTCCGGCTGCATCCGAAGCTCTGGCACACGCGGGAGAACGTCGAGAGCCGCCTCAGCGAGCTGCCCGGCGTCGGGCGCCAGATCGAGCGCTTCGGCCCGCAGATGAAGGAGTCGATCAAGGCCTTCTGGGCGCCCGGACTGCTCTGGGAGGAGCTCGGCTGGGCCTACACCGGCGTCATCGACGGCCACGACATCCACGAGCTGCGGGTCGCGCTGCGCAGCGCCCTGGCCGCCGAGCGGCCGGTCGTCGTGCATGTCGCGACCGTCAAGGGCAAGGGGTTCGCGCCGGCCGAGGAGGGCGGCCTGGAGGGGATGTAGCGCTGGCACGCCGCCAAGCCCAGGTCGATCATGGGCGGCGTCGTCGCGGCACCCGCCCAGCCCAGCCTGCCCAAGCCGCCGCCGCAGTTCACGACGGTGTTCGGCGAGGCGCTGGTCAAGGAGTGCAGGCGCGACCGCCGGATCGTCGGCATCACGGCCGCGATGAACACCGGGACGGGCCTGAACATCCTCCAGAAGGAGCTTCCGGAGCGCTACTTCGACGTCGGCATCGCCGAGCAGCAGGCGGTCCTCTTCGCCGCCGGCCTGGCGCTGGAGGGCGTCAAGCCGGTGGCGGCGATCTACTCGACGTTCCTGCAGCGCGCCTACGACCAGATCGTCCACGACATCTGCCTGCAGAAGCTCAACGTCGTCTTCGCGCTGGACCGCGCCGGCCTCGTCGGCGACGACGGGCCGACGCACCACGGCGTCTTCGACATCGCCTACATGCGCTCGCTGCCGAACATCGTGCTGATGGCGCCGCGCGACGAGGCGATGCTCGTCCACATGCTGCGCACGGCGCTGCTGCACGACGACGGGCCGATCGCACTGCGCTACCCGCGCGGCGAGGCGCTCGGCGTCCCGCTGCCGCTGCTCGCCGAGCCGATCGAGGTCGGCACGGGCGAGCTCCTGCGCGAGGGCGACGGCAAGGTGGCGATCGTCGGCTACGGCACCGGGGTGGCGAAGGCGCTGGAGGCCGCCGACCGCCTGAGCGCGCGCGGCCTCGACGTGACCGTCGCCGACGCACGCTTCGCCAAGCCGATCGACGCGGTGCTGATGGCCGAGCTCGCGGCCGAGCACGAGCTGCTCGTCACGGTCGAGGAGGGCGTTCTCGCCGGCGGCTTCGGCAGTGCCGTCTGGGAGACGCTCAACGACGCCGGCGAGCGGCTGCCGCGGATCCTGCGCGTCGGGCTGCCCGACCGCTTCGTCACGCACGGGCCCGTGCCGGTGCTGCACGCCGAGGTCGGCTTCACCGGCAGGCGGATCGCGGAGCGGATCGAGGCGGCGGTCGCGCAGGGCGCCGTCGCCGGCGCGTAGCACTCACCACAGGCGCGAAGATCGAGCACACTCTCGCCTGGCGCACCTGCGCGCCGACAAGCATGCCCGTGCCGTCCAACGTCCCGCAGCTCACCAGCCTCGCCGTGCTCGCGGCGGCGGCCGCCTTCGTGTTCGGCGGCTGCGGCGGCGGTGATCGCCCGCTCGACGAGGTCAGGGTCCTGCGCCTGAATCCGGGCACGATCGTCACCAAGCAGCCGCGCCGCCCGACGACGGTCCGCGCGACGCTGGCGGCCTCCAACGGGCCGCAGCTTCCGCCCGCGATGTCCGTCCCGCAGGTCGGGTCGATCGCGGCGGGCGCGACGAACGGCGGCCGTCTCGTCAACGGGCTGCAGCTGCCCGCCACGGGCCCCGACTGGGTGACCTACGACCCGATCCTGCACCGCATCCCCAACCGCGGCGAGCGGCGCTGGGGGACCGACCGCCTGCTCGCGTACGTGCTGTACGTGCTGCGCGACTATCGGCTGGCGAACGCCGGTGCCCCGCCGGTCGTGATCGGTGACCTGAGCCGTCCGTCGGGCGGGCCGTTCGGCAGCGACTTCGGCGGTCTCGGCCACGCCTCGCACCAGAACGGCCTCGACATCGACGTCTACTACCCGCGGCTGGATCGCAGGCTGCGGCCGCCCGGCGCCGTCGAGCAGGTCGATCGCGTGCTCGCGCAGGACCTCGTCAGCCGCTTCGTCGCAGCCGGCGCGCAGCACGCGTTCGTCGGGCTGCGCGTCGGCCTCGGCGGCCCCGCCGGGGTGGTGCAGGCGATCGAGCACCACGACGACCACGTGCACGTGCGGATCGCCAACTGGCGCCGCTGACCCGGCGGCCCAGGAAGCGAAACGGCCCGCCGGGGAGGGCGGGCCGCTTCTGGGAGGAGAGACACTGCTATGTGGTTTGGGTCTGGCAGGCGCGGGCCGTATATGGGAGGCCGCTTCGCGAGCAGAGCCTCGGCCTCATCGCCCACGCACAGTGTGCTGGCTGACCAGCCAGGCTTGGGTGAGGAGGGTCACACAGGCCGACCGGCCGGCAGGCGGGTACCGTTGAGCGTCGTGGTCCGCGTGCGCCTGGACACCCTCTTGGCCGAACGTGGCCTCTTCGACTCGCGCACGCGCGCGGCCGCATCCGTCATGGCCGGCGAGGTCCGGATCGGCGGCAACGGCGAGCGCGCCGAGAAGCCGGGACAGATGGTCGCCCCCGACGTCGTCGTGGCGGTCGACGAGGGACCGCGCTTCGTCTCGCGCGGCGGGATCAAGCTCGCCAACGCCCTGGAGCGCCTGCAGATCGACGTGCGCGGGCGCCGCGCGCTCGACGTCGGCGCCTCGACCGGTGGCTTCACCGACTGCCTGCTGCAGGCCGGCGCCGACCACGTCGTGGCGCTCGACGTCGCCTACGGCGAGCTCGCCTGGGGCCTGCGAAACGACGGTCGCGTGACGGTGCTCGAGCGCACGAACGCGCGCGCGATCGACCCCGCCGACCTGCCCTACGCTCCGGACCTCGTCGTCGTCGACGTGTCGTTCATCTCGCTCGCCAAGGTGCTGCCGGCCGTGCTCGCGGCCGCCGCGCCGGTCTTCGACGTGCTCGCGATGGTCAAGCCGCAGTTCGAGGTCGGGCGCGCCAACGTCGGCAAGGGCGGAGTCGTGCGCGACCCCGCCCAGCGCCGCGCTGCGCTCGTCGCGGCCGCGCGCGCGGCACGCGAGCGGGGCGCTGCGGTGCTCGGCTTCGCCTCCTCCGGGCTGCCCGGCCCGAAGGGCAACCGGGAGACCTTCGTCTGGCTCGCCGAGGGCGGCCGCCCCGGCGACGTCGAGGATCTCGCCGCCGCCGCGCGCGAGGTCGAGCCGTGAGCGGGCAGCGGCGGGCGATCACGGTCCTCACCCACCAGCGCGTCGACGAGGTCCGCCCGACGCTGGAGCGGCTCGTCGAGACGGCGCGGGCGAACTCCGTGACGCTGCGCTTCGACGCGGCCGAGACCCGCAAGCACGGGCTGACGGCCGACGAGGACGGGGTGGTCGTCGTCGACGCGCGGCCCGCCGGCGACGTCGGGCTGTGCGTGGTGCTCGGCGGCGACGGCACGATCCTCCGCGGCCTGCGCTGCTACGCCGGCACCGACGTGCCCGTCTTCGCCGTCAACTTCGGCGAGGTCGGCTTCCTGGCGACGGTCGAGCCCGAGGAGCTCGACACGTTCGGCTTCGAGCGCGCGATCTGCGGTGAGTTCGACGTCCTGTCGCTGCCGGCGATCGTGTTCCGCAGCGGCGGCGGTGAGCTGCACAAGGCGATCAACGACATCTCCTTTCACCGCAAGGTCGGCGGCCGCGTCGCGCAGCTGTCCTATGGCGTCGAGGGCGAGGAGGTCGGCTCGGTGCGCTGCGACGGGCTCGTCGTCTGCACGCCGGCCGGTTCGACGGGCTACAACCTCGCAAACGGCGGCCCGGTGCTGGCCTGGGGCGTCGAGGGCTTCG
>JBKHXR010000002.1:0-32918 GCA_046565905.1 Thermoleophilia bacterium | reverse complement strand
GGCGTCGGCGCCCCGCCGGCGCCGGGTCATCGCCGCGCAGCACATGCGGCAGGCTCAGGAGCCGAACAGGAGCCGGACCGACAGCCGCCCGCGGGGCGGCTGTCTTGCGTCCCGGCCCCGAACCTCGTGGGTCGCGGCCCCGACTTCATGGCGCCCGGCCCCCACTGCTACACGCGCGCGCGTGTCACCGCGCTGCGGGAAGCTGGCCCTCGAAGTCGATGCCCGGGCCGGTGAGGCGGCACGCGCGAATGCTGGCGAGCAGGCGCTGGCTTGCCGGCTGATGGATGTGCGGAAGGTAGCCCGGCTCCTCGATCAGGGGCCAGTCGACGACGCGGCGGATCGCGACGCTTCCGCTGTCGTCGAAGCAGCGCAGCGAGACCACGCGCGCACCGCCCGTCACGTCGGCTGTGTTGAGCTCGGGGTCCGCGAGCGAGACGAGCAGCTCGGGCGCCGTCGCGCCCGGCGCCGTCAGCTTCTCGAGCGTCAGCCTGGCGCGCAGGATGCTCGGCGTTCGGTCGCGCTCGTCGCTCGAGCCGCCCGTCGTCAGCGACAGCCCCGCGACGATCGCCAGCGCGACCAGCGCGACGCCGCCTGCCAGCAGGACTCGCGGGTTGCTCATCGCGCCGCGGACGGCGCGTCAGGCGCGCGCGAGGCTTCGCGCGAGCTCGCCGATCGCGACGACGGCCGGCGCGTCCGGCGCGAAGTCGATCGGCGCCTCGGCGGCGCGCTCGGCGTGCCGGAAGCATTCGTCGTACGGGATCGCGCCGGCGATCGCCAGGCCGTGCTCGTCGGCGAACTCCTGCACCACGTCGAGCTCGCCTTCGCGGACCTTGTTCGCGAGCAGCGCGAGGTGCGCGATCCCGAGGTCCTGCGCGAGCGCCAGGATGCGCCGGCCGGACTCCAGCGACTTGAAGTACGGCTCGACGACGGCGTACAGCGTGTCGACGTGCTTCGCCGTGCCGACCTTCAGATGCTCCGTCGAGGCCTCCGTATCGAGGATGCAGATGTAGCCCGGGCCGTCGGGAGCCTCGTTGACGATGCCGCGCATCGCCATGTGCATGTGCCCCATGCAGCCGGTGTCGGCCTTGCGCGGCTCCGCGGCGACGAGGACCGTGACGCCGTCGGGCGCGGTCATCGCGTGGGCGGCGCGGATCTCCTCCATCGTCCGGGTGAACTCCCAGCGCCCGTCCGCGATCCGGACGATGTCGGGCGGCAGCGTGGGCAGGTCGCTCAGCCGCTCGGCGGGGATGCCGACGGTCAGCGACAGGTTCGGGTTGAGGTCGTTGTCGAGCGCGAGGACCTCGTATCCGCCCCGGGCGAGCTGTCGCGCCAGCGTGCCGGCGATCGTGGTCTTCCCTGCGCCTCCCTTGCCGGCGATCGCGAGCTTCATGGCAGCAGCGCGTGCCTGCGCGGAGCGAACGCTCCGAAGGCGCGGGGAGCCGCGCGACGCCCGGGTTCGGTGGTGGGGAGGTCACCGCGGTAGATGCAGCGATCATATACCAGGCACCGAGGGCACGGACGGGGCGCCGGCATCAGTATTCCTCGAGCCGCCGGCGCTCGGTGTGGAACTGCTCCTCGGTCATCTTGCCGGCGGCGCGCAGCTCCGTCAGTCGCTCGATCGCCGCCCTGCGCGCGAGATCGCGCGGAGCCGCCCCGAGCGAGCGCGCCATCGCGCCGATCGCGGCGTCGCGCTGTGCGCCGCTCAGCTCGGACAGGTCGGCCGGCAGATGCCGGCGCAAGCCGTTCTCGTCGACGTAGACGACACGCCCGCCGGCGGCGGCCGGCGGCACCTGTCCAGCGCGGCCGGCGTTCAGCTCGTCGCTCGTCGCGGTCTCGTCGACCCGCCAGCTCGGCTTGCGTTCGGAACGTCCGTCTGAGTCCATCTGCGCCTCGTCCGGTTGCCTGCGGGCACGGTAACAGGCGCTGCTCCCGTGGCGCTCGGCGGCTGATCCATCCGGCTCGCGGCCGGCGGCCCGGCACGCGACGACTATGACTTTGACATATAGCCTACTGTGTGTCGCTCAGGGGGCTCCTCCGCGTTTCCGCGTCCGCGCAGTCGCAGATCCGGAGGGGTTGCGAGTTCCGACAGGGGAGTGTCGTCATGCATGAGCGGCCCGCAGCGTCCAGTCGACCGACCGTCTCCGACTCTCGACCGCCGAGCGCGGGTGGAAGCGGGCGAGCTCAGGATGTTCAAGGTCTCAGCAGGGCGCAGGCCCGTGCGCTCGCGCGGTCGGCTCCCCTGACGCCGGCCGAGTTCAGGGCGCACGGCCGCGTCGCGGAGACCGGCGTCTCGTTGCGGGCACTGCTCACCGACGCGACCGGCACAGCCGTCCGGAGCCGTCCCGACGGCGGCTGACGGCGACGCCCGTCAGCGCCAGATCGAGAAGCGCGCGACGCGGGTCTCGTCGCCGAGCGTGACGTAGAGCTGCGCGGCCACCCGCCGCCGGCTGGCCAGCAGGCGCCTGAGGCGCAGCCTGCCCTGCCGCGAGAGCCTCAGCGTGACGCGGTAGCGACCGCGCGCGGCGGGCGTCCGTCGCGCCACGCCGACCCGCCGTCCGCGAACGCGCAGCTCGGCGCGAAACGGCCGCCGGCCGACGGTGACGCCGCTCTCGAAGCGGATGCCGCGACGCACGATGTGGCGCAGGCGCTTGGGCGACAGGATCCTGATCGCGCGCGAGACCCGCGGCGCACCGGGTGCGGCTGCCGGAGCGGCCGGAACAGGCGTCGGCGCGACGACGACGCCGCCGCCGGGCGGGGCGGGACCGCCGGACGGCGGTGCGACGGGCGGCGCCGCCGGACGCACCGTCTGGAACTGGGTCATCATCGCGTCGTCCTCGTGCTCGAGCATGTGGCAGTGGAAGATGAACTTGCCGACGTAGTCGGTGAACTTGATGTCGATGACGACCTCCTCGCCGGGCGCGAGGAACCAGGACTCCTTGACGCGCTCGTGCGCCGGCGGTGGCCCGCCGTTGCGGCTGACCAGCTTCTGGTCGCCGAGATGCACGTGCGCGACGTGCGGCAGCGGCGTCGGGTTGCGGAAGATCCAGCGCTCGGTCGTGCCGAGCACCGGGTGCGCGTCGACCCGCGCGGGATCGTAGGGCCTGCCGTTGATCGTCCACCGCCCGCCCGTACGGTCGAGGTTCCAGACGCGCGTGGTCACCGGCTCGTCGGTCGCGAACACCGGCCGCAGCGCGCCCGGGACCTCGGCGCTGTCGTCGACGACGTCCTGCGTGACGCGGAACTGCATCACCTCGCCGTCGCGGTCGCCGGGTCCGAACGGGGCGTCGAGGTTCTGCAGCACGACGTCCTCGCCGAGATGGCCGGCGAAGTCGACGACGACGTCGGCGCGCTCGGCGGGGCCGAGCTTGATGCTCGTCCGCGCGACGGGCTCGGGAAGCAGGCCGCTGTCGGTGCCGATCTGGGTCATCGTCTGGCCGTTGCTGAGCGCGAAGCGGTACTCGCGCCGGTTGGAGACGTTGTAGAGCCGCAACCGGTAGCGCCGGTCGCCGACGTCGAAGAACGGCTGCGGGACGCCGTTGACGAGGATCACGTCGCCGAACGTGCCGCTCTGGACGAACGTGTACGGGATCTGGTTGTCGGCGTCGAACTCGCGATCGGTGACCATCAGCGGGACGTCGTGCTCGCCCTGCGGGAGGTCGAGCGACTGCTCGAGCGGGTCGTCGTAGATGAAGGCGCCCATCAGCCCCATCCAGACGTTGCGCCCGGTGACCATGTCGCGATGGTCGTGGTACCACTGCGGTGCGGCGCGCTCGGGCGCGCCGTTGTCGACGCCGGGGTACGTGTAGGTCCGCTTGGCGCCGGGCTCGATCAGGTGGTAGCTCGGGTGGCCGTCATCCTCCTCCGGCGCCTGGGTGCCGTGGTGGTGGACCGACAGGCTGCCGGCGCCGGCGGGAAGGTTGTTGGTGAAGGTGACGTTGGTCGGGACGCCGGTCGGCCGCCGGATCAGCGGTCCCGGGAAGCTGCCGTCGTAGGTCCACATCGTCGTCGGGTTGCCGGGCAGGATCTGCTCCTGCGTCTGGGCGATGTCGATCTCGATGTCCTGCCCGGTGAGGACCGGCGGGATCACGAGCGGCGCGGCGAACTTCGGGTAGGCGGGGCTCTCCGCTGCGCTCACGGGAGCGATCGCCGCCGCGCCGGCGGCGACGATCACCGGCACCGCGAGCACGAGCAGCCGGCCGCGGCGCGCGCGCAGGACCGGCTGCTCGCGCCGTGAGCGCAGCAGCGCGAGCGCCGCCAGCGACAGGACGAAGGCGACCGGGAAGACGAGAAACGCGTCCGCGGCCGCGTGCAGCAGGACGCTGGCGATGCCCTCGCCGCCGTCCGAGCCGGTGGTCATCGCGCCGGCGCCGGGTGCCGCGGCGTGCGCGGCGTTCGACATGTCGGACCGGTGCAGGACGGTGTGGGCGGCGGCGCCGGGCACGAGCAGCGCGACGAAGGCGGTCGTCGTGTGCGCCGCCGCCTGCGTGAGGCCGGCGCGCCGGCGCCGATCCGACGGCAGCCCCCAGATGACGGCGGCGAGCGCGAGCGGCAGCAGCAGCAGCCCGTCACGGACGAAGTGCGCGGTCCCGGCGGCTCCCTGGAGATCGAAGATGAGGCCGTGCAGCGCCTCCATCGCGGCGAGCGTGACGAACGCGAGCACGGCCGCCGACAGGCAGATCGCGGCCTCGAAGCCCCAGTTGTCGATGATGCGCCGCGGCGCGGCCTGCATGACTTCTCCTCTCCCTCTCGTCGGCGGCCGTACCAGGCGGCGACGGCGATCCGATTCGGCGCGACGCGCGAGCTAGCGCTTGACCCGGAAGCTCGCGGTCCGCACCCTCGCGGTGTTGCCCGCGGAGTCCTTCGCGACCGCCCGCAGGCGGTAGCGGCCCACACCGAGCCTGCGCCCGCCGATGCGCCCGCTGAAGCGCACGGCGTTGAGCTTCCCGCGCCTGGCCCTGTGCCTGAAGCTGCCGCGCAGCGTCACGTACTGCGTGCAGCGCGCGCCCTTGCGGTTGGCCCGCGAGGGCCGCTGGCACGACCTGCCCTTCCGGCGGCCCTGCTCGATCCGCTGCACCGAGAAGGTCGTCGTCGCGTCCTCCGACACGCGGTAGCGCACGAGCGCGCCGCCCGACCTCGCGACCGTCGGCCCCGACGCCTTCGCCCTGAATGCGCTCGGCCGCACGGACAGCGCCGACAGCCGCGGAGCCGTCTCGTCCGTCGCCGACGCTGCCACCGGCGCGGCGGGCGGCGGCATCGGCGCCGGCAGCACCACCGGAGGCGGCGGAGGCGGCGGAGGCGGAGGCGGAGGCGGAGGCGGAGGCGGAGGCGGCGGAGGCGGCGGCGGCGGCGGCGGCGGCGGCGATGTGACCGTCACCTGGCGCGTCGCGGTGGCGGTGTGTCCCTGCTCGTCGGTGACCCGCAGGTTGACGTCGAACGTGCCCGGCGCCGGGAACGCGCCCGAGGTCGTCGGAAGCGGTCCGCTCTCGAGCTCGAACTTGCCGTCGCCATGCAGGTCCCACTCGTGCCGGACGATCTCGTCACCCGGGTCGGGGTCGGTCGTGGCGCCCGCGTCGAAGGTGACGGTGTCGCCCGTCTGGACCGCGGGCGAGGAGACCGTGAACGACGCGACCGGCGGGCTGCCGGGCACCGTCTGCTGCGCGTTGACGTACACGACGCCGGCCATGCCGATCCCGCCGGGCGCCCCGTGCTCCTCGCAGTAGTAGCGGTACTCGCCGTCGCCGGTGAAGTCGCGCGTCGCGGTCCAGACCGGGTCCGCCGGCGACCCCGGCTGCGTGAAGAGCCCGTCCTCGAAGCGCACGTTGTGGTGGTCGTCGCCGGTCTGGAACGTCCACGTCACCGAGTCGCCGGCCGTCACGGCGACGGCGGGCGTGACGAACGCGTTGTCGGTCACCGCCACCTGCTTGCTGGCGGCGGCCGCCGGCGAGATGCCGATCGCGGCCGAGGCGGTCGCCACGAGGAGCGCGAGGCCGCCGCGCCGAAACGATGCTCGAGACATGTTCGTTTACACCTGCGTCTAGATGGGCGCGGACAGAGTGCTGCTGGCGCTCCAGCATAAACACACCTACGCGCAGGCCGAGCCGTCAGGCAAACGCAGCGGAGGGGGAGGGATTCGAACCCTCGGTAGACGGGTTACGCCTACAACGGTTTTCGAGACCGCCCGATTCAACCACTCTCGCACCCCTCCGGGGCCCGACTCGGGACGACCGTGAAGGGTAGCGGGGCCCCGGTCAACGCCGCGAGCCGAAGAAGTCTGTCAGCAGCGCGGCGCACTCCGCCGCCAGCAGTCCGCCCGCGACCTGCGGGCGGTGGTTCAGGCGCGGCTGCGCGAGGACGTCGAGCACAGAGCCCGCCGCGCCTGCCTTCGGGTCGGTGGTGCCGTAGACGACCCGCGGCACCCGCGCGAGCACGATCGCGCCGGCGCACATCGCGCACGGCTCGAGCGTCACGTAGAGCACGGCGTCGAGCACGCGCCACGATCCCAGCGCGCGGCTCGCCTCGCGCAGCGCGAGGATCTCCGCATGCGCGGTGGGGTCCTGGCGCAGCTCGCGCTCGTTGTGACCGGCGCCGATCAGCTCGCCCTCGTGCACGACGACCGCACCGATCGGCACGTCGTCGTGTTTCTGTGCGTCATGGGCCTCGCGAATCGCGAGGCGCATGAAGTACTCGTCACGCGGAAAGAACGCGGCGGCCATGGAGTCGCACTATGGCATCGAGGCGCGCTCTCTCCGTATCGTGTTCGTGTCGTCTGCTCCGATCTCCCTCTCCCTCGCGTGACCCCTCGCCCAGCCTTACTCCGCAAGGCGCTCGCCGCCGGCCTGGCGGCCGCTGCGCTCCTGCCGGCCACGGCGGTCGCCGGCGAGCGCACTCTGCTGGCGCGCGCGGCCTACGTGCCCAACGACTCCGGCGTGGCGGCAGCGCTGTCGACCGGCGGCTGGGCGGCGGTCCAATGGGAGCTCAACGGGCCGTTCGGGATCAACGCGCCGCTGGCATGGTCGCAGGCCAGCCGGCTCGGCGGCAGCGGCGGCAGGGGCGTCACGATCGCCGTCCTCGACAGCGGCGTCGCGTACGCCAGCCGCGGCGAGTACCGCCGCTCGCCGGACCTCGCCCGGGCGCGCTTCGTCAGGGGCTATGACTTCGTCGACGGCGACCCCTACCCCAACGACGAGTACGGCCACGGAACGTTCGTCGCGAGCACGATCGCGGCGACGGCGAACAACGCCTACGGCACCGTCGGCGTCGCCTACCGTGCGAGGATCATGCCGATCAGGGTCCTCGACTTCGAGGGCCGCGGCTATCCGGGAACGATCGCCCGCGCGATCCGCTACGCCGTGCGCCGGGGCGCCGACGTCATCAACCTGTCGCTCGAGCTCTACGACGGTCCCCCGCTCGCGCCGACGCCGCGCAGCGTGACGGCCTCGCGCGCCGTGCGGGCGGCGCTCGCCCACGCGCGCCGCGCCGGCGTCGTCGTCGTCTCGGCCGCAGGCAACAGCTCCGACCCCAACGTGCCGGCGAAGAAGTACGACACGCTCGCGATCAACGTCGGCGGCACGACGGAGCACGGCTGCCTCGGCGACTACTCCAACCACGGTCCGGGGCTCGACCTCGTCGCGCCTGGCGGTGGCGCCGACGCCGACGTCCGCGGCGACGTCAACTGCCGGCCGGCGGGCGAGGCCGGCCGGGACATCTCCGCCGTGAGCTTCCGCGTCGAGTCGCCGACGCGCTTTGAGATCCTGCCGCGCTTTCGCGGCACGTCGACGGCGTCCCCGCACATCTCGGGAGTCGTGGCGCTCGTGCTCGCCTCCAACATCCTGGGCAGGAACCCGACGCCGCGCGCCGTCGAGCACCACCTCGAGGCCACGGCACGCGACCTCGGCGCTCCCGGCCGCGACCGCTTCTACGGCGCGGGGCTGCTCGACGCGGCGGCCGCGACGGCGCCGCCCGATCGCGTCACAACGTCCGGATGATCAGCACCGAGCACGGCGCGTGGTGCGACACCTTGTTCGGCACCGATCCCAGCAGAAAGCGCTTGGCGCCCGTCATGCCCTTGTTGCCCAGGACGATCAGGTCGCTGCCGCGCTCCTCCGCGACGTCGAGGATCGCGTCCGCCGGGTCGCCCTGACGGGCGAAGACCTCGACCTCGACGCCCGCCGCGCGGACCTCGGCTGCTGCGGCCTCGAGCGTCGCCAGGACGTCCTCGCGCGGGTTGATCATCCAGTGCAGGTCCTCGGGCACAACGATCGACTTCTCGCGCAGGCGCGCATCCGACACGGGCTCGTAGGCGCTCACGAGCTCGATCCGGGCGCCGACCGCGCGAGCGAGCTCGATCGCCTGACGCACCGCCTGCGAAGCGGTGTCCGATCCGTCAGTGCCGACGACGATCGACTTGTACACCGGCGCTAGCGGCCGCTCACGTGGAGAGCTTCACGATCGCGATCACGATGCCGGCGAGGACGAAGAAGATAATCGCCACCTGCATCCAGATCCAGGTCGGCGACATTCGCGCTAGGTGGATTGCAGCTTGGAGTTGATGGCGGCGATCGCGGCGTCGATCCGGCCGTTGACGGTCTGGGTGGCGGTCGTGATCGCCCGCTGCGCCTCGGCGATGCTCCGCGTGTCGGGGTCGCGCAGGGCCTTCGTCGCCTTGCTGATCTCGGCGCCGAAGTCGGTCATCGCCGAGATCAGCTGCTGATGCTCGGCCTCGACGTCCTGCGGGACCTCGATCGCGCGCAACTGCTTGACGACATCGGCGATCGCGGTCTCGAAGCGCTCCAGCGTGCGGCGATCCTGCGCGGGCGAGCTCTTGGACGTGATCTCCCCTGAGACCGTCGTCACGGTGTTCGCGAACGCCGCCTGCGCGGCGTTGACCTCGCTGACGTAGGCGTTCTTCTCCTCGCGGCTGGTCGCCTCGTCGCCGCACGCGCCGAGCGCGAGCGCGCCGAGCATCAGCGCGACCAGCGAGACCGTCCTCAACGCCCGTGACATGGCCGCGCAATCTACCGTGATGACCAGTCAGCGCGCCGGTTCGAGCGCGACCGGGGCCGGTTCCGGCGGTGCATGCTGCGTGGTGCGCTGCTTGCGCTCGAGGAAAGGCCGTTCGACGAGCTGGTAGGAAACCGCGCCGCTCAGCACGGTCAGCGGAAACCCGATCAGCCCCATCACGAGCACGCGCGTCTCGATGCTGTCGTTGCGGCCCAGGATGTGGTCGAGCTCGAGCAGCACCCAGATGTGCACGAGGTAGAACGAGTAGGAGCGCGCCCCGAGCCAGAGCATCGCCTTGTTGGCGAACAGCCGTGGCGCCCGCCCCGTCCCGATCTGCAGGACGACGAGCCCCGCGAACAGCAGGCCGGTGGCGAGCGCGGCGAGCAGCGCGCGGACGCCCAGAGCGTGGTGGATCGGCGTCTGCCGAGGGTCGTAGTCGCTCGTCGCGTAGACGACGGCGCAAAGCAGACCGAGCGCGAACGCCGCCCAGGCGATCTTCGTCGCCAGCTGCGCGCGCGCGCGAACGTGCTTGGCGAACAGCGGCTCGGCGATCCCGAGCGCCACGCCCGGCATGAAGCCGTAGAGGATCGCCGGCGGGCTCGTCAGCCAGGCGAAGAGGTACTTGTCGTAGGCGCGCAGCGCGATGCTGACGAACGTCACGACGGCGATCGCGGCCAGCGCCAGCGCGGCGCGCTCGTAGCTGCCGCTCACGCGCGCTGCGAGCAGATAGGCGCCGTACGCGGCGAAGGGGACGATCACGTAGAAGCCGACCTCGGCGCCGATCGACCACGCCGGCCCGATCGGGATCGACGCCGGGCCGGCCGTCTGGCCCTGGATGAAGAGAAACTGGCCCAGGACCTGCCACAACGTGCTCGTCTCGGCGCCCGGCGCTTCGCCGATCCGGCCGTCGAGGCCGAAGCGCAGCAGCACGAGCACGGTCAGCAGGTAGAAGACCGGCATGACCCGTAGCGCCCGGTTGCGGACGTAGTTGCGCAGGCGCGGCCGGCGCGTCCCGGCGACATACGCGCGCGCGTACGGGCGCGCGATCAGGTAGCCCGACAGGACGAAGAACGCCGACAGCGCGAGGTCGATGTGGCCGAGGATCGGCGCCGCCCAGCCGTAGCTGAGCAGGTTGTTGTTCGGCACCGGATCGGCCAGCAGGCAGACGTGCGTCGCGAAGACGAACAGCGCGCCGACGCCGCGCACGCCGTCGCCGGCGATCAGCGTGCTGATGCCGACGTCGGGCTTGAGGTCGGGGGGCCCGGGCGGCGGGGCGTCAGACATGCGCGCAGGGTAGTGGCCGGGCGCCCGGATGCGCTCCGCGTGACGGGCCGCCCGCTACCGTGGACGCTGCGTCAACGCGACGAATCGAGGCCTCCCCCGCATGCTCAACTTCCTCTCCAAGCACAAGACCGAGATGCCGTCCGCCGAGACGGCTCTTCCCGGCCGTTCGACTCCGATGCCGGTGCCCGAGCGCCACTACGTCCTCGACGCACCGCTGCGCGGCCCCTTCCCGCCCGACACCGAGCGGGCGATCTTCGGCCTGGGGTGCTTCTGGGGTGCCGAGCGCGTGTTCTGGCAGCTGGACGGCGTCTACACGACCGCCGTCGGCTACGCCGGCGGCATCACGCCGAACCCGACCTACGAGGAGGTCTGCAGCGCGCGCACCGGCCACAACGAGGTCGTGCTCGTCGTCTACAGGCCCGCGGAGATCTCCTACGAGCAGCTGCTCTCGACGTTCTGGGAGGCCCACGACCCGACGCAGGGGATGCGTCAGGGCAACGACATCGGCACGCAGTACCGCTCGGGCATCTACACGACGACCGCGGAGCAGGCCGCCGCCGCCGCGGCGTCGCGCGAGCGCTATCAGGCGGCGCTCGCCGCCGCCGGGCGCAGCGGCGAGATAACGACCGAGATCCTGCCGGCGCCGGAGTTCTTCTACGCCGAGGACGATCACCAGCAGTACCTCGCCAAGAACCCGCGCGGCTACTGCGGGCTCGGCGGGACCGGCGTCAGCTGCCCGATCGGCGCGGGCGCCGGATCCTAGGACCCTCCGGGGTCTGCCCGGCAGCCGGTCCTCGGCGCGGCGACCGCGCCGCACGGGCGTCACGTCGATCCCCGGGCACCTGCCGTCCGGCTGACGTCCGCGCGGAAGAGGAAGTGACTCGGCGGGCCCTGCGGATCGGCGCGGTGCAGCGAGATCGTGCCCGCGATCGGCACGAGCAGCCCCTGCGCGTGCATGTAGACCGTCTCGATGTCGGCGCTGTCGATCTCACCGGCCTTCAGCGCCCGCGCGATCTCCTGATGGGGCTTCTGGTTCTCCCGATCGATGATCGACGGCCAGCGGGCCGCGCGGAGGTCCTCCTCCTGACAGCCCAGCAGCGAGCAGAACGCCGGGTCCAGGCGCTTGAACTGGCCTTCGAGCGAGATCAGCGCAGCGGCCTGCCCTGGTGCGACCTCGGGCAGCTCGGGGCGCGGCTCGTCTGATCCCGCGCCCGCGGCGGGCGGGGCGGCAAGCGGGACGGGTGCGGCGGCACGGGCGGCGGGCACGGCCCACGGCATCGGGTGGGGCGAGAAAGGGCCGGTGGGCGGCAGCTCGCCGCCGCCGTCGAGCGCGTCGACGTCGAACGCGAACTCGGCGCGGATCGCATCGGCGGCTGCCCGGGCGCGCTCGGCCTCCGTGAGCAGCTTGTGGGCGCGGATCCTCGCCTGCTCGCGCTGGGCGCGAACCTCCGCGGCGGCCTCGGCGCTGGACTCCAGCTCGCCGCGGGTGCTCGAGAGCTCGGCTCGCACGGCGTCGAGCTCGGCCCGCGTGTCGTCGATCTCGGCGCGCGCGCCGGCGAGCTCGCCACGCAGCCCGGCGAGCTCCTCGCCGCGCGCCTCGAGCTCGGTCGCCCGCCGTTCGAGCTCCGTACCGCGCGCCTGTGCCTGGGCGTGCGCCTCGGCGAGCGCGGCGCGCGTCGACTCCAGGTCGGCGCGCACGCTCGCGAGCTCCCCGCCCCGTGCGGCGAGCTCGCCGTCGTGCTCGCTGAGCGCCGCGTTGACCTCGGCGCGGGCGGCGGCAAGCTGCTCGCGCGTCTGGGCGAGCGCGTGCTCGCGTGCCTCGAGCTCGGCGCGCGCTGCGCGCAGCTCTTCGTCGCGGTCGCGCAACGCCCGCGTGCGCTCGTCGAGCTCGGCGTTGCGCTCGCGCAGCTCGGCGTCGCGGCTCTGCAGCTCGCTCGTGCGACCCTGCAGCTCGCTCGTGCGAGCCTCGAGCTCGGCGGCGCGCGCCAGCAGCTCGGCGTCGCGCGCCTTCAGCTCGGCGCGGGCGACGGCGAGCTCCTCGTTGCGCGACTCGAGCTCGGAGCGGGCGGCCTCGAGCTTGGCCTTGCGCGCTTCGAGCGTGCCGCGCGCCGCGTTCAACTCGGCGCGGACGGCCTGCAGCTCGCCGCTGACCGCGCCGATCTGTCCGGGTGCCGCGCTCAGCTCGCTGCGCGCCGAATCAAGCTCGGCGCGAGTTGCCTGCAGCTCGCCGCGGACGCTCTCGAGATCTGACCGGAGGGCCGACGCCTCGCCGCGTGCGAGCGCGCTGTCGCCGCGCGCCGTCTGCAGCTCGCCGCGAGCCGCCCGCAGCTCGGCGCGCAGGGCATCGGCTTCGTGCTGCGCCGCGTCGGTCTCGGCGCGCAGCGCCAGCAGCTCGGCATCGGCGCTCGCGTTGTTCGCCGCGCGCTCGGCGTGGAGCGCGTCGCGGGTCGCATGCAGCTCCGTGCGCGCACGCTCGGCGTCGGCACGCGCCGCCGCGGCGTCCTCGTGCGCGGCCTGGACGGCGGCGGCCGCCGACTGCGCCTCGGCGCGCGCCGCGTGCAGCTCGTTGCGCGCGGATTGCGCCTCGGCGCGCGCGGCCTGCAGGTCGCCGCGCGCGGAGTCGGCCTGGGACCGGGCGCTGTGCGCGGCGGTCGTCGCGGCGGCAGCCTCGGCCTGCGCGGCCTGCAGTTCCCCTCGCGCGGCGTCGGCGTCCGCACGCGCGGCCTGCAGCGCGGCGCGGACGGCCTGCGCCTCGGCGCGCGCGGCCTCGGCGGACGCCTGTGCGTCGCCGCCGGCGGATGCGGCCTCGGCACGCGCGGCGTGGACCTCGGCGCGCGCCGCCTGCGCGTCGGCGCGAGCGGACTGCGCCTCGGCTTCCGCGGCCTGCGCCGCCGCCGTCGCGGCCTGCGATTCGGCGCGTGCGGCCTGTGCCTCGGCGCGGGCCGAGACGACCTCGGCGCGGGCCGCCTCGGCAGCCGCCCGCGCGGAGCCGACCTCGGCCTCGGCGGTGG
Source organism: Thermoleophilia bacterium (assembly GCA_046565905.1). Taxonomy (GTDB): domain Bacteria; phylum Actinomycetota; class Thermoleophilia; order Solirubrobacterales; family Solirubrobacteraceae; genus CADCVQ01. Next base: position 19,623 of record JBKHXR010000002.1, on the reverse strand, counting down.
CGGCAGCGGCGCGCGCCTGCTCGGCGGCGGCACGCGCGGCATCGAGCTCGCGTCGCGTCTCCTGCAGGCGCGATCGGGCCTCGTCGCGTTCGCCGGTCAGCGCCTCCACCCGTCCGTCGCCGGCGGCCTGGACGCTCGCCGCGCGGGCGCTGGCGGCATCGCGCTCGGCCTCGGCGTGGGCGAGCTTGCCGAGCGCCTCCTCGCGCTCGATCTTCGCCGCCGCGGCGTCGTGCTCTGCCTCCTCGAGACGCTCGCGCAGGACGCGCGCACGCTCGACGAGCTCGTCGAGTCCGGGGACCTGATTGACGGAATCGTGATCGGGCGCGGCCCCCGGCTCGCGAACGCGACCGGCGCGACCGGCGGCCTCGTCGCGGCGGCGGGCGGCCTGGACGGCGGCGACGCGCGCGGCCTCGCGCTGGTCGGCCATGCGCCGGTCGACGTCCTCGCGTGTCAGCGGCGGCGCGTCGACGTCGCGGACGACGATCAGGATGCCGGCCAGGCGAGCGCTCGGGTCGGGCTGATGGCCCTCTCGGACGACGCCCTCGATCGCCTCCAGCGCGCGGCCGTGGCGCAGGCGCAGCGCCTCGGGATGCCACGTGCCCGCGTCGCGCGAGCCGAGCTCGCTGAGCAGCGAGGTGAACTCCCAGCCGAGCGCGAGCGGCACCGCGACGACGACGAACCGCAGCGAGCGGGCCGTGCCGCCCGGCGTCTGCGTGCGGAACGTCTGCGACGCGGGGGCGTCGTCTGCGGCGGGGTGCAGCAGTTGCTCGAAGGCGCTGCGGTCGGCGTCGTCGGCGCCGGCGACGAGCACCTCGGACGTCGGGCGGCCGACGAGCCGGTCGGCGGGCGCGCCGAGCAGGCCGACGACTCCGATCCCGCATTCCGCGACTGCCCCGTCCGGCGTGCTGAGGACGTAGCTGCCGTCGGCCAACCCGAGCAGAACCTGTTCGATCTGCTCGTCGGTGACCGCGGGCGCGGGCAGTTGGTCGCCCTGAAGGCTCATGCAATCCCTATCGGCCGGTGCTCGCGCGGGTTGAGCGCGCGCGCCGTGCGTGGCGGAAATGTCCGCTTCTCCGGCACACCACGCCGCCACAGCGCGCCGCCACAGCGGCCGGCCCGTCGCACCGGCGTGACGGACGGCCGGCCGAGCCATCGCCCGCTCGGCCGGTCCGCACGCCGGTGTTCCCCGTCTGCGACTGTCCCGATCCCCGACCGGGCCTCCGATGGGCGTTGCCGGCGAAGCTAGCCTCGGCCCGACCGGACGGCAAGCGCGGCATCCAAAGTATGTCCCCTGCCGCTGCAAAGCTCACAGCTTTCTGAAGCTTTGCGCGCGCCTGCCGGCGCAACGGGCGTTCGGCTGCGGCCGGCGCGGGCGCCGGCCTGAGCCGTACGAGCGCCTACCTGGTCACGCGGGCGGCGAGCACGATGTACTTCGTGCCGCGCGTCTCCAGGCGCACCGCGTGGCTCGTGTTGCCCTCGACGGTGTCGAGCTTGCCGTTCTTCGGCTTCGAGCGGGCCAGCGCGAGATGCGAGGCGCGGACGCCGTCGCGGAACTTGTAGAAGACGATGTCGCCGGGACGGATCGACGACACGGAGATCCGGCGCAGATGGCGGCGGCCGGCGACCGCGTCGTGGTAGGAGCGGTGGGGATCGATCAGGCGACTGGAGAGCCTGATCCCCGCGCGCTTGTAGGCCTGGTGGACGAACGCCCCGCACCAGACACGGCAGGGCGGCACCTTCAGGCCCATGTCGCGCTGCCAGCGGTCGATCGTCGGCGAGCAGTTCGTCGTCCCGCGTTCCCTCGTGCCGACCTGCGCCACGGCCCACGACAAGGCCCGCTCGCGCACGGAGCTGCCCGCATCGGTCGCGCTGCCCGCGGCCGGGACGAACACGATCGCCAGCGCGCAGGCGGCAGCCGCGACGATCAGGAGGGCGAGCCGGCGAGGCATCCCTCAATGATGACTCATGCCGCGGGCTGCGTCGCCAGGCGCACGCGGTCGCGGCCTGCGCGCTTGGCCTCGTAGAGCGACTGGTCGGCTCGAATCAGCGTGTGGCGGCGGTCACCGTCGAAGCGGGCGAGGCCGCAGCTCGCCGTGACGGTCGGCGGATCGCCCGTGAACGCGCTGCGTATCGCCATGCACACGCGCTCGGCGACAAGCCGCGCGGCGGCGGGCTCGAGACCGGGCAGGAGCGCGCCGAACTCATCTCCGCCGAGACGGGCCGCCAGGTCATGCTCGCGCGTGTGGCTGCGCAGCGCCGCGGCGACCGTCTGCAGCGCCACGTCGCCGGCGTCGTGCCCGAGCTCGTCGTTGATCGCCTTCAGGCCGTCGACGTCGAGCAGCATGACCGTCAGCGGCGGCGCGCCCGGCTGCGAGTGGGTGGCCGCGAGCTCGCCGAAGCGGTCGTCGAACGCGCGCCGGTTCGGCAGGCGGCAAAGCTCGTCCTCGAATGCCAGCGCGCGGAAGTGCTGCGCCTGGCGCGCCTGCTCGCGGGCGACCTCGCCGATCGCCTCGGCGGCGTGGGCGAGCTGCTCCCCCGCGCACGCGTCGGAGGGCGCCGGCACGGCGATCACCGGCCGTGGAGCATCGCGCGGCACAGCGGTGGCGCGCTGCGTCCGAGCGAGCAGCCGTTCGACGACCGCCACCACGGACTCGACGTCGAGGGCGCGCACGACGCGCGGTCCGAGGAGGCGCTCGGGCACCGCCTGGCCACCGAGCACGATCGCCAGCTGCGGGTCTGCCGCGAGCGCCGCCCGGATCGCGAGCTCGAGGCTCGGCGCACCGTCGGGCGTCGTCAGCGACAGCCCCAGGACGTCGGGCCTGTGCCGGCGCACCGCGTGGCCGAGTGCCTCGCTGGGAAGGTCCGCTCCGAGGTACGTCACCGCATAGCCCGCACCCTCGAGCACGTCGGCGACCATCCGCAAGCCGATCGCGTGGCGCTGCCCGGCGGGCGCAGCGAGCATCACGTGGCCGCGCTTGACGCGGGGCACGTCGCGCAGCGTGCCGTGCAGGCGCGCGAGTACCCGATGGCAGATCACCGTCGCCAGGTGCTCGTCGGCGATCGTGATCTCGGCGATCTCCCAGCGATGCCCGATCAGATACAGGGCAGGCGTGATCACCCGACCATCGACAGCGGCCACAGACAGCCCCGCATCGCGAGCGCGCAGGGCGATCGCCTCGGCGCGCGCGCCGTCGCCGGCGAGCAGCGCCTCGGCGAAGCCGACGGCGAACAGCGAGGCGTCGCGATCAGCCTCCCTCCGGGCCGGCGCAGCCGGCGGTGAGCAGGCGTCGGTGTCAGACGACGACAACCGGCACGTCCGTCGTCTCCGCACTCCCGCACCCTTGCCGCCACAGCCGGCACCGCATGCGCTGACTCTCGCGCCGATGCCGGGGCACCGTCAATCGGCGATCCGTCCAGCTCGGCGTCCACCGCCGTTCGCAGCGCCGCGTCGAACCCGATCGGCGCGACCTTCGAGAGCGCTGCGCCGCTCGGATCGGTCAGCGGGGTCCCAGCCCGCGCCGCACCCCGCTTCCGACCACACCGCGCCGCCCGCCGGCGAAGGCGCTCCACAGCGGACCATCGAATCGCGCGCCGCGCGCCCTGTCGAAGTGCAGGCCGGACGTGCGGAGCGAGTAGGCGGTGGCCTTTCGTGGCAATACGTCGATGCAGGGAAGCCGAGGACCGATGCGCACAACCACAGCCGACACGCTGAGCATCCTCGCCGAGGCGATCGACGCGATCGCGGCCGCACGCTCGGTCGACGGCGTGCAGCGGCTCGTGCATTCGGCGGCACGCCGGCTCACGGATGCCGACGGGGCGGCGCTCGTCCTGCGCGAGGGCAACCAGTGCCACTACGTCGGCGAGGACGCGATCGCGCCGCTCTGGAAGGGCAGGCGGTTTCCGATCGACAAGTGCGTCACGGGCTGGTCGATGCTGCACCGGGAGCCGGTCGTCATCGAGGACGTCTACGCCGACGACCGTGTCCCCCACGGCCTCTACCGCGGCACCTTCGTAAGGAGCCTGCTGGTCGTCCCGATTCGCAACCGCGACCCGCTCGGCGCCATCGGGGTCTACTGGGCCCGGCTTCACCACGCCGGTGACGAGGAGATAGCGCTCGTGCGAGCGCTCGCCGGCAGCACCGCGGTCGCGCTGGAGCGCGCGAGGCTCACGCAGGAGGTCGAGCGCCGCCGCGTCAGCGAGGAGGACCTGCGCGAGCTCAGCGAGCGCGACCCGCTGACGGGCGTGCTCAACCGGCGCGCCTGGGACCAGCTGCTGCACAGCGCGCTGCGCAAGGGCACCGAGCCGCTGTTCGTCGCGCTGCTCGATCTCGACCACTTCAAGGCCTACAACGACAGCAGGGGCCACCCCGCCGGCGACGAGCTGCTGCGCCGCGCGGCACGCACGTGGCGTTCGGCGGTCCGCGCCGGCGACGTGCTTGCCCGCTACGGGGGCGAGGAGTTCGCGGTCCTGCTCGCCGGCTGCGAGGAGGAGCGCGCGATCGAGATCGCGGAGCGGCTGCGCGGGGCGGCGCTCAACGACGACCAGCGGGTGTCGATCGGCCTTGCCCGCTGGGATGGCAGCGAGAGCGCCGCCAGCCTCGTCGAGCGTGCCGACCGCGCGCTCTACGTCGCCAAGCGCGCCGGGCGCAACCGCGTCGCGCTGGCCGCGTAGCGCGCGACCGTCAGGTCGCGGGCTGGTGCGCGGGGGCGCCGGTGACGATCGGCCGCGCCGGCGCCGGGCGTCCGACGTAGTAGCCCTGCGCGAAGTCGATGCCGACGTCGCGCACGAGCCGCAGCGTCGCGGCGTCCTCGACGTACTCGGCGACCGTGCGCTTCCCCAGGCCCCGTGCCAGCGCGACGAGCGACTCCACGAGGACGAGGTCGTCCGGGTCGGTCGTGAGGTTCTTGATGAACTGGCCGTCGATCTTCAGCTCGTCGAAGGGCAGGTTCTTGAGGTAGTGAAACGACGCGAACCCCGAGCCGAAGTCGTCGAGCGCGATCCCGCAGCCCAGCTCCGAGAGGCTGGTGAGAAAGCGCCGCGCATCGTCGACGCTCGCGATCGCGGCGGTCTCGGTCACCTCGAACACGAGGCGGGACGGATCGACCGGCGATCCCTCCAGCGCGCTGCAGATGAAGCTCAGGAAGTCCGCATCCGACAGCGACCGCGCCGAGATGTTGATCTGCAGGCGGATCGCCTCGGCGTCGGCCGGGCGCTGCTCGAGCAGCGAGATCGCCTCGCGGACGACCCAGCGGTCGATCGTCCGGATCATCCCGCGCCGCTCGGCGATCGGCAGGAACGCGCCCGGCAGGACGATCTCGCCGCCGGGGCCGACCATGCGCAGCAGCAGCTCGTAGTTGGCCACCTTGCGCGACGAGACGTCGAGGATCGGCTGCGCGTAGAGCGTCAGGTGGTCCTCGTCGAGCGCTCGGCGGATCCGGTCGGGCCAGGAGATCTGGTTGACGACGCTGGTGCTCGGGATCGGCATCGCCGAATAGACGACGCAGCGGTTGCCGCCGGCGTCCTTGGCCTCGTACATCGCGAGGTCGGCGTCGTTGAGCAGCTCGTCGCCCGTCAGCTGCGTGTCGGCGCCGTAGACCACGACGCCGACGCTGGCCGTGGTGTGGCGGACGCCTGCGGCCGTGCCGCACACGGCGCCCTGGGCGACGCGCTCGACGAGCGCTGCTCCGACGATCGCCGCGCGCTCTGGGTCCACGCCGCCGACGAGGACGGCGAACTCGTCGCCCCCGAGCCGGGCGACGATGTCGGAGTCGCGCGTGCGCTCCCTGAGCGCGGCCGCGGCGCGGATCAGGATCTCGTCGCCGACCTGGTGGCTCAGGGTGTCGTTGACCTCCTTGAAGTTGTCGAGGTCGATCAGGATCACGGCGCCGCCGCGACCGCCGTGGCGTGCGCGGGCGAGGTGGGCTGAGAGCTCGCGCTCGAAGCGCCGGCGGTTGAACAGCCCGGTGAGCGGGTCGATGTCGGCGAGGTCCTTGAGCTCGCGTGCCAGGCGGTTGCGCTCGGTCACGTCCTCGATCTGCACGATGACGTCGCTGACGCCGCCGCTGCCGGCCACGAGCGACATGCTCAGCCGTCCCTCGAACGTCTCACCGGCCTGGACCAGCAGGGCGAGCTCGTCGTGGTAGACGGTGGCGCGACCGTCGATCAGGTCGTCGATCGCGTTCAGGACACGGGTCTCGCCGGCGTTGTCGAGCAGGACGGAGACATGTGCCCCGGCCAGCTCGGGCTCCGAATAGCCGAAGCGCTCGCAGAGCGTCCGGTTGACGCGCACGAGCCTGCCCCGCGTGCTCCCGCCGGCGCCGATCAGCGCCATGCAGACCGGGCCGTCCTCGAAGGCGCTGCGGAAGCGCGCGTCGCTCTCGCTGGCCTGCTCGCTGGCGCGCCGGCCCTCGGCGCGGACGTCCTCGTTCATCCGCCAGGAGACGACCGCTGCGATCGAGGCGGCGAGGACGAAGCCGCCGTGGATGGCCGCCAGCGCCCAGGGATCGCCGGGATGGTCGTAGACCGATGACCGGTCGATCACGCCCGCCACGCCGTGGTGCAGCACGACGAAGGCGACCGCGACGAGGAAGGGGCGCCAGTCCTCGTACAGCGAGACGACGATGATCATCACGAAGAACATGAAGTGCGCCTCGATCGCGCCGCTGGACAGGTGGACTGCGAAGGCCGAGCCCGCGCAGAGCCCCAGCGAGGCCAGCAGCGAGGACGTGATCCTGTGCGCCGGCACGTGGCCGGCGACGATCACGATGCCGAGCAGCCCGAGCCCTGCGAGGATGTCGTGCGGCTCCTGCTGCCCGCGCGCGGCGCCGTACAGCGGCAGGGCGAGCACGAGCGCCCAGAGCACCACGACGATCCCTCGGTGACGGCGCTCCCACTCTGCGGTCGGCAGGGTGCGGCCGGAGGGCAGGTGGCGGCGGATGCGGGAGTCCATGGTGACCCCATCGGCGCTTCCAGGGATTTACTGCATCGTCCGATCGGATGATCTGCGCGACGAGCCGCGGCTACTCGATGATCCCGCGCCGCATCGCCTCGGCGACCGCGGCAGCGCGATCGGAGACGCCCAGCTTCTCGTACAGGTGCTGCAGATGCGTGCGCACCGTAGCCGGGCTCACGACCAGCCGCTCGGCGACGGCCGGCGCCGACAGCCCTTCGGCGATCAGGCCGAGTATCTCGAGCTCGCGCGCCGTCAGCAGCGGGCCGGCGTCGGCGCTGCGCATGCCGATCTCGCCGGCAACGGCGCCCTGCACCTCGGGCGCGAGCACGAGCTCGCCCCGGCCGACGGCGAGGATCGCGTCGCTCAGGCGGTAGACGTCGATGTCCTTGAACAGGCAGCCGGCGGCCCCGGCGGCGATCGCGGCGCAGACGCCGGCCGCGTCGAGCTCGGCGGTCAGCAGCACGACGCGCGTCGCCAGGGACTCGCGCCGCACGCCGTCGAGCACGCCGAGGCCGTCGAGCAGCGGCATCTGGACGTCGACGACGGCGACGTCGGGGAGGATCGCGCGGATCGCCTTCAGCGCCGCCCGCCCGTCCGCGGCCTCGCCCGCGAGGGCGAGCGCGGGATGCGCCTTGACGGCCTCGACTACGGCCTTGCGATAGAGCGGGTGGTCGTCGGCCACGAAGACGCGCAGCGTCCGGCGCTCTGCCGTCACGCCGGGGCTTTGCGGGGCGCGGGGCGAGTCCGCTCGACGCCGCGCCGCGTTGTGCACCTCGTCATCGTCGCTCTCACCCGTCCAGGCCCCGTCGCAGGTCCGTCTGCCGGCCGGGCCGGTTCACCCCGTCACGGCCAGATGATGGCGCATGGGCGCGAACGTGCCAACTCGTGCCCGTTGCAGCGCATCTCCGCGACGCGAGCGCGGCGGCGTGCGCGCTGACCCGGCCGGTGCGCCGTCCGGGCTCGTGGCCGGATCAGGCTTCCCGCAGCCGGGCATGCAGTCCCGACGCGCGCGCGACGGGCCTGCCGACGGCGGCGCGGACGGCTGCCTCGGTGCCGACGAGGACCAGCCGCGTTCGAGCGCGGGTCGCGGCCGTGTAGAGCAGCTCCCGCGTCAGGATCCGCGCGGTCGGCGGGGGCAGCAGGACGACGGCGGTGGCGAACTGCGAGCCCTGGCTCTTGTGGATCGTCATCGCGAACGCGGTCTCGATCGCACCGAGCCGCGTCGGCGTGAACTCGAGCAGCTCGCCGCCGCGCTGGAAGGCGGCGCTGACGCGGCCGGGATCGCTCTGCACGACGACGCCGGTGTCGCCGTTGTAGAGGCGCAGCTCGTAGTCGTTCTGCGTGACGAGCAGCGGCCGGCCGACGTAGGCCGGGCCGTCGGCCTCGAACGCGGGCATCGCGGCTGCGAGCCAGCCCTCGATGCGCGCCGTCCAGGCGGCGACGCCCTGCGCGCCGCGGCGGTGCCCGCAGAGCACCCGGAACGCCGCTAGCGCGGCGATCGCGTCGCGTGCGCGGCCCGCTCGCGCGGCGTCGACGACGGCCCTGCCGGCGGCGACTGCTTCGGCGCGGACGGCGACGAGCGCCGGCGCGGCCACCGGATCGGCGACGTCGGCCGCGATCCACGTGACCTCGGCGGTCTGCGACGTGAGCAGCGCGATCACCTCGTCGGCGTCTCCGCGGCGGATCGCCTCCGCGAGAAGCGCGATCGCGCCGCCGAAGCGGTGCACCCGATCCAGGACCACGATCCCGTCGCCGATGCTCGCTTCGCCCGGCGCAGCGGCGGCGGCGATGTCGGCCCCCGGAGCCGGCGCGGTCTGCCCCGGCCAACGGCGAGCCGCGACGGGCCCGACGATGTCGCCGAGCACCGCGCCGGCCTCGATCGACGTGAGCTGGCCGGGGTCGCCGACGAGCACGAGGCGGGCGTCGGGCCGGACCGCCTCGACGAGGCGCGCCATCAGCGACAGCGAGACCATCGACGTCTCGTCGACGATCACGACGTCGTGCGGCAGGCGGTTTGCACGGTGGTGGCGAAAGCGGCTGTGGCTGCCCGGCCGCCAGCCGAGCAGCCGGTGCAGCGTCGAGGCGTGCAGGGCCAGCAGCTGCGCGCGCACGCCGTCGTCGACGTCCAGCGTGACCGCCTCGTCGTGGACGGCCTCCTCGAGGCGCGCGGCGGCCTTGCCCGTCGGCGCGGCGAGCGCGACGAGCGGCGGCGGATCGCCGGCGGCCGCGGCCTGCTCGATGAGCAGCGCGACGATCCGCGCCACGGTCGTCGTCTTGCCGGTGCCCGGACCGCCCGCCACGACGGCGAAGCGCCGCAGCACCGCGGTCGCGGCGGCGCGCCGCTGCCCGGCGTCGGCGCCCGCCGCGGCGTCGAACAGCCGCGCCAGCCCGCCGGCGAGCACGCCGGCGTCGATCCGCGCCGGCGAGCGATCGCTGAACGTGCGCAGGTCGGCCGCGACCGCGCGTTCCTCGCGCCAGTAGCGGTCGAGGTACAGCGCGCTGCCGGTGAGCCGCAGCGGTCGCGCCGCATCGGGCCCGCTGTCCTCGCCGACCGCGACGAGCGAGCTTGCGGCGAGCCGGCGGATCCATTCGCCGGGGTCGGGCCAGGGCAGGGCCGAGAGATCGACGGGCTGCTCGGCGTCGACGGCCGCGGTCAAGCGGATCGTGGCGAGGTCGACGAGCACGTGGCCCAGGCGCGGGCCGCGCACCGCGAGCGCGGCGCCCAGCGCGACCCACGCGTCCGGCTCGCGTCCGAGCTCTGTCAGCCGGACCGCGACGTGGACGTCGGCGGCCGACAGCACGCCGATCGCGTTGAACGCGCGCAGCAGTCCCGGGGCGTGACGCGTGCGGCGCGGATCGTGGACGTCGATCTCGGGAACGGCGGGGCCGGTCACGGCGCCTGCCCGCCGCGGTCGAACACGTCGCTGAGCGCCTCGATCAGCGCGCCCGGGGGGCGCCACGCGAACACGCCGCACGGCTCGCCGTCGACGTGTGGCGTGTCGGCGCCCGTCATCCCGCGCAGAAAGAGATACAGGACGCCGGCGAGGTGGCGGTCGGGGTCGTATCCCGGCAGCCGCCAGCGCAGGTAGCGGTGCAGCGCCACCGCGTAGAGCAGCGCCTGCAGGCCGTAGTGGCGATGGCGCATCTCGGCGGCGAGAGCGGCCGGGCGGTGATGCCACGCCGTCAGCTCCTCGCCGGGCGCGGCGAGCCAGTTCGTCTTGTAGTCGGCGATCGCGAAGCGGGGCACGCCGTCCTCGCCCCGCACGCGCAGCACGAGGTCGATGCTGCCTGTGAGGTATCCGCGCACGCTCTGGCGCAGTGCCGGGTCGTCGAGCCGCGCGGCGTAGCCGTGCAGCGGGTCGGCCGGCGCCAGGTGCTCGCGCAGCGCCGCGCCGATCGCCGCGAGCGTCAGGCGGCCCGCCGGATCGTCGCCGCCGGCGAGCGGCAGCTCGAAGGCGAGCTCGTCGAGGCGGTCGCCGCGCCCGATGTCGCAGAGCCGGCGACCGCGCAGCAGCGGGCCGAGCGGCGTGCGCAGCGCGGCCGCCAGCCCGGCGGCTGCGAGCTGCGCGTCGCCGAGGTCGACGTGGCGCCAGCCCTGGCTCTCGGCGATCCGCGCGGCGACCTCCGCGTCGAGGTCGGCGGCCGCGAAGTCCGCCGCCTCGAGCACGCGGTGCACGAGCGTGCCGACCTGCAGGCCGACGGGCATCGCGGCCAGCGCGACCGGCGCCGCGACGAGCGCGGCCTCGCCGTCGACGGGCGGCGCGGCGACGGCCGGCACGGTCGGCGGCGGCTCGTCGTCGACGATCTCCTCCTCGGGCTCGCTCGCCACCCTCGCCTCGTAGGCGCCGGCGGAGATGTCGCTGAAGGACGTTCGCCGCCAGCCCGCGTCCAGCGGCCGCTCGAACGCGGCCGCCGAGAGTCCGGCCGGCGCCGCCGGCGCCGCCGACCACGCTGCCGGCATCCCGAGCCGCGAGCGCTCGACGCTGATCGCGCCGGGCGCCTGTGCGGCGAGCTGCTCGAAGCGCGCGACCGCGACCGCGTCGGCGGGCGTGACCGCGCCCGCCGGCGCGACGCGCCCGTCCTCGCCGCGGGCGAACAGCAGCCGCCCGAGCGCCGAATGGCGGCTGTCGTAGGAACCCGCCCACCACAGCACGGCCTGGTGGCGGGCCCGCGTCAGCGCGACGTACGCCAGCCGCAGGTCCTCCCCGCGCTGCTCCTCCTCGTGATGGCGGCGGTGGCGCGGGTAGTCGGGGCCGTCGAGGCCGACGTCGATCGTGCGCGCGTCGGCGTGCGCGGGATCGTGGAAGAACACCGGCTGCGGGTCGCGCGGGATGAAGCCCGGCTCCCAGAGGTCCGGGCAGTAGACGACGGGGAACTCCAGGCCCTTGCTGCGGTGGATCGTCAGGACCTGCACGGCCGCGGCGTCGGACTCCAGGCGCCGCGTGCGCTCCTCGTCGCTCGTCTCGCGCGCGGCGGCGGCGATCCGCTGACGCAGCCATGCCGTCAGCGCCGCGCCGCCCATGCCGTCGGCGGTCGCCGTCGCGTGCAGCAGCTGGCCGACGTGGCGCAGGTCGGTCAGGTCGCGCTCGCCGTCGGCCGTCGCCAGGACGCGCCCGGGCAGCCGCTCGGCGCGGGTGATCGTCTCCATCAGGGCGGCGACGCCGCTCGTGCGCAGCACCCGCGCCCAGCGGTGCAGGCGGCGGTGGACCTCATCCCAGTCGGCTTCGCCCGCGCAGGCGACCCGCTCGGCCGTCCAGCCGAGAAACGGGGTCAGCGCCGCCGACCGCGCCCGCGTCGTCGAGGCGGGCCGCTCGATCGCCTCGAGCACGCGCAGCCACTCGCGCGCGGGCACCGTGCCGAAGACGCTGCCGGCGCCGTTGATGACGGCGGGGATGCCGGCCCTGTCGAGCTCGTCGCGGACGAGCGCCGCGTTGCGATGCGTGCGCACGAGGACGGCGACATGGCGCGGGCAGACGCGCTCGCCGCGCGTCGCGGCGCGATCGCCATCGCGGATCTCGACCACGGCCTGCGAGGACAGCAGGCCGGCGAGGTCGGCGGCGAGGTCGCGCGCGACGTGCTCGCGCACGGACGGCGTCCCGGCGTAGCCGCCGCGCGTCAGCGTGATCGATGGCTCGTCGCGATGCACGACGCGGATCCGCACCGCGGCGCTGACCGGCGCGGCCGACAGGCCCGGCGTCTGGTTGGCCGGCGCCGCCCTCACGCGCCGGTAGACGATTCCCTCGTGGCCGAGCGTCGCGCCGCCGAACAGCGCGTCGTAGGCGTCGATCAGCGCCTGGTCGCTGCGCCAGTTGACCTCCAGCGTGGCGTGCGCGTCAGCCGTCGCGCGGGCGGCGAGGTAGGCGTAGACGTCGGCGCCGCGGAAGGCGTAGATCGCCTGCTTGGGATCGCCGATTAGGATCAGCGCGACGCCGCCGCCGCCGAACGCGCGGCGCAGGATGTCCCACTGCACGGGATCGGTGTCCTGGAACTCGTCGACGAGCACCACGCGGTGGCGCGCCCGCAGCCGCGCCGCTGCGCCATCGCCGCCCGGACCGCTGAGCGTGTCCTTCAGGCGCGTCAGCAGGTCGTCGTACGTGATCAGCGCCAAGCGCCGCTTGCGGCGCTCGAGCTCCTTGCAGACGGCGGTCGCGAGGCGCACGCGCATCGCGGCGACGCTGTCCTCGGGGGCGGCCTCGGGCTCGATCCGGGCGGCGGGGTTGGCGACCGCGATGCGCGCGATCCGCAGCGCCTCGGCGCGCGTGAACTGCGCCCCTCCGCGGCGGTGGAAGCGCCGCACGAAGAGGTCGTCGACGACCTCCTCGACGAGGTCGGCGGGATCCTCGACGAACGTCGTGTCGGTCTCGACGTCGCCGACGATCCCCAGGCCGCCGAGCACCTCCTGGCAGAAGCCGTGCGTCGTCGCGATCGTCGCCGCGTCGAAGCGCGCGATCGCGCGGACGAGGTGGTCGTGGCGCCTGCGGACCTCGGCCTCCGGCCCGCCGGCGAGCAGCGCCACGATCTCGTCGCCGTCGCTCGGCGGCGCGCCCGCGAGCCGGCGGGCGAGCCCCTGCTCGGTGTGGACGAGCCGCTCGCGCACGCGGTCGCGCAGCTCGCCGGTCGCCATCCGCGTGAACGTCACGAGCAGGATCTGGTCCAGCGGCGTGCCCTCGGCGACGTAGCGCGCGGCGAGCGCGGCGATCGTGAAGGTCTTGCCGGTCCCCGCGCTGGCCTCGAGCACGGTGACGCCGGTCGGCAGCGGCCCGCAGACGTCGAACGGGGTGGGCGCCTGCATCCGGCTCACCGCTCGACGACCTGCTCGCGGGCCAGCAGGTCGTCCCAGATCCGCCGCGCGTAGCGGCCCAGCCGCGTCTCCTCCGCCGCCTCCCAGCCGTCGCCCTGCTCGTCGGCCCGCGGGCGCTGCGCGAGCAGCTGCTCGATCGTGCGCTCGCCGCCGAGCACGAGCAGGTGGTCGGGCTCGCGGTCCTCGCGATCGCTGTTCCATGTCGACTCCCACGCCCTGCGCGCCGCCGCGACCGGGCTCGTGCCGCGCCGCGCCGCGTCCGCGTACGCCGCCGAGGTCATGCAGGCGATCGGCAGCGGCTCGCGCAGCGCGCGGTCGTAGACGTCGATCAGCCGCTTCAGCGTTCGGCTCGCGCGCTCGCGGCGCGCCGCCGCGTCGCCGCCGAGGACGGGGATCCGGGCGACGGTCACGCGCGCGGCGTCGTCGGCGCCCGATCGGGCGCGGCCGATCGTGACCGCCTCGAAGGGGCGCTGCGGATGCGACGCCGTCAGGGCGAGCAGCCGGACCCACGCCGCCAGGCGGTGGCGCGGGCTCACGCGCGAGTACGTGACGGTCGCGACGACGTCCCCGCGCACGCCGGCCGCCGTGCCGCGCAGGAAGCGCCCCTCGCCGACGACCGCGTTGACCTCGACCGACGCCGGCTCGCCGGCCGCGCCGAGCAGCGCGGTCGCCTGCGCGACGATGTCCTGCACCGTCGGGCGCACGCGCTCGAGCACCTGCGTGCTCAGCGCGCCGGGCGGCAGCGTGCCGCGCGCGATCTCGGCGGCGACGCAGGCGTCGATCTGCGCGCCGGCCAGCAGCCCGTCGACGAGCCGCTGGCCGACCGCCCACAGCTGCAGGCCGTCCAGCTCGACCGGCAGCGCGTCGGCGACGTCGTCGTCGTACTCGGCGACGCTGATCCCCAGCCGCTGGCGCAGGAACGCGCGCACCGGGCGCTCGGCGAAGCGCACGAGCCCGTCGAGCTCGACGATCGGCCCGGCCACCGGCGACAGCGGCGCGCGCAGAAACGGCTGCGGGCGCGAGCGCGGCGCGACGATCGCGCGCGCCCCGTCGAGGGCGACCGGGTCGAAGCTCCAGGCCCGCTCGCGCACGACGCCACCCAGCTCGAAGTTGCGCGGGTCGAACGGCTGCAGCGGGTGGCGCACGACGACCTGCGCGCGCGCATCGCCGCCGCCGTCGAGGCGGACCGTGCGGTCGACGACGTCGAGCAGCTCGCCGACCGGGACGGCCGGCGGGCGCGGCATGTTCGTGCGCTCGTCGTTGCCGGTGTAGGTCACGATCAGCCGGTCGCTCGCCGCCAGCAGCGCGTCGAGCAGCATCTGGCGATCCTCGGTGCGCGCGTCGCGGTCGCCGGCATGCGGGTCGGCGAGCATGAGGTCGTCGCCGTCGCGGTACGCCTTGCGGGGGAACGCGCCGTCGTCGAGGCCGAGCAGGCAGACGACGCGGTGCGGCACCGAGCGCATCGGCACGAGCGTGCAGATCGTCAGGTGGCCGGTGCGGAAGTTCGCCCGCGTCGGGCGGCCCTGCAGCCGCTCGGCGAACAGCCCCCGCACCTCGGCCGGCAGCAGCGTCGTCGCGCCGGCGCCGCCACCGACCCGCGCCTGCTCGACGACGTCGTCGAGCAGGCGCTGCAGGCCCGCCCGCTGCCAGCCCTCGCGCGTGCCCGTCGCCGTCAGCGCGTCGGCGGCCGAAGCGATCGCCGCCGTCCAGCCCGCCACCGTCATCGCCGTGTCGAGCTCGTCCAGCGCCGCGCCGAGCCGGTCGACGAGCTCGGCGAAGCGGCCGGCGAGATCGATCGCCCCGCTGTCGACGTCGTCGAGCGCCAGCACCCCCTCGAACAGCCGGTGGCCCTCCTCGGTCATCGCGACGCCGACCAGCAGCCGGTCGAGGCCGGCGCGCCACGTCCCCGCCGCCAGCGACTCGAGCCCAAACGGCGCACGATGCGCGGCATCCAGCCCCCAGCGGATGCCGCCATCGGCGATCCACTCGCCGATCCGCGCGAGGTCGTCGTCGTCGAAGCCAAAGCGCCGCCGCACCGGCTCGCGGTCGGCCAGATCGAGCACCTGCGAGGCGGTGAGGCGCGCGCCGGCGAGGTCGAGCAGCTGCGCGACGACGCCGAGCACCGGGTTGGTCTGGCGCAGCGCGCGATCGGCGAGCCGCACGCGCAGATCCGGCAGCCCGCTGTCGGCGGGCGCCTGATCGCGATCGTCGTCGCCGGGCGGCAGGCCGACGCCGAACGTCGCGTGGATCAGCGGCGCGAACGCCTCGATGTCGGGGCACATCACGATGACGTCGCGCGGCTCGAGGCTCGCGTCGTCCTGGAGCAGGTGCAGGATCGCGTCGCGCGCGACCTCGACCTGTCGCGCGCGCCCGTGGCAGGCGTGGACCTGCACGCTGCGATCGTCGGGAGCGAGCACCGGGCGCAGGTCGGCGCCGTCGTGCAGCGGCGGGCCGGGGGCGGCGCGATCGTCGCGCACGTCGGCCTGGATCCGGCTCAGCAGCGTGTCGCCGCGATGCTCGACGGCATGGTGATGGTCGACGTGCCCGGCCTCGCTGCCGATCACGAGCTGCAGCTCGCGAGCGTCCTGGGCCCACGAGGCGAGCAGGCCGCTGGACGCGAGCGCCGCCGTCGCGTCGTCGTCGCGGCGCACGACCGCCGGCAGCTGCGCCCGCACGGCCGCCACCTCGTCCCACAGCACCGGCGACGGATGCAGCACGAAGAGGTGCACCTCGCGATGCGCCGACAGCGCGCGCAGCACCGCGAGGCGGGCGGCGGGAAGCCGCGTCAGCCCGAACAGCGACAGCCGTGCGGGCAGCTCGACGAGATCGGGCTCCTCGCGCAGGCGGGCGCACGCATCGTCCAGCCGCTCGGCCGGTCCGGCGACGGCGATGCGATCGCGCAGCCGCCGCCACAGCTGCGGCTGCCACAGCGCCTCGTCGGGCAGCGCGCGACCGGCGCCGTCGCCGTCCTCGCCGCGCGCCCATCCGCGCACCATCTGCGGGCGATGCAGCGCGTAGCGATCGAACAGCTCGGCGATGTGACGCACGGTGCTCAGCCGCCGCGACCGCCGCGACTCGTCGGGCTGCTCGTCGCGGGCGCCGAGATGCGCGGCGAGGCTCTCGAGCCACGGCTCGCCGAGGCAGCCCTCGACCACGTCGAGCAGCGGCCACACCGCATGCTCCACCAGCCACGGGTCGGTTTCCGGGTCGACGCCCGACGCCGCGGCGACGGCGTCCGCGACGAGCCTGCGCGGCGACGGGAACTCGACGTTCGCGCAGACGCCGTCGGCGCGGCCCGCGGTCGCACCGAGGCAGGTCGACGTCCGCTGCGTCAGCCAGCGCTCCATCCCGCGTGTCGGCACGGCCACGACATCGGCCGCGAAGGGATCGGGCGGGGGCTCGCGCAGCAGCGCGCTCAGCGCGTCGACGAGCGCGTCGGCGCGCTCGGCTCGGTGGACGTGCAGCACGGCGGCCGGTCAGCCTCGCCGGGGCGCCGCAACCCGCCGTGACGCGAAGTCCCGCTGCGCGGTCCCGACGAGCTCGGCCTGGAGGCGATCGGTCATCGCCCGCGAGTATTGCGCCGTCCGGCGACACGTCTGCCGCAACCGCGCCACGGGCAGTCGCGAAAGAGCAGCCGACCCGGCCGCACGTGGGTAACCTGACTCGCCGTAGCGCCAGCGGCGTGACGCCATGGGGCTGCCCGCAGCGACCGGAACGCCCTTGACACACATCGCCCTCATCGCCGCAGTCGCGCTTGCGGTCGTCGCCCTCGCCGGCTTCGGCGCGCTGGCGTGGGCCGACGCGAGCAGCGGCCAGCAGCTGGCGCAGGGCGCGCGCGTCGCCGGCGTGGACGTCGGCGGCCTGACGCGCGCGCAGGCGCTGGAGCGCGCGCGAACGCGCGTCACGACGCTGATCGCGCGGCCGGCCCACGTGCAGCTTCGCGATCGCCGCTACACGATCTCGCCGGCGCAGGCGGCCGTGCGGGTCGATCCCCGCCCGGCGATCGAGCGCGCGTACGCGGCCGGTCGCAAGGGCTCGTTCATCCGCCGCGGCTGGCGCGCGCTGACCGGCGCGAAGGACGCCAGCGACGTCCCGGTGCCGGTCACGGTCGACCGCACCGCGATATCGAGATTCGTCGGGCGCATCGAGCGCGAGCAGTCGCGCAAGCCCGTCGACGCCGCGCTGAAGCTGCGGCTGACGAGCGTCGGCATCAAGCGCGCGCGCCCCGGCCGCCGGCTCGCCGCGCGCGACGCGCTCGTCGCCCGCCTGGCCCGGCGGCTCACCAGCCGCAGCGATCAGCGCACGGTTCGCGCGCGCACGGTCGAGGTCGAGCCGAAGGTCGGCGACGACGAGGTGTTCGACGCGCAGCCCCTCGCCGTCACGGTGTCCACGGCAGAGCGCCGCGCGCGCGTCTTCCGGCGCGGGGAGCTCGTCAAGACCTACACCGTCGCCGTCGGGTCGGCGGAGTATCCGACGCCGCGGGGCGAGTTCGTGGTGCAGACGATGCAGAAGAACCCGAGCTGGAACGTGCCGCAGTCGGAGTGGGCGGGCTCGCTCGCCGGCGAGACGATTCCGGGCGGCGATCCGCGCAACCCGCTCATCGCGCGCTGGATCGGCTTCAACGGCTCGGTCGGCTTCCACGGCACCAGCAGCGCGGGCTCGCTCGGTACCGCGGCGTCGCACGGATGCATCCGGATGACGCCGAGCGACGTGATCGACCTCTTCGAGCGGGTCCGTGCGGGCACGCCTGTGCTCGTGGCATAGCGGGCGGCCGCGCCGGTTCTGCCGCACCTGGTGCGGGTGGGCATGGCGACGATGACCGTCCGCGGCACCTGCCCCGTGCCTGGCGCGGACATGCCGGGCCGCAGCTGCGTGTGACGAGCAGCGTGCGGCCGATCGCCTGAAGCTCCACACGAAGCGCTGATCGCGCAGTGCATCTCAAGAGTGGAGCGTCTCGCCGTCGGAGGGGCGCGCGTCGCGCCCGTCCCGAGCGCCGCGAGCCGGGGGCCGGCGAGTCGCCTCGCCGGCCCCTGGGTCTGATGATGCGCCGCGTCCTGTCGCTCAGCGCACCGCGACGCGGAACGTCTGCGTCGCCGTCGGCACGTGCTCCTCGTCACCGGCGAGGTAGACGCGGTAGTTGCCGCTGCGCACGTTGCGCAGCGTGATGTCGTAACGCGACCGGGTGTTCGTCGCGCGGCGCAGCCGGACGCGCGCGATCGTCGTGCGGTAGACCTTCGTCTTGCCGTCGACGCGCTTGCGCGTGACCTTCTGGATGCGGACCATCTGGCCGTCGTGACGGGGCAGGACCGACCCGTAGAAGCGGACGCGCTGACGGGCCAGCAGCCGACCGGTGATGCGGCTGCGCTGACGGCTGCGCACGCGGTGGTGCAGCGTCAGCCGCGCCCGCGTACGCGTGCGCTCGCGGGTCTGCGTCTGCGTGCCAGAGGGCGTGTTCGCAGGCGGCGTCGTCGTCGGCGGCGGCGGCGTCGTCGTCGGCGGAGGCGGCGGCGCGACGTACGGGTCGTACTGCGGATCGCCGAGCTGCACGTCGATGTAGGACAGGTTGTTCGCCCCGTCGATACCGGCGATGCCGCCATCGGACTCCGGCTCGGCCTTGGCCGTGGGCTCCTCGCCCTCCACGTCGCTGACCGCGACCTGCGTCGCATCGGTGATGAACGTGTTGAGGTCCGCGCACGCCGGATCGAGGTAGTACGTGATCCTGTAGTGACCGTCGCTCAGCCCGGTCAGCTTCCAGTTGTGGCCGAAGATCACCTTGCCGGCCTGGTTGACCTCCGAGCTCATGCTGGTCATCAACGACGGGACCGGGTTGACGAGGCCGTCACCGGTCCACTTGCCGGCCGCGGCGTCCCACGTCAGCTGCTCGACGGCCGGATCCTCACGATCGACCGACAGCCGCTGGATCGTCAGCCGCGCGCACTGCGAGTAGACGGTGGCCTGCGGGCTGGCGGAGACAGCGCCCGTCGTGCCCCACAACTCGACCCGGTCGTCGGGATTGGGATCGACGTCGAGCATCGCGAAGGCGTCCATCGGCTCAAACGCGGTGCCCTCCGCAAGATCGCGGTACAGCACCGTCTCGACGCGAAGCTGGCTGTTCTGACCCAGCGGCCAGGACTTCGCCTCCAGGTTGTCGCCCCAGTCGATCGTCGAGACGTCGACATCGGTCCGGCCGCCGGCACCGTCGTCCGGCGCATCCATCGACCCCGCCTGCCAGGAGTTCGGCGGCGTCGCCTGCAGGTAGACATCCTGCGCCGTATAGCCGTCATACGGATTGATCAGCTGCGGATCGCCGAACGTGCCCGGCAGCGTCAACCTCGCACCCTCAGCCCAGATCACCGGAAACGACAGGTTG
>JBKHXR010000001.1:0-96895 GCA_046565905.1 Thermoleophilia bacterium | reverse complement strand
CTGGCGTTCTTCCGCGCCCGCACGATCTCCAGCGAGAAGGTCCCGCAGAGCGGGCCGGTGATCCTCGCGCCCAACCACGGCTCGGTCATGGACCACTTCTTCCTCGGCGCGTTCATCCGCCGCAAGGTGCAGTTCATGGCGAAGTCCCAGCTCTTCCAGCCGCCGCTGCAGTGGGTCTACTCGCACGGCGGCGTCTTCCCGCTGCGCCGCGGCCACCGCGACGAGGAGGCGTTCATCACGGCCCGCACGATCCTCGAGAACGAGGGCGCGGTCGCGATGTACTGCGAGGGCGGGCGCTCGAAGGACGGCACGCTGTCGCAGCGCCCGAAGCCGGGCATCGGCAAGCTCGCGCTGCAGACCGGCGCGCCGGTCGTCCCCGTCGCGATCCACGGCTCGGCGAAGGTGCGCAACTGGCGCCGCGGGCAGTTTCCCAAGGTCACGGTGCAGTACGGCGACCCGATCCGTTGGGAGCGCGTCGAGGATCCCACGCGCGACCAGCAGATGGCCGTCGCCGAGGAGATCTTCGCCGAGATCAAGGTCCTGTACTCGGGTCTGGAGACGCTCGGCCGCAAGGGCGTCGTGCAGCGCCTGCGCGAGCAGCGCCGGCTCGAGCGGCGCGGCAAGAAGCGCGCCGCGCCGGCGTAGCGACGGCGCCCTCAGGCGCGGGCCCCGGGCTGCCGCTCGGCTCGACGACGAAGAGGGGCGAGCGCGACCCGATCGCCGATCGCGGCACGCCGCCGGCACCCTGCGCGACACGCTCTACCATTGCCTGCCGTCGATCGCGGGCACGAACTCGAGGACTTGGAGCAATGCGAGAGGCAGCTGCAGGACATCGCTCGGCGGTTGCCGATCTTCTCGACAGCGGGAAGGCCGCCGGGGCGCCCCGTGACCGCGGCGTCCGCACGGTCCTGACGCTCCGCGGCGGCGTTGCGGCGTGAACGTGTGTCGCGACCCCCGCGCGGCGTGAGCGCGACGTTGCTCAGGCCGGGCCTGCTGGCGGACAGCACGGTCGCCGCCGGCGGGGCGAGCGCGGCGGCCTGCGCGCAGGCCGGCGCGACGATCGCCGACGACGGTCGGGGACGGGTCGACACGCTCGTGGTCGATGCGGCACAGGCGTTCGGCGAGGGCGGTGCCGGCGGCCTGCGTGCCGCGGTCGACGGCGCCTGGAGCACCGTGCTGGCCGTCGCGAGCGATCGATGGCTCGTCGACGATGCGGCGGCCGGCGGCAAGATCGTGCTGCTCGCGCCGCGCGCGGACGCCGGCGAGCATGCCGCCGCCGCCGGGGCGGCGCTCGAGAGCGTCGCGCGCACGCTTGCGGTCGAGTGGGCGCGCTTCGGGGTGCGGGCGACCGTCGTCGTTCCCGGTCCGCGCACGAGCGAGCACGACGTCGGCGCGCTCGTCGCCTTTCTCGCCTCGGCCGCCGGCGACTACTTCAGCGGCTGTCGCTTCACGCTGCGATGAGCGCCCCCGCCCTCAGGGCAGCGGCCGCCGTGTTCGTGGTCGGCCTGCTCGTCGTCTGGCTGATCCGGCCGGTCGGCAACGCGTGCCCGGACGTCGACAGGCTGCCGCGTGGCAGCGAGGGCTCGTCCGCGCCGTCGTTGGCGCCGCCGCTCACGCGCACCTGCACGTACACGACGCCGGAGGGCACGCAGGCACGCAGGCGCTACGTGCCGGTCCTCGACGTCGTCGCGCTGCTGTTCGCGGCGGGGCTCGCGGGCGGTGTCATCGCTGTCGCGCGACCGGGTCGCCGCGGCTCGCGGCCCGTGCACGCGGTGCGCGTGCTCGACTCCGAACACGAACACGAGCACCAGCGCGAGCGAGACAGCGAGGCGCGAGAGCGCGCGCGGCGGGAGCGCGAGGCCCGGCGGCGCGGATGACGGTGGTCGCAGCGACGGCTCGCGAGCGCCGCGAGTCGTGCGGTTGTGGCGATCTCAGCTCCCTGTTCGAGGTCGGTTCGCCACCGGCGCCCGGCGACGCTCAGCGCGCCCAGGGCACCTCGACGGAGTCCTCGTCGGGTGCGTCGCGGGCGACGACGTACTCGGCGTCCTCGGTCTCCGACGGGTTCTCGAGCAGGTGCGTCTCGCGCGGCGGGACGTACACCATGTCGCCGGGCTCGAGTGCGAGCGAGTGCTCGAGCTCCTCGCCCCAGCGCACGTTCAGGTGGCCGTGGAGCATGTAGACGGCCGATTCGCAGTCGGCGTGGTAGTGCGGTCGCGACTGCGCGCCGGCGGGCACGCGGAAGACGCCCATGTAGATGTTCGACGCGCCCGTCGTCGCCTGCGACACCTCGGCGCCGCCGACGACGCCGCGCGGCACGAGGTGGTCGGGACCGGGCTTGACGACCTGCACCTCTCGAAGGGTACTCCCAGATCAGACTGTCGGAAACCCGCCGAACGGAAACTCGACGTTCTGACGGGCGCGTGTCCAGTTCGTGCCGTCTGCAGGCCAAACGGCTACGAGGTCATGCCCGTGAACTGCCCGCCGGTGATGTTCAGCGTCTGTCCGTGGACGTAGTTCGACCACGGCGAGCAGAGGAAGAACACGCCGCCCGCGGCCTCCTGCGGGGTGCCGGGGCGCCCGAGCGGGATGACGTAGGACGCCATCCCGCGCATCTGCTCGGGGATGCCGAGCTGCACCTTCTCACCGCCGATCTGCATCGTGTTGTCCTCGACCTTCGGCGCCGTCAGCCGCGTCTCGATGAAACCGAAGGCCACCGCGTTGACGTTGATCTTGAACTGGCCCCACTCCTTGGCCAGGGTCTTCGTCAGCCCGACGACGGCCGCCTTGCCGGCGGCGTAGTTGGCCTGCCCGGCGTTGCCCATCGTCCCGGAGATCGAGGAGACGTTGACGATCTTGCGGAAGACCTCGACGCCCTCCTCGCGCTCCTTCTTGGCCGGCTCGCGCAGGTGCGGGGCGGCGGCGCGGATGACGCGGAAGGGGACGATCGTATGGATGTCGAGCATCCGCTGGAAGGCTTCGTCGGTCATCTTGTGGACGGCGCCGTCGATCGTGTAGCCGGCGTTGTTGACGATGATGTCGATCCTGCCCCAGGAGTCGATCGCGGTCTGGACGAGCGCGTCGCAGGCGCCCGGAGCGGTCAGGTCGCCGCTGTGGACGACGGTCTCGCCGGCGATCTCCGATGCCGTCTGCCGGGCGACGTCGCCGTCGAGGTCGTTGATCAGCACCTTGGCGCCATGCTCTGAGAGCAGCTCGGCCGTCGCGCGGCCGATGCCGCGCGCCGAGCCGGTGACGATCGCGACCTTGTCGTCCAGAACTCCCATTGCCATGTGCTCCTTGTCGTGGTTGGCGGCGGGCACGATATCGACCGGTTGACTGGCCAGTCGGTTCTTGCGCGGCCCCGTGCCGGAGCGCATGCGAGGCCTGGACGGACCCGGCCGAACCGCGGGCCGGTCCACCGGCTGGGCGGCCGCTGCCGGTCGAGCGGTCAACGGTCTAGCCTGCATCCCGTGATCGCCCTCGTGACGGGAGCGTCGAGCGGGATCGGCGAGGCGACGGCGCGCCGGCTCGCGCGCGAGCCGGGCGCGCAGCTCATCCTCGTCGCGCGCCGCGAGGAGCGCCTGCACGCGCTCGCGCGCGAGCTGGGCGGCGAGCCCTTCGTCATCGCGGCCGACCTCACGGACCCGCGGAGCCCGGCCCGCATCGCGGCGGCGACCGAGGCCCGCCACGGCCGTCTGGACCTGCTGGTCAACAACGCCGGCGCCGCCTGGCGGGGGGCGTTCGGCGACCTCGGCTGGGAGAACGTGCGCCGCCACATGGAGCTCAACTTCGACGCGCAGCTGCGGCTCACCGAGGCGCTGCTGCCGGTCCTGCGCCGCAGCGCGCCGAGCGCGATCGTCAACGTCGCGAGCACCGCCGGGCGCGTCGGCCGCGCGGACACCGGCGCGTACTCGGCGAGCAAGTTCGCCTTCGCCGGCTGGACGGACGCGCTGCACCTCGAGGAGCGCCGGCACGGCGTCCACGTCGGGCTCGTGCTGCCGGGGTTCGTCGCCACCGAGGGCTTTCCGCAGCGCCAGCTCGTCGAGCGGCGCCTCACGCGCTGGATCGTCTCGACGCCCGACAAGGTCGCCGAGGCGATCCTCGACGCCGGCCCCGGCGGGCGGGCCGAGCGCTACGTGCCGCGGGCCTACTGGCTGGGCGCCGTCGCGCGCGTGCTGCTGCCCGGCCTCACGCGGCGCGCGCTCGGCGGCGGCGGGCTGCCGCTCGCGCCGCCGGCGAAGGCCGGCGCCGAGCGCTGATCAGCCGTGCTGGCGCGCCGGCGCGCGCCGCGCCGCGCGGCCGATGCGCACGGTGCGGCTCGTCGCCAGCGCCGTCGCGCCGTCGGCCAGCGTGTAGCGCACGCGGGCGCGCAGGCGCCGCCGGGGACGCAACGAGAACGTCGCGCCCGAGCGGCCGTCGAGCTTCGCCCTGCGCACCGGCCACCAGCCGAAGCGCTCGGGCAGGTAGAGCTGCAGCACGACGCGCCCGCCGCGCGCGGCCGGCCTGACGTCCGCGCGCAGCGTGATGCGCCCGTGGCGGGCGGGCGTGACGCGCAGGCCGATCCGGCGGTCGACCACGAGCAGCGCGACGGAGCGGCTTGTCACGCCGCCGGCGACCGCGCGCAGGCTGACGGCGGCGCGCGCGACGAAGCGGGCGGCGAAGCGGCCGTCCTCGCCGACGGTGCTCGTCGCGACCTCCGCAAAGCCGGAGCCGCTGTCGGCCTGCAGCGAGATCGGCGTGCCGGCCGGCAGCGCCGCGCGGCCGGCCAGCGAGAAGGGGCGGTTGGCGGTCGCCGCCTGCGCGGGCGCGTCGAGCAGCAGCTGGTGGACGCCGACCACGCCTCTCATCAACGGATGCAGGGTGCAGTGGTAGGGCGCCTCGCCCGGCGCGGCGAAGCGCTGCACGTAGGTCTGCGCGGCCGTCAGCCGGCCCGAGTCGAAGCTGGCGTCGTCGGCCGTGACCGTGTGCGCGCGCGAGCTCTCGTTCGTCCAGCGCACCGACTCGCCGGTGAGGACGTCCAGCCGCTGGGGCCGGAAGGCGTCGAAGCCGATCCGCGCAGATGCCGGCGGCAGGGAGTCGCGCGCGCCGGCCGCAGCGGGCGCCTGCCGCGCGCCATCGTGCTCCTGCGACGCCGCCGGGCCGGCGGTCGCGAGCGCGAGCGCGAGCGCCGCCAGGGCCGAGCTGGCGGGCCGCGTCACCGCGCCACGCGGTAGGTGCCGATCATCCCGCGCTCCATGTGCTGCTCGACATGGCAGTGATACAGCCAGGTCCCCGGGTCGCGCTCGCGCCAGCGGAAGCGGAAGGACTCCGCGGGCCCGACGGTGTGCGTGTCGCGCGGCACGCCGCCGGCCTCGAGCCAGCGGTGCCCGTGGACGTGGAACGTGTGGTGCTCCGAGCCCATCGCCATGACGTCCCACTGCACGAGCTCGCCGACCTTCGCGCGGAAGACGGGGGTGTTGCCGACGAACGCGCGGCCGTCGATCGTCTGGAAGTCGCCCATCGGCGCGAAGACGACGACGAACTCCTTGTCGGGCAGCTTCTCGCGGCGGCCGCGGATCGAGAGCATCCCGTACATGCCGCCCATGATCGACTCGTGCATCGACGGCGAGTGGTCGTGATACGGCCAGACGCCGACGGACTGCCTGCCGGCGGTCAGCCGGTACGTCCACGTCCTGCCGGGCGGGACGTTGCCGTCCCGACCCGACACGCCCGGCACGTAGGCGCCGTCGGAGCTCGGCTTGTACTCGACGCCGTGGAAGTGCATCGAGTGGCCGTTCATCCGCGTGAAGTCCATGTTCTTGAAGTGGATGACGAGCCTGTCGCCGACCCGGGCGCGCATCAGCGGCCCGGGGATGAGGTCCTGGTTGCCGGACATCGGCGAGTTGGGCAGCGGCCGGCGCCAGTTGCGCGAGTAACGCCGGTAGACCGTCGTCGGCAGCACCGTCTGCGCGGGATCCAGCTGCGCGCCCGTGATGTGGTCGCGCTGGTTTGGCGCCATGTTCCAGACGACCGGCGTCGCGGCGACCCAGAACTCGCGGGTCGCCGCCACGGACGGCGGCGCGGCGGCGAGACCCGCCGCGCCGATCGCGGTCACGGTCGCCAGCGCGACCCTCCGCCTCACCGCGCCGTGACCGTCGCCTTCATGAACGGGTGGATCAGGCACCACAGCGTGTACGTGCCCGCCGCGGCGAACGTCACCCTGCTCGTCTGCGGCAGCGGGCTCGCCCGGACCGGGTCCATGCCGCCGCTGTTCCAGAAGCCGTTGCCGTGCAGCGCAGGCGTCAGCGCGGCGGGCGCGGTCGGCAGGTCGCTCGGATACAGGGCCTCCTGCCGGGCCGCCGGGCTCTCGAGCGAGGCCGCGAGCGCGCCGAGGTAGGACTTCGGGTCCTTCGACGGGTCGCCCGGACCGACGGTCACGGTGTGCGTCTCGAAGTCGCCGGTCTGCATCCGGAACGTCATCGTCGTCCCGACGGGCACGGTGCGCTTCGCCGGCAGGAAGGCGAAGAGGCTCACGCCGCCGGGTGCCGCGCGCCCGACGTCGACCGTGTTCGTCGGCACCGCCGCCTTGCCGAGGGTCTTGGCCTTGGTCAGCGCCTTGGCGACCTGGAGCTTGACGCGCCGCGCATCGGCGGCCGCCGACGGCACGGGCCTGTTCCTGGCGGCGACCCGGACCGCGCCCTTCATCCCGGGATGGATGGAGCAGTAGTAGCGGAACAGGCCGGCCTTCGTGAAGCGCACGGTCATCGGCCTGGGCCTGTCGGCGAGCGGCGCCCCGCTGAAGATCTCCTTCGTCCCGTCGGTGACGACGGTCTTGCCGAGCTTGCCGTTCGGCGTGAAGACGTTCGGGTTGGGGCCGAGCTCGGGCCGGCCGTTGAACCAGAACGGGATCCCGGCCGCGTCGTTGACCCCGGCGATCGTCCTGCCGGTCGGGACGAACGGCGTCGTCTGCCTGCCGTTGCGGCCGAGGAAGTGCACGTCGTGGAAGCCGACCGGCTGGAACCGCACGCTGTCGCCCCGCCGGATCGCGATCGAGCTGGGGAAGTACGCGTTGACGTCGGCGCCGTACTTCTGGAACGACTTCGACGCGGTCGGCGGCGTTCCCACGAACACCTTCTTGACGGCGGCCTGCGCCGCGCCCGGCGCGAGGAGCGCCAGTCCCGAGACGGCGGCGAGCACCCATCTGGATCGCGAAGTCATGTCGTCCTGTCTCCTCGAGGGTTGCGGCTGGCACCTGCTGCGACGGCGCAACCGTAGACGCATGAAGACGGGCGGACGGCCTAATTTTGGACCTATCTGCCGCCGCGGGCTCTCGCCTACGCCGGCCTGACCGCGACGTCGCCGCGACGGTCGGGCCACGCCGCCGCAAGCTCCGTGCGCGTGCGCACCCCCAGCTTCGCGTACGCGCGCGAGAGGTGGTGCTCGATCGTCTTCTCGCTGAGGAAGAGGGCGGCGGCGACCTGCTTGTTGGAGCGCCCCTGTGCCACGAGCGCGGCGATCTCCGACTCCCGCTTGGTGAGCGGATCCGCGCCCGCGGACGCGAGCGTCGCGGTTCGCGCGGCGCCGACCGGGGCGAGCCGTACGCCGAGGCGGCGCAGCTCGCGACCGGCCGCGTCGCGCAACCGCCACGCCTGCGCCCGGCCGGCCTCGTCGGCGACGTCGCAAAGCTCGTCGTGCGCCTCGGCGATCCGCCCGCCGGCCGCCAGCGCGCGCCCCGCGCAGAGGCGCGACGGCAGCAGGTCCAGCCGTGCGCCGAGGCGCTCCTGCTCTTCGGCGGCGGCGTACGCCAGGCGCAGCGCGCGCTCGGGATCGCCCTCGGCGAGCGCGATCTCGGCGCGCGCGGCGAGCGCGCGGGTGACGCCGACCGGCAGCTCGTAGGTGATCGCGCGCCGCTCGATGAGCGCCGCGAAGCGGCGCGCCTCGCGGATGTCGTCGGTCGCGATCGCCGCGCGCACGAGCACGAGCGCCAGCCACAGCGAGCGCGCCGGGTCGATCCGCTCGAGCTCCGGCCCGGCCGCGTCGAGCATCTCGCCGATGGCCGGCGCGGGATCCTCCTCGGCACGGTGGGCGGCGAGGTTGCAGCGGCCGATCGGCTTGAAGATGTCATCGTCGTCGAGATCGTCGAGCAGCGGGCGGCACTCCGCCTCCAGCCGCCGGACCTCGCCCGTGTCGCCCTGCAGCCATGCGACGAACGACCGCGACCACAGCGCCCACTGAAGCTGGTAGGTCAGGCCCTGCAGGCGCGCCGTCTCCTCCGCCGCCTCGACGAGCTGCAGGCTCTCGGGCAGGTCCAGCGTCTCGGTCAGGCCCATCGCCAGCAGCGTCGTCAGCGGCGCGACGAGGTGGCCGATGCGCTCGGCGCGGGCGATCCGCAGCCCGCGCCGCATGACGTCCTGGCTCTCGCCGTGGCGCTCGAGTAGCAGCAGCGTGTGCCCGAGCACCCACGCCGACTCGGGCCACGACGCGACGACGGCGTCCGGCAACTCGCCGAATCCGCGCAGGGACCGCTCGACGTGCCAGCGCGAGCGGGTCGGATCGCCGCTCCACAGCAGCCCGAGCGAGACCAGGCCGTGGCCGAGGACGGCGGCTCCGGCGAGCTCCGACGCGGGCGGCGGCTCGCCGGTGGTCTGCAGCGCGCGGTCGGCCCACGACCGCAGCGCGGGAACGTCGGAGGCGAAGACGGCGGTGAGCGCCAGCTGGGTCTCGAGCGCGGCACGCGACTGCGCCGGCGCGCCGTCGGGCAGCGACTCCAGGGCGCGCTGCAGACGCCGGCGCGCCGGCCCGTGCAGCCCGAGGACGTTCTCGAGCGTCGCGCAGCGGGCCACCAGCATGATTTGCTCGGGAGCGTCGGGCGCCAGCAGCTCCGCGGCGCGCTCGAACGCCTCGCGGCTCTCGTTCAGCCGGCCGGCCGATGCCAGCGCCGTCGCGCGCGGTGCGAGCACGGCGGCGTGGCGGCCGGCATCGCCGGCGGGCAGCAGCCGCTGCGCGGCCTCGTAGAGACGGGCGGCGGTGGCGGGTGCGGCCTCGGCGGCCTCGGCGGCGGCTCGGCTGAGCAGCTCGACGGCGTCGTCGTCACCGGGGCGCGCGCTCTGCTCGACGTGGTAGGCGCGCACGGCGAGCGCGGCGTCGCGGCGCGCGAGCTCGGCCGCGACCCGCTCGTGAGCGGCCAGCCGCCAGGCCGGTGGCGCGGCGTCGTAGACGGCGCGGCGTACCAGCGGATGGCGAAAGCGAAACCCGCGTGCCGCCTCGGCGGGGAGCACGAGATCGGCGGCCACGAGCTCGTCGAGCATCGCCGACGCATCCCCGTCGACGCCGGCCGCCCGCGCTGCGAGCTCCGGGTCGAACGGGTCTCCGGCCACTGCCGCGCCCTCCAGCAGCACGCGCGTGGCCGGCGGCAGTGCCGCGACCTCCTGCTGCACGGCGGCGATCAGCGACGAGGGCAGCGACGCATCGCCGTCGGCGGCGACGAGCGCGAGCTCCTCGAGGAACAGCGGGTTGCCGGCGGCCTCGCGCATCAGCCGCAGGCGCAGTGCTTCGTCGTCGACGCCGCGCAGCAGCTCGGCGGCGGCGTCGTCGGCCAGCGGACGCAGCGCGAGGTGCTCGGCGCCGCGCGCCGGCCGCAGCGCGTCGAGCAGCCGCAGCGCCGGCCCGACCCGCCGTCCGGCGAACACGAGCAGGTGCGCGCACCGCGGCGGGCGGCGGATGAGGTGCAGGATCAGCTCCAGCGAGGCGTCGTCGGCCCAGTGGACGTCGTCGAGCAGCAGCACGAGCGGCCGCTGCGCCGCAAGCAGCTCGAGCAGCGCCCGCAGCGCGCGGTGATAGCGAAAGCGCTCGGCGCCGCTGGCCGGCTCGGCCGCCGGCACGTGCTGGGCGACCGCCGGCAGGACCGTCGCCAGCTCGGCTTCGCGGGTGCGGCCCAGCGCCTCGAGCCGGCGCGGATGCAGCGTCGAGACGTGATCGTCGAGCGCGTCGACCGCGAGCCCGAACGCCAGGTCGCGCTCGTGCTCGGCCGCGCGCCCGGAGAGGACGAGCAGGCCGGCTGCGGTCGCCATCGCGCTCAGCTCCCGCAGCAAGGCGGACTTGCCGATCCCCGGCTCGCCGAAGACCCCGACCACGCGCGCCGCGCCGCCGCGCACCGCCGCCAGGGCGTCCTCGAGCGTGCCGAGCTCGCGATCGCGGCCGACCAGCTGCTCCCCCGTCGCGAGTTCGTGCACGCGACCGAGGTTAAGGGGTGGACGACCCCTAAGGCGGCGTTTGAACTCGACGATCGAGGGGTTTCCCCGATGGCGTTGCCGGTCCCTCGCCTGGCAGCCTCGCGTCGCAGATCGATGCCCGAGGCGCGACCGACAAGGAGAAGAAGGCGATGAGGACACGACGTTCGACGGCGATGCGGGGGCTGTTCGCAGCGACCGCCGCGGCCGGTCTGGTGGCAGCGGTCGGCAGCGGATCGGCCGCGTCGGCGGACGCCGGCACCGCGCCCGCCGCCACCGCGCCTGCCGCCACGAAGACGATCTCGATGCGGTTCGACGCCAGGGGACCGCGCTTCAGCGGGTCAAGCAGCGTGGCCAACGGCCAGCAGCTGCGGATCCGCAACCTCAGCGACCCGAGGAAGATCGGCCCGCACACGTTCACGCTCGTCGCGGCGAACGTGCTGCCGCGCAGCGCCAAGCAGATGAAGAGCTGCTTCACGCCGGGCAAGATCTGCCTGGTCGGGGCGACCGCCCACGAGCTCGACGAGAAGACCGAGAAGATCGGCAAGCCGCTGGTCGAGGCCGGGCTGCCCGGCTGGGACCGCCGCTTCTCGCGCAGCTCGAAGACCGGCGACTCCTGGTACACCGAGGAGAAGGGCGAGCAGTTCGCGCAGGTCGTCAGCGCGAAGTCCGGCACGCTGCTGCGCTACATCTGCCTCGTGCATCCCGAGATGCAGGGCAAGATCAAGGTCACCGGCTAGCGCCGACGGCAACGGGACGGGCGGGGAGCGTCGCTCCCCGCCCGCCGGCGCCCTGACATGCAGCAGCACACCGAGCCTCACGCGATCGACGCCATCAGCCGTCGATCGCTGCTGTCCGCCGCGGCCGCCGGTGCGCTCGCGCTGACGCTGCCGCCGGCCGCGCGCGCCCCCGCCGCGCCCATGCGGCGGCGGGCGAGGCGCGAGCTGAAGGCGTACTCGAGGCCGCTGCCGATCCCCGACGTCCTGACCGGCGCGGACCTGACGATCCCGATGCGCGAGGCCGAGGTCGCGATCCTGCCGGGTCGCAGGACCCGGATGTGGACCTACGGCGCAGGCTTCCCGGGCCCGACGATCCGCCGTCCCGCCGGCGCGACCACGCGCGTGCGCTTCGAGCACCGGCTGCCGCGGCAGGCGGGCGAGCTCACGGTCCATCTGCACGGGGGCCACAACCGCTGCACCGAGGACGGCCAGCCGGGCGGGCTGACGGCCGCACAGCCGCTGTCGCTGTACTGCGACATCTCGGGCGGTCTCACCGACGCCGAGTCGGGCAACGACCTGCTGATCGCGCCCGGCGGCGCGCGCACCTACACCTACGAGCAGATCGAGGACGGGGCGCCCGAGCGCGGGGCCTTCCAGTGGTACCACGATCACCGGCTCGACAGGACGGCGCACAACGTCTGGCGCGGGCTCGCGGGGATGTGGATCGTCGACGACGAGCTCGACGCGTCGCTGCCGCTGCCGCGCGGGCAGCGCGACCTCCCGCTGATGCTCGCCGACCGGTCCTTCGACGCCCGCAACCAGCTCACCGACCCGTTCGCGGCGCAGCGGCGCCCGCCGAACGACGGCGTCACCGG
Source organism: Thermoleophilia bacterium (assembly GCA_046565905.1). Classification (GTDB taxonomy): domain Bacteria; phylum Actinomycetota; class Thermoleophilia; order Solirubrobacterales; family Solirubrobacteraceae; genus CADCVQ01. The sequence continues at coordinate 85,096 of JBKHXR010000001.1, read as the reverse complement.
CCGCCACGTGCTCGTCAACGGCGCGGTCCTGCCCTATCACCGCGTGCGACCGCAGCGCTACCGCCTGCGGGTGCTCAACGCGTCGCACTTCCGCGCCTACGAGCTGCGCCTGAGCGGCGGCCTGCCGATGGTCCAGATCGCGACCGACGCGGGGCTCATGCCGCGGCCGCTGCGCCGCAGCCGCGTCCTGCTCGGCCCCGGCGAGCGCGCCGAGCTGATCGTCGACTTCGCGGCGGCGCGAGGCGAGCAGGTCCACCTGCTGAGCGGCAGGCGGCGCGGAGGGCCCAAGAGCCTGGGCTCGGTCTCCTACGCCGGCCCGCTGATGCAGTTTCGCGTCGGATCGCGACGCGAGCCAGACCGCACGTCGGTCCCGCGCCGGCTGCGCCCGCTGCCGGCATGGGTCGCCGAGGCGCCCAGGACGCCGTCGCACGCGTGGCGCTTCACGATCGGCCGCGGCCTGCGGCCGCGCTGGCTGATCAACGGCCGCTCGTTCGACCCCGGCTACGCGGACGCCAGGGTCCGGCTCGGCGAGACGGTGACCTGGGAGCTGCACAACCAGACCGGCGTCGCCCACCTCGTCCACCTGCACCACACCGACTGGTACATGCTCTCGCGCAACGGCCGGCGCCCGCCACCGTGGGAGGCGTGCCTGAAGGACACGTTCTTCCTCGACCCCGACGAGCGCGTGCTCATCGCCGGGCGGATCAGCGACTACACCGGCAGGTACGTCGTGCACTGCCACATGCTCGACCACGAGGACCACGGCCTGATGTCGCAGTTCGAGGTGGTCGCCTGAGCGGCGCCGCCGGGCCGGCCGCGGCGAGGCCGGCCACGGACGCGTCGCACCGGGCGGCCGCCGGGCAACCGGCAGCCGTCCGCCACCGCGCGCGCCGACGCCCGCCGGCCGGCGGCGAGCCTCCTCCGGTCAGCGCGGATCAGAGCCCGTAGCTGCGCCCGATGACGTCGAGCATGATCTCGTCGGTGCCGGCGCCGATCCGGTTCAGGCGCAGGTCGCGCCAGACACGCTCGATGCCGTACTCCTTCATGTAGCCGGCGCCGCCGTGGATCTGGATGCACTCGTCGGCGACCTCGACGGCGATCCGCGAGGCGTGCAGCTTCGCCATCGAGATCTCGCGCACGGGGTACTCGCCGTTGGCGTGGCGCCAGGCCGTCGTGTAGACCATCTGGCGGGCCGACTCGATCTTCGTCGCCATCTCGGCGAACTTGTGGCGGATGACCTGGAAGTGGCCGATCTGGCGGCCGAAGGCGCGCCGCTGCAGCGCGTACCGGACGGTGCGCTCGAAGCAGTCCTGGGCTGCCGCGACGGCGCCGGCGGCGCCGATCAGGCGCTCGCCCTGGAGCTCCCACATGATGTGGTAGAAGCCCTTGCCGACCTCGCCGAGGACCGCGCTCGCGGGCACGCGGACGTCCTGGAAGGCGAGCAGAGCGGTGTCGCTGGCGTGCATGCCGAGCTTCTCCAGGCGCTGCTCGCGCACGACGCCGGCCGCGTCCATCGGGACGATGAACAGCGTGACGCCGTCGTGTCCGGCGTCGGGGTCGGTCTTGGTGACGAGCACGATCGCGTCGGCGCGGTGACCGTTGGTGATGTACGTCTTGGAGCCGTTGATGACGTAGTCGTCGCCCTCGCGGACGGCGCGCGACTTGATGCCCGCGACGTCGGACCCCGCGTCGGGCTCGGTGATGCCGAGGCACAGGATCCTCCTGCCGGCGATCGCGGGCACGACCCAGTCCTGCTTCTGCTGCTCGCTGCCGAAGGCGAGGATCGGCGGCATCGCCATGTCGGTATGGACGGCGACGCCCATCGCTAGGCCGCCCGAGCGCGCATGGACCAGCTCCTCGGCGAGCACGAGGCTGCAGGGATAGTCGCCGCCCTGGCCGCCGTAGCGCTCGGGCTTGTCGAGCCCGAGGAAGCCCAGCTCGCCCATCCGCGTGAAGACCCAGTCGGGGAAGGTCGTCTCCTCCCACTCGTCGGCATGGGGCGCCAGCTCCCTGGTGGCGAACGCGCGGATCGACTCGCGCAGCGCCTCGTGCTCGTCGGTGAAGATGAAATGCCGGCGCCGGGCGGTGTGGTCGGGCTTGCGGACGCCGTCGGTCGTGGCCATCGCCGGACGCTACCGCGCGAGCGGCGCAAAGTGAACAGTGGCACGTCCTACTCGCTGCGCAGTTCCGGCAGCGGGCGGGGGCGGAGAAGTAGATTGCGGGCGTGCCGTACGAGACGCTGCGCTACGAGGCCGCCGACGCCGTCGCGACGATCGCGCTCGACCAGCCCGAGACGCGCAACGCCCTCTCGGACGCATTGCTCGACGAGCTGCTCGCCGCGCTCGAGGTGGCGCGCGACGACGAGCGGGTTCGCTGCGTCGTGCTCGCCTCCACGCACGACACCGTCTTCTCCAGCGGCGGCGACCTCGCGGGCTTCTCCGCCGACGTACCGCTCGTCCACAAGCACGCCGCCAACAGCCGCTTCCCGCGCCTGTTCGAGCTGATCGGCACGCTCGGCAAGCCGGTGATCTGCGCCGCGCGCGGGCACGTGCTGGCGGGCGCGCTCGGCCTGGCGCTGGCCTGCGACCTCGTGATCGCCGGCGAGCGCGCGACGTTCGGCACGCCCGAGATCAACGTCGGCCTCTTTCCCTTCATGATCGCGGCGCTGATCGGCCGCAACGTCGGTCGCAAGAAGATGACCGAGCTGCTGCTGCTCGGCCAGCGCATCGACGCGCAGGAGGCGCAGCGGCTGGGGATCGTCAACCGTGTCGTCGCGCCCGAGGACTTCGACGCGGCGGTCGCCGATTGGGCGGCGCAGCTCGCCGCGAAGTCGCCGCTGTTGATCAAGCTCGGCAAGGACGCGCTGTTCGCGCAGCAGGACATGGCGTTCGCCGACGCGCTGGAGTACCTGCGCGGGCAGCTCACGCTCGCGCTCTCGACGCAGGACGCGCGCGAGGGGGTTGCCGCGTTCCTCGAGCGCCGCGAGCCGCGATGGACCGGCAGCTGACCGCGCTGCTGTGCCGCACCTCCGACCGCGGGCCGCACGCCGCGGCGGGTACCCGCGAGCTCGGCGAGCTGCTCGGCGCCCGCATCGTCGGCTCGCCGGGCGAGCCGCGCGCCGCAGACTGGCATCAGGACCTGCGCGAGTCGCGCGGCTGCCTGCTGGAGGCCGGCGGCCAGATCGACGACGCGCTGGAGGCCGGCCGCGGGCCCGTCCTGCTCGCCGGCGAGTGCTCGATCAGCGTCGCCACGCTGCCCGTCGTGGTCCGCCACCAGCCCGACGTGCGCGTGCTCTGGCTCGACGCCCACGGCGACTTCAACACGCCCGAGACGACCGTCAGCGGCTTCCTCGGCGGCATGTGCCTGGCGGGCGCGTGCGGCCTGTGGGACACCGGCTTCGGCGCCGGCCTCGATCCCGGCCGCGTGATCATGCACGGCGTCCGCGACGTCGACGCCGGCGAACGGGTCGCACTGGACCGCTGCGGGGTGTACCGCCTCGGCGAGCCGGCGCAGCTCGCGGGGATGACGCTCTTCGTCCACGTCGACCTCGACGTCCTCGATCCCGACGTCCTCCCGGCAGGCTTTCCGGTGCCCGGCGGCCTCTCGCCCGAGCGGCTGAACGGCTTTCTCACCGACGTGACGCGCGTGGCGACCGTCGTCGGGGCGCAGGTCACCTCGGCCGCGCCGGGCCATGCGGGCGTGATCGCGGGGGCGATCGCTCCGTTGCTGGCTTGACGCGCGCGCCACCGTCGGCAACCGTTGAAAGTGGCACGTCCCACTTCCCACTCTGTCGCCTACCTCTCCCGCGCCCCCAGATGAGCACGAAGATCACGCCCGCCTCGATCCTGCGCCCGCTCGTCGAGGAGCTGCGCGAGCGCCGGGCGGCGGCCAGGCTCGGTGGCGGGCAGGAGCGGATCGATCGCCAGCACGCGGCCGGCAAGCTCACGGCGCGCGAGCGGATCGACCTGCTCGTCGACGCCGGCACGTTCACCGAGATCGGAATCCACGCCGGGATCCACCACTCGGTCCGCGGCATGGATGACAGGGATGCGCCGGCCGACGGGGTGATCACGGGCTACGGCCTCGTCGACGGCCGCCACGTCGCCGTCTGCGCGTACGACTTCACGGTGATGGCGGGCTCGATGGGAACCACCGGCGAGGCGAAGGCGACCCGTCTGAGGGAGCTCGCGCTGACCGAGCGGATGCCGTTCGTCTGGCTGCTCGACAGCGCGGGCGCGCGGGTGCAGGAGGCCGTCGGCTCGCTGTTCGCCGGCTCGGGGTCGCTGTTTCGCGAGCAGGTGCTCGCCAGCGGCGTGATACCGCAGGTCGCCGCGCTGATGGGGCCGTGCGCGGCGGGAACGGCGTACATTCCGGGCCTCGCGGACTTCGTGCCGATGGTCAGGGGCCGCGGATCGATGGCCCTCGCCGGGCCGCATCTGGTACGCGCCGCCGTCGGCGAGGACGTCACGCAGGAGCAGCTCGGCGGCTCGCGCGTGCACTGCCGCACCTCGGGCGTCGGCGATCTGGAGGTCGCCGACGACGCCGAGTGCATCGCCGCCGTCAAGCGATACCTCTCGTACTTTCCGTCGCACTGCGAGCAGATGCCGCCGGTGCGGGCGGCCTCCGACCCCGTCGACCGGATGGACGAGGAGCTGCTCGACGTGCTGCCGGCGTCCAACCGCCAGCCCTACGACATGTACGACGTGATCGGCCACATCGTCGACGACGGCGACCGGCTGGACCTCAAGCCGCAGTTCGCGCGCTCGATCATCACCTGCCTGGCGCGGATGGGTGGGCGGCCGGTCGGGATCGTCGCCAACCAGCCACGCCAGCTCGGCGGGATCCTCGACAACGACGCCGCCGACAAGGCGGCGCGCTTCGTCTCGCTGTGCGACGCGTTCGCGATCCCGCTCGTCTTCCTCGTCGACGTTCCCGGCTTCATGGTCGGCACGAAGGTCGAGGCGGCGGGGATCATCCGCCACGGCGCGAAGATGCTCCACGCGGTCGCGGCGGCGACGGTGCCGAAGATCACGGTCGTGATCCGCAAGGCCTACGGCGCCGGCTACTACGTGATGAACGGCCGCGCCTACGAGCCCGACCTGATCGTCGCCTGGCCGACCGCCGAGATCTCGGTGATGGGCGCCGAGGGCGCGGTCGAGATCGTCTTTCGCAAGCAGGTCGAGGAGGCCGACGACCCGGCGGCGAGAAAGGCCGAGCTGATCGCCGCCTACCGCGGGTTGATCGACGTCTACGTCGCCGCGAGGAACGCGATGATCGACGACGTCATCGATCCGCGCGAGACGCGGCCGGTCGTGATCGGGGCGCTCGAGATGGCTGCCGGCAAGCGCGTCCAGCGGCCGTGGCGCCGCCACGCGGTGGTGCCCGTCTGAGCGGGCTCATCGCCCCGCGCGTCCCTCGTCACCCGCGGGCGCTGCACCCCAGGGCGAGGATCGGTCGATCGCGGCGCCGCCACGCCACCGATGAGTCTGACCCCAGGCGAAGTCCAACTCGACAGCCGCTCGTGAAAGCGTCCGGGACAGCCGCGCAGGACGACAAGCCGAGATGACGATGCCGCCGATCGTGTCACCCGCCGAATGGAACGCCGCTCGCGACGAGCTGCTGGTGAAGGAGAAGGCGCTCACACGCACGCGCGACGAGCTGGCCGCCGCGCGCCGGCGGATGCCGCGGATGGCCGCCGGCAAGGACTACCGCTTCGACGGCCCGAACGGCGCGGCGAGCCTGCTCGACCTCTTCGAGGGACGCCGTCAGCTGATCGTCTACCGGTTCTTCTTCGAGCCCGGTGTCGCCGGCTGGCCGCAGCGCGGCTGCGGCGGTTGCTCGTTGCTCGCCGACCAGGTCGCTCACCTCGCTCACCTCAACGCCCGCGACACGACGCTCGCCTTCGTCTCGTGCGCGCCTCAGGCCGACATCGAGCGCTGGAAGGCGCGGATGGGGTGGGAGCAGATCCCGTGGTACACGATCACCGACGACTTCGACGCGGACTTCGGAGTGGACGAGTGGCACGGCACCAATGCGTTCTTGCGCGACGGCGACCGGGTCTTGCGCAGCTACTTCGTCAACAGCCGCGGCGACGAGGCGATGGGCGGCACCTGGAGCTGCCTCGACATCACGGCGCTCGGCCGCCAGGAGCAGTGGGAGGACTCGCCGGAGGGCTACCCGCAGAGTGCGCCCTACGAGTGGTGGAAGCTGCACGACGAGTACGAGCAGCGCGACTGAGATCGCGATGTCGGGGCGGCGCAGGGCGGCAGGCTCCGAGCCGCGTCCCACCGTCGACGGCGGTCAGGGCGCGGGGCACCGCGCGACCAACCTGCGGACGGGCGAGCAGGACGGCGGCGGCGCCGCCGGGGCGACCTCCGCGCTCGGCGCCGGCGGCGGTACGACCGTCGGCGGTGGCACCGGGGCGTTGCTCTGCGTCCGCGGCGGCTTGGAAGGACGCTCGCGCGCCGGCTTGCGGCGCGCGGCACGCCGGTTCGAGCCGTCGCCGCGCCGCCGGGCCTGACGCTCGCGCTTCTCGCGTTCCTCGCGCTGTCGGCGCCGCTCGCGCTGGCGACGTTTCTCGGCGCGCGCCTTCTTGCGCTGCTTGCGTTGCTCCTCACGGCGCTCGCCGGCGCGCAGATCGCGGCGGACCGCTCGCCCGTATGCCCGTTCGAAGCGGGCAACGAGGCCGGTATCGAGGGCGCAGTTGGCACAGAAGCCGTCGCGCTGCCACGCGACCGCGCGAGCCAGGACCTCGTTGGCGTAGGTGACGCCGAACAGGTCGTGCCCGTAGTAGCTGTAGGCCGCCCGCCACGCGCTCGCGTCGAGCGCGCCGCCGGCGCCGGAGTCGCGCAGCAGCGACGCCGCCGCGGTGATCGCATCGAAGTCGTCGTAGACCGAGGGGTGGTGGCGCGTGCGGTGCGGGTATCGGTGCGGCCGGCGTGCGCCGCGAGACGCGTTGCGGTAGAGCTTCCAGGTGCTGACCGGGCCGTTGGTGACGTTGAACTGCATCGGGCCGGCGCAGCAGCCGAACGCGTTGAGCCCGTGATAGGTGCCCGATGCGGTCGAGAACGCCGTCTCCTGGCGGTGGATCGACGCCAGCAGCCGCCAGTTGACACCGAACCGTCGTCCCGCTGCGCGGTGCAAGGGCAGGAACTCCGCCGCGGTGGGCGCCGGCACGCGCTTGCGGACGATGCGCTCGTAGTGGCCGCCGACCCCCCGACGCCGACGGCCGTCAGCCGACCGCCCGGGCTGCTCGAGCAGCGACAGCGTCGGAGAGATCCCCAATGCGACACCGTCTGACGGCGGCGAGCCGCTGCCGATCGCGAACACGGCGCCGGTGCTCGCCAACACGACGACGACGGCCAGCGGCGTGCGGTCCGCACGCGCCGTCCACCAACGGCGGGAGGCGACTGCGTGCAGCCGCGCTCGACCTGCCTGAGCGCGCACACGCGTGCAGGCCGCTCGCCCCCGCCGTCGCACCGAACCGACCCCCAGCCGCACCGCGCCAAGGTTGCCAGAAGCGCCTCCCGCCTGGGCCGCCCGATCGGCCAGACTTCGTTGCCGCTCGCGTGGACGTCAGGGACGGCGGTTGCCGTCGGGCCCCACGACCCACCACAGTCCGCCGTTGAGGTCGACGTTGTGGCAGCGCACCTCGCCCGGTCTCTCGTGCGCGTAGTAGTACAGCGGCTTGCCCGCGTAGGTCGCCTGCATCCTTCCGTCTCGACGCTCGATCGCGCCCAGCAGCGAGGACCTCACGCCGCTGCCCGCCACCGGCTCGCCGGTCGTGTACACCGGCGGCCAGGCCTCCGCGCACGCGCCGTAGCACGCGCTCTGGCGATCGGAGTCGCGCTCGAAGATGTAGATCGCCTGCTTGCGGGCGTCGAACAGCATGCGCCCGAACTGCGACTCGCGCGCGACGATCCGCTTCCCCGACCGCGATGTGGTGCTCGTCGCGGTCGCGGTCTGGCGCTCCTGCCGTGCGGCCGTCGCGGTCCGCTCCGCGCTCGGCGCCTGCTGCCGCGGCGCCGTCGCCTGCTCGTCGTCATCGCCGCAGGCGCCGACGACGAGCGAGCCGACGATCAGGACCGCGACGCACGCAAGCCGCATGGGCGCATCATCGCGCACGCCTGCGGCACTCGGCGTTAGGCGGGGCGCGCGCGAAGGCGCGCTGGCCGCCGTGCGGCGAGTTCGTGAGCGAGAGCCTCACTTTCTCGCCAATCGGCGCGCGCTTGGGCGCACGCCGCGGGGCGCCCCCGCCACATAGCCTGTGCGCGGTGAGGATCGCGATCACGCCCGGCGCGGCGGTCATGACGCCGGCGACGCCGTGCGGGGGAGGCCGGCGATGAGCGCCGGTCTCGCCGCGCTGCTCGACGACGTCGCGGCGCTGGCCCGCGCGGCCGCCGCCTCGGTCGACGACGTCGCCGCCGGCGCCAGCCGGGCGAGCATGAAGGCGGCCGGCGTGATCGTCGACGACGCGGCGGTCACGCCGCGCTACGTCCACGGGTTCCGGCCCGAGCGCGAGCTGCCGATGATCAAGCGGATCGCCGCGGGCTCGCTGCGAAACAAGCTCCTGTTCATCCTGCCCGCCGCGCTGCTGCTCAGCGAGCTGCTGGCCTGGCTGCTGACCCCGATCCTCATGGTCGGCGGCGCGTACCTCTGCTATGAGGGCGCCGAGAAGATCTGGGAGAAGATCAGCCCGCACCACCACGATCCCCGGACGCCGGTCACCGTCCAGGGGCCCGAGCACGAGGACAAGCTCGTCGCCGGCGCGATCCGCACGGACTTCATCCTCTCGGCGGAGATCATGGTCATCTCGCTCAACGAGGTCACCGACGAGGGGTTCCTGTCGCGCGCCCTGATCCTCGTCGTGGTCGCGCTTGCGATCACGACGCTCGTGTATGGCGCCGTCGCCCTGATCGTGAAGATGGACGACGCCGGCCTGCGGCTCGCGCAGGGCGGCGACGGCAACGCGGCGTCGTTCGGGCGCGCGCTGGTCCGTGCGATGCCGGTCGTCCTGTCGGTGCTCTCGACGGTGGGGATCGTCGCCATGCTCTGGGTCGGCGGGCACATCCTGCTGGTCGGCCTCGACGAGCTCGGCCTCTCGTTCCTCTACGACGCCGTCCACCAGGTCGAGGAGGACGTCGATCACGCGCTCGGCGCGGTCGGCGGCGCCGGCGCCTGGCTGACCAACACCGCCGCGTCCGCCGTCCTGGGTGTCGTCGTCGGTGCGATCGTGGTTGCGGTCAAGCATCGCCTCGCAGGCGCCGGCCGGCACTGACCGCGCCTCGGCGCCGAGCGGACGAGCGGACGCGGCCGCCGGCGTCACCTGCCTTCGAGCAGTTCCCGCCGACGCCGCAGGTCGCCCTCGTTCGCGCGCCGCATCGCGCGCACGACGAACGGCGCCGAGAGGGCAGCGAAGCCCGCCGGCTCACCGCGGTCGCCAAGCCGCGATCCAGCGGGGTGTCGGTCGGTCGTGTCCGGTGTGTAGCGAAGGATGTCCTCCTGGGCAGGCCTTGAGGCCGCGTGGGCGCCTTGGAGGACTACCCGGCGACGTCGATCGCGCAGATCGCCGAGACCACGCTCGGTGATCGCCGGGTCGTCGTCCGCCGCGTCGGCGGTAGAGCTCACGCCGTCGTCGCGCCCGCCGATCAGACCGGTTCGGGCTCTATGGCGACTTGACCTCGATATCCGCGGTGAGTTCGCCACAGCACGCGTGCCTTGTCCGTGCGCGACGGCGCAGAAGACGGCGCCGGGCGTTCCGCCAGCGCCGCCGGGACGCACTGCATCTGCGAAGACGGCGACGACCGTCCAGCGCCCGTCGTGTCCGGCGCTGCAGTCGATCACCGGCCTTCGGGCACGCATCTCGATCGGCCCGCGAGCGCCGCCGGCGAGCGCGCGCTCCCGCAGCACGGAGGCGTCCGCCGCGCGCGGTGAGGTGGTCGCGCTCCGCCGCGCTCGTCGCCGGCTCGGCGCCGTTCGCTTCGCGCACGGCGGTTGACCGCCGCCGCCGCCGCCGCCAGAGTGAGAAGTAGCGCGTCCCACTCTTCGCGCCGCTGCCCGCATGAGCCTCGACGACCCGGTCATCATCACCTGCGCGATCTCCGGCGCCCTCGCCGACCGCGAGCAGTGCCCCGCGATCCCGTACACGCCGCAGGAGTATGCGGCCGAGGCGAGGCGGATCGTCGACGAGGGCGGCGCGATGATCCACATCCACGCGCGCACGCCCGACGGTGCCCCCTCGCACGAGGTCGAGGACTTCCGCGCGATCACGGAGGCGATCCGCGCCGAGCTGGGCGACGACGACGTGATCGTCAACTACTCGACGGGCGCGGTCGGCGTGCCGGTCGCCAAGCGGATCGCCTACCTGCGCGCGCTGCGCCCCGACGTCGCGGCGCTGAACATGGGCTCGATGAACTACGCGAAGTACTCGTCGTCGCGCAAGGCGTTCGTCTTCGACACCGTCTTCGCCAACCCGTTCGGGGAGATCATCGAGCTGCTCGAGGCGATGAACGACCTCGGCATCCGGCCCGAGCACGAGTGCTTCGACGTCGGCCACGTCGGATCGCTGGCGCCGCTGATCGACATGGGCCTGCTGCGCGCGCCGCTGCACGTCGACTGCGTGATGGGCGTCACCGGAGGGATCCCCGCGACGGCGCGCAACCTCGCCGCGATGGTCGACAACATCGAGAACCTCCCCACCCGCCCGCACTGGGGCGTGATCGGGATCTCCCGCGCGCAGTGGATGCTCGTCGCCGCCGCGCTGGCGCTCGGCGGCTCGGTCCGCGTCGGCCTCGAGGACAACCTCTACCTGCCCGACGGGACGATGGCGCGCTCCAACGGCGACCTCGTGGCGCGCGCGCGGCGCATGACCGAGGATGCGGGGCGGCGGCCGGCCACCGTCGCCCAGGCGCGCCAGATGCTCGGGGTGGTCGGGGCGTGACGGCCCAGGCGCTGGAGGGCGTGCGCGTGCTGGACCTCAGCCGCCTGCTGCCCGGCGGCTTCTGCTCGCTGCTGCTCGCCGATCACGGCGCCGACGTGCTGAAGGTCGAGGACACGGGCATGGGGGACTACATCCGCTGGGCGCCGCCCTACGTCGAGGGCGCCGAGCAGAGCGCCCGCTCGGCGCTGTTTCTGGCGCTGAACCGCAACAAGCGCTCGATCCGGATCGACCTCAAGCACGAGCAGGGGCGCGCCGTGCTGCTCGATCTCGTGCGCGGGCACGACGTCGTGCTCGAGTCCTTCCGGCCCGGCGTGCTCGATCGCCTGGGCGTCGGCTACGAGGCGATGCGCGCGGTCAACCCGCGCGTCGTCTACTGCGCGATCACGGGCTACGGCCAGGACGGCCCGCTGCGCGACCGCCCCGGGCACGACATCAACTACCTCGCGCTGGTCGGGCTGCTCGGGCTGACGGGTCCGGCCGACGGCCCACCCGTCCAGCCCGCGGGGCAGATCGCCGACCTCGGCGGCGGTGCGCTGATGGCCGCGTTCGGGATCCTCGCCGCGCTGCGCGAGGCCGAGCGCACGGGCGAGGGGCAGGTCGTCGACGTCTCGATGGCGGACGGAGCGCTGTCCTGGCTGGCGATGGTCGCGGCGCGCTACCTCGCCGACGGCGAGGCGCCGGCGCGCGGCGACCTCGAGCTGGCAGGCGGGCTGGCCTGCTACCGGCCCTACGCGTGCGCCGGCGGCGGCTGGGTCGCGCTCGGCGCCCTCGAGCCGAAGTTCTGGCAGGCGTGGTGCCGCGGGGTCGGCCGGGAGGACCTCGCCGAGGCGCAGTTCGCGGCCCCCGGCAGCGCGGCGCACCGCGAGATCGAGGCGATCTTCGCGGGCCGCACGCGGTCGGACTGGGAGCTCTTCGCGACCGAGCACGAGTGCTGCCTGGAGCCCGTGCTCGGGCTCGACGAGGCGCTGGCCTCAGAGCTCGTCCGCGAGCGCGGGATGGTCGCCGGCCTCGACCAGCCAGGCGTCGCCGAGCCGGTGCCGCTGCTGGGCTCGCCGGTGAAGCTCTCGCGCACGCCGCCGGACTGCAACCGGCTGCCGGGGCCGGCGCTCGGCGAGCACAGCGAAAGCGTCCTGCGGGCGGCCGGCTACGACGACGCGCGGATCGCCCGGCTGCTGGAGTCGGGCGCCGTCGGCGGTCCGCCGGCCGCGGGATCCGGGGGGAGCTTTCTCGCGTGAGCCCCGACGGGATGCTGAAGATCAGCGAGCTCGCCGAGCGGTCCGGGGTCAGCGCCGGCACGATCAAGCACTACCTGCGCGAGGGGCTGCTGGGCGGCGACGAGTCGATCGTGCGCACCTCCCGCAACATGGCGTGGTACCGGCCCGAGCTCGTCGACCGCGTGCGGCTCATCAAGCGCCTGCAGGAGGAGCGGTTCATGCCGCTGAAGCTGATCCGCGGCGTCCTCGCAGACCCGCGGCGGGCGCAGGCGATGATCGAGCTCGAGGACCGCATCGTCGAGCACGCCACGGCGGCGGCGCGGGAGGGCGAGCGGATGACGGCGGCGCAGGCGCGCCGGCGCTTCGACATGCCGCGCAACGTGCTCGACCGCCTCGCCGAGCTGGAGGTGCTGTCGCCGACGAGCCGCGGCTACGACGCCGACGACGTCGCGATCATCAAGGCGATCAGCCGCTTCCGCGCCGGCGGCTACGACGAGGCGCTCGGCTTCACGGTCTACGACACGCTGCGCTACCGCGAGGCGCTGCAGCCGCTCGTCGAGGACGAGGTGCGCACGCTGCTCGAGCGGCTCGCCGGCGAGGTCGACCCCGAGCGCGCCGTCGAGATCGTCGCCGGCGGCGCGGAGCCGCTGCGCGAGCTGATCGGCGCGATGCACTCCAAGCAGCTGCTGGCCGAGCTGCGCCGGCAGCGGCGCGGCGGCTAGCCCGAGAACGAGGCCGCGACCGCGCGCGAAACGCCAGCGCGAGGAGCGGCGGCAGCGTCGCTTTAGGCGTCGAGCTCCGCCCGCGCCCACGGCGGCAGGTCTCCGGCCGACTTGAAGTACTCGGCGGCGGCGACCATGCGCACGGCAGCCTTGCGGAACTCGGTGGTCGCGGCGTCGTCCGTCGAGCATGCGATCAGCATCGACTGCACAGCGGGGGTCGGCAATCGACATCAGCCGCAATCGGGGTGGGTACAAACCCGCGCCGCGGGACGGGTCGCGCGCGCAACGGACGTGGTCCGGCGGCCGGATCGTGGTCTGGCGGCCGGATCACGGGTCGAGGTCGCCTGTGATCCTGTCCGGCATGGCGATCCTCCGCATCGAAGGCGACGACCTCGTGCTCCGGCTGTCGCGCCTGGAGCAGGTCGGCGCGCTGCACGGCGACATCCGCGTCGCGCTCAGCGCGGTCGGGGATCTGCAGATCAGCGAGCGCCCGTTCGGCGAGCTGCGCGGGATCCGCGCTCCCGGCACCGGCCTCCCCCGCCGGATCGCGCTGGGCACCTGGCGCCACCGCCGCGGCAAGGACTTCGCCGCGCTGTATCGCGGCCGGCCGGCGATCATCGTGCGCCTGCGCGACGCGCCGTTTCAGCGGCTGCTGGTCTGCAGCGACGATGCGGAGGACTGCCTCACGTCGATCCGGGCCCGCCTGGCCGGCGCTGCAGCGTGAAGTACAGCTGCTCGGCGCCCCAGACGTGGCGCAGCCCGTGCTCGCGGAAGCCGAGCTTCTCGAGCACCCGGCGTGAGCCCTCGTTCGCCTCGCGCGTGATCGCGACGAGGCGCTCCATCGCGAGCGCGCCGAAGGCCTCGGCGATCACCGCGCTGGCCGCCTCGGTGGCGTAGCCGCGACCCCAGTAGGCCGAGCCGAACGCGTAGCCGAGCGCGACGTCGGGCCCGTCGGGGGCGAGCGGGAAGAGGCCGGCCTCGCCGCACAGCAGGCCGCTCTCGCGTTCGATCACCGGCCAGAACGAGTATCCGCCGGACTCCTGCTGGTAGATCGTGCGCTCGAGCGCGGCTCGGGTTCCGGCGAGGTCGCGCGGCCCGCCCAGCAGCGCCATCGCGGCCTCGTCGCTGTAGAGGACGGCGTGCAGCTGCTCGAGGTCGTCGTCCCGGTAGGCGCGCAGCACGAGACGCTCGGTGATGATCGGAAGCGGCATCGGGCCGTCGATGGTGACGGGTCGCGCGCCGCGCCGCGTCTGCGCTACGGTCCCGCCCGATGCGGACCGGCGTGATCGTTCCCGTCCACGGCTGGCCGGCACTGCTCGCCGAGACGCTGGACGGGATCCTCGCCCAGGAGCCTCGCCCCGAGGTCGTGGTCGTCGTCGACGACGGCTCGCCGGAGCCGATCGCGCTGCTGGCCGAGCACGCGCCGCACTGCCGCCTGGTGCGTCACCCGCAGCGGCGCGGCCTGGCCTTCGCGCGCGCGACCGGCCTCGCGCAGCTCGCCGACTGCGAGCTCGTCGCGCTGTGCGACGCAGACGACGCCTGGCTGCGCGGCAAGCACGCCGCGCAGCTCGCCGCGCTCGCCGCCCATCCGCAGGCGGCCGCCTGCTTCGGGAGCGCGCTCGTCGTCGGACTCGACGGCCGCCCGACAGGCGAGCACTGGGACGAGCTGGCGCCGGGCTGCCATCCGGCGAGCGAGCTGCTCGAGCTGCTCTACGCGCGAAACCCGCTGTGCGTCTCGAGCGCGCTGCTGCGGCGCGACGCCGTCGTCGACGCGGGCGGGCTCGACTTCCCGCTGCCGCGGGCCGAGGACTGGGACCTGTGGCTGCGGCTGCTGGCGCGCGGGCACGCGTTCGTGATGGAGCCGCGCGCGCGGGTGCGCTACCGCCGCTCGCCGGGCGCGCTGTCGGGCGACATCGCCGGGCTTGCGAGCGCGCAGCTGCACGTGCACCGCGTTCACGGCCGGCTCGTCGACGAGGACGCCCGTCGCCGCGCGGAGGCCGCCGATCGCGTTGCGCACGCGCGCGGGCTCGTGCGGCGGCGCGACTACGAGGCCGCGCGCGCCGAGCTGCGCCGCGCTGCCCGGCTGCGTCCGCCGGGCCCACGCGAGCGCGCGCTGGCGACCGTCCTGCACGTGCCGGGGCTGCGCTCCGCGCTCGGCCGCCGCGACCCGTACTCCGCCGGCGTGCGGCGGCCCTAGTGGACGGCCGCTAGTCGGCGGGCGGCACGAGGACGCGCATCCGCTCGCTCAGCGCGATCGTGCGCCAGCCGGCGTCGATCGCCCACTGCTGGGCGGGCGTGTTCTGCCGCGCGATGTGGCTCCTGCCGACGACGAGCACGTCGTAGTCCCCGTGGCGCAGCGCCTCGCGGAAGCGCGCCTCGTCGCGATAGGGCGTCAGGAAGCCGTCGACGAACTCGCCGACGAACTCGACATCGTTGTCGATTCGCGTCCCGAACGCGGGCCAGACGGGGGACAGGTCGCCCAGCGACCAGTACGTCGCGAACTCGAGGCCGACCCGCTTGTCGGCGGGGGCGGCCGCGAGCAGCGCGTCGAGGGCCGGGTCGAAGTGGCCGTAGCGATCGGCGTTGATGGCGTCCTGCATGCGGTCGGCGGCGGCGAGGCCGGCAAGGGCGGCGCCGAGCGCGGCGGCGACGAGCACGACGCGCCGCTTGCGCAGGCGCCAGAGCAGCCAGGCCACACCGCCGAGCGCCGCCAGCGCGACCGCCGCCAGGACGATGTCGCGCGCCCCGGCGACCTGGTAGCCGTCGTAGGCGCCGAACAGCACCGCCAGCGTCAGCACGATCTCGAGCGTGCGGCCGGCGAACGGCCGCACGTGACCGGTGACCCAGGCGAGCACTGGCAGCGCGAGGATCAGCGCCGGGATCGCGTAACGCGTGTTGGCATGTGCCAGCGACGGCGTGCCGCGCAGCCCGAGCGCTGTCGCCGGCGTCACGGTGTAGAGCAGCGCGAGCGCCACGGCGGCGACGGCGAGCACGAGCACCCGCGGCGCAGGCGCGCGGCCGCGACGCCGCGCGAGCACGAAGGCGACGGCGAGCGCGACCGCGCAGAGGATCGGTGCTCCGCCGAGCCCCTCGAGGACCTTGATCGCGGCCTTGCCGAGCACGTCGGGCTGCCCGGCGTAGTCGGCGATCGAGAAGCCGACCTCGTCGCGGATGACGTCGGCCGGGGCGCCGAAGATCGTCACGCCGAACAGCTCGACGTCGAGCGGGAAGACGGGGTTGCCCGACTGCGACACGTTGCGCGCCAGCCAGGCGAGCATGCCGAGCACGGCGAGCGCGCCGACGAGCAGGCCGTCCTGCGCGACGGTGCGCGCGCGCTGGGACGGGCGGCCGTGGTCGGCGTCAGCGCTGTCGCCGGCGGCGCGGCCGCCTTCGTCGCCCGCACGCACACGCCGCGCGGCCAGCGCGCGGCCGCCGATCCAGACCGCCACGACGACCGGCACCGAGCTGACGCCGTACCACTTCGTCCCGGCCGCGATCCCGAGCGCGACGCCGGCGAGCACGAGATCTGAGCGCCGGCCCGTGCGCGCGTGGCGCAGCAGGAACAGGGCGCCGCAGGCGAACGTCGTCCACATGATCGCGTCGGGCAGCGCGCGCGGGATCGTCACGAAGCCGACGACGGGCAGCGAGACGACCGCCGCCGCGGCGATCAGCGAGGCGGCGCGCGGCGCGCGCAGCTCGCGGGCGAGCGCGAACGCCGCGACCGCCGTCGTCGCGAGGAAGAAGACGGCGGGCAGCCGGACGAGGAAGTCGTTGTTCCACGGCAGGATCGTGCTCAGCAGGACGACGTCGCCGTTGTTGGGGTAGTAGCCCTGCGCCAGCAGCGGCACGAACTGGTCGATCCTCCACAGCGTGCCGTCCTGGATCCAGCGCCCGACGCCGGGCAGGTGAAACGACGTCGGGTCGTCGCCGATGACCTCGTCGCCGCCCCAGCGAGCGAGGTTCGCGAGCGCGGCCGCAGCCGTGAACCCGCAGGCCGGCGCGGCCAGCGCCCACGAGAAGCGGCTGCTCGGCGCGACGGGGCGGCGCGGCGCCTTCGCCTCGGCCACCGTCGCGCCGGGCGGGGCGGCGATCAGCGCGATGCCGACGGCCAGCGCGGCGGCGGCGAGCACCGTGCCGCGCTCGAGCACGCCGAGCACGAGCGGCACGAGGTGCACGGCGATCAGCACGGCGGTCCCGATCACGATGCCGGCGAGGGCGGTCTCGAGCGGGTCGAGGTGCGCAAGACGGCGGCGCACGACGAGCGCCGTCGCTGCGATCACCGCCGCGAGCATGACCGAGAAGAGCGCCGCGCCGGCGAGGAAGTCCTGCAGGGGCATCGAGGACGCGCAGCCTAATCCACGTCGTCGCGGCGCCCTGCCGCTGCGTCCAGCCCTCGGCGCGGCGCTGATAGCCTCGCAAAGCGATGGCGCGATCGACCCTTGCTCGGCTGCGGGGCAGGCTGCGCCCGCCGTCGAAGGCCGACGCCGAGATGGCGTACTGGAGCCAACGCGCCACGCTCGAGGGCAGGCTCGGCAACGCCCACTACGAGCGCGTCTTCACGACGCAGTTCGGCCTCGAGCGCTCGTTCTTCGAGGGCAGGCGGGTGCTCGACGTCGGCTGCGGACCGCGCGGCAGCCTGGAGTGGGCGGCGGGAGCGGCGCGGCGCGTCGGGCTGGACCCGCTCGTCGACCGCTACCGCGACCTCGGCATCGACCGCCACGCGATGGAGTACGTCGCCGCGGCGGCCGAGCGGATGCCGTTCGAGGACGCGTCCTTCGACGTCGTCGCGAGCCTCAACTCGCTTGACCACGTCGACGACGTCGGCGCCGCCGTCGAGGAGATCACGCGCGTCGCCGCCCCCGGCGCGACGTGGCTGCTGACGGTGGAGGTCGGTCACGAGCCGACGGCGACCGAGCCGCACTCGCTGGGCTGGGACGTGGCCGAGCGGTTCGCGGGCTGGACCGTGCAGTGGTCGGCGCGCAACGGGCTGCGCGACGACCACGACATCTACGCGAGCATCGACGAGAACCGCCCGCACCGCGGCGCCGCGCCCGGCCTGCTGCGGGCGCGCCTGGCGAGGATCGCGCCCTGAGCGCCGGATCGTGGCGCGCGTCGCGCCGCCGGTACTCGACAATGCACGGGATGGACGTCCAGACCGACGACCGCGCACCCGCCCAGCTCGACGAGGAGATCCGCGCCGAGCAGGACGAGGCGTCCGCGCCCGCTCCCGCGGCCGCATCGAGCGGCGATCTGCCGCCGGGCCTCTCGCAGCGCGCCAACCGCGTGCTCGCGTGCGTCGCGCTGCTCACCGCGAGCCTGTCTGCGATCGCGCTGGCGCGCTCGACCGGCGTCGTCGGCAAGGGCGGGATCAACGAGGTGCTGCGGGCGGGCGCGGCCACCGTCGCGCTCTTCGGGCTGGCCGGCTTCGGCCCCGCGCGCCTGCTGCTGCCGGCGGGCCTGCGCCGCTTCGAGCTGCTCTGGGTGCTGCCGGTCGGCGCGGTCGCGACGGCGCTGGAGCTGACGGTCCTGGTCTACGCGCGCGTGCCGTTCGACGCCGCGCTGGTGCTCGTGATCGCCGCCGGCGCGGCGCTGGCGGCGTATGCCTGGCGGCGCGACCCCGGTCTGCCGGTCGCGCGCTCGGCGGCCGCAGGCGCCGCCACCTGGCGCACGCTGCTCGTTGCCCTCTACATCGCGCTGCTGATCACGATGATCGCCCTGCTGCCGATGTTCCGCGCGGGCTTTGCGACCGTGATCGGCAACGGCTCGGACGCGCACCTCGCCGTCGGCACCGGCATGTTCCTGCAGGACAACCGCCCCGGCACCGTCGACGTCGACGAGCCGGTCGACCACGTGCCGCTGGTGTGGAACTCCAAGCCGCCGATCTACCTGGCCTTCGGCGCCGTCGCGAAGGTCGCGGGCATGGAGCCCTACGCCGTGATCGCGACGCTGTCGGGCGTGCTGCTCGCGCTCGCGGCGCTCGGCTTCTGGCTGCTGGCGCGCGAGGTGCTCGGCGCGGGCGCGTGGGCGGCCGCCGCCGCGATGGGCCTCATCGGCCTCAACAGGATGGCCCTGTTCACGGCGATGCACCCGTACTTCAACCAGATCTGGGGCTTCATGGCGATGCCCTTCTCGATCGTGCTCGCCTGGCACGTCATCCGCCGCCGCACGCTCGGCGGCTGGATCCTGCTCGCGGCGTTTCTGGCGCTGCTCGCCTTCGCCTACCCGCTCGCGCTGCCGATCCCGCTGATGTCGATCGTCGTCTTCATGGCGTTCGACCGCCGCCGCCGCGGCTTGAAGGTGCTCGCGCTGCCGCGGCCGCGCAGCCGCCGCGACCTGCTGTGGATCGTGCCGCTGCTGCTGCTGCTGCTTGCGGGCCCGGTCAAGGGCGTGTTCGAGAAGGCCGGGTCGGTGCTGCACCTGCTCAACTACGGCGGCTCGCTGGCCAACTGGGGCGGCGACCTGCCCGGCTTCATCCCCGAGCGCTACTTCCTCGGCCTCGGCGACGAGGCCGCGACCGCGGCGGCGCTCGCGCTGCTGATCGCCGGGCTCGGGCTGGGCCTGCGCCGCGCGCCGCGCGACGTTCGCTGGGGACTGGGGATCGTGCTCGTCTTCGGTGTGCTGGCAGCGCTGTTCTTCCGCCCGCGCGACTACGGCTGGTACTTCCACTTCAAGGCGCTGGCCTTCGTCGCGCCGATCGGCATCGCGATCGCCGCGGTCGGCCTGTCGCGCTTCAGGCATGCCTGGGTGAGCGCGGTCGCGCTGATCCTGCTGCTCGGCGCCGCCCGCACGGGCGCGGCCGACGAGATCGGGCAGACCTTCGACCAGCTGCCCAAGAGCCTGCTCGAGCTGCGCTCGGTCGATGCGCGGCTGCCGCCGGACGCGTCGCTGCGGCTCGACATGCCTGCCGACGGCCGCCAGCTGTGGGCAGGGATCCTGATCGGCGGCCAGCCGCTGTGCTCGCAGAAGCCGGTGATGGAGACCAGCTACCCGCACGTCCCGGTCTCGCGGGCCGCCGACTTCGTGCTCGTCGACGACGACTGGCGCAAGCCGTTCGACGCCGTCGGCCCGCCGCTGATGACGCTCGACCGCTACCAGCTGTTCCGCCTCAGGCCGGGGCTCGCCGGCGGCGACCGCTGCTCGCGCCGGATGGTGCAGAACGTCGAGCGCCTGCAATGAGCGCGCCGCGCAGCCGCGAGCTCCTGCTGGCGTGCGCCGTGATCGCGCTCGCGCTCGCGACGGCGGGCGCCGCGCCCGCCCGCGCGCAGGAGCCGGCGACGGCCTTCGCGGCGGACTCGACCCAGCCCGGCGTCATCACCCTGCTCTTCTGGGGCGCCCGGGGCGCGGAGGTGCGCTACTTCGAGCGCGTCGGCGACAGGCGCAGGGCGCTCGGCCGCGCGCGCTCCGCCGCCGGCGCCGTCACGACGCTCGAGGATGCGACGACGTGGTCGTGCTCGCGGCTGAAGCGGCGCTTCGAGGCCCACGCGACGCTGCCCGACGGCAGCGTCGCCAAGGGCGAGTACGGCGTGCGCACGGCATCCTGCGCGCAGCGCTTCAGCGTGCAGGCGCCGCGCCGCGTCGCTCCCGGGCGGCTGGCGCGGATCCGCATCGTCGACCGCTGGCGCATCGGCGGCATCCGGCCGAAGCTGTGCGTCACCCCGCCGCGCGGCAGGCGCGCGTGCCGGACGGTGGCCTTCGCCCGCGCCGTCGCCGTCGCGAGCCGCCGCTTCCGCGCCGACAGGCGCGGGCGCTGGCGCGTCGAGCTGCGCGTGCGCGACCACCGCGTGCGGCGCGACGTCGCGGTCGGCGGCGACACGAAGATCCGCCAGGTCGCGCTGCCCACGGTGCTCGCCACCGGCGACTCGACGATGCAGGGCATCGACAGCTACCTGTCCGACGAGCTCGTCGGCGACGCGATCCTGCGCAGCGACGTGCAGCTCGGCAGCGCGATCAGCCGCGGGCGGTTCTGGACGACGTACGCGACGACGCAGACCAGGCGCCTGCGCCAGCGCGTCAGCGTCATGTCGATCGGCGCCGCCTTCGACGGCTTCCCGCTCGCCGACGCCGCCGGCGCCCGCGTCGAGTGCTGCGACGAGCCGTGGGTCTCGCTCTACGCCGCCCGCGTGCGGGCGATCATGCGGCGCTACCTGCGCGGCGGCCGCGCGCGCGTCCTCTGGTTGACGCCGCCGCTGCCGCGCGATCCGGTGCGCCTGGAGATCACGAGCGCGATCACGCTGGCGATCCTGCGCGCGGCGCAGGGCCTCGCGGGCGTGCAGGTCGTCCGCGTCGACCAGCTCTTCGCGCCGGCCGGGGTCTACACCGAGGTGATCCGCTACCGCGGCCGCGACGTGCGCGTGCGCGACGCCGACGGCGTGCACCTCAACATCTCGGGGACGGCGATCGTGGCCCAGCTGCTGGCCCCGGAGATCCGCAGGGCGATCAGCGAGACGCAGCCGGCGCGCTGACGGGCCGGCACTGCCATGCCGCGGGCGCCGGGCGCGGCCGTGAGAGAATCCGTCGCCCTTGGAGCATGGATCGACAAACCACGACGAGCCCGTCGCGAGGCGCCCGTGATCGAGCAGCTGGTGCCCGCGACCGTCACCGCGGTCGCGACCCGCGCCGACCTCAGCATCGAGCTGTTCGCCGAGGAGGTGCGCTCGCTGGGGTCCGCCGTCGACGCCCGCAGGCGTGAGTTCGAGACGGGCCGTGCCTGCGCGCGACAGGCACTGGCGCGCCTCGGGCAGCCCGCCGTCGCCGTCCGGAGCGGGCCGCGCGGCGAGCCGCTGTGGCCGGCGGGCGTGGTCGGCAGCATCACGCACTGCGCGCGCTACCGGGCATGCGCCGTCGCACGCGCGCGGGACGCCTCCGCGATCGGCATCGACGCCGAGCCCGACGCGCCGCTGCCGGGCGGCGTCCTGGCGGCGGTCGCCGGCGACGGCGAGCGGCGCGCGCTGGCCGCGCACGGCGCCGGCGTCTGCTGGGACCGCGTCCTGTTCAGCGCCAAGGAGTCGGTCTTCAAGGCCTGGTTTGCGCTGACCGGGCAGGCGCTCGAGTTCGAGCATGCCGACGTGCGGATCGACCCCTGCGGTGCGACGTTCGCGGCGCGGCTGCACGTCGACGGCCCGCTGCGGGAGCTGCGCGGGCGGTGGGGCGCCGCCGGCGGGATCGTCGCCACCGCCGTGGTGGTGGCGCGATGACGGCGCCGCTGCCGTGGGCGCTCTCCGCGCCGGACGAGAGCGGGCTGCGCGCCCGGGCCGAGCGGTTGCGGGCGCACCTCGAGGCGCATCCGCAGCTCGCGGCCGCCGATGTCGGATGGTCGCTGCTCGGCGCTCGCGCGCACCTCGGGCGGCGCGCCGTCGCCGTCGGCGACGATCGCGCGGCGCTGCTGGACGGGCTCGGCGCGATCGCGTCGGGCGAGCCGGCGCCGGCGGTGGCGCGCGGCGACGCCCGCGCGAACGGGACGCTGGCGTTCGTGTTTCCCGGCCAGGGCTCGCAATGGCCGGGCATGGCCGTGCGGCTGGCGCGCGAATCGCAGGTCTTCGCCGCGTCGCTGCGGGCGTGCGAGGAGGCGCTCTCGCCGCACATCGAGTGGAGGCTCGACGACGTCCTCGGCGCCGCGCCCGACGACCAGCTCTGGGACCGGTCGGACATCGTCCAGCCGTCGCTGTTCTGCGTGATGGTGTCGCTCGCCGCGCTGTGGCGCTCCTTCGGCGTGCGGCCGGACGCCGTCGTCGGCCACTCGCTCGGCGAGATCTCCGCCGCCTGCGTGGCGGGAATCCTCTCGCTCGAGGACGCCGCGCGCGTGGCGGCATTGACGAGCCGCGCGCTGCACGAGCTCGGCGGCGACGACGGCATGGTGCTCGTCGACCTCGCGGCGCGGCAGCTCGAGGCGCGGATCGAGCGGATCGGCGGCCGCCTGACGCTGGCCGCCTTCAACGGCCCGCACGCGATCGTCGTCGCGGGCGAGCAGCCGGCGCTCGACGAGCTGCTGACCGGCTGCGAGCGCGACGGCATCCGCGCACGCCGGATCCGCGTCGACGGCACGTCGTCGGTCGCGCACTCCAGCCAGATCGAGGCGATCCGCGACCGTCTCGCGCGCGATCTGGCGCCGGTCACGCCGCGCCCGAGCGGCGTGAACTTCTACTCGTCGGTCACCGGGGAGCCCGTCGACTACAGCGAGCTCGGGCCCGACTACTGGTACCGCAGCCTGCGCCGGCCGGTGCGCTTCGAGCAGGCGACGGCGGCGCTCGTGCGCGACGGCGCCGCGGCATTCGTCGAGTCCAGCCCGCACCCGGTGCTGACGTTCGCCGTCGAGGGGACGATCGAGGCGCAATCCGCCGCCACCTCGCCGGCCGGCATCGCGGCGGCGGACGGGGCGATCGCCGTGCTCGGGTCGCTGCGCCGTGACGGCGGCCTCGCGCGCTTTCTCCTGTCGGTCGGCGAGGCGCACGCCAGCGGCATCGCGGTCGACTGGACGCCGGCCTTCGCGGACGTGCGACCGAGGCGCGTCGAGCTGCCCGCGCCCGAGCTGCACGAGGGCGCGGCGGCGGCCGCGCAGCCGGCAGCGGCGCCCGCCGAGTCGCTGCTGGGCGACGAGCAGCGCAGCGAGGCGGCGCTGCTGGCGCTCGTGCGCGAGCACGCGGCCGCCGTCCTCGGCCTCGCCTCAGCCGACGCCATCGCCCCGCGGCGCGCCTTCCGCGAGCTCGGGATGGAGTCGCTGCAGGGCGTCGAGCTGCGCAACCGGCTGGCGCAGGTGACGGGGCTGCGGCTCCCGTCGACGCTCGTCTACGACCACCCGACGCCCGCCGCGGTGGCGCAGCGGCTCGCCGCGATCCTGTCGGGCGCGGCGCGCGGCGCGCGCGCCACCGTCCGCGCGCGCGCCCACCACGACGAGCCGATCGCGATCGTCGGCATGAGCTGCCGCTATCCCGGGGGCGTGCAGTCGGCGCAGGACCTGTGGGACCTCGTCGCCGCCGGCACCGACGCGATCGGCCCGTTTCCGACCGACCGCGGCTGGGACCTCGAAGGGCTCTACGACCCCGATCCCGACGCGACCGGCAAGAGCTACGTCCAGGCCGGCGGCTTCCTCTACGACGCGCCCGGCTTCGACGCCGCGTTCTTTGCGATCGCGCCGCGCGAGGCGGCGGTGATGGATCCCCAGCAGCGGCTCGTGCTCGAGACGTCGTGGGCGGCGCTGGAAGATGCGGCGATCGACCCCGAAGGCCTGAACGGGTCGGCGACCGGCGTCTTCCTCGGCGTCAGCTCGCAGGACTACGGGTCGTTCCTGCCGGGCTTCGCGACGGAGTACGAGGGCCTGCGCATGACCGGCTCGCTGACGAGCGTCGTCTCCGGCCGCGTCTCCTACGCGCTGGGGCTGCAGGGGCCGGGCGTCACCGTCGACACCGCCTGCTCGTCCTCGCTCGTCGCGCTGCACCTCGCCTGCCAGGCGCTGCGCTCCGGCGAGTGCTCGCTGGCGCTCGCCGGCGGCGTCACGGTCCTCTCGTCGCCGGGGATGTTCGTCGAGTTCAGCCGCCAGCGCGGCCTCGCGCCCGACGGGCGCAGCAAGGCGTTCGCGGCCGGCGCCGACGGCGCCAGCTGGGCCGAGGGCGCCGGCGTGCTCGTCGTCGAGCGGCTGTCGGACGCGCGCCGCAACGGGCACCGCGTGCTCGGCCTTGTGCGCGGCACGGCGACCAACCAGGACGGCGCGAGCAACGGCCTGTCGGCGCCCAACGGCCCGTCGCAGGAGCAGGTCATCCGCCAGGCCCTGGCCAACGCGGGCGTCAGCGGCCGCGAGGTCGACGCCGTCGAGGCGCACGGCACGGGCACGACGCTGGGCGATCCGATCGAGGCGGGCGCGCTGCTGGCGACGTACGGGCAGCCGCGCGCCGACGGGCCGCTCTGGCTGGGCTCGATCAAGTCCAACATCGGCCACTCGCACGCCGCGGCCGGTGTCGCCGGCGTCATCAAGATGGTCATGGCGATGCGCGCCGGGGTCCTGCCGCGGACGCTGCACGTCGACGAGCCGACGCCGCACGCCGACTGGTCGGCGGGACAGGTGGCGCTGCTGACCGAGGCGCGCGACTGGCCGCGCGCCGGGCACCCGCGGCGCGCCGGCGTCTCCGGCTTCGGGATCAGCGGGACGAACGCGCACGTCGTGCTCGAGGAGGCGCCCGCGGCCGCACCCGAGCAGCGTGCCGATCCGCCCGCCGTGCCGCTCGTGCTGTCGGCGAAGAGCGAGCATGCGCTGTGCGAGCAGGCGCGGCGGCTGCGCGAGCACCTCGAAGCGCGGCGCGACGTCGCGCCGGTCGACGCCGGCTGGTCGCTCGCGGTCGGGCGCGCGCGCTTCGCGCACCGCGCCGCGGTCGTCGGCGCCGATCGCGGCGAACTGCTCGCCGGCCTCGACGCGGTGGCGAGCGGGATGCCCGCCGACGGCGTCGCGACGGGTGTGGCCCGCGAGGCGGCGAAGGTCGCGTTCGTCTTCCCCGGGCAGGGCTCGCAGTGGCGCGGGATGGCGCTTGACCTGTGGGACCGGTCGGAGGTCTTCGCCGACCGGATGCGGGCCTGTGCGGACGCGCTGCGCCCGCACACCGGCTGGGATCTGCGCGAGGTGATCGCCGGGGCGCCCGCGGCTCCCGCGCTCGAGCGGATGGACGTCGTCCAGCCCGCGTCGTTCGCCGTCTTCGTCTCGCTGGCCGCGCTCTGGCGCTCGCTCGGCGTCGAGCCCGCGGTCGTCGTCGGCCACTCGCAGGGCGAGATCGCCGCCGCGCACGTCGCCGGCGCGCTGTCGCTCGAGGACGCCGCGCGCGTCGCGGCGCTGCGCAGCGCGGCGCTCGTGGAGCTCGCAGGCGCCGGCGGGATGATGTCGGTCTTCCTGCCGCCGAGCGAGGTGCTCGAGCGGATCGAGCGCTTCGGCGGCCGGATCTCGCTGGCGTCGTACAACAGCCCGCGCTCGACCGTCCTCTCGGGCGAGCCGCAGGCGCTGCGCGAGCTGCTCGACGAATGCGAGGCTGCCGGCGAGCGGGCGCGGATGATCGCCGTCGACTACGCGTCGCACTCCGCCCAGATCGAGGCGATCCGCGAGCGCCTGATCGAAGACCTGCGCCCGATCGCGCCCGTGCGCGCCACCGTCCCGATCCTCTCGACGACGACCGCGAAGCTGATCGACGGCGCGCAGCTGGACGCCGAGCACTGGTACCGCAACCTGCGCGAGCCCGTGCGCTTCGAGCAGGCCACGCGCGCGCTCGTCGCCGACGGCGTCACGGCGTTCATCGAGTCAAGCCCGCATCCGGTGCTCACCTGGGCCGTCCAGGAGACCGTCGACGACGCCGCGCCCGACCCGCGGCGCGTCGCCGTCGTCGGCTCGCTGCGCCGGCAGCAGGGCGGTCTCGCGCGCTTCCTGTCGTCCGCCGGCGAGGCCTTCGCCGGCGGCGTCGAGGTCGACTGGGAGCGCGCCTTCGCGGGCACCGGCGCCCGCCGGGTCGGCCTGCCGGCGTACCCGTTCGAGCACACCCGCTTCTGGTTGCAGCAGCGCCCGGCGGCGGCTGATCGGACCTCGCTGGCGGCGGCGGGCGTCGGCGCGGCCGAGCACGCGCTGCTGGGCGCCGCGGTCGAGCTCGCCGGGCGCGACGGCTGCCTGCTGACCGGCCGGATCTCGCTCGCGACGCACCCCTGGCTGGCCGACCACGCGCTCTTCGGGCAGGTCACGCTGCCGCAGGCGGCGTTCGCCGAGCTGGCGCTGCGCGCCGCCGGCGAGGTCGGCTGCGACGTCGTCGAGGAGCTCACGCTCGCGGCGCCGCTCGTGCTGCCCGCCGCCGGCGACGTGCAGCTACAGGTCACCGTCAGCGGCCGCGGCGAGCAGGGACGGCGGGCGCTCGAGATCCACGCGCGGCGCGACGGCCGCGACGCGCAATGGGTCCGCCACGCCGGCGGCACGCTGGGCGAGGGCCGCGACGCCGCAGACGACGCGCCGCCGCCGGCGCAGGCCTGGCCGCCGCCGGGCGCGATCGCGCTCGACGTCGACGAGCTCTACGACCGCCTCGCGGGCGACGGCCGCACGTACGGGCCGCAGTTCCAGGTGCTGCGCGCGTGGCAGCTCGGCGACGACGTGCTCAGCGAGGTGGCGCTGGCCGGCGATCAGGCAGCCGACGGCGAGCGGTTCGCCGTGCACCCCGCGCTGCTCGACGCGGCACTGCATCCGGCGATCGCGCTGCGGTCGCCTGCCGGGTCGCCGCTGGCGCTCGCCTGGCGGGGGGTTCGCGTGCAAGGGCACGGCGCGCGTGCGCTGCGCGTGCGGATCGCGCCCGGAGCGGATCAGGGCGTCCTGGCGCTGACGGCGACCGACGAGCGCGGCGCGCCGGTGCTGTCGATCGACGCGATCGCCCTGTCGCCGCTGCCCGGCGGCGCCCCGGCCGCCGCTGGCGACGACGCGCTGCAGGCGCTGTACCGCGTGCGCTGGACGGCGATCGCCGGCGGCCCGTCAGCCAACGGCGCCGCGCCGCGGCTCGCGGCGCTCTTCCCGCTCGACCTCCCTGGGGCCGAGCAGTTCCCCGGCGCCGCCGCGCTCGCGGCGAGCGGCCCGGCCGCCGGCACCGTCGCCGTCGCCGCTCCGCGCGACGTCGCCGCCGCCCTCGCGCTGCTGCACGCCTGGCTCGCCGAGGAGCCGCTGCGCGACGCCCGCCTGGCCGTGCTCGTGCCGGGCGCCGCCGCGGTGACCGACGGCGACGTGCCCGATCCCGAGGCCGCCGCGATCCGCGGCCTGCTGCGCAGCGCCCAGTCCGAGCATCCCGGGCGCCTGCTGACGATCGACGCGCAGAGCCCCGAGGAGATCGCCCTCGCGATCGCCGCCGGCGAGCCGGAGGCCGCGGTCCGCGACGGCGCCGTGCTCGTGCCGCGCCTCGCTCGCGCGCCGGGCGACGCGCCCCCGTCGGGTACCTGGCGGCTGGCGCCCGAGCGCGCCGGCGCGCTCGTCGGGGCGGCTGCCGACCGCGGCGACGGCGACCGGCCGCTGCGCAGCGGCGAGATCCGGCTCGCGGTCCGCGCCGCGGGCGTCAACCTCCGCGACGTGCTCGTCGCGATCGGCGTCCACGGCGCCCAGCTCGGCTGCGAGGCCGCGGGCGTCGTCCTCGAGACCGGACCGGACGTCGCCGGCCTGCGCGCCGGCGACCGCGTCATGGGCATCGTCCCCGGCGCCTTCGGCCCGCTTGCCGTCGCCGCGGCGGCTGCCGTCGTGCCGATCCCCGCCGGCTGGTCGTTCGCGCAGGCCGCGAGCGTCCCGGTCGCGCACGCCACCGCGCACCTCGCGCTCGTCGAGACGGCCCGGCTGCGGCGCGGCGAGCGCGTGCTGATCCACGCCGCGGCGGGCGGGGTCGGGATGGCCGCCGTCGCGCTCGCGCAGCGCCTGGGCGCCGAGGTCTTCGCCACGGCGAGCCCGGCGAAGTGGGGCGCGCTGCGCGCGCTGGGGATCGACGACGCCCACATCGCCTCGTCGCGCAGCTCGGGGTTCGCCGCGAGCTTCGGGGCCGTCGACGTCGTCCTGAACTGCCTGAGCGGGGAGCTGGCGGACGCCTCGCTGGGACTGCTGGCGGCCGGCGGGCGCTTCGTCGAGCTGGGCAGCGCCGATCTGCGCGACCCGGCGGCGGTCGCCGCCGCCCATCCCGGCGTGCGCTACGAGACCGTCGACCTGCTCGGCACCGACCCCGAGCGCCTGGCCACGATCCTGCCCGCGGCGCTCGCGCAGGCGTGGCCGCTGCCGGTCACCGCCTGGGACGTGCGCGACGGATCGCAGGCGCTCGCGTTCGTGAGCCAGGCCCGCCACGTCGGCAAGGTCGTGCTCACGGTGCCGCACGCGCCGGACCCCGACGGCACGGTGCTCGTCACGGGCGGCACCGGCGGCCTCGGCGCCGTCGTCGCCGAGCACCTCGCGCGCGAGCACGGCGTACGCCGCCTGCTGCTCGCCAGCCGCCGCGGCCCCGGCGCGCCCGGCGTCGAAGCGCTGCGCGAGCGCCTCGCGCAGCACGGCTGCCGCGCGACCGTCGCAGCCTGCGACGTCGGCGATCGCGCCGCGCTGGCGCAGCTGCTCGGCACGATCGACGCCGACCATCCGCTGACCGCCGTCGTCCACGCCGCCGGCACGCTCGACAACGCCATGGTGGAGTCGCTCGACGAGGCGCGGCTGGACGGCGTGATGCGCCCGAAGGCGAACGCGGCGCGCTGGCTCGACGAGCTGACGCGCGGCCACGACCTGGCCGCGTTCGTCCTCTTCTCGTCCGTGGCGGCGACGTTCAGCCACCCGGGGCAGGGAAACTACGCGGCCGCCAACGCCTACCTCGACGGGCTCGCGCAGCGCCGCCGGGCGGCGGGGCTGCCGGCGACGGCGGTCGCCTGGGGGCTGTGGGGGACGGGCAGCGGGATGTCGACGCGCCTCAGCGACGAGGACATCGAGGTGCTCGCAGCGGACACCGGCCAGCGCGTGCTGCCCGCGGAGCAGGCGCTGGCGCTGCTCGACGTCGCGATCGCGCACCGCGAGCCGCTGCTCGTCGCCACGACGCTGGATCGAGCGGCGCTCCGCGCGCAGGCCCGTGAGGGCGTGCTGCCGGCGCTGCTGTGCGACCTCGTCGGGGACGGTCGCCGCGCCGGCGCCCGCGGGAGAGGCGGCTCTGCCGGCGGTGGCGGCTCGCTCGCCGGGCAGCTCGCCGCGACCGCCTCGGCGCAGGAGCGCCACGCGCTCGTGCTCGACCTCGTCCGCGCGCAGGCCGCCGCCGTGCTCGGCCATGCCTCGGGGGCCGACGTGCCGCCCGACCGCCCGTTCAAGGAGCTCGGGTTCGACTCGCTGGGCTCGGTCGTCCTGCGCAACCGCCTGGCGCAGATCACGGGGCTGCGGCTGCCGTCGACGCTCGTCTTCGACCATCCGACGGCGTCGGCGATGGCGACGTTCGTCCGTGAGCAGGCCGAGCAGGACCGCGAGCACGCCGAACACGACGGTCGCGCCGGCCTCGACGCAGGCGCCGCAGGCGCCGCAAGCGCCGCGGAGCTCGCGCCGCCGGCCACGGCGTCCGCGCTGCGGGCGCAGGCCGAACCATTCGGCACCGCGCTGCTCGCGCCGACCGGCCCGCCGGTCACGCCCGCCGCCAACGGCGACGGGCCGCACGGCCAACTGCCGGCGCCGCGTGCGGCCGGCGCCCCCGTCGCGGCCGATCGCGGCTACCGTGGCGCCGTGCTCAGCTCGCTCGCCGGCAGCCTGCGCAGGCTGCGCTTCCGCGCATGGGTGCTCAGGACGCGCGCGCGCCTCGCGCGCGTGCGCTGCAGCCTCGTCGTCGAGGTCGACGGCACGCCGCGCTTCGACGACCTGCCGCGGATCGTCACAGACGCCGTCGGCGAGGGCGGCGGGTCGCTGACGATCAGGATCGGCCGCGACTGCCGCTTCGGGCGCGAGCTGACGCTCGACGTCTGGACGCACGCCGACAGCCTGCTCGAGATCGGCGACCGCTGCCAGTTCCAGGACCGCATCCGGCTGCAGCCGTGGGGCGGCGCGATCCGCTTCGGAGCGCAGGTGCGGGTGCGCGACGGCGCCGAGCTGAAGTCCAAGGGCGAGCTCGTCGTCGGCGCCGACTGCTTTGTCGGGCGCAACACGACGGTGCACTGCCACGAGCGCATCGAGCTCGCCGACCACGTCAACCTCGCCGAGGGCGTCAACGTGATGGATTCCGACCACACCCACGACGGCAGCGACACGTACGTCGCGCGTCAGCGGATCGTGTCCGCGCCGGTCGTCATCGAGAGCAACGTCTTCGTCGGCACGAACGCGCTGATCCTGCGCGGCTCGCACGTCGGGCGCAACGTCATGATCGCGACGGGCTCCGTGCTCACCGGCGGTGACTACCCGGAGCGACATCTGCTGGCGGGGGTGCCGGCTGCGCCCCTGCGGCCGCTGGCGCCCGACGAGCCCATACCCTCCTGACCGGCGTCAGCAGCGGCGGTCGCCCGCCCGGCAGGCCAAGCCCGCCGAGCACTCCACGCAGCTCGCGCGGGTCCTCGCGTCGCACGAGGCACAGCGCGGCGGATGCGGCCGCGTCGGCGACCAGCGCGGCGGACAGGACCGCGCGCCGCGGCCGGCTCCAGTGCAGGGCGGCGTAGCGCCGCAGCGACGCCACCCACTCGGCCCGCATCCGCGCCGGATCGCCACGCTGGGCGCGGCCGACGCTCGTCCCGTAGCCGTGCGCCGCCGTCGCCGCGGGCACGATCTCGATGCCGCGCCCGGCATCGGTCAGCCGGCGGCAGAGGTCGCCGTCGTTGAAGAAGAGCGGGAAGCGCTCGTCGAGCGGCGCGGGCTCGAGGTCGCGGCGCCTGGCCATCACGCACGCTGCGGCGGGACAGAACACGGCGAACGGCTCGCGCGGCGGCCCCTGCGCCCAGACGTCCTCGTAGCGACGCGCGGCCGCGGCCCGGCCGCCGCGCAGCGCGTCGATCCGCCTGCCGACCGTCGTGTACGCCCACAGCACGCCGGCGAGGCCGACGTCGCGGCGGGCGTGGCGCTGCGGCGTGCCGTCGGGATCGTGCAGCAGCGCGGCGGCGATCGCCACCTGCGGCCGCGCCGCCAGGTGCTCGTGCAGCGCGCGGGCGCAGCCGGCGTCCATCACGCAGTCGGGGTTGAGCAGCAGCACGTGCTCTGCGCCGGCGGCGGCGAACCCCGCGTTGACGGCGGCGGCGAATCCGCGGTTGGAGCCCATCCGCAGCAACCGCACCCCGTCCGCCGCGCGCGCCGCGACCTGCGCCGCCGTGTCGTCGCGCGACGCGTTGTCGGCGACGAGCACCTCGACGGCCAGCCCGTCGGCGGCCTGGGCCAGGGCCGCGTCCAGACAGGCGCCGATCTCGTCACCGTGGTCGTAGGTGACGATCAGGACCGATACGTCGGGACCGCCGGGCACCGGCCGAACCCTACGCTCGCGGCGACCGAGCAGAGCCCGTCGTCGGCCGCTGCCTGCGCGGCGGCCGCGACCTCCCGGTCGCCGGCCGCCGCGCGGAGGCTCCTGCTACGGGATCGAGGTCGCCACGATGTCGTTGACCCGCGTGGCGATGATCGACGTCTCGGACAGGCGGAAGGGACTGCCCGCGCCGCATGTGAGGACGAACTCCGACGTCCCTCCGACCGTGCGGGTGCCCTGCAGGTACAGCGTCGACGGTGCCGTCTTGCTCTCGACGAGAACGTTCTGGAACGACTCCGTGGCGTCGCCGGCGAGGTCCAGCCGGCAGCGGCCCTCGGGACTGCTGCGCTCGGGCAGAAGCGGATTCTGCGGCCCGGGAAGCGCGGTCATGACGGTCGACGCCGTCACCACGTAGGCGCCGGCCGGAACCGACAGCGACGCGACGGTGATCCCGACGCCCGCGGGCTGGTTCTCGGGTCCGGCCTTGCGGGTCGCCTGGTAGACCGTCCCGGGACCGCCGCCCCCGACGCTCGAACCGGTCAACCTGCTCGCGCCCTTCGACAGCTTGTTGGCGGTGATCGAGCCGTTCTTGATGTCCCGCCCGCGGATCGATCCGTCCTTGATGTCGGCCGAGAGCAGCGTGTTGTTCTTGACCTGGCTGCTCGACCTGATGATCGTGGCCGCGAACGCGGTGCCGCTGCCCGCCGCGACGAGCGCGATACACGAGATGACGAGCGCCGGGCTGGGTCGTCGGAGCTTCATTGCGAGTCCTCCCCCGAGATTGAGATGCCTGCGTCCTTGATCGCAGGACCTTAGTCCGTTTGACCGACGAACGACTCATCACAGGATGAGACCGAAAGCTGCGCCGGTCGCTATCCGTTCGTGCAGGATCGCACGATCTGGAGCCGGGCGCCGCAGCCTCACCAGCGCGCGCGGTGGCGCTCCATCACGCCCAGACCGCCGTGCAGGGCGCCGATGCCGGGCAGCGCGCCGTCGAAGGTGCCGAACGGCTGGCGGTACTCGGACTCGACGAGCAGCAGGCGGTCGTGGCGCTCACGGATCGCCTCCGGCGTGAACTCCAGGCGCTCTCCGGTGGCAAAGCAGACCGCTGACAGGTCAGTCTCCAGGCGCACGGGCGCGACCTCCTGCGCTGCGCCGCCGATCCACACCGAGCGCTCGCTCGCGTGCGGTCCGTCGTTGACCCCGGTCACGACGTTCCAGCCGACCGGCGCGCCGTCGGCGCTGCGCCCGACGCCGGCCGACCACCACCACTCCGTCGCGCGAGCGTGGTAGCCGGCGGTGTCGTCGATGATCGCCAGCGCGCCGGCACCCAACAGGATCGTGCGGCCGTCGCGCTGCGAGACGCGCCCCCGGACCGGACGCGCCGCCTGCTTGCGCGTCCAGACGTACTGCGCGCCGTGCGCGTTGAGCGACTCGACGCCCGCGCCCTCGTCGACGACGAGATCGATGGCGACGCCGCGGTCGCGCACCGACACGCGCCCGCCGTGCCCGAAGCGCGCGACCGCGGGGCCCGGCGCGATGCGCGTGTGCTCGTGCAGCGTCGCCGCGCCGCGGTCCCACACCGCCCACCACGAGCTGCGCGCCGGGCCGACCGCGGCGACCGCTGCGCAGAGCATGATCTCGTCGCTGAAGGCGGCGACGTAGCGCCACTGCTTGAGCGGTCGCCCGCCGCGCAGCGGCGCCAGCCGCGCGGGCGGCACGGCGACCGGCAGCGCGGCAGGCGGCGCCGCGGACTCCCAGCGCAGTGGGAGCGAAGGTGGGGCAGCCATCGGGGTAGCATCACCGTTGTTGACTGACCAGTCAATCCGGGGAGAACTTCGAGAGAACATGCGCGTCGCAGCAGTCCAGATGACCTCCAGCGCCGACTTCGACGCGAACCTCGAGCGCGCCGACCGGCTGACGCGCGCGGCCGCCGCCGACGGGGCCCGGCTGGTCGTCCTGCCCGAGAAGTGGACGGCGCTGGGCCGCGGCGACGCGCTCGTCGCCGGCGCGCAGACGATCGACGGCCCGGCGATCGCCTGGGCGCGCGCCGCCGCGCGCGAGCTCGGCATCGAGCTCGTCGCGGGGTCGTTCTCCGAGCGCGAGGCCGACCGAGCCGAGCCCGCGCGGCGGCTGCGCAACACGTCGGTCCACATCGGCGCCGACGGCGAGCTGCGCGCGACCTACCGCAAGATCCACATGTTCGACGTCGTCGTCGACGGCACCGTCTACAACGAGTCCGAGCACGAGCAGCCCGGCGACGAGCTCGTCGTCTCGCCGACCGCCGAGGGCGTCGAGCTCGGACTGAGCATCTGCTACGACCTGCGCTTCCCGGAGCTGTACCGGATCCTCGCCATCCGCGGCGCCCGGGTCTTCACCGTCCCGGCGGCGTTCACGGTGCCCACGACGCGCGATCACTGGGAGGTCCTGCTGCGCGCCCGCGCGATCGAGGACCAGGCGTTCGTCGTCGCCGCCAATCAGATCGGCGAGCATGACTGTGGCCCGCCCGCCCTGCGCTCGGGCGGGCGCTCGATGATCGTCGACCCGTGGGGGATCGTCGTCGCGCACGCGCCCGACCGCGAGTGCCACATCGTCGCCGACCTGGATCTCGACTCGCAGGCGCGCATGCGCCGCGAGCTGCCCTCGCTCGCCAACCGCCGGCCGGCCGCGTACGGCTGGCCCGTCGAGGTGCGCGCCTGATGGCCGCCGCCCGCGATCGCGACGCCGGCGGCCCAGCGGGAGCCGAGAAGCCGGCCGGTCCCGACAAGCGCCGCATGATCCTCGACGCGGCCGTCGTCGCGTTCGCCAAGCGCGGCTTCCACGCCTGTCGCGTGTCGGACATCGCCGACGAGGCGAACGTCGCCTACGGGCTCGTCTACCACTACTTCCGCTCCAAGGACGAGGTCCTCGACACGCTGTTCCTCGAGCGCTGGAACGTGCTGCTGGAGGTCATCACCGAGATCGACCGCCAGACGCTGCCGGCGCGCGACAAGCTCTACGCGATCGCCTCGTTCATCGTCGACTCCTACCGCCACGACCCCGATCTGATGAAGGTCATCATCGTCGAGGTCACACGTGCGGCGAACTCCTTCGGCCGGACGCACCTTGCGACGATCCGCGAGGCCTACGCGCTGATCGCGGGGATCGTCGAGAAGGCGCAGCGCGACGGCTCGTTCCGGTCCGCCGTCACGCCGGGGTTCGCGGCGCTCGCGTTCTACGGCGCGATCGAGCAGGTCCTGACGGGCTGGATCTTCGACATGCTGCCCCGCGGGGAAGAGGAATTCGACCAGGCGAAGGCGTTCATCGTCGAGACGATCTGCGGCGGACTCGATGCAGATCGGCAATCCGCCCGAGCCGTCTGAGAGGATCTGACCGATGCAGAGCAACGAAATGGTCAAGCGCCTCGTCTGGTCGGGCCTGCTCGCCGGCATCGGCGCGCTGGCCTCGATCATCACCACCCGCCTCGCCGCGTTGATTTGGCGCCGGATATACGGGGAAGACCCGCCGGAATGAAGTTCGGCAAGCGCCGCCAGGACGCTGACGCAGCACGAGCGGAGGTGTCCGTCGCGGGCTCCGCCGCGCCGCCGGCCGCCGGGAGCTGGACAGCGCCCGGTGCCGCGCAGCCGCCGGCCGAGGCCGTAGCGGAGGAGGAGCCCGTCGTCGAGGGCGAGGCCGTCGAGCTGCCGCCCGCCGAGCCCGCCACGCCGCTGTACGAGCCGGCGACGGCGCACGGATCCGCGGCGTCGCCCGAGCCGATGCCGTTTCCGGTCGGCGAGCAGCCGGTGGGGATCGTCGAGTCCGCCTCCCGGTCGGGCTTCGGCGCCGCGGCCGTCACGTCGCTGGGCGCCAGCGGCGAGGCCTTCGCGTCAGGCCATGCAGCCGCACCCGGCCCGAACTGGCAGGAGCCGCTGATCGAGCTCGCCGACGAACGTCCCGAGCTCGTCGTGGCAGCAGCGTTCGCCGGCGGCATCCTTGCCGCCATGATCCTCCGGCGCCTTGGCAGCTGAGAGCCCCACACAAGACCTGGCGCAGACCGTCCAGGACATCGGCGAGCGCGTCACGCTGCTCGTGCACGAGGAGATCGAGCTTGCGAAGGCGGAGGTCGCCGGCAAGGTCACCAAGCTCCTGCGCGGCATCGTCATCGGCCTCGCCGCCGGCATCTTCGTCATCGTCGGCCTGCTCTTCCTGCTGCACGGGATGGCCTGGCTGGCGTGGTACGCCCTCCCCGTCGACACGGGATCGATCTTCTGGGGCTTCTTCGTGGTCGCCGGCCTGCTCTTCCTGCTCGGCGGGCTGGCGGGCTACCTGGCGGCGAAGTTCTTCAAGGACAGCACGCCGCCCGTGCCCGAGATGGCGATCGACGAGGCCGGCAAGATCCGCAGGACGCTGATGCGCAGGAAGAAGAGGTAGCGGTCCACCGATGGCCACGCGCACACCCGAGCAGATCCGCCAGTCGATCGAGGAGAACCGGCGCCAGCTCGGCACCTCCGTCGAACGCCTGCACAACGAGATCGCCGTCCTGACGGACTGGCGCGGTCAGCTCGTCAAGCACCAGAAGAACGCGGTGATCGGCGCGGCGGTCGCCGGTTTCGTCATCGGCGGCGGGATCGCCGCCATCGGCGGGCTGCTGCGCCGCAGGCGCTAGCCCTCGCCGCGTTCGCGACGGCGCCGTCCGGCGTGCGCCATACGCTCGCCTGCGTGTCGACGTGGGACGCCCTGAGCACCCGTCAGATCGGGCGCATCCTCTTCACCGCGGCGGGCTTCCTCGCCCTGCTGTACCTGCTGGTGCAGATCCGCAGCACGTTGCTGCTGCTGGCGATCGCGGTCTTCTTCGCCGTCGCCCTGGGTCCGGCGGTCGACTTCGTCTCCCGCGGCAGGCTGCCGCGCGCGGCAGCCATCCTGATCGTCTACGTCCTGATCTTCTGCATCTTCTCCGGCGTTCTCGCCCTGATCGTCCCGCCGGTCATCAACGGGGCGACGGATCTCGCGCGCGACGTGCCCGGCTACGTCGACGAGCTGCGCAGCAACAGGGCGATCCGCGAGTTCGACAACAAGTACGACGTCACGACGAAGCTGCGCGAGGAGGCCGAGAAGCTGCCCGACAAGCTCGGCGACGCCGCCGGTGCGCTGCAGAGCATCGCCGCGGGAGCGGTCAACGCCGCCTTCCAGCTGCTGACGATCCTCACGATGACCTTCTTCTTGCTGCTCGACGGCAGGCGGATCGCCAACTTCCTGATCACGAGGTTCGGCCGGCACCGCGAGGACCGCCTGCGCGGCATCGCCGAACGGATCTACAAGTCGACGGCGGGCTATGTCGCGGGAGCGCTGACGATCACGTCGATCAACGGCATCCTGACGTTCATCGTGCTGACGCTGCTCGGCGTGCCGTTCGCCGTCCCGCTCGCCGTGCTGATGTCCTTCTTCGGGCTGATCCCGCTCGTCGGCGCCACGATCGGCGGCGTGCTGATCCTGATCGTCACGCTGTTCACGGACTTCCCCAGCGCGACGATCGTCTACGCGATCTTCCTGATCTTCTACCAGCAGTTCGAGAACAACGTGCTGCAGCCGTTCATCTTCAAGCGGACGGTCAACGTGCCGCCGCTGGCGGTGATCGTGGCGATCCTCGCGGGCGCTTCGATGCTCGGCATCGTCGGCGCGCTCGTCGCGATCCCGATCGCGGCCGCGCTGCAGATCGTCATCAAGGAGTTCTACGGCGGGCAGACGACGTCGTCGGGCACCGTCATCCTGCCCGACGACGTACCGCCGCCCGACGACGACGAGCCGCCCTCGCCGCCGGCCGTCGTCGTCGAGCAGCCGCCGCCGGGACCGAAGCCCAAGCCGCGCAGGCCCCGGCCGGCGTAGCGGTCCTCGCTGCCGGAGCACCGCCCGGCGGGCATCGCACATCCGTCCATCGACCCTGCTGATGGCGGGCTCTCCGCCGAGGACGAGGGCTGACACTTCCCACCGATTGGGTCGGGCGGCCCAGCCCCGCCCCAAGGAGCATCACCATGCGCAGCCGACGCACCGTACTTGCACTTCTCGGCGGGCTTCTCGCCTTCGCGCTCATCGCCGGCGCGGCGGCCAGTCTCGGCGGGATCACCTCCGGCGAC
Organism: Thermoleophilia bacterium; assembly: GCA_046565905.1. Classification (GTDB taxonomy): domain Bacteria; phylum Actinomycetota; class Thermoleophilia; order Solirubrobacterales; family Solirubrobacteraceae; genus CADCVQ01. Next base: position 47,194 of record JBKHXR010000001.1, on the reverse strand, counting down.
CTCGGCGCCGACGCCGCGCTCGTCGCGTCGTGCGACACCGACGGCGTCACGACGTCCTACACGAGCACCTACAGCGCCGCCGCGACGGCCGGATACAAGGTCGGCAACGTGACGGTCGGCGGCATCTCCGACGCCTGCGACGGCCAGAGCATGACGGTCACGCTGACGGGAGCAGCCGACGCCGAGCTCGGCGCGGTCACCCAGGCGGTGCCGGTCGCGGTCGCCTTCACGAACGTGCTGGACTTCAGCTCCGAAGCCGTCCTCAGCGAGGACGTCACCGGGATCCACGTCGTCATCAGCGACTAGCGAACAGCCCTCGCTCGCGAGCGGTCCGCGGCGCACTCCGTGCGTCCGCGCCCTCAGGTCATGCGCCTCCGTCGCCGACACGCCGCCGTGGCGGTCGCAATCGCGACCGCTGCCGTCGTGCCCGCATTCGCTGCGAGCCTCGGGCTGTCGGCGGCTCGGCTCGGCGCGGGGGCTGCGGCCGTGTCGGCCTGCGACGCGGACGGCTTCACCGTCGGCTACACGACCTCCGGCGGGAACGTCACCGGCGTCGCCGTCAGCGGCATCGCCGACCCGGGATGTGAGGGCGGAGCGCTCTCGGTGACGCTCGCCGACACGAGCGGCGCCGCGATCGGATCCGGCGGTCCCCAGACCGTCGCCGCCGACGGCGACACGGCGGACAACTCGATCACCGTCGCGCTGACCCCCACTCCCTTGGCAAGCGCCGTGACCGCCGTCCACATCGCCGTCAGCGGACCATGATCGGCCGCCTTCGCAAAGGCCGTCAGGCGAAGGCCGGTGCGCTTGCGGCGCTGCTCGCCGCGAGCGTGCTGGCGGTCTCGTCGGGCTGGGCGGCATCGCTGACCGTGAGCTCGAGCAGGCTGACGAGCTGGTCGAGCGCGGCCGGCTGCACGCCGGGCACGGTCACCGCATCCGCCGACCAGGACACCTACGTCGACGAGTCCGACCCCTCGAGCAGCTTCGGGGGCGCCACCGAGCTCAAGGTCAAGGCGCCGCTCGTCGGGCTGCTCGGGGTCGACCTCGGCGCACGCCGGCAGACGCTCGTCCGCTTCGCGTTGCCCGACCTCGGGCTGTGCTCGGTGACCCAGGCGAAGCTGCGGCTCTACGCGGCCGCGAGCCCGAACTCGGTGCCGATCGAGACGCTTCGCGTCATCGAGGAGTGGTCCGAGACGCGGACATGGGGCCCGCCGGCGACGAGCGGCACGGCGGTCTCGATCACCTCCGGCACCGCCGCCGGCTGGCGCGAGTGGACGGTGACGTCGCAGGTCGCGGCGATGTACGCCGGACCGAACCACGGCTTCCTGGTCCGCGACGACCTCGGTCTCTCCCTGCTGTCGCCCGAGCAGATCTTCAACAGCCGCACCGCCGCAGGCAACGTCCCCGAGCTCGTGATCACGCTCGGATGAGTCCGCCGCGATCACGTGCGCGCCGCGCGTGGCGCGGCTTCAAGACCGTCACGTTCGTCGCCGCCGTCGTTCTCTGGGCGATCTTCCTGCGCCCGCAGTTCCTCGGCGGACCCGCCCAGCTGATCCTCGTCTCCGGCACGAGCATGGAGCCGCAGATGCACAGCGGCGACCTCGTGCTCGTCATGCGCGGCAGCGGCTATCGGGTGGGAGAGCGCGTCGCCTACCGGATCCCCCGCGGCGAGCCCGCGGCGGGACGTGTCGTCATCCACCGGATCGTGGGCGGCTCGCCGGCCACCGGCTTCACGATGCGCGGCGACAACCGCGCGACGAACGACCGCTGGAGGCCCGTCGCGGACGACATCGTGGGCACCGCCAGGCTTCGCATCCCGGCGGCGGGGCGCGTCGCGCGCGCGATCCTCACGCCGATCGGTCTGGGCCTGCTCGGCGGACTCGCCGCCTTCGCGTTCATCGCCATCGGGCCGGAAGCTGGCGACCCGCGAGGGCGGCGTCGCGTCGTCTCGGCTGTGCAAGCTCCAGAGCTCGCGGTCGAGCTCGCACCGCCGCGGTCGGGCGTACCGGCCTCGCCCGTCGCGAGCTCCGTGAGCGCTGTCTGCGCCGCTGCGCCCCCGATCCACCGCCCGGCGCCGGTCCCAGCGCCCTCGCCGGCGGCGGCGCGGCGCGTGCCGGGCAAGCCGCAGATGACGGTCCGCGTCTGCCTCGTGCGCACGGCCGCGAACCTCAGGCAGGCGGGCCGCGCGGCGCGCGCGCGCCGTCTCCGGCGACCGGCTGAGCCGCAGCGACCCGCGATCACGCTGATCGAGCTGGCGGCGGGGGTGCAGCACGCCGCCTCGCGCTGGCGAAGCCGTCAGCGGCGCCTCGCCGCCGCCGCCGCGCGGCGCAGCGGCGCCCGCTCGTCGGCGCGCTGATCAGTCGAGCATCGCCGCCGGCAGCCCGCCGACGCCGATCATCCCCGGGCCCGCGTGCGCGCCGATCACCGGACCGACCTCGCCGACGAAGCGCGGCTCGCAGCCGAAGATCTCGCGGCCGCGCTCGACGAGCCGCTGCGCCTCAGCTGACGCCTGGATGTGCTGCACGCACCAGGCGCCGGCGCCGTCCGCGTGCAGCGTGCGCATGTACTCGACCATCCGCTCGAAGGCGCGACCCCACGTGCGCACGCGCTCGACCGGCTCGATCTGCGACTCGAGCGAGAGGATCGGCTTGATCTTCAGCGCGCCCCCCAGCCATGCCTGGGCTCCGCCGACGCGTCCGCCGCGGCGCAGGTACTCCAGCGTGTCGAGCGCGAACCAGATCCGCAGGCTCTCGCGCGCGGCCTCGGCGTGCGCGGCGACCTCCTGCAGCGAGCCGCCGGCCTGCGCGCGGGCGGCTGCGGCGAGCAGCTCGAGGCCCAGCCCGCCGCACACCGTGCGCGAGTCGAGCACCTCGATGCGTCCCTCGAAGCCGCGCTCGGCCAGCTGCGCGCGCGCCTGCAGCGCCGAGTCGTACGTGCCCGAGATGCCGGCCGAGATGTGGATCGAGACGATGTCGCTGCCGGCCTGCAGGAGCGGCTCGTAGCACGCGACGAAGTCGCCGACGGAGGGCTGTGACGTCGTCGGCAGCTCAGCCCCGCCGTGCATGACCTCCCAGAACGCCGGCAGATCGGTCATCTCGCTCTCGCGCCGCAGGGTGCCGTCGAGCTTGACGTAGAGCGAGACCTCGTCGAAACCGCGCTCGGCCACGACCTCGGCGGGCAGGTAGTGAGTGCTGTCGGTGACGACGGCGACGGGCATCGCGCCATCACGCTAGCGATGCGGGTCGACGACGAGCTTGCGCGCCTCCCCCTGCGACGGGCGCAGCAGCGCGTCGTGGAGCTCCTCGAGAGCGATCGTCGGGCCCGCCAGCGTGCGCCAGTCGACGTCGCCGGCGGCGAGCAGCGCCAGCGCTCGGTCGACCTCGGCAGGGGTGTGGTGAAACGCTCCGCGGACGTCGAGCTCGGCATAGTGCAGCGGCGCCGCGGGAAGCGTCACCTCGCTCCCGGCCGGGCAGCCGCCGACGAGCACGACGGTCGCACCGGGCGCGGCGGCGTCGACCGCCGCCCGCCACGCCTGCGGTCGCCCGACGGCCTCCATCACGAGATCGTGCCCCAGCGGCTCGAGCCGCTCGACGGCGCGCGCTCCGAACGCCCGCGCCTGCGCGCGGCGCTGCTCATGGCGGTCGGCCAGCGTCACGTGGCAGCCCGCAAGCACCAGCAGGCGGGCGAGCATGAGGCCCATCGTGCCGCCGCCGAGCACCGCCGCCCCCGCGCCGCTGACCGCGGCGTCGCCCGCCCGCGCGACGGCGTGCACCGCCGCCGCGAGCGGCTCGGCCATCGCCGCGCCCGTCGCGGCCAGGCCGTCGGGCACGGGGTGCAGCGCGGCGACCGGTGCGGCGAGGCGCTGCGCGAATCCGCCGAGCACCCACGTCATGCGCTCGCACAGCTGCGTCTGCGCCACGCGGCAGTAGCGGCATCTTCCGCACGGCACCGAGTCGCCGACGAGCACGCGCGCGCCGGTGTCCTCGCGCACGCCGACGGTCTCGTGGCCGAAGCGCGCCGGGTACGAGCCGAGGATCGGGTGGCCGTGGCGCAGGCACTTCACGTCGGTCGCACAGGCCGTCGCGGCCTCGACCGTCACGACCACCTCGCCGGCGGGCTCGGCGACGTCCTCGATGCGCAGGTCGCCGGGACCGTGCAGCAGCGCCGCCCTCACGGCACGACCACGGCCTTGATCGCCTCGCCGCGGCGCTGAAGCGCCAGCGCCAGCGCCGTCTCCTGCAGGCCGACGCGGTGCGTGACGAGCGCCAGCGGGTCGATCCGGCCGCTCGCGATCAGCTCGAACGCGCGCCGCATGTCGACCGGCCCGGCCGACCAGCTCGTGAGGACGGTGATCTCGCGCAGGAACAGCTGCTCGGCATCCAGGCCGAGCGATGCGCCGGGCTTCGTCGTGGCGTAGAGGCAGAGCGTGCCGCCCGGACCGAGCGCCGCGGCGGCGGTCGCGATCGCGTCGGGCTGCGCGGTCGTCACGAACGCGACGTCGACGGGCTCGTCGCCGTGCGCCGCCGCGCCCCATGCCTGCGCGACGCGGCGGCGCTCCCGCCTCGGCTCGCGGACCCAGACGGCGGCGGCGGCGCGCGCCCGCGCGGCGGCGATCGCGAGCAGCCCGTTGGATCCCGCGCCGACGACGAGCAGCGACTCGCCGGCCGTCAGCCGCGCGCGGTCCAGCGCGCGCAGCACGCAGCCCAGCGGCTCGACGAACGTGCCCGCCAGCGGGTCGACGTCGCCGAGCGCGAGCAGCTCGGGCACGAGCGCCGCCTCGACGCGGACCTGCTCGGCGAAGCCGCCGGGGTCGATCGCCGTCGAGCGGAAGAGATCGCACAGCGTCTCGTGGCCCCGGCGACAGCGCCGGCACTCGCCGCACGGCGCGTGATGGTGGATGACGACGCGGTCGCCGGCCGCGATGTCGCGGACGCCCGGCCCGGCGCGCAGCACCTCGCCGACGACCTCGTGACCGAGCACGGCGGGCAGCTTGCGCGCCACGTACGCGTCGCTGACGTCAGATCCGCAGACGCCGCAGGCGAGGACGCGGCAGACGACCTCGCCGGGTCCGGCGACCGGATCGGGACGCTGCTCGAGGACGACGTCGTGCGGCGTCGTCGAACGGGCGATCAGCAACCTTCGCCGTCCGGTCGCCGTGCGCTGCCGCCCTGCGGCGAACGCGCCGGGCGCTCAGCGCCCGGCACGCGGCGGATCCCCTGCGGCGTCGTCGAGCAGCGCCAGGACGGACCGGGTCGTCGGCGGCGAGGCGATGCCGCGCTCCGTCACCAGCGCGCTGACGAGCTCGGCGGGCGTCACGTCGAAGGCCGGATTGCGGCACGGCGTGTCGGCGCCGGTCAGCAGCGCTCCGCCGGCGTGGCGCACCTCGTCGGCGGAGCGCTCCTCGATGACGATCTCGTCGCCGCTTGCGATCGAGGCGTCGATCGTCGACGTCGGGCCCGCGACGATGAACGGGATGCCCGCCGCGCGCGCGGCGAGCGCGTGCGCGTACGTGCCGACCTTGTTCGCCGTGTCGCCGTTGGCGGCGACGCGGTCGCAGCCGACGATCACCGCGTCGACCTCGCCGCGGCGCATGAGCCCGGCGGCCGCGCCGTCGACGAGCAGCTCGTGGGCGATGCCGGCGCGCCGCAGCTCCCAGATCGTCAGGCGGGCGCCCTGCAGCAGCGGCCGCGTCTCGCACGCGAGCACGGTCACGCCCGGCTGTCGGGCGGCCAGCTCGACCGCGACGGCGAGCGCCGACCCCGTCCCGCCGCAGGCCAGCGCGCCGGTGTTGCAGTGCGTGAGGATCCGCCGCGAGCCGGCGAGCAGGTCGGCGCCAGCGAGCGCGATCGCGCGGCTCGCCGCGTCCTCGGCCGCGTGGATCGCCTCGGCCTCGGCGCGAGCGGCCGCGCCGCGCTGCCCGGATGCGACCGCGCGTGCCGCCGCCTGCACGCGATCGACGGCCCAGGCGAGGTTCACCGCGGTCGGCCGCGCGTCGCGCAGCAGCGCCGCCGCCGCGCGCAGCTCGTCGTCGCCGGGCGCCTGCTCGATCGCCATCGCCAGCCCGTAGGCCGCGGCGATGCCGATGTTCGGCGCGCCGCGCACGACCAGCCGCGCGATCGCGTCCGCGGTGTCGGCCGCGCCCTCGAGCGCGATCCACGTCTCCTCGGCCGGCAGCAGGGTCTGGTCGAGCAGTCGCAGCGTGCGCCCGTCCCAGGTGAGCGCGGGGGCGTCGGCGGTCGCGTCAGGTGGCATGGAGCCCGATGCTAATGGTCGGGCGAGGTGCGGCCGCGCCGCAGTGCGGCTGCTACCGTCGGCCCGAATGCGCCGGCTGCTACCTGCCGTCCTCGCGGCCATGCTCGCGGCGCCGGCCGGCGCGCAGGCGGCCGCTCCGATCATGCCGCTCGCACAGGTGCACCCCGGCTTGCAGTGCACCGGCCTGACCGTCGTCCGCGGCCTGGACATCGTCGGCTTCGACGTCGACGTCGTCGACGTGATCGACCGCCAGCGTGGCGCGGGCGCCCGGATCATCGTCCGCGTGGCCGGACCGGCCGTCGACGTGACCGGGCTCGGCCCCGGCTTCTCGGGCTCTCCGATCATCTGCCCGGGCGCCGACGGGATCGGGCGCAACATCGGCGCGATCTCGGCGACGATCGGCGAGTACGGCGGCAAGATCGCGCTCGCGACGCCGATCGAGTCGATCCTCGCCCAGCCGGTGCTGCCGCCCGCCGCGACGCGCGCGGCGGTTCCCGCGCGCAGCCCGATCGTCGGCGCGCGCAGCCTCTCGGGTCCGCTGACGATCGCCGGGCTGCGCCCCTCGCTGGCGCGCCGCTTCGTGCGCGCCGCGCGCAAGGCCGGCCGCACGCTGATCGCCTCCCCCGCCGGCACGCGGGCCGCGTTCTCGCCGCAGCCGCTCGTGCCCGGCGCGTCCGTGTCCGTCGGCCTGACATCGGGCGACATCGCGATCGGCGACATGGGCACCGTCGCCTACGCCGATGGGCCCAACGTCTGGATCTACGGCCATGAGCTCGACAGCGCCGGCCGGCGCACGCTGTTCCTGCAGGACGCCTACATCCACACGATCGTCAACAACCCGCTCGCCGTGCCGGAGGTGTCGACCTACAAGCTCGGATCGCCGGGCAACGACGTCGGCACGGTGACCTCCGACGGGCCCGCCGCCGTGGCCGGCATCCTCGGTGCGCCGCCGCCGAGCTTCCCGCTACGCGTGACCGCCCGGGATCTCGACACCGGCAAGCTGCGCGGCTCGCTGACGCGGGTCGCCGACGAGGGCGACGTCGGACGCCCGACCGGCGGCTCGGCGCTCGCGCTCAGCGCCGCGGCCGCCGCCGCCGAGTCCGCGGCCGCGATCCTCGACGGCGCCCCCGCGCGGCAGACCGGCGAGCTGTGCATGAAGGTGACGCTGCGCGAGCTGCGCAAGCCGATGCGCGCGTGCTGGAGCTATGCCGTCGACGGCGTCACGCAGAACGCCCTCGCGGGCGCGGCCGCCACCGATGTCGCGGCCGCCGTCGGCGTGCTCGAGAGCTACAAGTTCGGCGCTCTGCACCCGACCGCCGTCGAGATCGGCGTGCGGGTGCGCCGCGGCCTGCGGCAGGCGTACATCGTCGGCGCCAGGGCGCCGCGGCGGGTGCGCCGCGGTCAGACGATCCGCCTGCGCCTGGCCCTGCGCCGAACCGGCAGCGGCGCACGCACGACGCGCGTCGTCCGCCTGCGCGTTCCGCGGACGGCGCCCCGGGGGCTTCGCACGCTGCGCCTCGAGGGGACGCCGGCCGACACGGGCGGCGACCCCGACGAGGGGGAGGGGCTGAGCCTCGTCTTCGAAGGCGACGAGGGTTCCGGTGACGAGGCCGGGCCGCGGTCCGTCGCCGAGGTTCGTGACGCCTTCGAGGCGCTCGCTCGCTTCGACGGCGTCTCGATGCGACTCGGCGACTTCGAGCGCCCGCTGCTGCGCGACCCTCGCCTGCGGATCAGCGGCAGCGCCCGGGTACGGCTGCGGATCCGCTAGGCGGCTCCTAGGAGAGGCGGTTCTCGATGCCCATCGGCGCCGCCTGCGTCGGATGGCCCGTCGGAGCCTCGGCCGGCGCGTCGGCCGGCGCGTCGACGCCGAGCGTCGCCGCCAGCTCGCCCGACTCGTACATCTCGGTCACGATGTCGCAGCCGCCGAGCAGCTCGCCGTTGTGGAACAGCTGCGGGATCGTCGGCCAGTTCGAGAGCGCGGACAGCTCCTGGCGGATGCGCGGGTCGGGCAGCACGTCGACGGCCGCGAACGGCACGTCGAGCGACTGCAGCATCCCGACGGTGCGCATGGAGAAGCCGCATGCCGGCTGCTCGGGCGTTCCCTTCATGAAGAGGATCAGCTCGTTGTCCTTGATCGCCTCGGCAATCAGATCACGGATCTGGGTGTCGCTCATGTGGCCTCCGTCTTCAGTTCAAGGGCGTGGATCGAGCCGCCGAGCTCGCCGTCGAAGACATCCATGACGAGCCGGTGCTGCTGGACGCGTGACAGGCCCGCGAAGGCGCCTGCGCGGACGCGTGCGCTGAAGTGCACCTCGTCGGGCGTCTGCACCTCGGCCTCGGCGCCGGGGATCGCCGCCTCGATCCGGTTCTTGACGTCGTCTGCGGTTGGCATCTGCGGTCAAGCGTAGCGACTGCACACCTTGGCCAACCGGTCTCCTGAGGGCGCTACACTTCCTGAAGTATTGGCCGATGGACGGTCCACTGGAACCGAATGCCGGGAGTTGCACACATGATCACGATCACGGACAAGGGCGCGGAGAAGGTCCATGAGTTCCTCGCGGCCCAGGGGACCGTCGACACCGACGCCGGTCTGCGCGTGGGCGTGAAGGGCGGCGGTTGCTCGGGCTTTCAGTACAACCTCGCCTTCGATCAGAAGCGCGACGGCGACGAGGTCTTCGAGTACGCGGGCCTGAAGGTCTACGTCGACCAGCCGAGCCTGCCCTACGTGCGCGGCTCGGTCATCGACTACGTCGAGTCGCTGCAGGGCGCGGGCTTCCAGGTCAACAACCCGAACGTCGTCGCCGCCTGCGGCTGCGGATCCTCGTTCCGAGTGGCCGAGGAAGAGGAGTGCTCGGCGGTCTGACGCCGCCGACTGCGCGCCTCGCGGCGCGCCGGATCTGATCTGAGAGCTCGCGATCGCGCGATCGCGCGATTCGCCTGAGTCGCTCAATCCTGCGGCCCGCCGGCCGATCACGCCGATGTGATGCCGGTTCGCTCGAGCAGTGCCGCACGTCGCGACACGGACCGCAGCCGGTGGCTCGAGGTCGGCCACTCGGCCGTCGCGGACGCCCGTCGCGCCGGCCGCGAGGCAGCCGCCGCCGCGTCCCGCGGCGATGCCAAGCTGCTGATCGTCTTCTGCTCGGGCGCCTACGACCTCGCCGCGCTGCTGGCCGGGATCGGCGAGCGCGCTGACGGAGTACCGCTGATCGGCTGCTCGACGGCCGGTGAGATCGCGACCACCGGTCCGGGCGACGGAGGCGTCGTCGTGCTGACGCTCGGTGGCGCCGGCTTCGACGTCGCGACGCGCGCGGCCGCCGGTGCGTCGGAGAACCTCCGCGCGGCGGGCGCCGCCGTCGCACGGAGCGCCCGCGGCGTGGCCCACCGCGAGCACCGCGTGCTGATGCTGCTGTCCGACGGCCTCGCCGGCGACCAGCAGGAGATCGTCCGCGGCGCGTACGGCGTGGTCGGCGCCGGGCTGCCGCTCGTCGGCGGCTGCGCCGGCGACGACCTGAAGATGACGAGGACCTTCCAGCTGCACGACGGCGAGCTGCTCTCCGACGCCGTCGTCGGCGTCACGATCGGCTCCGACGCGCCGCTGGGGATCGGCGTGCGCCACGGCTGGCGCCGCGTCGGCGAGCCGATGGTCGCGACGCGCAGCGCGGGCAGCCGCGTCTTCGCGCTCGACGACGAGCCCGCGCTCGACGTCTACCTCGATCGCCTCGACGCGCCGCCCGAGGCGCGCACGGACCCGGCGGCGTTCACGCGCTTTGCGCTCACGCACCCGCTCGGGCTGGCACGTCGCCGCGGCGAGGAGCACGTGCGCTTCGTCGGCGACGCGGACTTCGCCGAGCGCTCGCTCGGGCTGATCGCCGAGGTGCCCCAGGGCGGGCTCGCGTGGTTCATGGAGGGCGACGACGAGTCCGTGCTCGCCGCGACCGACAGCGCCTGCGCCGACGCGCTCGAGCAGCTCGGCGGCCGGACCCCGATCGGCATGATCGCCTTCGACTGCATCGCCCGCCGCGGCGTCCTCGGCGACGGCGGCATCGCGACGGAGGTCGCACGCGTGGCGGCCAATGCCGCGGGTGCGCCGGTCGCCGGCTTCTACACCTACGGGGAGATCGCGCGCACCCGCGGCGTGTCCGGGTTTCACAACCAGACGCTCGTCGTCCTCGCCGTGAGCTGAGCCGTGAGCCACGGCGCCGAGAGCTGGTCGACGCAGCAGCTGACCGAGTTCCTCGCGCTGGTGTCGTCGTTCAAGGACGCGCCGTCGGCCACCCGGGGCGCCGTCGAACGCGCCGCCCAGGCCGTCGACGCCGAGGTGGTCGCGCTGGTGCGCGAGGGCGTCGTCGTGGCCGCGATCGGCTTTCCCGACGACGACCTGCCCGACGACGAGCTGGTCGCGCTCGCCGCGCGCGGCAGCGGCGTCCGCGAGGCGCGGCTGCCGGGGCTCGGCTCGTGCCGGGTGGCGGTCGTGGTGCTGCAGGGCGAGGTCCGCGGCCAGCTGCTCGTCGCGCGCGCCGGCGAAGAGCACTTCAGCGGCGAGGAGCGCGACCTGCTGCGCGGCATGGCGCGCGTGCTGCTGCTCACGCTGCGGATGCTCAGCCGCCAGCAGCTGCTCGAGCGCCTTTCGCTGCTGCAGCGGATGATCGTCCGCCGCGCCGAGCCCGACGAGCTGCTGCAGGCCGTCGTCGACGGCACCGCCGAGCTGATCGGCGACGAGCTCGCGAGCCTGCGGCTGCTGGACCCCGACGACCCGGAGGAGGCCGTCCTCGTCGCGAGCATCGGCTTCGACCCCGGCCTGCAGGCCCAGATCGAGCGCACGTGCATCGGCGAGGGGCTCGGCGGCCGGGCGATCGCCGAGGACCGGCTGATCGTGTTCGACGCGCACGCTGCCGCCGACCGCCGTCTCCGCGCGCTCGAGGACCATGCGGTGCAGGCGGCGATGGCCGCGCCGGTGCGCGAGGACGGGCGCGTGATCGGGTCGCTGGTCACGGCGTCGCGGCGCCCGGGCCGCACCTACACGAGCGACGAGCAGGAGGTGCTGCTGGCGTTCGCCGAGCACGCCAGCCTCGCCCTGACGGACGCGCGGATGGTCGCCAAGACCCTGCACCAGGCGTTCCACGATCCGCTCACACACCTGCCCAACCGGGCGCTCTTCGTCGACCGCCTCGCGCAGGGCCTGCGGCGCGTCCAGCGCACGCAGGGCCACCTCGCGGTTCTGTTCCTCGACATCGATCGCTTTAAGATCGTCAACGACTCGCTCGGCCACGCCGCCGGCGACGAGCTGCTGCGCGAGGTCGGCGCGCGCCTGCAGGCGGCGATCCGTCCCGGCGACACGGCGGCGCGCTTCGGCGGCGACGAGTTCGCGATCCTGCTCGAGGACGTCGCCGGTCGCGAGGGCGCCGAGCACGTCGCGATGCGGATCCTGCTTGCGCTGCGCACACCGCTCACGCTGGCCGGACGCGACGTCTTCGTCACGGCGAGCGTCGGCATCTCGATCGACGCGACGTGCGCCGAGGACGCGATCCGCGACGCCGACCTCGCGATGTACCGGGCCAAGGCGCAGGGCAAGGGCCGCTACGCGATCTTCGAGCCCTACATGCACGCCGCGGTCGTCAGGCGCGCCGAGCTCGAGGCCGACCTGCAGCGCGTCGTCGAGCGCGACGAGCTCGTCCTGCACTACCAGCCGATCGTCGCGCTGGAGACCGGGTCCGTCGTCGGCGTCGAGGCGCTCGTGCGCTGGCGCCACCCCGAGCGCGGCCTGATCGCGCCCGACGCGTTCATCCCCGTCGCCGAGGAGACCCAGCTGATGGCGGAGCTCGGGCGCTGGATCCTCACCGCAGCATGCACCCAGGCGGCGCGCTGGCAGCAGGGCCAGCCGCTGCGGGTGTCGGTGAACCTGTCGGCCTGCCAGCTGCAGTCGGCGGATGTCGCGGGCGACGTCCGGCGAGCCCTCGCGAGCGCCGGCCTCGACCCTTCGTCGCTCGTGCTGGAGATCACGGAGACCGCGCTGATGCGTGACGTGCAGGACACGATCAGCTGCCTGGTCGAGCTCAAGCGCCTGGGCGTCCTGCTCGCCGTCGACGACTTCGGGACGGGGTACTCGTCGCTGGACTACCTGCGCCGCTTCCCGATCGACATCCTGAAGATCGACAAGGCCTTCGTCGAAGACCTCGTCGCGGGCGACTCGAAGCTCGCGCAGGCGATCATCGATCTCGGCGACTCGTTCGGCCTGCACGTCGTCGCGGAGGGAATCGAGCACGAGCTCCAGCGCCAGCGGCTGATCGCGCTCGGCTGCCGCCTGGGGCAGGGCTACTGCTTCGCGCGGCCGATGCCGGCGCGCGAGCTCTCTGCGCTGCTGGCCACCGGCGTCCGAGCGGCGGCAGCCGCCTGACGGCGGCGCGCCGCGATCGACGCTGATCGAGGACCCGCCGAGCGCGCCGAGCTCGCCGGCGCTTGTCGCCGATCTCGCCTGCCGGCGAGGGCCACTCGAGCTCGGCGATCGCCCGCTGATAGCCCGACGTCCGCGTCGACGGGATCGACGTCGACGCCGCCTCGACGAAAGCCGCACGCAGGCACCTCGCCGGCAGCGGCCTCGAGGACGGGGTCTCCGCTGCGCTGCGCGACGCCGCCGACGACGAGCTGACCGGCGCTATGACGCGACCGGGACGGCGCCGCCGCCGGAGCGCCGCCCCGACGGGCGCTCACGCAGAGGGCCGCGCCGCCCGCACGCTCGCCGCCAGCGCGTCGACCGCCGCGCCGATCGCGGCTTCCGCCAGGTTCCCGTACCCGACCACGACGGCCGGCGGCGAGCCGCCGCCAGGCTCGATCGCAAGCCCGACCGCGCGCGCGTGGCGCACGACCGCCTCCGCATCGACGCCCGGCGGCAGGCGCAGCACGACGAACAGCCCGGCTGCCGCGCCCCGCACCGCGACGTCCGGGATGCGTGCGGCGAGCGCGGCGAGCAGCGCGTCGCGCTGGCGGCGGTAGCGGCGGCGCTGGCGGCGCAGGTGGCGATCGAGCTCGCCGCGCTCGACGAGGTCGGCGAGCGCGAGCTGGTCGAGCGCCGCCGGCATGCCGCCGCGGCGCGCCTGCAGCTCGGTCATCGGCTCGAGCAGGCGCGGCGGCACGACGAGCCACGCCAGCCGCATCCCCGGCGCCAGCGACTTGCTCGCCGAGCCTCCGTAGGCCACGTGCTCGGGCGCGAGACCCTGGATCGAGCCGATCGGCGCGCGGTCGTAGCGGTACTCGGCGTCGTAGTCGTCCTCGAAGACGAGCGCGCCGTGCTCCTGCGCCCAGGCGACGAGGGCCTCGCGCCGAGCGGGCGCCATCACGGCGCCGGTCGGGTACTGGTGGGCGGGCGCGACCGCGACCGCGTCGATCCGGTAGCGCGCGGCGGCAAGCCGGGCGACGACGAGCCCGTCCTCGTCGACGGGGATCTCGACGACGCCGAGCCGCGCGTCGCGCGCGGTCTGCGCGATCCCGTCCCAGGCGGGGTCCTCGACCGCCACTCGCTGCGCTCCGCCGGCCGCGAGCGCGCCCCACAGCAGGCCGAGCCCCTGGCGCAGCCCGTTGCAGACGATGACCTGGCCGGCCACGGCGCGCACGCCGCGTGAGCGGGAGAGGTAGCCCGCCAGCGCGGCACGCAGCTCGGGCACGCCTGCTGCGGGCGGGAGGCCGAGCCGCTCGTCGGGGGCGCTGCGCAGAGCGCGGTTCAGGGCGCTGCGCCACGCAGCACGCGGAAAGCAGTCCAGCGCCGGCACGAACGGACTGAGGTCGTGGCGGATCGGCGGGCCGGCCGGGGCGGCGGCGGTGGTCGGCGTGCGCCAGGCCCCGGTCGCCGCCACCGTCGTGCCCGAGCCCTGCCGGGCGTGCAGGTAGCCCTCCGCGCTGAGCTGCGCGTAGGCGTCGACGACGACGCCGCGCGAGACGCCGAGCTGCGCCGACAGCGCACGGCTGGCCGGCAGCCGCGTGCCGGGCGCCAGCAGCCCGCTGCGCACGCCGTCGCGCAGCGCGTTCTCGAGCCGCGCCCGCAGCGTCGCGCCCGCTGCGCGCTCGAGATCCACGTGTAGATCCATTGGTCCTGGATTCTTTCACCGTATTGGTCCTTTGCATGAGACCAACCAGCACGTATCGTGCGGCCCGTGATGGCCGGCGCCCCCTCAGACCGCGTTCGCGTGCGCCGCGCGCCCGCCCGCGCGGCATACGACCGCGCGACGATCGACGCGATCCTCGACGAGGCGCTCGTCGCCCACCTCGGCCTTGCGATCGACGGCCAGCCGTACGTCATCCCGACGCTGCACGCGCGCGTCGGCGACACGGTCTACGTCCACGGCTCCGCGGCGAGCCGCACGATCCGCACGCTCACCGCCGGGGCGCGCGCGTGTCTGACGGTCACGCTGATCGACGGGATGGTGCTCGCTCGGTCGGCGTTTCACCATTCGCTGAACTACCGCTCGGTCGTCGTCCTCGGTGAGGCTCGCCCGGTGACCGACGCCGACGAGCTGCTCGTCGCGCTCGAGGCGTTCACCGAGAAGCTCGTGCCGGGGCGCTGGGACGAGGTGCGTCCGCCCAGCGCCCCGGAGCTCAAGGGGACGCGCGCGCTCGCGCTGTCGCTCGACGAGGCGTCCGCGAAGGTGCGCTCGGGGCCGCCCGCCGACGATCGGGAGGATCACGAGCTCGACGTCTGGGCGGGCGTCGTCCCACTCGCGCTCGCCGCCGGCGCGCCCGTGCCCGACCCGCGACTCGCGCACGGGATCGCACCGTCCGCCGTCGTCACCGGCTGGAGCCCCGCCGGCCGCCCGAGCTAGGCCGGGCGCGTCAGGGCTGGCCGCCGGCGCCGCCCGGCACGCCGGTGTTCGTCGAGTACTTCGGCTGGATCTTCATCTCCGGACGGAACGAGTGCACGGCCTGCGCGACGGCGATCGCCGCCTCGGCGTAGCCCGTCGCGATCAGCTTGAGCTTGCCCTCGAACGTCGTGATGTCGCCGCACGCCCAGACGCGCGGAAGGTTGGTCTTCATCACGGGGTCGACCACCAGGGCGCCCTTGAAGATCTCCAGGCCCCAGTTCCTCAGCGGCCCGAGCGCGGTCTTGAAGCCGAGCTGGAGCAGGATCGCGTCGACCTCGATCTCGACCTCGTGCGACTCGTCGTCGGAGTGAAAGAGCCGGACGCGCTCGATCGCGCCGTTGCCGATGACCTCGCGCACCTGGAAGGGAACGTGCAGGTCGACGTGCCCCTCGTCGGCCGCGGACATCACCTGGTTGACGGTCAGCTCGTGGGCGCGGAAGCCCTCGCGGCGATGGCACAGGGCGACCGACTCGGCGGTGTGCAGCAGGTTGATGACCCAGTCGCAGGCCGAGTCGCCGCCGCCGATGACCAGCACCCGCTTGCCGGCGAACTCCGACTTCGAGCCGACGAGGTAGTGCGCGCCGCGGCCCTCCCACGGCGTCATGTCGAAGCCCGGCAGCTTCTTGGGCTCGAAGGCGCCGTGGCCGCCGGCGATGATCACGGCGCGGCTGCGCAGCCGGGGGAAGTCGGGGTTGCTCGTGTTCAGGACGACGATGTCGTCCTCCCACTCGATCGTCTCGACCGTCGTCTCGAGATGGACGGGCACGTCGAACTGCTCGAGCGTCTGGCGGCGCTGCATCTCGACGAGGTCCTTGGCCAGGATCCTCGGATGGCCGGGGACGTCGAAGATCCACTTCTCGGGATACAGCGCCGTGAGCTGGCCGCCGATCTGCGGCAGCGAGTCGACGATCCGCGCCGACGCCTCGCGCATGCCCGCCCAGAACGCGGTCGACAGGCCGACCGGGCCCGCGCCGATGACGGTGATGTCGCGGATCTCGCCGGGCTGCTCGTGCATCGCGCGCTCAGCCGACCTTCGCCGTCATCGTCTCGCCGTCGAGTGCCGACAGCGCCCGCTCGACCGACGCGCTGATGCACGTGAACGTCGGCGTGTCGCGCAGCGTGTACGACGAGGACTCGGTCGTCCGCAGGCGCTGGACGAGGTCCAAGAACGAGCCCGGGTCGTCGGTCTCGAACGCCACGACGAACTCCTGGTCGTCGAGGCCGAAGGAGTACGAGGTGTTCAGGTCGATGCGCGGGTACTCGCGCCCGAGCGCGATGTGCTCCTGCATGATCCGGTAGCGCTCCTTCGGATCCAGGGCGTACCACGCGCGCGTCTTGACGAACGGATAGACGAACAGGTACTTCGCGTGCGCGGGGCGAACTTCGAGACGTGACTCCTCCGAGTACTCCGAGACCTTCGTCATCGCGAGGTACGAGTAGGGGATCGTTGCCCACTTCATGAGGCCGCTCTGCGCGAGGACGACGTGGAGCTCGTGGATACGATCGAGGTTCTGCGCCTGCGCGAGCAGCATGAGATCGGTGTCCCCGCGCGTGCCGATCGTCGAGAACGCCCGCAGCAGGTGGCCGTCGGCGAAGTCCGCGCACGCGGCGGCGAACTCGCGCTTGCCCTGCTCGCGGACGTCGGCGTCCAACCGCCGCCAGGCGGGATCCATCTTCAGGAAGGTGTACTTGACGAAATGACGCGCCGGCACGGACTGACAGGATAGAGCGGCGATGCCGCGCCCCCCGCACGCCATGGCGCTGCTGTGCCTCGCCGCGGTCGCGCTCGCATGCGCCGGCGTGCCGGCGGCGCCGGCGGCGCCGGCGCGCGCCGCCGATCCGCGCGTCGTGGTCGCCTTCCTGCCCCAGGGCGGCGACGACAACCCCGACCCCGTGCTCGAGCGGCTCGACGCGCGGGCGCCCTTCGCGATCGGTCTGGTCAGCGCCACGCAGGGGCGCTCCTCCCCCGAGCAGATGGTGCTCGACGTCTCCTCGGGCTCGCGAACCTCGCGCGCGGTCTACGAGCCCGTGGAGCCGCCGGCGCTCGAGCTCGTCGCGGCCGGCGATCGCAGCGGCTTCGTCTTCGGCTGGCGCAAGGCGCTCGAGCGGGCCGCGTCGGCGCCCGCCGACATCGAGCCCGGGCTGCTCGCCGCGCAGATCCCCGGCGGCGCGGGCTACGCGGGCGTCGCGGGGCGCACCCACATCGAGGCCGCGGTCGCGGCCGACCGCCGCGGGGACATCGCCGCCGTCTCGCTCGGCCCGGCGGCGACGCTCGCCGAGCGCGCAGCCGTGCTGCTCGTGCGCCACCGGCTCGTCGTCGTCGGCCTGCCGACGTCGGACAAGGGCGACGTCGTGCTGGACCGCCTGTTGCGCGCTCGTCGCGCTGATCAGCTGCTGATCGTCGTGCAGACGCCGCCGCGGGCGCGGGTTCCGCTGCTGCTGCCGATCGGCGTCGTCGGCCTGGCGGGCAACGGGCTGCTGACCTCGGCGACGACGCACCTCGAGGGGATCGTGGCCGGGATCGACATCCCGGCGACGATCCTCGCGTACCTCGGCATCGGGCTGCCCGACGAGGTTCGCGGCCAGCCGATCCGCGTGACCGGCGTCCGTGACGCCGGCGCCCTGACCGCCCTCGAGGCGCGCCTGCGCGTCGTCAGCGGGCGGCGGACCCCGGTGCTCGGCGCGCTGGCGTTCGCATGGCTGGCGCTCGTGCTCGCGCTCGGGCTCGCCGCCGACCGCCGCGGGATCCGCGCCGCGCTGCGGATCGGCGGGCTGGCCTTCATGTGGGTCCTGCCGGTGCTGCTGTTCACGGGCTGGCTGGCACCGTCGCGGCTGGCCGAGATGGCGATCATCGTCACGGGCGCGTTCGCGCTCGGCGCGCTGACCGACCGCCTCGTCCGCTGGCCGCGCGGGCCGCTCGTGCCGGCCGGCGTCGCGATCGCCGCGTACTCGCTGGACCTGGTCTTCGGCTCGCCGCTGATCATCCGCTCGCTGCTGGGCGTCAATCCGCGCTCGGGCTCGCGCTTCTACGGGTTGGGCAACGAGCTCGAGTCGACGCTCACGGTCCTGCTGCTCGTCGGCCTCGGCGCGCTGCTGTGGGGGCGCGGCGAGTCACGGCGCGGCGCGGCGATCGTCGCGCTCACCGGCGCCGTCTTCGCGGTCTTCGTCGGCGCCGGGCAGCTCGGCGCCGACGTCGGCGGCGTGATCACGCTCGGCGCCGGCATCGCCGCCGCGACGATCGTGATGCTGCCCGGCCGCCCGTCGCGGCGGCTGATCGCCGCGGCGGCGGCCGTCCCCGTCGTCGCGCTCGCCGCGCTCGCCGCGCTGGACCTCGTCAGCGGTGGTGACGGCCACTTCACGCGGACGGTCCTCGAGGCCGACAGCGCCGGCTCGCTGTGGGACGTCGTCAAGCGCCGCTACACGCTGGCCTTCAACGTCTTCGCCCTGGGTGCGATGCCGTTCGTCGTCCTCGTCGGCGGGCTCGCCGTCGCGTACGCGCTGCGCTACCGCGAGCGCATCTACGCGCCGCTGCGCGGGTCGCCGTCCTGGCGCGCGGCGCTGATCGGCGGGCTGGCGGCGTCGATCGTCGGGGCGCTGACCAACGACTCGGGCCCGCTGCTGTTCGTCTTCGGCGTCGCCGTGCTCACGTGCGCGACGGCCTACGTCCGCGGTGACCCCGCGCTCGTGCGGGAGGACGCCGCGCGTCTCTGACGCCGCCGGTGGGCCTGGGTAGGATGCGCCGATGCGCATCGCGCTGGTGTCCCCGTACTCGTGGACCTATCCGGGGGGGGTGACGCGCCACATCGAGTCGCTCGCGGAGCAGTACATCGCCGCCGGCCACGAGGTGCGCGTCCTGTCTCCCGTGGATCCCGACGACCGCCTGACGCGGCGGATGCATCGTGGTGCGCGGCCGTCGCAGCGCGCGCTGCCCGACTACCTCGTCCCGCTCGGGCGCACGGTCGGCTTTCCCTCCAACGGCGCCGTCTCCAACGTCGCCTACGGGGTCTCGACGGTCGTCGCGCTGCGGCGCGAGCTCGAGCGCGGCTACGACGTCGTGCATCTGCACGAGCCGGTCGCGCCGATCCCGGGCTGGGACTCGCTGATGACCGCCGACGCGCCGCTCGTCGCCACCTTCCACTGCTACTCGGAGAACATCTTCTCCAACAACCTCGCCAACCTCTTCGGCGCCAGGCGCCGCCTGAACCGGCTGCACGTGCGGATCGCCGTCTCGCAGGCGGCGGCGTGGACGGGCCGGCGCTTCTACGGCGGCACCTACCGGATCATCCCCAACGGCGTGGAGGTTCCCGCGGCCGCCGCGGCGCCGGCCGCGGCAGCGCCCGAGCGCGCGGACGGGCAGTTCGCGCCGCTGCGGGTCGCCTTCATCGGCCAGGCCGTCGAGCGCAAGGGGCTGCCCGTCCTGCTACGCGCCTTCGAGGCGCTGCGCGAGCACATCCCCGCCAGGCTCGACGTCGTCGGCGTCGACGCCGGCGAGCTCGCGCCGCTGATGCTCGACCCGCGCGACGTGGTCGCGCACGGCAAGTGCAGCGACGAAGAGAAGCTGCGCGTGCTCGCCGAGGCCGACGTGCTGTGCGCGCCGTCGCTCGGCGGCGAGAGCTTCGGCATGGTGCTGACGGAGGCGTTCGCGGCCGGCACCCCGGTCGTCGCCTCGGACATCGCGGGCTACCGCGACGTCGTCGAGCACGACGTCAACGGCGTGCTCCTGCCGCGCGGCGACGCGACCGCGCTCGCCGAGCAGCTGCGCGACCTTGCGGTGGATCCCGCACGCCGTGCGCGGCTCGCCGCCGCCGCGATCGACGCGGCCGGCCGCTACGCCTGGCCGCACGTCGCCGCGGAGGTGCTCGGCGCCTATGAGGATGCGATCGAGCTGCACGCCCGGGCGCCGCGGGGGGCGGCCGCGAAGCTCGGGCTCAAGCCCGCCGACGGCGCACGCGTGCCCGCGCGGCGCCTGCCGACGCTCGAGCCGGCGCTTGCGCGCGGCGGGCGCGATGCGTCCCGGCCGGGAGCGCGGATGGCGCGCCGGCTGGCGATCGGCGTCGTCGGCCTGTTCGCGGCGGCGCTCGCGCTTGTGGCGCTGCAGCGGATCGGCGTCGACCGCGTGAGCGGCGCGCTGCTGAACGCCGCACCGCCGTGGGTCGTGCTCGGCCTCGGCCTGATGTGCTTCTCGATGGTCCTGCGCGCCGCCGCCTGGCACGCGATCCTGCGCGCGGCGCTGCCGCTCGCCCGCGTGCGGGCCCGCGACGCGCTGCAGGGCACGTTCATCGGCGTGCTGATGTCCGCGACGCTGCCCGCCCGGCTCGGCGAGCCTTCGCGCGCCTTCGTCGTCGCGCGGCGGCTCGGCAGCACGCGCGAGCACCTGCCCGTCGTGCTGGGGACGATCGTGTCGCAGACGCTCCTGAACATCGTCGCGCTCGTCGTGCTGGGGACGATCATGTTCTCGACGGTCGACCTGTTCACGCACCAGACAGCGCTGCTCGTGGTCGCCGTCGCTCCGCTGGCGATCGTCCTCACGCTGCTCGCCGCGCCGGCCCTGCTGCGCTCCGGCAAGCCCTCGCGCTTCGCGCGGCTGGCGGTGTTCATCAGCCAGGCCCGCGCCGCGCTCGTCCAGCTGCGCGACGGGCTGACCGTGTTCCGCCGTCCCCGCCTCGGTGCGCTGGCGACCTTCGCGCAGCTCTCGGCATGGGGCGTGCAGTGGGTCTCGTGCTACGTGCTGCTCGTCGCGCTCGGCCTCGACGGACAGGCGGGCATCGGCGCCGCCGCGGCGGTGCTGTTCGCCGTCAACGTCACGGCCGTGCTGCCGGCCACGCCGTCGAACGTCGGTGTCTTCCAGGCCGCCTGCGTCGCGGTCCTCGCCGCCTACGGCGTCGGCTACGCCGACGCGCTTGCCTACGGGATCATCCTGCAGTCCGTCGAGATCGCGACCGCGGTCGTGATGGGGGCTCCGGCGCTCGTCAAGGAGGGGCTGTCGTGGCGCGAGGTGCGCCTGCGCGCGATGCACAGCTCGCCGGTCGAGCTCGCGCCCGTGCACGGCTTCGGCCCCAGCGAGGCGCGCGAGGGCGCGTAGGGCTGCTGCGGGCGATCAGGCCCGCGCGAGGCGCGTCATCGCCGGCTCTGCTCGTCGCTGCCTGCGATCTGCACGGCGCGCGCGAGGTCGGCGGGGGAGACGAGGCCGAGCAGATGGTCGTGCTCGACGACGAGCGCGCGGCCGGTCTCGACCTCCGCGCTGCCAAGCTGCTGGACAGCTTCGCCGGCGTCGCGATCGGCGTCGAGCACGGCGACGCGCTCGAGCGGCACCATCGCGTCGCCGACGAGCCGTGTCGTCCACTCGTCGCGCGGCACCGACGTGACGGCGGAC
The DNA here is from genome assembly GCA_046565905.1 of Thermoleophilia bacterium. GTDB lineage: Bacteria > Actinomycetota > Thermoleophilia > Solirubrobacterales > Solirubrobacteraceae > CADCVQ01. The sequence continues at coordinate 25,720 of JBKHXR010000001.1, read as the reverse complement.
CACGGCAGCAGCCCGACGGGATGGCCGTGCTCGACGACGGGGTAGGTCGTATAGGTCGTGTCCGCGGCATAGTCGTCGACGAACGCCCGCAGCGTGATGCCGGGCGCCACGGCCACCGGATCGCGCGACATGACGTCGCGCACGCGCAGCCCGCCGAGCGCGGCGCGAACCGCGATGTGCTCGGCCTCGCCGCGCGCGGCCAGCGACAGAAACCAGCCGATCAGCGCCAGCCACAGCGCGCCGAACGCGCCGCTGGCGAGGAACAGCAGGATCCCGCCGGCGATCATCAGCGTGCCGAAGCCGCCGCTCACGGCGGCCGCCATCCGCGTCGCGCGGGCGAGGTCTCCCTGGCGGCGCCACAGCAGCGCGTGCAGCACCCTTCCGCCGTCCAGCGGCAGCGCCGGCAGCATGTTGAAGACGAGCAGCACGCCGTTGATGTATCCCAGCCAGAAGGCGACCGCCTCGATGCTCTCGGGCAGCGGCACGATCGAGGCGCCGGCGATCAGCGTGCCGGCGAGCACGAGCGTGACGAGCGGGCCCGCGACCGCGATCCGAAACTCGCTGCCCGGCGTGCCGTACATGTTGCGAAACTGCGCCACGCCGCCGAGCAGCCACAGCGTGATGCCCTCGATCTCGACGTCGTCGCGGCGCGCCTGCAGCGCATGGCCGAGCTCGTGCAGCAGGATCGACGCGAAGAACAGCAGCGCCGCCGCGACGCCCATGATCCAGTAGCCGCTGTCGCTCATCCCGGGGTTCTGGTCGGGGAACACGCCCGCGGCGAGCGACCACGCGACCAGGGCGAAGATGATCAGCCAGCTCCAGTTGGCGCCGATCTGGATGCCGGCGATGCGCCCGAGCGGGATGCTTCGCTGCATGCCCGGCCGCGTACCCGCCCGCGGGCGCGAGCCAACGACGTGCGTCAGCGCGGCGACGAGGTCAGTCGACGGCGACGAGCGCAAGCATCACGACGTAGAGCAGCGCGATGACCGCTCCCTCGGCGCCGACGCCGAGAACCGCCCGGCGGCCGCGCGCCAGCAGACCGAGCAGCAGCACGCCGGTCATCGCGATCGTGATCGCGATCACGAGCAGCTGCTGATCGCCGACCGCGTGATAGAGCGATCCGGGGCGGTAGACCGCGTCGGTCACCGACAGCGCGAGCACGTCGAACGAGTTGCCGCCGACGATGCCGCCGACGGCGAGCGTCAGCGCCCCGCGTCGGACGGCGGCGATCGTCGTGACGAGCTCGGGCAGCGACGTCGCTGTGGCTGTGAACAGCGCGCCGACGACGGTCGTCGAGAGCACGGTCTGCGAGGCGATGGTCGAGCCGGCACGCGCCAGCGACCACCCGGCGACCGCGGTGATCGCGGCGAGGACCGCGACCTCCGCCCACGTCCGTCGCAGCGAGCCGGTCTCGGTGGCGAGGCTCTCGTCGGGCACGTCCTCGCGCGTCTCGGGGCTGCTCGTCGGCTCCCACGACGGGCGCTCGCGCACCTGATGCACGGTCCGCAGTCCCGCCAGGTAGCCGGCGAACAGCAGCACGGAGACGGGGTGGACGTCGAGGATCGTCGCCTCGGGGCCGAAGGCGGCGGCAAGCGCGAGCGCGAGCAGCAGGACGAGCGTCGCCGCCGATACGAGGTTGGGCAGCGACGCAGCCGCGTGCTCGAGGTTCGCGCGGCGATAGCCGAAGTCGGCGACGACGAGGAACGTCGTCTGGACGGCGATCCCGCCGACGGTGTTGCTGACCGCGAGGGCCGGCAGATCGTCGAGCGCGGCGGTGATCGACAGCACGAGCCCCGACAGCGACGTGATCGCGCCGAGCAGCGCCATCCCGAAGAACGCCTCTCCGAGCCTCGTCCGATCGGCGAGCGCGTCGAGCAGGCCGACCAGCCGGAACCCCATCGCGCCGATCGCGGCCGCCGCCGCGACGAAGATGACCACGCTGACCGGAAGCGACCACGCAGCTGTCATCGCTACGGCTGCTACCCCGCCCGGCACAGCTCGACGCCGCGGCGCCGGCGGCGTCGAGTCGCCGGTTGCGCTGGCGTCAACTGCGCCGGAACGTCACTTCCGAGTCGCCGCGGGTGCAGGTGATCCGCGTGTACGGCAGCAGGGCGTCGACGTGGCGGCCACGGCACGCGAAGCCGCGCAGCTCGAACGGCAGCGACCGCCCCTCGGCATCGCGCGCCAGCTCGCGCGCCGTCGCGCAGCCAACTCCCGCGGCGCGGATCCGGAAGGCGCCGGCATCGGTGTTGGGCACGTAGCCGACGTCGCCGCACGACCGCGCCGGCGGCCGCACGGTCTTGACGAAGTCGAACGACGGGCGATCGATGCGGCGGATCGCGCACGTGCCGCCGCAGTCGCGAGCATCGAAGAAGCGGGCGGTGACGCCGACGACCGTCAGGTCGCTGCGCCGGTCGCGGACGGCCGCAAACGCCTGGGCCGGGATGTCGGCGCGCGCGAGGTTGCCGCTTGAGAAGCTGTAGCGGTACATCCGGCTGACCAGCGACCTGCTGCCGTCGCCCTGCGCCACCGCGCGCTGCAAGCCGGCGAACACGACCTGCTCGGAGACCGTCGGCGTCAGGTAGCGCGCGACGCTGTCGCGCCAGCCCTGGCCGTCGATCTTCGTCACCTCGCGCCCGTCCGCCGTCGGGGTCCCCAGGCGCATCTCCGAGACGCCGCCCTGCTCGCGCTCGTAGGTCCAGGCCATCCCCAGCAGCGTGTCCTCGAGGTCCAGACCGACCGGCCCGGGCAGCCCGCTGACGCCGCGCCCGCCGCCCGGCTGGCGCTGCGAGCGGCGGCCCGGCTCGCGCACGTAGACGTAGGGCACCCGCCCGCGAAGGCCGTCGCGGTCGTGGTAGATGCGCACGAAGCCGACGCGGTCGCGCCAGATCGTCGGCAGCACCTCGGTGTTCGACGTGCTCGGCCCGTCGAGCAGGACCTCCTGCCCGCTGCGGAAGTCGTAGCGGTAGAGGTCGCATCGGCGCGCCGTCGTCCACGCGGGTGCGGGACCGGTCGAGCGGCGCTCGAGCTGCGGTTCCTGCTCGCAGCGCGAGTACACGGCCAGGACCCGACCGTCGGTTCCCGGCCCGAGGTCGACGTCGAACGGCACCGCCCGGGCAGCGATCGGGACCTGCTCCGCCTGGCCGTCGGTGTTCGTGTCGTGGACGAGTCGCCACCGCCGATCGGGCCCACGCACGCTGTAGGCGGTGACACCGGCGTACGTCGAGACCTTCGAGGCGCCGCCGGGCTGCGCGATCGTGCTCTGGGCCTGCGCGGTGGCCGTCGCGAGCAACGTGCAGGCGACGGTCGCCAGCATCGCGGAGCAGAGGTGAGGTGAGCACATCCGCCCACGATCCCCGCGACGCCCGCATGCCGGTCGGCCGCTGTCGCCGGGCTGACCGCGCATCGAGCGGTGGCTGTCATCGACGTGACCGATGGCGGCGTCTCGCGGCGTTGCTCGGGTAGCCGCGCGGCGTGCCGTGCCCGTTCGCGATCGACGCGCGGCGCGCGACTGCGCCGAGGACCAGGAAGCGATGACGTCGCGCGGCCGACCGCTCGCCCGGCGACGCAGCGTGGCCGGCGTGCGCGTGCTCCGCGTGGCCCGGCTGCTCGTGGCCGGCGCGGCGCTGACCGTCTTCTCCGGCTGCAACGGCGTCGCCGGCGAGCGCACCGTCACGATCATGCAGCCCGGCGACGGCGCGGCCGGCGAGCAGGACGCTCCGCGAACGGAGGTCCGGCCCGGCGACTGCGCCAATGCCGAGACGCAACCCGGCGACGGCAACCTGCGGGAGATCGAGCAGGCGACGCGCTGCCTCGTCGACGCCGAGCGCGTCAAGCGCGACCGCTCTGCGCTCGCGGCCGACGACCGGCTGGCCGAGGCCGCGCGGGCGAAGGCCGGCGACATGGTCGACAAGCAGTACTTCGCGCACGTGGGGCCCGACGAGCGCGACGTGCGCGACTGGGTGGCGCCGACCGGCTACCTGGAGGGCAGCGGGGCCGCCGGCCTGGGCGAGAACCTCGGCTGGGCGAGCGCGGGCGGGGCGACGCCGCTTCGCATCGTCGAGGGCTGGATGAACAGCGCGTCGCACCGGCGCAACATCCTGCGCCCGGAGTGGGAGGACACCGGCCTCGGCGTCGTCCGCGGCGCGCCGCGCGAGGAGGGTGGCGGCGGCGCGACCTACGTGCAGCTGTTCGGACGTCGCGGCGGCTGACGGAGTCCAGCAGGGCGCGGCGCGCCGGCCGTCACCTCGCCTCGCCTCGGCCTCGGCCTCGCCCTCGCCTCGCGTTGCGAGTTAAGTGGGCTGACAGCCTGTAACCCGCAACACGAGCGTCCCGCGGCGCGATGCTCGCGTAGACGAGCGATCCGGGCGCCCCGATGCTCGCGCGCCCTGCGACGCGCGCGCGGTCAGCAGGGGTTCGGCGGCGCCTTCGCGGGACCGCCGGCGAACGCCAGCCACGCACGGTAGGACGCGTAGGTCCTCATCATCGACGGGCTCACGAGCCCGACCGGGAAGGCGCGCGACTCACGGAACGTGTACTGGAAGGCGGCGTCGATGCGATCGTTGCGCGCCCAGGAGCGCAGCGCCGCCGACATCGCCTCGCAGCGGTGGTCGAACGTCCCGGTCTCGGCGATCCAGAGCTGCTTGCTCCGCGCGCAGCCCTTGGCATCCAGTGCTGCGAGCACGTCGTCGAGCAGGTTGCGGCGCGCCGCCGACGCCGGGTTGGCGCGACGCGGCTCGCGCCCGCGCCGGCCGGGCCGGCCGATGTAGGCGTGCTGCGCGAACGGGCCGTCGAGGCAGGCGACGTCGCGCGGCAGGCCGCGGATGAACTCCGCCGCCCCGGCGCCGTAGACGCGGGGCTGCTGCAGACCGGCGAGGCTGCCGAGCACGAGCGTCTGCTCGTAGCGCAGCTCCTGCCGGGCGGCGCGCGCGAGCTTCGCGTAGGCAGCCGGTGAGACGGCTCTGGAGCGGCGGTTGCAGTTCGCGCGCTGTGGCTGCAGGAAGCCGGGGTGGTTGGGCTCGTTCCAGGGGGTGATGTAGTCGATCTTCACGCCGACCTTGTCGGCGAGCGCGTTCAGCCCGCGCAGGAACCTGCGGTAGGGGGCGATCCGCGGCAGCTGCGTGCGCGGGTGGCGGCTGCGCTTCTTCTGACACCCCTTGTACCGGCTCGCCGCCCACGGCGGCGTGAAGTACGGCACGGCGAGGATCCTCCAGCCCCCGTCAGCGCGCTGGCGATGGCGGATCAGCCGCAGCACGGTGCGCAGGCCCAGCAGCGACCGGCAGCCGGGGTTGATCCGCGGGCAGCCGGTCGGCGGCGCGTCCCAGTTGGGCTTGCGCGCGGCGTAGGGCTGCAGGCGCTCCCACGGCACGAGGACGCGAACGTAGTTGGGCTTCAACGCGACGACCTTGCGCGCGACGCCGCGCGTGACGCCGCTGGGCAGAAGCAGCCGCGGGTCGCCCTCGGTCAGGCCGATCTCGAGCGGCGCCGGCATCCTCTTCGGCGCCGTCGCGGGCGTCTCGCCCGCCCCCGGCCCGCCCGCCCGGTCGGGGGTGCCGCAGCGGATCAGCGGCGCGAGCGGGCAGCTCTGCGCCGCCGCGAGCGCCGGCAGCAGCGCGGCCGTCGCGGCGACGACCGCGAGCAGGGCTGGGAGCATGGCTCGCGGAGATCGCACGGCGGCGCGATCCTATTCGCGGCCCCCGTCGCCAGGCATGATCACCGCGTGGCGCGTCGAATCCCTCCACCGATGACCGACGCCTGGGTCTACCTGCTGCGCTGCCGCGACGGCTCGCTCTACTGCGGCTGGACCGCCGACCTCGACCGCCGGCTGCGCGCGCACGGCGCCGGCCGCGCCAGCCGCTACACCGCGAGCCGCCTGCCGGTGTCGCTCGCCTTCGCGCAGCCGATGCCCGATCGCTCCGCGGCACGGCGCGAAGAGGCGCGCATCAAGCGCCTGACGCGCGCGCAGAAGCTCGCGCTCGTCGCAGCCGGATCGGCTGGCGTGTAAGGTCGCGCGCTGGCCGGCGGCCGGTCCCGGCGACGGCTGCAGACTCTGGATTCGGGAGCTTCAAAGGGTGCGCATCAAGGGGTTGATGTCGACGGCTGCGTCACGGGCGTGGCTCGGTGTCGCGATCGTCGGCTTCGTCGTCGTCGTACTCGTCCTCGCCACGTCGCTGATCCCGCGGCTGAGCGCGGGTCAGAAGCTCGTCGCCGCCGCCGCACCGGCCTTCACCGAAGAGCGCGTGGACGGCACCCGCGCCGGCGTCGCGCTGCTCTCGCAGTACGTCGACGTGCTCGACCCGCTGCTGACCGTCCGCGGCGCGGGCGCCGCCGAGTCGCGCTCGCTCGTGCGCCTGATCGCGCGCGAGCTCGGCCTGTCCAACGAGCAGGCGCGCCGCATCCTGCGCCGCGAGGCGCCGCACACGGAGGCGCTGACGCGCTCCCTGCCGCTGGAGGGCGTGGCAGCCGAGATCCCGCGGCTGACGTCGTATCTCGCGACGACGCTGACCGTCAGCGAGGACGAGCTCGCGGCGACGCTCGAGCAGAACTTCCCGCGCCTCGCGCAGCTGCTGGCGACGCTGCCGCTGCTTGCCGACGCCTGGTACGACGTGCCGGGGATACAGGGCCTGACGCGGCTGTCGGGCGACAAGCCGGTGCGCACGGTGCCGGGCCTGCGCAAGTACCTGCGCGACGACCTCGTGCCGCTGATCGTCGCCCGCGAGGACGACGTCCGGCGACTCGGCGTCGTCGGCGGGATCGGCTACATCCCGTACCTGCTGCTGGTCGTCGGGATCGCGCTGTTCGCCTACGGCCTGCTGCAGGCGCGCCGCGCCGCGGTCACGGCGCCCGGGATCCTCTCGTGGGGCATCGTCGTCGGAGCCGGCGTCTTTCTGCTGCTGCTGGTCGTCGCCGCGCAGTACTCGCCCCGGCTGGCCGGCGGCCAGAAGGTGATCACCGCCTTCGAGCCGGTGTTCGCCACCGACCGCGTCAAGGGCCTGTCGACCGGGCTGGAGACGCTCCGCGAGTCGGTCGTCGCCGGTGATCCGATCATGACGCGGCGCGGCGGCGCCGCGACGGAGACGGCGCAGCTCTATCGCCTGGTCGGGCAGCGCACGGGCCGCAGGCCGGGCGACGTGCGCCGCGCGCTGATGCGGCGCGTGCCGCGCACGGTCGCGCTGCTGGACTCGCTGCCGCTGACGCGCGTCGCGCGCGAGGTCCCGCGCCTGGTCTCCTATCTCGAACGCGCGCTGCGGATGCCGCGCGACCGGCTGATCGCCCGCATGCGCCGGCGCGCGCCGGGGCTCACGACGGCGCTGCTGGCGATGCCCGACGTGAGCGCGGGCTGGAGGGCGATTCCGGGCGCGGCCGGCATGACGCGCTTCGACGGGACGCCGGCGCCGACCGTGCCCGCGTTCGAGGGCTACCTGCGCCAGGACCTGGCCGCCGTGCTCGTGCAGGAGCGCGCGCATTTCGCGAGCTTCGCGAGCGGGTCGCTGCGGCTGGACACGATCACGCCGGCGCTGCTGGTCGTCTGCGTCGTGCTGCTGCTCTACGGCGGGATGATGACGCAGCTCGTCGTGCGCCGTCAGTGACGGCGCGTCGGGCGAGCGGCGGCGGAGGCCTCGAGCGCGTCGACCAGCGAGCCGGCGTCGAAGGAGCCCTCGTGCAGCACGCCGTTGACGAAGAACGCGGGGGTGCCGGTGATCCCCGCAGCCCGCGCGCTGCGATCGTCGCGCGCGACGCGCTCGGCGTGGACGCCCTCGGCGAGCTCGCGGCGCACGCGCTCGGCGTCGAGGCCGATGGCGCCCGCGTGGGCGACGAGGGCGTCGACCGACAGGCGCCCGCGACCGGCGTAGAGCTCGTCGTGCATCGCCCAGAAGGCATCCTGCGCGGCGGCGGCCTCGGCGGCCTGGGCAGCGTTCCCGGCATCGGGATGCGACGGCAGCGGCATGTGGCGGAAGGCGAAGCGCAGCCGCCCGGCGAGGCGCTCGCGGACGCGCCGGACGATCGACTGCGCCGCCGCGCAGTACGGGCATTGGAAGTCGCCGTACATGACGAGCTCCAGCGGGGCGTCGGCGGGGCCGTCGACGTGGTCGCCGGGGCCCAGCGGCGGGTCGAGGGACGCAGGCATCGGCGGGCACGGTAGCGCTCGTACAATCCGGTTGCCGTGGGCGAGATCGAGTTTCTCATCGCGGTGCTCTTCGCCGCCGCGGTGCTCGTCCGCCTCGCAGACCGCGTCTCGATTCCCTATCCGATCGTGCTCGTCGTCGGCGGCGTGGCGATCGGCTTCGTCCCCGGCCTGCCGGATGTCGAGCTCGAGCCCGAGGCCGTCTTCCTGCTGTTCCTGCCGCCGCTGCTGCACTCGGCGGGGTTCTCGGCCTCGGCGCAGGAGCTGCGTGCCGCCGCCGGCCAGCTGCTCTCGCTGACGTTCGCGCTCGTGCTCGTGACGATGGCCGCGGTCGCGGTCGTCGCCCACGCCGCACTCGGGCTGAGCTGGGCGGAGGCCTTCGTGCTCGGCGCGATCCTCGGTCCGACCGATCCCGTCTCGGCGGCGGCGACCTTCAGCCGCCTCGGCGTGCCCGAGCGCGTGCGGCTGGCGGTCGAGGGCGAGGCGATGCTCAACGACGCCGCGGCGCTCGTCGCCTACCGCGTCGCGGCGAGCGCGGCGGTGGCCGGAACGTTCGCGCTCGACGAGGCGGCCTGGGAGTTCGTCCGCAGCGCCGCCGGCGGCGTCCTCGTCGGGCTGGCGCTCGGCTGGGGCGGGCAGCGGCTGCAGCGCCAGCTGGACGACGTGCCGCTGGCGATCTTCCTGTCGGTCCTGATCGCCTACGGCGCCTACGTCGGCGCCGAGCAGATCGGCGCGTCCGGTGTCCTGGCGACGGTCGTCGCCGGCGTCTGGTTCGGGTGGCATTCGCACGACATGCTCGACGCCGACACGCGGCTGAGCGCGGTCGCCTTCTGGCAGGTGCTCGTGTTCGGCCTCAACGCGACGCTGTTCGTCCTGCTCGGCCTGCAGTTCGAGGGCGTGGTCGACGACGCGCGCGCAGGCGGCGGTACCGGCGCGCTGCTCGTCGACGTGATGATCGTCAGCGCCGTCGTGATCGGCGTTCGCCTGGCCTGGGTCGCGCTCGCTCCGCTGCTGGCGCGACTGGTGCCCGCGGCGGCGCGTGCCGACACCGGCGACGACTGGCGCGAGCGGCTCGTCGTCGGCTGGAGCGGCATGCGCGGCGCGATCTCGCTCGCCGCGGCGCTCGCTCTGTCCGAGCAGATCGAGCAGCGCGAGCTGCTGATCTTCGTCACCGTCGGCGTGATCGCCGTGACGCTCGTCGGCCAGGGCCTGACGCTCGGCCCGCTGATGCGCCGGCTGGGCATCGAGGCGGTCCGCGACTGGAGCCCGGACGAGGCGATCGCGCGCCTCGAGGCGGCGCAGGCTGCGCTGGACCGTCTGGACGAGCTCGAGCGCGAGGAGCGCATCGGCGAGGAGCGCCTGCGCCGGATGCGCGAGCTGTACCGGGCGCGCTTCCGGCGCTGCGTCGCGGTCGTCGGCGGCGACGGCGCCGAGGCCCGCGGCGAGGCGGCGCACGCGGACAGCGTCGCGCGCTACAGCGCGCTGCGCCGCGAGCTGATCGGCGTCGAGCGGGCGGCCATCCTCGCCCTGCGCAACGAGGGGACGCTGCGCCAGGAGACGATGCGGCTGATCGAGCGCGACCTCGACCTCGAGGAGGCGCGGCTGCCCGGGTAGCGCGCGCGAGATCGCGAGCCGCGCTCGCCTGCGGCGCGGCCGACATCATGCAGCGATAGCGTGCGCGGCGTGAGGAGCGATTGCCGGCGTCGCGCGCAGCCCCTGGCCCTCGTGCTGCTGACCGCCGCGACCGCGCTCGTCGGCGTCGCAGCGCAGCCGAGCGCCGCGCAGGCCGCGCCGCGCTGCTTCGGCGCCGCGGCGATCGACCGCAAGCGCCCGTGCATGAACCGGACGCGGACCGTCACCCCGAAGCCCGACAAGGTCGCCGGCGTCCACGAGGCCTATTGCGCGCCGATCCGCAGGCAGCGCGATCCGGACGTGTGCACGTTCGGCACGCGCGCGGCCCGTGCGGTGGCGGACATCGCGCTGATCGGCGACAGCCACGCGGTGCACTGGCGCACGCCGCTGGACCTCGTCGCACGCGTGATGCGCTGGCATGGATTCTCGGTCACGGCCCCCGGCTGCTTCTTCGGCCACGCCGTCTTCGCGATGCCGACCGGCCTGCTGGAGCCGTGCGCGCCGTGGTACCGCTCCGTGGTCAGGTGGCTTGCCGAGCATCCCGAGATCAGCACCGTCGTCGTGTCGCAGAACGCGCCCACGCCGGTGCGGCTGAACCCGGGGGAGACCGAGCACGGCGTCAAGGCCGCGGGCTACGCGCGCACCTGGCGGGCGTTGCCCCGCAACGTCAAGCGCGTCATCGTCATCCGCGACACGCCGAGGCTGCCGGCGACGACGTTCGACTGCGTGCGGCGCGTGATCGCCGCCGGCACTGCCCGCGCGCGAACCGCCTGCTCCTACTCGCGCCGCCGCGCGCTGATCGCCGACCCGGCGATGTCCGCCGTCGCGCGGTTGAGGTCAGCGCGCTACCGCGCCGTCGACATGACCGACTTCTTCTGCGGCTCGCGCCGCTGCTATCCGGTGATCGGCGGCGTGCTCGTCCACCGCGACAGCGACCACATCAACGGCGTCTACGCAAAGACGCTCGGTCCATATCTGCTGCGCGCGATCCGCCGGATCGTGAGGCGCCCGTAGCGCCGCCGCGTCGGCCTACGCCCGCGCTTCGCCGGCCAGCGCCGGCTCGTCCTCGGGCGGGCCCTCGAGCGGGTCGACGTCGCCGCGGCGCATCGTCGCGTCGCGGTCGGAGCCCGCGATGACGTCGTCGGGCGCCTTGTCCTTGGGCAGGAAGCCGGACTTCATCCCGAAGTAGACGGCCTGCGGGTGGTGGGCGACGATCGCCAGCGTGGACTGCTCCGGCTCGACGGCGAAGCCGCCGGTCAGCGAGAGGCCGATCGAAGGGCAGTCCAGCAGGCGGTAGACCTTCTCGTGCTCTGACTGCTCGGGGCAGGCGGGATAGCCCCACGAGTAGCGCCGGCCCTCCGTCGGGCCGATGCCGAGGTCGGCACGGACGCGCGAGTGCAGCCACTCTGCGGTGCCCTCGGCGGACTGCACGCCGAGACCGTGGGTGAACAGCTGCTCGGCGAACTCGCCCTCCTGCTCGAGCGCGGTGATCACCTCGGTGACCTGCGGTCCGACCGTCACCGCCTGCAGCGCCACGACGTCGATCTCACCGCTCTCCTTGGGGCGGAAGAAGTCGGCCAGGCAGATGCGATGGTGGCCGGGCTGGCGCGGGAAGGTCAGCCGCTCGAGGACGGTGGCGTGGTCCTCGGGATCGAGCACGACGATGTCGTTGCCCTCGCTGTAGCAGGGAAAGTAACCCAGCAGCGCCCGCGGGTGCAGGTAGTCCTGCTCGCGCCACATGCGCTCCAGGCGCGGCTGGAAGTCCTCGCCGACGAGCTTGCGCCAGGCCTCGCCCTTCACCCCGCGCCCGCCCCAGTGCAGCTTAAACAGCACATGCGTGTCCAGATGGGGAAACACCTCGTCCAGCGGCACGTCGATCTCGCGCGCGCCCCAGAACGGCGGCTCGGGGATCGGGACGTCGATCCGCGCGTCGGAGCGGACGGAGTCGTCGTCGGTGACCAGCGGCGGCGGATCCTTGCCGTGCTCGCGGAAGTGCGCGGCGGCCTCGCGCGTCTTGGCCAGCAGCGCCTCGCGTCGCTCGGGATCGATCAGCTGGTCCATCTTGTTGAGGCCCTCGAAGGCGTCCTTGCAGTAGAAGACGCCCGGCTCGTAGATCTCGTCGGACTCGCGCTTGAACGGGTACAGCGCACGCAGCCCGAAGTCGCGGTTGATCGCCGCGCCGCCGATCAACACGGGATAGCTGAGCCCCTTGGAGTGCAGCTCCTCGATGCACAGCGGCATCTGCTTGGAGGTCGAGACGAGCAGGGCGCTGAGCCCGATCGCCGTCGCGTCGTGCTCCTGGGCGGCCTCGAGGATCGACGAGATTGGCACCTGCTTGCCGAGGTCGACGACGGTGTAGCCGTTGTTGGTGAGGATCGTGTTGACGAGCGACTTGCCGATGTCGTGCACGTCGCCGAACACGGTCGCCAGCACGACGGTGCCCTTCGTGTACCCCTCGACCTTGTCGAGGTAGTTCTCCAGCTGCGCGACGGCGCGCTTCATGACGGTCGCCGACTGCAGGACGAAGGGCAGGATCAGCTCGCCGGCGCCGAACTTGTCGCCGACCTCCTTCATCGCCGGCAGTAGCACGTCGTTGAGGGTCGGGACCGCCCCGATCTTCTCCACCGAGCGGTCGATCCAGTCCTCGACGCCCTCCTTCCTGCGGCGCAGGATGTGGAAGTGCAGCGCCTGCTCGGGCTCCATCCCCGCCGTCGGGTCGGCCTTCTCCTCCTCGGCCTCCTCGGTCTGCGCCTCGAAGTGCGCGATGAAGAGCTCGAGCGCGTCCTCGCGGCGGTTGAAGACGAGGTCGTCGGCGAGCCTGCGCTCCTGCTCGCCGATCTCGCCGTATGGCGTGATGTGGTTCGGGTTGACCATCGCCAGGTCCAGGCCGGCCTCGACGCAGTGGTGCAGGAAGACGGAGTTGAGCACCGCGCGCGCGCGCGGCGAGACGCCGAAGGACACGTTGGAGACGCCGAGCGACGTCTTGACCATCGGGATGTGCTCCTTGATCGCCCGGATGCCCTCGATCGTCTCGACCGCCGACGGGCGCCATTCCTCGTCGCCGGTCGTCAGCGTGAACGTCAGGCAGTCGAAGATCAGCGCCTCGGGGTCCAGCCCGTGCTCGTCGCAGCACAGCTCCTTCAGCCGCTTGGCGATCTCGAGCTTGCGCTCGGCCGTCTTCGCCATCCCGATCTCGTCGATCGTCAGCGCGATCAGGCAGGCGCCGTGGGCGAGCGCGATCGGCACGACGCGGTCGAGCTTGTCGCGCCCGGCCTCGAGGTTGATCGAGTTGACGATCGCGCGGCCGGGGATCTGCTCGAGCGCCGCCTCGATGACCTCGGGCTCGGTCGAGTCGACCTGGATCGGCGCCGGCTGCGACAGCGAGACGCGCTCGGCTACGCGGCGCATCTGCTCGGCCTCGTCGTCGCGCTCGACCAGCGCGACGCAGAGGTCGAGCACGTGCGCGCCGCCCTCTACCTGGTCCTCGGCGATCTGGTTGAGGCCCTCGTAGTCGTCGGCCAGCAGCATCTCCTTGGCCTTGCGCGAGCCCTGCGAGTTGACGCGCTCGCCGACCATCGTCGGCCGCGGCTCCTGCACGAGCGGCGTCGCGCTGATCATCGAGCTGACGTGCACCTCGCGAGGCGCCGGACGCGGCTTCGCGCGCCGCCCGTGCAGGCGCTCGGCGAGGGCTGCGATGTGCGCCGGGGTCGTTCCGCAGCAGCCGCCGACGATGCTCACGTCGTAGCGGTCGACGAACTCCACGAGCGTCTTGGCGAACTGCTCGGGACCCTCCGGGAAGATCGTCTCTCCGTCCGGACCCTGGATCGGGATGCCGGCGTTGGGGACGCAGGCGACCGGAACCGGCGAGAACTCGCCGAGGAAGCGGATCGCGTCGCGCATGTCCTCCGGACCGGTCGAGCAGTTCAGCCCGATCGCCGCGACGCCGAGTGCCTCCAGCGTCGCGAGCGCTGCCGAGATGTCGGTGCCGAGCAGCATCTTGCCGCCGTTGGGCAGCAGCGAGACGTGCGCCTGGACCGGCACCTCGCGGCCGGCGCGCTTCATCGCGGCGCGAGCGCCGAAGATCGCCGCCTTGACCTCGAGGATGTCCTGCGCGGTCTCGATCAGGATGACGTCGACGCCGCCGTCGATCAGCCCGTAGGCCTGCTCGGCGAACGTGTCGGCCAGCGTCCGGAACGAGATGTCGCCGAGCGTCGGGTCGTCGGAGGCGGGCAGGAAGCCGGTCGGGCCGATCGAGCCCGCGACGAAGCGGTCCTCGCCGGCGACGCGGCGCGCGATCTCGGCCGCGCGGCGGTTGATCTCGAGCGTCTCGTCGCCCAGCCCCCACTCGTCGAGCTTCAGGCGGCTGGCCTGGAACGTTCCCGTCTGCAGCGCGTCGGCGCCGGCCTCGATGAACGACTCGTGGACCTGCTCGATGACGTCGGGGCGGTTGAGGACGAGCGCCTCATGCGCGCGCCCGGGGAGCTTGTAGTCCTTCTCGAGCGACAGGTCGAGCTGCTCGAGCGTCGCTCCCATGCCGCCCTCGAAGAGGACGACGTGGGTCCGGATGGCCGCTGTGTAGTCGCGCATCGACCCGTAAGGCTAGGCGACGCCGGGGCGCAGGACCGCCGACGCGCCACTCTGCGCTCACGGCTGGGGCCGGACCCGAGGCTGCGCGGCGAGCTCTGGATGCGGCGTCAGCCGCTGCTCGAGCACCTCGGTCGCTGATGCTCGAGGGCCCGGATGCGGTCTGCCGGGCGCTCGCGTGGCGACCCCGTCGGCTTGATGATCGCGTGCACCGCTCAGGGGTCGGCGGGCGCGGTCACGAGCGCCGCGAACAGGCGCTCGAGCGTCGCGCCCGGGTCGCGCGTCAGCCCGGTGTGCGCCTTCGAGGGCTGGATGACGGTCGACGCCGGGGCGACGACCCAGCCGAAGCGCTCCGACGGCGTCAGCTGCGCGAGCGCCCCGCCGCCCGGCTCGCCGCGGACGACGGCGCGGATCGCCGCCAGGCTCGCACGGACTTCGCCGGCGTCCAGGCCGGGCGCCAGCGCGGCGAGGCGGCGCTCGTCGATCTCCGCGCGCAGGTCGAGGAAGTCGCGCTGCCGGCAGAACACGACGACGCCCACGTTGAGCTGCTCTCCGCGCTCGACGCTCGGGACGACGCGCAGGATCGCGTACGCGAACGGCGTGTCAGCCGCGGGCATGCTCGATCTCCTTCAGAAAGCTTCGCGGGCGCGCCAGGCGCTGGGTCAGGAACGCCGCGAAGTCGCCCCGGCGCGACGCCGGGTCGGCGCCCAGCCATTGCGCCGGGATCCGCGCGACGGCCTCCCCGACGGCGGCGAGCGCGCGGCTGCCGAGACGCTCGTCGGCCTCCTCGATCGACCCCGCTCGCGCCAGCAGCGCGTGCTCGGCGAGCGTCGGCAGCGGCATCGGCTCGTGCGCGCCGTGCGCGAGCGGCCTGTCGCCGTGCTGGCGAAAGAACGCGGCGCCGTGGTCGATCAGCCAGATCCGCCGGTGCCAGACGAGCAGGTTCGGGTTGCGATGCGTGCGGTCGACGTTCGTGACGAGCGCGTCGAACCAGACGACGTCGGCGGCGAGCGCCGGATCGATCTCGCTGGCAGGCGTGTACGGCAGCGAGCCGGGCAGGAAGTCGATCCCGAGGTTCGGGCCCGGACTGGCCTCGATCAGCTCCTGGATCTCGCGGTCGGGCTCGGCCGCCGCCAGCGCCGGGTCGACGTCGACGACGACGAGCTCGGGTACCGGCAGCCCGAGCGCGCGACCGAGCTCGCCGGCGACGACCTCGGCGACGAGCGCCTTCTCGCCCTGCCCGGCGCCGCGGAACTTGGTCACGTACAGGCCGTCGTCGTCGGCCTCGATCAGCCCGGGCAGCGACCCGCCCTCGCGCAGCGCCTCGGCGTAGCGGGTGGCCGTCACGGTGCGCAGCGGCGCGAGCACGCGCGCAAGCTTGCCAGCCGCGGGCGCCGCAGGCTCTCCGCCAGCCGAGGTTCTTGCTGCATATCGGCCTCGCGCGGGGGGTAAGTGGCGATCGGTACAACCGCATCGGAAGGGGAGAGGCATGTCGTCGGTCGAGCCGCGCGTCGATTGGGAGGCCGTCGAACGGTCGCCCGAGTTCAAGGAGCTGATCGCCAGCCGCAGGCGCTTCGTCCTGCCGGCCACGGTCTTCTTCCTCGGCTGGTACATCGGGTTCATCCTGCTCGCCGGATACGCGCCGGACTTCATGGCGCGCTCCGCCTACGAGGGGCTGACGATCGGCTACTGCCTGGCGCTGACGCAGTTCGCGATGGTCGGCGTGCTCGGGATGATGTACCTGCGCCGCTCCGAGAAGGTGTACGACCCGCTCGCCGAGAAGGCCAGGCAGCGCGCGCTGGCCACCGCGCGCGAGCGTCCGCCGGCGGGCTCGCTCGCCGACAACGTCACGCGCGAGCAGATGCGGCGATGACCGTCGTCGCAGCCGTCAACGTCGAGGCGCTGGTGATCTTCTCGATCGTCCTCGCCGGCACGCTCGCGATCACCTACTGGGCGTCCAAGCGGATGACCGGCGCGACCGCGTTCTGGGCCGCCGGGCGCTCGATAACGGGCTTCCAGAACGGGCTGGCGATCTCCGGCGACTACCTCTCGGCGGCGTCTTTCCTCGGCATCGCGGGCCTGATCTTCATCTTCGGCTTCGACGGGTTCCTGTACTCCGTCGGCTTCCTCGTCGCCTTCCTGACGGTCATGTTCCTACTCGCCGAGCGGATGCGAAACGCCGGCAAGTACACGATCGCCGACGTGCTCTCCTTCCGCCTGCGCGAGCGTCCCGCACGGGTCGCCGCGGCGATCGGGACGCTGACCGTGGCCGCCTTCTACCTCATCGCGCAGATGGTCGGCGCCGGCGTCCTGATCCAGGCGCTCGTCGGCATCGACTTCTCGATCGCGGTGGTGATCACCGGCGCGGCCATGCTCTGCTACGTGATCTTCGGCGGGATGCTCGCCACGACGTGGGTGCAGATCATCAAGGCCGTCCTGCTGATGACGGGCATCATCGTGATGTCGGTCTTCGTGCTCGAGCGCGTCGGCTTCGACCCGATCGAGCTGTTCAACCGCGCCGCGGCCAACACGACCGCCGAGTCGACGTTCTCGCTGGGCCCCGGCACGTTCCTCTCGAGCCCGATCGACACGGTCTCGCTGGGCATCGCGCTCGTGCTGGGAACCGCCGGCCTGCCGCACATCCTGATGCGCTTCTTCACCGTCCCCGACTCGCGCGCGGCGCGCTCGTCGGTCGTCTGGGCGATGTTCATCATCGGCGCGTTCTACATCCTGACGACGTTCATCGGCTTCGGCGCGCGGGCGCTGCTCGGCGAGGGCGGCGTCGCGGCGGCGGGAACCGGCGGCAACCTCGCCGCGCCGAACCTCGCCGAGTTCCTCGGCGGCGGCGCGGGGACCTTCGGCGGCGACCTCTTCCTGGCCGTCATCGCGGCGGTCGCCTTCGCGACGATCCTCGCGGTCGTGGCGGGGCTCGTGCTCTCGGCGTCGGGCGCGGTCGCGCACGACCTGTGGTCCAACGTCATCCGCAAGGGCCGCGACTCCGAGCACGAGGAGGTGCTCGTCGCGCGGATCGCCGCCGCCTCGATCGGCGCGATCGCGATCGTGATCGCGATCATCGGCGGAGCGGGGCTGAACGTCTCGTTCATGGTCGGCCTCGCGTTCGCCGTCGCCGCGAGCGCGAACTTCCCGGCGCTGCTGCTCGCGCTGACCTGGCGGCGCTTCAACACGACGGGGGCGGTGACCGGCGTGCTGTTCGGCGTCGTCAGCGCGATCGTGCTCGTGATCATCTCGCCGAAGGTCTGGCCCGGACCGGATGCGGAGGGCGGGCTGCTGTCCTTCTACACGCTCGCCAACCCCGGCATCATCTCGATTCCGCTCGGCTTCCTCGGCTGCTGGCTGGGCACGGTGCTGTCGACCGAACGCGGCAACGAGCGCCAGTTCTCCGAGCTGCACGTGCGCTCGGAGACAGGGCTGGGAGCGGAGAAGGGCACGGTCCTCGCGCCCGAGAGGGAGCTCGTCGCGCACTGATCCCCGCGGCGGGGCAGGTGTGACGAATCGTCGTCGCCCTGCGACGACGAGACGTCACACCCGCGCTCGCGAAGGCAGCGCCGACCGCCGCTTTCCCCGCGCCACGAAAGAGCGGCCTGACCGCTACGTGATGAACAGCACCTCGGCGTACTTCGGCAGCGGCCACAGGTCGTCGGCGACGAGCCGCTCGAGCCGGTCGGCGCACGCGCGCACGTCGTCGACGCACGGGATCACCGTGTCGCGGAAGTACAGCGCGAGGTCCATGCCCTCCAGGCCGGGATCGCCGTTGGCCTTCTCGAGCGCGACGATCGCCTTGTGGAAGCTGCCGACGAGCGGCGCGAACTCGTCGATCAGCCCCTCGCGACCCGACGCGATGAGCTCGTTGAGGTGGCGGACGGCGGCCGGCAGCAGCATCGTGCGCGCGATCGAGGCCGCCGTCTCGGCCTCGATGTTGAGCTTGACCCAGTACTGCTCGACGGCGACCTCGTAGCGCGCCTCGAGCTCGCGCTCGGAGAGCACGCCGTACCTGCCCATCACCTCGACGGTCTGCTGCTCGACGAACCAGGGCAGCGCGTCGGGCGTCGTGCGCAGGTTGTGCAGCCCGCGCCCCTCCGCCTCGGCGTGCCACTCCGCGGAGTAGTTGTCGCCGCCGAAGACGACCGCGCTGTTGGCGTTGTAGGCGTCCCTGACGACGGCGATGACCGCCTCGTCGAGCGACGACGCGTCGGCCAACTGGCGCTCGAGCGCCTCGGCGAGCTCGTCGATCGCCTCGGCCGCGATCGTGTTGAGCACCGTGTTGGGCAGCCCGAGCGACGACGACGAGCCGAGCATCCGGAACTCGAACTTGTTGCCGGTGAACGCGAACGGCGACGTCCGGTTGCGATCGCCGCCGTGCAGCGGCAATGGCGGCAGCGCCGGCGTGCCCAGCCCGAGGAACCCGTTGTCCGACGACACCGCGGCGTCGCCGGAGGCGACGGCGTTGAAGACCTTCTCCAGCTCGCCGCCGAGGAAGATCGAGATGATCGCCGGCGGCGCCTCGTTGGCGCCCAGGCGATGGTCCTGGCCGACGTTGGCGACCGATGCGCGCAGCAGCGCCTGATGCTTGTTGACGGCCTTGACGACGGCCGTGCAGAAGAACAGGAACTGCAGGTTGTCGTGCGGCGTCGCGCCCGGCTCGAGCAGGTTCACGCCCGTGTCGGTCCCCATCGACCAGTTGTTGTGCTTGCCCGACCCGTTGACGCCGGCGAACGGCTTCTCGTGCAGCAGGCAGACGAGGCCGTAGCGGCGGGCGACGTTCTGCAGCAGCTGCATCGTGAGCTGCTGGTGGTCGGCCGCGACGTTCGAGTTCTCGAAGATCGGCGCGATCTCGTACTGGTTGGGGGCGACCTCGTTGTGGCGCGTCTTCACCGGCACGCCGAGCTTGGAGAGCTCGAGCTCGGTCTCCATCATGCAGGCGAGGATCCGCTCCGGGATCGAGCCGAAGTAGTGCTCGTCGAGCTCGTGGCCCTTGGGCGGCTTGGCGCCGAACAGCGTCCGGCCGGTGGTGATCAGGTCCGGTCGCTCGAAGTAGTACTGCTCGTCGATCAGGAAGTACTCCTGCTCGGGCCCGACGGTCGTGAAGACGCGCTGCGCCTCGTCGTCGCCGAGCAGGCGCAGCGCGCGGACCGCGGCGTTGGAGAGCGCGTCCATCGAGCGCAGCAGCGGGATCTTCGTGTCCAGCGCCTCACCGGTCCACGAGACGAACGCCGTCGGGATGCAGAGCAGCGCACCGTTGGGGTTCTCCATGATGAACGCCGGCGAGGTCGGGTCCCACGCCGTGTACCCGCGGGCCTCGAAGGTCGCCCGGATGCCGCCGGTCGGAAACGAGGAGGCGTCGGGCTCGCCCTGGATGAGCTCCTTGCCCGAGAACTCGGCGATCGCGTTGCCGTCGCCCGTCGGCCCGTAGAAGGAGTCGTGCTTCTCGGCGGTCACCCCGGTCAGCGGCTGGAACCAGTGCGTGAAGTGGGTCGCGCCCTTCTCCAGCGCCCAGCCCTTCATCGCCTGCGCGACGGAGTCGGCCAGCGCGGTGTCGAGCGACTCGCCCCTGGCGAGCGACTCCTGCAGGGCCTTGAAGACGTGCTTGGGCAGGCGTGCGCGCTGGACGTCCATGCTGAAGACGTTGGCGCCGAAGACCTGGTTGCCGGCGACCGTCAGATCGGGCGAGCCGAGCGCGCCCCCGTTGGCGCTCCACTGCGCGGCCGTCACGTTCTGCTGCCTGATTCTGCTCATGGTCCTCCTCGGTGTGAACGCGACGACTGTAACCACGTGACCCGGGCATGGCCTTGTCCACGGGGACAGCCCCGGAGGGCCACGTTTGTCCATGGCGGACTCTAACCCCGCGTGCGCGCGACCGGTGGCGAATCGGACCCGGCGATGTCTGGACATCGGGACAAAGACCGGGCAGCGGGTCAGACCGCAGACTGACGGCGCACTCGAACCTCCAAGGAGGAATCCCTACATGAGACGTACCACCCTGGTCCGGGGCGCCCTGTCGGCGATCGTGGTCCTGCTCGCTCTCCCCGCGGGGGCGCTGGCGCAGGACGGGCCGAGCCTCGAAGCCCTCGTCAGCGAGGTGAACACCACATGGGTGCTCGTCGGCACCGCGCTCGTGTTCTTCATGCAGGCTGGGTTCGCTTTTCTGGAGATCGGCTTCTCGCGCGGCAAGAACGCCGGCATGGGGATCGCCAAGATCCTCGTCAACTTCTCGGTCGCCTCGGTCGTCTGGTGGGCGTTCGGCTTCGCGATCGCGTTCGGCGACGGCGGCTGGCTGGCGGGCGACACCGGCTGGCTGTTCCAGTTCGGACGCGACGTCGGCGGTGAGGCCGCCAGCGGCGAGACGGCAGCCTTCTTCATCTTCCAGTTCATGTTCGCCGCGGTCTCGCTGGCGATCGTGTGGGGGACGACGCTGGAGCGCATGAAGTTCGCCGCGTACGTCCCGTTCGCGATCGTCTTCGCCGGCGTCATCTACCCGCTGATCGCCCACTGGGGCTTCGGCGGTGGGCTGTTCGCCGAGATCGGCAGCGGCGTGCAGGACTTCGCCGGCTCGTCGGTCGTGCATCTGACCGGTGCGACCGCCGCGCTCGCGGCCGTCATCCTGCTCGGCCCGCGCAAGGGCAAGTACGGCGCCGACGGCAGGCCGCGGGCGATCCCGGGGCACAACATGCCCCTGTTCGGCCTCGGCGTGCTGATCCTCTGGCTCGGCTGGTTCGGCTTCAACGGCGCCTCGACGCTCGGCACGGCCGACAACCGCTTCGCGGAGGTCATCGCGGTCACGAACCTCGGCGCGGCCGGCGGCGTGATCGGCGCGATGATCATCGGGCGGCTCATGCAGCGCACGCTGGACATCGGCATGATCGGCAACGGCGCGATCGCCGGCCTCGTCGCGATCACGGCGCCCTCCGGCTACGTCGAGTTCTGGGCGGCGCCGATCATCGGCCTCGTCGGCGGGCTGCTCGTCGTCGTCTGCGTGCTGGCGATCGACAAGAAGCTCGACGATCCCGTCGGCGCGCTGTCGGCGCACGGGGTCGCGGGCATCTGGGGCACGCGCGCCTGCGGCATCTTCACGTCGCCACGCCTTGCCGAGTACGTCGGCGTCGGCAAGCCGGGCCTCGTCTACGGCGGCGGCCTGGACCAGCTCGGCGTCCAGGCGGCGGCGGTGGTGCTGACGTTCCTCACCGTCTTCGTGCTGTCGTTCGCGACGCTGGGCGCGATCAAGGCGACGATCGGCCTCAGGGTCAGCGAGGAGGAGGAGGACGCCGGCCTCGACATCTCCGAGCACGGCATGTACGGCTATCCCGAGCAGTTCATCCCGCCGGCCGAGCTGATCGGATACGGCGGAGGGCCGACGGCTACGATCGCCCCCGCGCCGGTTCCGGCGATGGCCACGAAGGAGAGTCCCGCATGAAGATGGTGATCGCGTACATCCGTCACGAGGCCTTCGAGCCGATCAGGACGGAGCTTCTGACGCTCGGCTTCCCCTCGCTGTCGATCAGCGAGGTGAAGGGCTCGGGACGCCAGAAGGGCATCACCGAGCGCTACCGCGGAGCGGAGCTGACCAACTACCTGCGCCCGAAGGTGAAGATCGAGTGCGTCGTCGCGACGAAGGACGTCATGACGATCGTCGACACGATCCTCAAGCACGGGCGCACGGGTGCCGTCGGCGACGGGAAGGTGTTCGTCCTTCCCGTCGAGGAGGCCTACCGGATCCGCACCGGGGAGTCGGGTGAGGAGACGTTGCAGGCGCATCCGGACGCGGCGACGGCCGCGGCCTCGTAGGGGTGGTGAGGGTGGCCGCCCCGACAGCGGCCACCCTCGTCGAGCGGCTGAGGGGGCTGCATCTGCGCATGGTCGACGCCGTCCTCGCCGGCGACGGCCTGCAGCGCGTCGCCGAGCTCGCCGCCGAGGCCGTCGGCGCAACGGTGGCGATCGTCGTGCCCCGGCTGGGCACCGCGGTCATCGCTCCCCACGGCGCGCCCGCCGCCGAGCGGCTGCCGGAGCTGCGCCGCTACGTCGCCGACTGCGTCGCCGACCGGCCGGCGAACCCCCCGCGCGGCCTGGCGGTCGAGATTCCGATCGCATCCGGTGACGAGACCGTCGGCTGCGTCCTGCTGCTCGACGGCGCCGCCGCCGCGGGCGGCGAGGCGTCGGAGTACCTGCACCTCGCCGCCGTCGCGTCGCTCACCGAGGTCGCCGTCGAGGAGGCGCGCGACGAGGTGGAGCAGAACCTGCGCGGCTCGTTTCTGGAGGATCTGCGCGCGAGCGGGGGGCTGCCGCCCGACGAGCTCGTGCGGCGTGCCGCGCGCCTGGGCTGCGACCTGAGCCGCGGCGCGGTGGCGCTCTGCGCCGAACTGCACACCGACCGCCCGCGCCATGTCGTGACGACGATCGCCGAGGACGTGCCCGGAGCGCTCGCGCAGCACATGGAGGGACTCGCGAACCGATCGCAGCGCGGACGCGTCTACGCGCTGCTGCCGGCGATCGGCGAGGACGGCGCCGAGCTGACGCTGGCGGCGGCCGCGCGGCTCGCGGCGCGGCTGCAGCGCCACGGCATCGTCGGGCTGTCCTCGTTCTACGCCGCGCCGGCGGACCTCGGTCGCGCCGTGCAGGAGGCCGAGCTGGTGCTCGACGTCCTGACCGTGTCGGGCGAGCCGATCGCCGAGGACATCAACCAGGGCACCTACCGGCTGCTGTTCCGGGTGCTCGCCTCACACCCCGAGGAGGTGCGGTCCTTCTACGAGGACACGGTCGCGCCGGTCGTCCGCTACGACGATCAGTACCGCACCGATCTCGTCGGCACGCTCGAGGCCTACCTCGCCGCCAACTGCCACATGAGCGCGACGGCCGCCGCGATCCACGCCCACCGGCATACCGTCGCCTACCGGCTGGAGCGCGTGCGCGACCTGACCGGCCTGGATCCGATGCAGTCCGAGGACCGTGAGCGGCTCGGGCTGGGACTGAAGGCCTACCGCATCATCGCGCCGCGACTGCCGCGCTGATGCTCAGACGAGGGCGGTGTGCGCCAGCGCCTGCGGCGCGACCCGCTGTCGATCTCACCGAAGAACGCGCCGTGCTCGTCGGAGCGGTGCTCCTGGGCGGCGATCTGCGCGGGGTTCACCCCGGCGGTCGCTCCGGCAAGGTGGTCGGTCAGCTAGGCCTCGAGTCCCCGGTACGCCATCGCTTGCTCCCTTGTCCACGTTGAGAAGGGACGTATCCGACTAGATGCGACGTACTCCTAACGGATGACGCGTCCGGTCTGCGGGTCGACCCGTGCGGTCGCGGGCTCGTCGGCGACGCGGACGGCGAGCGAGCCGCGCGGGCGACCGCCCGACTCGAGCTCGAGCCGAGCGCCGCCGGCGATCGCGGGCGCGACCTCGTAGGTGAGCTCGTGGACGCCGGGGACGACGGGCGTGACCTCCCAGCGCAGCTGCTTCGTCCTGCCCGGCGCGAGGCGGCCGGCGGTCCACGTGTCCTCGAAGGCGGTGCGCGCGCCGGCGGGCGCGCTGTCGACGATCCACAGGTCGCGGCCGAAGTCGGTCTCGCGCGGCGCGCCTGAGCGCGTGTCGAAGCCGCGCACCGTGACCGTCAGGTTCGGGATCGTCCGCGCGCCGGTGTTGCGAACCGCGATCACGAGCTCGTTGCGCTCTGCGAGATGCTGGCGCGCCGCAAACGAGACGCGCTCGATCTCGACGGCATAGCTGCGATCGCGCACGCCCGCGTCCCGTCGCTCGCCGCCGCACGCGGCCAGGGCCAGCGTTGCCGCGGCCGCAGCGGCGCACGCGCACAGGTTCGGC
This sequence comes from Thermoleophilia bacterium, assembly GCA_046565905.1. Classification (GTDB taxonomy): domain Bacteria; phylum Actinomycetota; class Thermoleophilia; order Solirubrobacterales; family Solirubrobacteraceae; genus CADCVQ01. The sequence continues at coordinate 1,564 of JBKHXR010000001.1, read as the reverse complement.
TCGGCCCTCCTCAAAGCGGCGCCAACGTACCACGGGCGCGGCCGCGCTCCCGCCGCTTGCAGGCTCCTCGGCGCCGAGCAGACTGGCGGCGGGACCGCCGTTCACCTACGCTGCGGCGAAGCGTGGGAGAGCGCCGTCGTCCGGGAGCAGCGAGGAGAGCAGAGAGCTGATGGTTCGCAACGTCGCCGATCGAGCGTTCCTGCCGACGAAGAGCCTGCTCGAAGAGGTCGGGGACATGATGATCCTGACCGGCAGGACGATCGTCTCGGCCGTGCGCCCGCCGTATCCCTACGGCGGCGAGTTCGTCAACCAGTTCCTCTTCGCCCTGAAGCTCTGCTGGTTTCCGCTGCTCGTCTCGACGGTCGCCTTCGGCTACGGCGCGCCGGGCCTGCAGGCGGCGAACTTCCTCGTCCTCTTCGGGGCGATCGACCGCCTCGGCGGCTTCTTCGTGCTCGCGTCGATCCGCGAGTTCGCGCCGTTCGTGACGGCGATCGTGCTGGCCGGCGTGGCGGGCACCGCGATCACCGCCGACCTCGGCGCGCGGAAGATCCGCGAGGAGCTCGACGCGCTGCAGGTGCTCGGGATCGACCCGATCAAGAACCTCGTCGTCCCGCGCTTCCTGGCGCTCATGCTCGTGACCGGGCTGTTCAACGTCTACGCGCTGCTCTTCGGCGTCTTCGCGGGGGTGCTCGCGACGCTCGTCAACCAGGCGCCGCTGGGCGGGTTCTGGGCGAACTTCTTCGGCCAGGCATCGCTGACGGATCTCTGGGGATCGACGCTGAAGACGACCTTGTTCGGGGCGATCATCGCGATCGTCTGCTGTTACAAGGGGATGACGGCGTCAGGCGGGGCCGAGGGAGTCGGCCGGGCGGTCAACCAGGCGGTCGTGATCGCTTTCCTCGGCATCTTCGCGTTCAACTACGTCTTCACGCAAACGCTCCTGGCCACGCACCCCGAGATCTCGGTGATCAAGTGAGGGTCAGCTGATGGGGAGGACCTGGCTGAGCGTCCCGCGCGACTGGATCGCCTCCTTCGGCGACATCGCGAAGTTCTCCGCCCGCGTGGCCGGCGCCGTCTTCAGCGGGCGCGTCTTCCACTTCTTCGGCGAGGCGCTGCGGCAGGCGGGCATCCTGATCCTCGGCTCCGCGCTCGTGATCTGGGGGCTCGCGTTCATCCTCGGCCTCCAGTGCGGGATCGAGGGGGCGTACTTCAACCGCTCCGTGGGCGCGCCCGCCTACGCGGGCGTCTTCAGCGCCTGGTGCGACCTGCGCGAGATCATGCCCTACGCCTTCGGCTACATGATGTCCGCGAAGGTCGGCACGGGCCTCGTGGCCGAGATCGGCGCCATGCGCATCTCGGACGAGATCGACGCGCTCGAGGTGATGGGCATCTCCTCGCTGACCTTCCTGTGCGCCACGCGCCTGCTGGCCGCCTGGATGGTGCTCCCGTTCATGTACCTGGCGGGCATCGGCGCCGGCTTCTTCGCCTCCTACCTGGCGGTGGTGGAGCAGATAGGCGAGGTCTCGTCGGGCGGCTTCTTCCTGATCTTCTGGATGTTCCAGAA